>JBBCAW010000027.1:0-4867 GCA_051382295.1 Bdellovibrionota bacterium FG-1 | reverse complement strand
GACCTTTGCAACTCGTTGAAAAGTCACAATAAACGGAGAGGTGTGTGAGCGGTTGAAACAGCACGCTTCGAAAGCGTGTTAGCCAGAAATGGCTACGTGGGTTCAAATCCCACCCTCTCCGCCATTTACTTGAAATCATTAATCTTTTTAGAATTAATCAATAAGTTCAGAATAGAAATAACGGGTTTCCCCCCTCCGTGGGAACGAAATGGGAACATTTCATTTCCTCATTCATTGGACACCAGCTTCAGTTGAGGCTGCTCTGGTGCTTTAATGCGAGTCGCCAAATCAGACAATCTCCCTTGGGTCCGGTGGATGTACCTATTGGTATGACCACCCCGGCCGTCAGTGCCCGTGAGGGTGAATATGGAATTATTCCTGGGTCGATGGGAGCGCGGTCTTTTATAGTGCGCGGAAAGGGCAATCCGGATTCATTCCACTCCTGTTCACATGGGGCAGGGCGGAAGATGAGCAGAACTCAGGCCCGCGCCTGCTATTCAGAGGCGGATCTCGCCGAGCAAACTCAGGGGATCGAGTGTCGCAAAGACCGGGCGGTCTTGGATGAATTACCCGCAGCTTACAAAGATATTCAGGTTGTGATGGCTGACCAGAAGGATCTGGTGCATTCCAAAAAAATATTCGTGCCAGGCAACCACGATATGCTCTTTGTTCAATCGAGGCCAGCAGGCGGGAATACGAGCATGTTGCGGTTGAAATCCCGGTGGGCAAACCTCAGATTGAGTTTGATGAGTGGTGTTCTAGCTGGCAAATGCGCGGTGACGTCCTTCGGTGTTACATCGGGGCTAATTCCGACACCGACGATGGGGAGATGGAACCTGAGATGGAAATCGACGGTAAGCGAATTTCCTGGAAAGAGTTTGGAAGGATGCTCATGACGTTTGAGGGGTGGGGCGTGAGGCTCGCGATTGTGCCCGATGACGAACTTCATATCATTCCCGAAATCAAAGTCATGGAATCAAGGCATGATAAATTTCAGGATCAGGATCTATGAATAAGAAGTCAACGCTGGCTTTAACAACCATTGCCATAGCGTTCCAACGTACAAGATTCGTAATGCGACGCTCGATGGCTAGATCGCCAGGGTAGGTCGTCTGTCTTTCTATCGAAATCGTGTTTACATAGGGCGTCTGAACGCTCGGCGCGCACTTGACACCTGCCCGCAGAGCGTGTTCCTGGAGCATTTCCAAAAGCGCTGCGGCACGCTCATTGCCTTCAAGCTCGATCACCGCCTTAAGTGAATCAAGCGAATCTCGTCGTTCTAAATCGGCCTCTTCTTGTGAGAGCTGAGCAGTTCTTCTCAATGATTCAGCCATGACAGGACGCAACTGCAACATCTTTGCCTGAATTCTCCAGCAGCCTGAGTTCATTTTTAGACGCAGACACTTTGCGCCGTCAATCCTGCACACAATAGAATTCTTGGCCAAGAGATCCGATCGATAGAAATGGCATGCGCGGTTTAAAAATTGGCAAAACAAGGGGCGAAAGTTTCAATAGCGATTCGAATAGTCTAGGGTATAGCTGTTACGGGAGGCTCTTATGAACGGTGCGCATCTTCATTTATTGGTCAATCATGTTCCATTATTTAGCGTCACATTTGGCTTGATCGCATTTGTCTGGTCTTGGATTCGGCGATCTGATGAGATGCGCCGGGCTTCGATGGTACTTTTTTTGTTAGCTGCCGTTTCATCTTGGCTTGCAACAGAAACTGGCGAATCCGCCGAAAAAATAGTTGAGCATCTTGCTGACATTACAAAAACACTGATTCACCCACACGAGGAAGCTGCCGAGCTCGCCTTTGCGATAGCGGGAGCACTAGCGGCAGCGTCACTCGCTCTTGAAGCCGCGATCCGTTTTAAACACTCGCTCATTAAAAGCGCCCAAATATTGATTTTGATTTTAGCACTCGCCTCAAGCCTACTCATGGCCAGAGTCGCCTACTATGGCGGACAAATCAGGCATTCTGAAGTGAGATAATGGCGACCCCACCCCGGTTCGAACGGGGAACCCCCAGCTTAGAAGGCTGGTGCTCTATCCAGTTGAGCTATGGGGTCGCAGTCCTGTTTCGCTGTTAAAACATATCCTTAGCAGGGATTGCAACAAAGTCCAAAGACAATGCTACAATTCAACCATGGCTCTTTTCGAATACTATTGTGAGCAATGCTCAAATCAGTTTGAACAAATCACCTCACCGAGCGACCCCGAGGCGGGCAAATGCCCGAAATGTCAGCAAAAAGGGGCTCGCAAACTTATCTCATGCTTTGCCGTAAAAGGGCGAGGGGACCAGCGCGAAACCACCATGCACGGTTGCCATGGGTGTCATTCTTTTTCACCCGGTCCCGATGGTCACGGCGACTGCGGCGAGTAAGGACGCCAGGTCACTTCGTAATGAAGAGGCCCCCAGCTCAAATCGGCAACCTGCCCCGCCTGAACCGGACCCACGCCCGCTGGCGTCCCGGTATAAATCAGGTCTCCTTTTTTGAGAGGAAAGTGCTCACTGATATAAGCCACGCATTCCGCAACACCCAAAGTCATCTGCTGAGCATTTCCAGTCTGCCTGACCGTTCCATCCAGTCGAAAGAAAAAAGGCTCCGTTTCAAAATTCGGAAAGTCCGCGCATCGAACAAAGGGACCCACCGTGGCCGAATCCAAAAAAGCTTTACTCATTTCCCACGGATGTCCCTGTTTTTTCAGCTGGGCCTGCACCGTTCGAAGCGTCATGTCGAGCCCAATAGAAACCTCTGCAATTGCACTTTTCGCCTCCTGAAGAGTCATTTGATAGCCGTCAGCCCCCATCTTGAGGACGATTTCACACTCAAAATGGAGTTCCTCAGCCTGAGGCGGAATCGCAAGAAAAATCCGTTCTCCATTTTTGGCGGCCGCTTTCAAACAGCTCGGGGGTTTCATAAAAAGCACGGGCTTCCCAGGAATGATGTCCCCCAGTTCTTTCGCGTGTTCTAGATAGTTTTTTCCAACACAAACTATTTTATCCATAAAACAGGGTTTAACCTCGATCCTTTGAGAAGGCCAGTTTATGCTAAGCTCATTGAGGAGCATTTTTCTATGATTCGTACTCTGGTCGCTTGGCTCTATAGCGCCATTTACTGGGCGGCCGTCCTTTCCTTGCACATCCTCTGTTTGAAGCGCTTACCGCCTCAATGGATTGCCAAGGCAGCGCATTTTTGGGGACGTTCCACATTCTGGCTCCTAGGGATTCGCCTTGAGGTTTTAAACCCGTGTCCCTTTTTAGATCAACAAGCCCGAGTGGTGGTGGTCAACCATCAAAGCGGAATGGATCTTGTCTGGGGAGCCATCTTCTGCCCACCCGCACCCCTGGTCATTGGTAAGAAAGAAGTTCTTTTTATCCCCATTATCAACATGATTTGGTGGGGACTCGATTTTATCTGTATTGATAGAGCAAATCACCAAAAGGCGTTAGCGGCCCTCAAGGGGGTAGGTCATTTGATCACGAGCGAACGTCGCTCGCTCGTTGTCGCTCCCGAAGGTACCCGTACGCGTGACGGCAGCATTGGGCCTTTCAAAAAAGGTGCGTTTCATATCGCCAAGCAAGCACAAGTTCCTCTGTATCCTCTCGTGGTTTCTGGCGTCTTTGAACTCATGCCGAAGGGATCGTTCCTTGCAAAAAAGGGCACCATTTACGCCAAGTTCTTAGACCCCATTTTGCCGGCTGATTTTGGGGACGACCTAGGGGCCCTCACTGACCGGGTCAGACAGCGGATGATCGAAACTCTCGCTGAACTTTCTCTCGGAACCAGCCCCCATGATGCCACTTAGAAAAACCTTGTCTTTTGGCTTCGAACCGACGTTTACCATTCCAACCTGGTGGACCGATCCGGGGTTTGTCGCTACCTCCGACACTCCTCTCAAACTAGAAAAAATGAAGCTCTTGGCCCAAAACCTAGCCAAGGTCCTGAAGGGTAGATGGCTTGAAAGCCAAGACATCTATCAGCACATCCAATTTGAAACCTTCGATTCGAATCATCAGGCATCATTTGTCGTCACTATGGATCCCGGGAGCATTGAAGTGAAGACGCCTCCCGCCCTCGCTGAACATCTTACCCCGCTCATGGCCCCGTTGTTTGAAGCCGCCACCGAAAGTGGTCTCGTGGCCTATCGAAACTGGTGGTATGGAGTTCAAGGTGGAACAGAAGGCGGCTGCCATGTCAATATGGGTGGCTTCACCCCCGAATCCAATCCCCTTCGCAACGACCCCGCTCTTTTACTCAAATACGCGGCCTTTTATCATAACAATCCATGGATCCATTTTCCATTTATGGGGGTTGACGTCGGCCCTGGCGGCAATGCCATGCGAATGGACGAGCATTCACTCGACCCACATGCGCATCACGCACCTGGCTCTCTGGATTCTCTTGAGCGCTTTGCATTTCTGGCGGAAAAAATAAACCGGGGGGAGCAACCCTCCGCAGATGAGGTCGCCAAACATTTGAAGGGCACCAAATTAGCCGAGGACAAGCACAGTGCCCCGTCGTTTTACAAGTTTAAGGGGCCACTCTATTTGGTCGAGGACCGGGCTGTCGAATCCTTGCGGAGCGCGGAGGAGGTTGAGCTTGTCGCGGAACTACGGCTTCGTATTCTAGAATTCCTCCAAAAAACCGTCCAAATTCAGCCCCTCGTCCACTTCGGCGAAAAGCTCCACCGCGAACTCTTAAGTTCCGCACCCCTTTGGGAAGGGTTTATCTTGATGTGTCGGCAGATTCAACTAGATCCAAAACCCTTCCGTCGATTTTTTGATCGGCAATTTCCGCGACTCACTCAAGGCGAGGGATCTCCGACGCTTCTTGAGTTTCGTGAAGGACGCCGCCCCCGG
>JBBCAW010000026.1:0-26420 GCA_051382295.1 Bdellovibrionota bacterium FG-1 | reverse complement strand
TAATTCTGATAAATCTTAATTTTGCGGCCGTTACTTTTGTCTGATTTAAACTGGTCGGAGCAGCTCGCCATGCATGAAGAAGGCGTCCGGTCAATAAGGCGTGCCAGCACCAATGGGATAAGGGAGTTGGCATCGAAAACAGGAGCGCACTCGAAAGGACCAGAGCTACTTTTTTCCCAATATTTGCTATTTCCATTTTTCATCTCCAAAGACGTGAGAAAAACATCTTGCACGTCGTATTATATTTGACCTAATTAGTCAACTAATTAACCCATTGGCCTATTCAGGCTTTGTTTACAAAGCGAGATATAACGCGACGGATCATTCATGAGTACGTATTTTTAATCAAAAATACCGCCACTTATTGATCGTTTAGTTAAGTTGTCTCCTATATGATTGATATTATGATAAAAAATACCGATATTTTTGAGTACATCGATTACAAAAAATATCTCAAAAAAGCTCTTCCCACCTCCGGAGAGCAGCGGGGATTGCGTTCCAAACTCGGGGCGGCTTTACGATGCCAATCTTCGTTTATCTCTAGGGTGATTAGCGGACCGGCGGATTTCAGCCCGGAGCACGCGGTTATTATTAACCATTTTATTCAACATACTGAAATGGAGGGCGACTTCTTCGTGCTCTTGGTCCAGTACGCTCGCGCTGGGTCCAAAGAGCTAGAGGCCCACTACTTAAAGCAGATCCGCCAGATACAAGAAAAACGGGAGCAGATTCGGGAGCGCATCCAAGTCAAACAGGAACTCTCCAAGGAAAACCAAATGACTTACTATAGCGCGTGGTATTTCTCGGCGATCCACATCCTCATTACCGTCCCGCAGTTCCAAACGCCGGCCGAAATTGCGCGGCATCTCAGCTTGCCGCTCAATTTGGTTTCTGAGTCACTCGACTTTCTGGTTTCCACCGGCATGGCGATCCAGGATGGTGCCCGCTTCAAGGCAGGAACCACCAGACTTCATTTGGGAAAAGATTCTCCGATGATTTCAAAACATCATGCAAATTGGCGGATGCGATCCATTCAAGCGCTGGACCGGCGTTCGCAAGAGGATCTATTCTTTTCCGGTCCGATCAGCATCTCCGAGGAAGATGCGATTAAAATCAGGTCCAATATTTTAAAAATGCTCGAACAGCTCGAACCCACCATTCGCGCATCGACGGAGGAAGCGGTATTTTGTCTGGGAATGGATTTTTTCAGGGTGTAGCCGGCGCATTACCGAATTCCTACTTCATCTTGGAGGTCGTCTTGATTAATTTGCCAGCCACCATAAAGACGCCCTTCCCGAGATGATGAATCGTTTGATGAATCCATCCACGCTTTCAGCACTTCAAGCACAAAAAAGTTGTATCGAGTGACCATTCGCGTATCGACCACTTTGCATTCAAGGTTGGCGTAACACTCGGAAATGAGCGGCGCCCTCAGGTCGATTGTGATCCCAATGGGTGCGTCTCCGAGGCAGCGGCTTGCGCCGATGTGCCAGAAAATAGGGTGACCTTTAAGGGAGTTGGCTTGCCGGATTCGAAAGGTCAAAGCCAATTGGATTATCGGTTTAATTCCTCTATTTGGTTTCACGAATTTTTGCATCTCGGACGCGTCGATAATCAACGTACGGAGGTTCATAATAATATCAAGGCTCATGAGTCCGACGATGAAGTCTATTTTTGGGACCATACCTGCTTTGATCCTTCCCAGATTTTGGCGCGAGTCAGAAAGGATCCAGAATCTTGTCGAAAACCTTTTGAAAGTAAGGATTCTCAGATCGGTCGTTATTCTTACAATCCTCGCGAGATTGAGAGCGCCTGTTTATTTTATGATCATTACTTGGCTCAAGAAAAACGTTTGGCCGAAACGATCGAAAGTCAGCTGGTTCCCGCCGTGGTTGTTTGTGATCGACAGCAAATAGGAAGGGCTTGCCCCGCTTTTGACGTTTTGCGCGCCCGCAGTCCTGAGTTAGCTCGGTGGATTCCGCCGTCGAATCTCAGTTTGGAAGGGGTCCTTCGGTGGCGGAAAATAAACTGTGCTCACGCTGATGACAGAGTTCAGGTCGCCGCTCAGTTGTCTGCCTGCGGTTCGACCCTTGCGCGTGGTTTACTCAAGGATGGCGAGGGCCAATGGTCTGAAGAAGTGGACGCGGTGATTCAAAAGGGTCTCTTAAATGAATCCGAAGCGGAGGCTCTCAGTTTGTATTGGCAGCTATTTGCTAACAAGGCGCGGTTTCTAAACGAAGGTCCAGGGGCGTTTCTAGATTTTCCAGAAAAAGCCCAAGCTCCGGAATGGCTTCGCACTCATGTTTTGAGTTCATCCGCGGTTTGCGAGGTTCCGTTTCAGCCAAATCGAAAACTCTATCAAGGGAATGGTTTAAAGGGCACTTCCTTTTGTTTGCAATACACAACGTTCGCGCAGGATTTAGAGTTGAAACTTCTTCGAGAGTGGGGCCTTTGAAAAAAAAAGGGGGCATTCCGCCCCGATAGTTGGCCCCATCTCTCAATAGAGTCGATTCGGGGCATACTTTCGTGTGGCTCAAAACATGCTTTGTCCTCACTCAAGGAGTTCTACAATGAAACATTCCACTTCGCCGGAGAACAAAGCCAAGCCCGCCCCTTCTGGATGGGTAGAGGATATCTCCAGGCAAGCTCAGTCTTTTAACCGCAAAGTTTCGCAATTCACAACCAAACGCCCGCTCTTGATCATGGCCGGTGCTTTGACCGTTGGCTTCCCGGCGGAACGCTATTTCAATTCAGAACCTTCGATGGGCCGGGGTGAATAGTCGTATGGAAAAGCAATCCACAACCCCTACCGTTCCCATGCTGCCGGCCTACTCATTGATTGGGAGTCTCAACGAGGCCTTGGAATCCCTTCATATCTCTGACACGAAGGCCGTTGCCCAAAAACTTTTGTCCGAACTTCAAGAAAAGTTAGATGCTAATCCCCTAGGTACGATTTAGCAGGGGGTTCTTGCCGGGGCCGGGCTGAACGCCCTGACATCCCAGCGGGTGGCTGACGGCCTTTCCTATTTAGCTAGAATTTTAGCGTGGAAAGCGATTTCAGACTCAGAGGCTCGCAGGGGGCTCAAAGCCGATGATTCTGGTGTGCAGATGCATCAGGTGCATAATGACGCGTTCGAACACGCTCATCATTTAAATAAACAAGGAGACTCTCAAATGAGTGACAAAAAAGACCTGGGTTCTGAATTCGAAGTTGCTGACTTGATTCTCCCGATCGCAGGGGCTGTCGGTTTAACAGTCGGTGGCTACCTTCTTTGGAGGAATCGCGCCCGAATAACCAGCGCCATGGAAAAATCTGGCATCCCGGTGAAGCTGAAGGAAGGCCTGGAAAAAATCACGGTACTCACCAACCCCAAGCACCCGGCCGAAAGCCGCGCCAGTTGAAACTCGGGCCCCATACGTCTTGGTCGGATGTCGGATCGTCACTGATTAAGATGGGGACCTCCCTCGCCGAAAAGGAAGGGGATCTCGCCCTTCGTAAGATCAAATCACTGCTCTGGCTGGTGGCAAGCCTCAGCATTGGGTTTTTTGTTTTTTTTGTGGGTATATTGTTCAAAATCAGTGAACTTACGAAAATTCCCCTTTCCAACCCTCTGTTGGGAGGGGGCTTGTTTTTAGTTCTTCTCACACTACTATTCGAGCGCGTCCAATCCAATGGCATTAGATGAAAAAAGAGTTTTTATTTTCGACTTTCGTGGGTATATACTCATATATACTTATGTTCCTTTTGCGACTCGTTCAAACCCTGGACAAACACCATGTTAATTATGCCATTGTGGGTGGCTACGCCGTCGCGCTGCATGGGGCGGTACGAGGAACGGTCGACATCGACTTGGTCATTCATTTAGAAAAAAAGGAACTCCTAGGAATCGAAGACGCGCTCCATTCCCTGGGATTGGAGTCCCGCCTCCCCCTACGGGCAGAGAATGTTTTTGAATTTCGCAGAGAATATATTCAAAACAGAAACTTGCTCGCTTGGAATTTTTTTAATCCCAAAAATCCAGCCGAAACGGTTGACATCCTCCTCGCGGAGGATTTGAATCAAATAAAAGTCAAAGCCCTTAAGGTAGGGCGGGTTACCCTGAAGGTAGCATCCGTCAAAGATTTAATCCGCATGAAGACTGAAGCCGGAAGACCGCAAGATATTCAAGATGTTGCAGCCCTCAAGGGTTTAGAACCATGAAAAAGATCGTTCAATATTTTTCTCCCGAATATCTCAAGCAATGCCAGACGATGAGCACATTGAACATCGTCAAGTTTCTGGAGGACTTTAGGAAACTGCATGCGAATCGAGAATCCTTAATCCCAACCAAAAGCCGACTCATCAGCATCAAAATTCCCACAGATCTGCTAGACATTTTTAGAAAAAAATCAGAACTTCACGGAGTCCGTTATCAAACCCAAATTAAGCAACTCATGCGCGAATGGATTTTAAAATAGAGGCACCTATGTATCAGATTACTCACCGTCAGCAGTTTTCAGAAACCACGTTTCTCTGGGACGTCCTTGCTCCAGACGTTGCAAAGTCGGCCCGTCCGGGCCAATTCGTGATGTTAAGACTCTATGAAGGCGGAGAACGAATCCCTCTGACCATCGCCGACTTCGACCCCCAACGCGGCAAGGTGACCATTGTGATTCAAGCCGTCGGCAAAACCACCCTTGAGATGCTTCGCAACTACAACGTCGGCGATTCCTTTACCGACTTCGTCGGGCCGCTCGGTCTTGAGAGCCACACTGAAAAACTGGAACACGTCGTACTCGTGGGCGGCGGCCTCGGCGTTGCACCGATTTTCCCGCAACTGCGCGCCTTCAAAAAAGCAGGCTGCCGGACGACGGCCATTCTTGGCTTTCGAAACAAGGATCTCGTTTTCTGGGAAGACAAGTTCAAGCCCTACACCGACGAACTCATCGTCTGCACCGATGATGGCTCTTACGGACGCCCCGGCTTTGTCACGGCCGCGCTCGCCGACGCGGTGGGCGGCTCAAAAAAACCAGATTTAGTCATCGCAATTGGCCCACTCCCCATGATGAGGGCCTGCACCGAAGTCACACGTCCGCAGAATGTCCGCACAGTGGTGAGTCTCAACTCAATCATGGTGGATGGAACCGGCATGTGCGGTTCATGTCGGGTCACCGTCGACGGTCAGGTCCAATTTGCGTGTGTGGACGGCCCCGACTTTAACGCCCACGGCGTCGACTTTGGCGAGCTCATCCAGCGTCAAGCGCGGTTTAAAGCCCAGGAAAAGCGCTCCAATGAAGACTTTGCACACGTATGCAACCTCGACCAGAAGCTTTTCAAAGAAGAAAAACGCAGCTACAAAAAAGTCAAAGAGCTAGCGCCGCACGCCACGCCTATGCGCGAACGGAACGCTGAAGAACGGAGCCACAATTTTCTTGAGGTCAACCTCGGTTACTCCATTGAAGATGCCCTCAAGGAGGCCGAACGCTGCATCCAATGCAAGATCCCTCGCTGTGTGGCGGGTTGCCCCGTCAACGTTGATATTCCAAACTTCATTCGGCATTTACTGATTCGCGACTTCACCGGCGCGCTGGATGTGATCAATGGGAGCAACCCATTCCCCTCGATCTGCGGCCGTGTTTGTCCTCAAGAGAGCCAATGTGAATCCCAATGCGTACTCAAAAAGAACATCGAACCCGTCGCCATCGGTCGACTCGAGCGCTTCGTCGGCGACTATGCCAGACCGAGCGAAGTACGAGTTCCCGCCCATGCTGGCAGTCTTGGCCGCGTGGCCATTGTAGGCTCAGGCCCGGCGGGTCTGGCCTGCGCGGCCGACCTCGCCAAGGCCGGCGCCGAGGTGACGATCTATGAAGCCCTGCATATTTCAGGCGGAGTTTTACAATATGGCATCCCCTCATTTCGTCTCCCCCGCAACATCATCGAACGCGAGATTAATAGCGTACGCAAACTCGGCGTGAAGATCGAAACCAACAAAGTTGTCGGCAAAACCTTCGGCGTACACCAGCTCATGAAAGAGATGGAATACGACGCCGTATTTATCGGCACCGGTGCCGGCTACCCGTCATTTCTCGGAATTCCCGGCGAGCACGGTGCGCAAGTTCTAAGCGCCAACGAGTTTCTCACCCGCGTGAACCTCATGGGCGGCGATCGGTTTCCGTATGAAGACACGCCCGTAGGAATGGGCAAACGCGTGGTCGTATTGGGCGCCGGCAATACGGCGATGGACTGTCTGCGGGTGGCTCGTAGACTGGGTGCCGAAGAAGTGCACTGCGTGTACCGCCGCACCGAGAGCGAAGCCCCTGCGCGTATCGAAGAACTCCGTCACGCCAAAGAGGAAGGGATTCATTTTAATTGGCTGCTCGCCCCCACCGAAATCAAGCTCGACGAACAGGGGTGTGTGCAGGCATTGGTGTGCCAAAAGATGGAACTCGGCGAACCTGATGCCTCCGGTCGCCGAAAACCCGTTCCGGTAAAAGACGCATTCATCACCTTTGACTGCGACACTGTCATCTACGCGCTCGGTACGAGAGCCAACCCCATCATTCGCCAAGCCACCCCGGATCTCGCGATGAACAAATGGGGTTATATCCAAGCTGACGACAAATCCCAGGCGACCAACCTGCCCGGCGTGTACGCCGGCGGCGATATCGTCACAGGCGGCGCCACCGTTATTCTGGCGATGGGTGCGGGAAAACGCGCGGCCAAGTCAATGGTCGACTACCTGAATAACAAAAAGGCCGGCGTCACGACTGGTGCAGACCAAGCGGTCCAGTTAGCTGAACACGGCCGTAGCTGCCCAAAATGTCATCGCCCGATCGAGGGGCCAGTTGAGCCTGGCGAAACCGAAGAAAGCTACATTTGTTGCGCCGACTCCCTTCTGAAGTGGCATTGCACCCAGTGCAGCAAGGTCTATGAAGGCTTTGCATTCCCCTACGGACTATGCGCGATGTGTGGCGGCAAGCTCGCAATCGACCACCAGCCTGAGCTGGCCAGCCAAGAGTCACGTAGTGCCATTCGCCACGCGATGGAAATCGAACTCGGGGGATTAGCGTTTTACTCGCAAGGCGCAGCAGCAGCCACTGATCCAGCGCTCCGTGCGCTTTTTGGACGCTTGGCCGAAATGGAAAAGGAGCACGCTGCGACCCTGTCGCGCCGTTATCACATCGAGGTTCCACCCCTTTCGGGAACGGGCCTGTCCCCCAGCCAAATCGCCGTCTACGCGGGAGTTGAACACGATGCCAAAGACCCAGCCGCGCTCTTGCGCCTGGCGCTGGTGCTGGAGCGATGTGCCGTGGTTTTCTTCGAGTCGCACGAGAAGACGTATCCCGAGGACTCGCCCCACGGGCGCCTCTATCGCGAGCTTGCGGCCGAGGAACGCGAGCACGTGGCGATGATCGCGACCGAGCTTGCGCGCTTTCTGGAGGGTAAACCTGGGCTCATGTGACCAGCCGCAGAGTCCTCTATTTCTACCCTTTATGCTTGATCCCTTGCTTTTCGAGAGCCGCCCGAATCAGCTCCCGCTTGTCACCTTGGATCTCGATGACCCCATCTCGACCACCCATGAGATAGGTGCCGCCGGAGCCACATTTCTTTTTCAGCTGAGTCGTCAGCTCTTTGAGATAAAGCTCTGATTTGGGCAACCCATCGATCACAGTCACCGTCTTGCCTCCGCGATTGGCTTTCTCAATTCGGAGGATTGCCACAAAGCGTGAGGCTTTGGCCTGGTCTTTCCCAAGTTTGGCCTCGCAGACACACTCCGAAACAACTTCTTTGCACTTTGGACATTTCTGGTTCAGCGCCGGATCAGTCGAGTAAACAAGCCTGGTGTCTCTTGTCATCATTCTTACGCTTTCCTATCGATGTAGCCTATTCGAAAATTTCACCAGACTCGGCCTTTTTGAGCAAAAGCGCAGGCGACGCGAAACGCTCGCCGTAACGAGTAGCGAGTTCGTGAGCGCGCGCCGCAAAGCGCTTGAGGCCCGACTTTCCGTCCTGGCCATATTGGTTAATGTACTGCAGGGCTCCACCTGACCACGGCGCAAATCCGAGTCCTAAAATCGACCCGACATTGCCGTCGCGCACTGTTCTCAACACGCCCTCTTCGAGAATGCGCACGGTTTCGAGCGCTTGGATAAACAAAAGCCTGTCTCGCATGTCCTCCAAGGGGATTTGTCGATCCTTCTGAACATAATGAGTCTGCAAATTCGGCCAAAGGAATTTCTTTCCATCTTTCGGATATTCGTAAAAACCGCCGCCTGCCGCTTTTCCAGGTCGTTTGAATTCACTGATCATCCGGCGGATCACCGTATCTTCGGCCGGATGCGGGACATACTTCTTGCCTTCCGCCTCGAAGTCCGCCCGCGTTTGCGCCATGATGTGGGCACAAAGACTGATCGACACCTCGTCCGTCACGGCAAGCGGGCCTACCGGCATACCGCCCATCAACGCGGCGGTCTCAATCGCGCTGGGGGTGAGCCCTTCCGCGAGCATAGCCATGCCTTCGAAAACATAAGTGGTAAACACGCGACTAGTGAAAAAACCTCGGCTATCGTTCACCACTATGGGCGTCTTGCCAATCTGCATTACAAAGTCAAATGCGCGCGCAATCGTTTCATCTGAAGTTTTCTTGCCGACGATGATCTCCACGAGATCCATTTTATCCACGGGCGAGAAAAAATGCAGCCCGATGAACCTTTCTGGCGTTTTGGTCGCCGGTGCAAGCCCCGTGATCGGAAGCGTAGACGTATTCGACGAAAGCAACGCGTTCGGCGCGAGGTAAGGCTCCGCCTCGCCGATGACTTTGAATTTGAGCTCACGGTTCTCAAACACGGCTTCGATCATGAGATCGCATCCCGCGAGGTCTTTGGCGTCGGCCGTCGGGCGAATCAAGCCCAAAATATCGGATTTTTTGGCCTCAGTCATTTGTCCGCGCGAAACCTTTTTGGCAAGAAGTTTTTCAGTATAAGACTTACCCCTCTCGGCGGACTCGCTGCTCACATCCTTCAAAACCACGCGAATTCCGCGAGTGGCACACGCATAGGCGATGCCCGCGCCCATCATGCCGGCGCCGAGCACGGCGACCTGATTGGCCTTCCACTGAGGATACCCATCAGGACGGCTCGCGCCCGCATGGATCTTGTTGAGCTGGAACCACATCGTGCCAATCATGTTCTTGGAAACCTGGCTAGTGGCAAGATTGACAAAGGCACGACTCTCGATTCGAAGCGCAGTATCGAAGTCCACCTGCGCGCCTTCAGCCATGACCGCAAGAATGGCCTCGGGGGCTGGGTAACAACCCCTCGTCTTCTCTCGCAGCATCGCGGGAGCAACCATGAGCATCTGCGCCACCTGGGGATTGCTGGGCGTCCCGCCCGGAATCTTATATTCCGGGTTATCCCAAGGCGCCTTGGCCTGTAGATGAGCAAGAATCCACGCCGAGGCTTTCGCCATCATCTCGACAGGGTCTTTTGCGAGCTCGTGCACCAGGCCTTTTTCGAGTGCTTCTTGCGGACGGATCTTCTTGCCCTCCACGAGATAAGGAAACGCCTCTTGGAGTCCCAGCAAACGCACCGTACGAATTACGCCCCCGGCACCCGGCAAAAGACCCAACGTCACCTCGGGCATGCCGAGCTGAATGGATGAATGATCGAGGCAAATGCGATGATGGCAAGCGAGCGCGAGCTCCCAGCCGCCGCCCAGGGCCGCACCGTTGATGGCGGCCACGACCGGCTTGCCCCAACTCTCAAGCCTACGCAGCATTCCTTTGAGATGCTCAACGTGCTTAAAAAAAAGTTCAGCCTGCTCGGGCCTAACCTCAATCAGCTCGCTCAGATCGCCACCCGCGAAAAAAGTCGCTTTCGCGGAGGTCAGGATGACGCCAGCGATTTCGTTCTTTTCGCGCTCGAGGCGCTGCAAAATGGCCTCAAACGCCTCGATGAATGCCCCGTTCATGATGTTGGCGGAGGAATTCGGCATATCCATCGTCAACGTGACGATGTTCTCTTGGCTTTTTTCATAATGAATGGTTTCGCTCATTTGGAGAATCCCCTTATAATCTTTCGATGATCGTGGCGATTCCCATACCGCCGCCCACACACAACGTGATCAATCCGTAACGTTTGTTCCGCCGCTCGAGTTCGTCAAGCGCGGTGCTTACCAGCATCGCCCCCGTCGCGCCCAATGGGTGCCCCATGGCGATCGCGCCCCCGTTCACGTTGACTTTTTCCGCCGGAATGTCCATCTCACGGATAAAGCGCATGACGACCGAGGCAAAGGCCTCGTTGACCTCGAAAAGGTCAATATCGGCAACTTTCAAACCGGCTCGCGTGAGCGCTTTACGCGTGGCGGGCCCGGGCCCCAACAGCATGATCGTAGGATCGGTTCCGGCCAAGGCCACCGAGACGATGCGACCGCGCGGCTTCAATCCCAGCTCTTTTCCACATTTTTCCGTGCCGATCAAAACGAGTGCCGCGCCATCGACCATTCCTGACGAGTTGCCAGCGTGATGGACGTGCCTGATCCGCTCGACATGCGGGTACCTCTGCAACGCAACCGAGTCAAAACCCATCCCGCCCAGCTTATCGAACGCCGCCTTAAGGGTGCCTAGACCTTCGACGGTTGTATTCTCGCGAATCAGTTCGTCATGCTCAAGAATCACGAGGCCGCTAGCATCTCGCACGGGGATGATGGATTTCACGAAATGACCATTCTTGCGTGCGGCCGCGGCCTTTTGCTGCGAACCCACCGCGAAACGATCGACGTCCTCGCGTGTGAAGCCTTCGAGAGTCGCGATCAGATCCGCACCGATACCTTGCGGAACGAAGCCCGTGCCGAGGTTGGTCTCAGGGTCCAGTGCCCAAGCGCCGCCGTCACTTCCCATCGTCACACGCGACATCGACTCCACACCACCTGCAACGATGAGTTCGTCCCAGCCCGCGCGGGCTTTCTGGGCGGCGAGATTCACAGCGTCCAGGCCTGAGGCGCAAAATCGATTAATTTGAACACCGGCCATTTCTTGGCTCCAGCCCGCCGCGAGTGCCGCCGTCTTGGCGATGCATGCGCCCTGATCGCCCACCGGGGTCACGCAGCCGATAATCACGTCATCGACGCGTGACGTATCAAGCTTCAGGCGCTGCTCGAGCGCTTTCATCAGCCCCGTCAGAAGGCTGATCGGTTTGACTTCGTATAAAGACCCATCTTTTTTTCCTCTCCCGCGAGGGGTTCGGATTGCGTCGAAAATATAGGCTTCTGTCATAGTGCCTCACATTTTCGCACGCACAGGACATGGCCGCAATGACGAAGCTCACAAGTCCGCGCTGCGTTAATCGCTCAAAGCCACTCGACCGGCACCTCTGACATGTCGAGCAGCATCATCTCCATCCGCTGACAGATCTGATCAGCCGGTTTCAAATTCTCAGGAAGGCTCAAATCTGCGTTTCCGCTGCGGATTCCCCCGAGAAATGCCTGAAGTCGCCTCAACTGGGCCAGAAACTCGTGTCGAGTGACTTTTCCAGAATCCAAGCTCGGAATCTGCACGTCGGCGGGAGCTCCCGCATTTCTGAGCGCATTCTCCGCCTCCCGGAGTGCGTCTTCATGGAAGCGCCCAAAAGCCTTGGCCACCTCGGGAAAGTGGATGAGAGAGATCACTTGCGACTTGGATGGCACCCGTGCCAGGTCTCGAAAGCATTCTGGGTGGTTGTAAAGGTATTTATTGAGCTGCCGCAAAGGGTTTTTAGGTTCGTCGCGAGGAACATCATCGTACCCCGTGGCATTGCGAATATCCCAGTAGGTTTGAATGAGCCTAAGTAGGTCCTTGGACAGAGAGGGTGGGCAACCCGATTGCGCATAAAGCAAAGTGCTCATTTCTGGCCTTCCCGCCGCAACCCAACACGGACCGATAGCACCTGAGAGGGAAGTACTCAAAGACGACGAAACATGGCTGATCGCCGCTGAAGCAGTGGCGAGGTCATTTTGAAGGGCCAGCTCCGATTGCCTAGTAAGCACATCCCTTAAAACATCCCGCGCTTGATCGCTGTCCCCTAACGGGCTCTGCTCCTGAAACCCGAAAATAATTTGTAGCTGCGGCCAGCTTTTTTTCCATTCCTCAATATTGGGTTTACTCCCCGCATAGCAGGACCAGAGGAAAATGCCCGTTAGGGAATCCTGAGTTGAATGGTGAGATTTGAAGAGGTTCATCAGGACGTCGTCCGTAATCTCCTCGTCCGGTCGAATAATAAATGTCCCGAAATAGGTTCCATTTTTCGCACGATGGCCCGAAACGACGACCGATGCAATCTTCTGGTGGGCCAAATCGGCCGCCTGCAATACCTTTTCAAGGTTCGGCATAGACTGCGAATATTGCCGAGAAAGGGCAAGGACGCGTTCATGCGCAGAAATACTTGCGGTCGACCCTTTCTTAGCCGTCGCGATCATCGTGCGAAGTACGGCCATTTCGCGACGAACCTCATCAGGAAGGTCAGGGAAGACAAGGAGCTTCTCGTGGCGGGCGCTTGCCGCCTCCCGGGCGGCACTCACTTCGCGGGCCGAGCCATTCATATCAATGAAAAGAATATCGGCATGCGCGAATGAAACCGCAAAGACCGAAAACAAAGGCAGAAGCAATAACCTTATCATAGTCAATAGTGAGACCCTTCCCGAGCCATTCTAACACGATCGGAGATGTTGTCCCGAGCCAATCCATTGACAGCGTTGAGGATCTGTTTCAGTAACGCGGGTCGATGGGGTATAGTCATCCCCGTATGCCTAGTTTCAAAGACTCGAAAACCTTACCTTTCTCCCCTAACCTCGTTTGGGCTTTTTGTTTTCTCGTTCTGCTTTTTGGATCCTGGAGTCGACTCAAAAACCCTTACCTCTGGGCCGAAGATGGAAGTGCCTTTATTCCTCGCGCCTTAGAATATGGTTTCAAGGCGTGCTTTGCGAGTTTTGAGGGGTACTTTCAGCTCGTCCCCCAGGGCATTGCATTCCTGGCCGCCCAGCTTCCTATTGAGATTTTGCCGTTGGCGGTTTATCTGATCTGCACGGCGATCACCTCCTACGTTTTTTCTCGCCTGGCGAGTAATTCCTTTTCGACACTCTTTCCGGATTGGCGCATTCGGGTTCTCGCGTGCTGCGCTCTCGCATTTGCCCCGGGACTTTACGAAACATTGGGCAATGCCTGCAATATTCACTGGTTTTTGAGCTTTTTTATCGCCATTTATGCATGCCGAAATACCGACGCCCATTTATCGAAGAGCAACTGGCTTTTTTTCACACTGGCAGCCGTGTCTGGCGAAGCAGTCTTGTCAGCCCCCGCTTATGCCTGGCGTGCCTATGAGTCCAAGGAAACCCGAAAACAAGATCTCATCTGTGTGGTGATTCTACTCTTTTGGGCCCTCTTGAATGTCTCGGTGCGAATTCCTGGTCGCACGGTTTTTCCTAAGGTAGGCGTCCTGTTTGCGACGTTTTATACATCACTTTTAAATAACTTGGTTTTTCAACCGCTCCTCGGTGATCATCTCACTCATCGTTTAGGGAGCGAGGGAAGGGTGATTTTTTGGACAGTCGGCACCGCGATTTTTTTGCTGATCCTCCGCCGGATCATTCGGGGACCCAGCCTTCCTCAACGCCTCGCCTACCTCGTGAGCTTTTCTGCGGGGATTGTCGGGCTTTTGGTCGTGGCGGTGCGACCCGGCGCTCTGTGGTATTTTTATGGCATCGAACGTGATGTTCTCCTCGGTTTAGCTCGCTACGGAATGGTTTTTGGACCCATCGCACTGATCTTTGCACTCACCTGGGTGTCTTGGTGGAGAGGGCAGTTTTCCAGTCTGCGGGCGTTGGTACTGCTCATGGTTTATATGGGTTTCGCACTCGATCGTTTTCCCTTGGCCCCCAATGGTGAGGGCGCTGTTTGGATGGATACGATTCACCGGATTAAAACCCTCGATTCAAAACAATGTCTTGCGCTTTCGGTATTGGACCACGAGCCAAAATTTGGCGTGATGATGCAAAAATGCCAGCCGGAATTAAGCGAATGCCAGGATTTTCGAGTCATTCGAATCCCGATTCGTCCTGCGAATTGGGAACTCACCTACCCGGCGGAGCGCCTTTGTGCGCTAGAAAAATAGCTTCAAACCCAGCTCCGGTCCTGATCGCACGGCGTTGGGCACCAGGTTGGTCGCTTCGAAATTCAGCGTCTCGTACAGATAATCACCGTAGATTCGAACAAAGCTAAAATCCAGAAAGGCTCCGCCCCGAAATTGGTCCCCACCAAAAGTCAGTCCGGTCGCATTGGGCGTCGAACTGAAGGCATGTCGCCAGCGGCCATCAATCCCAAACTTCCTAGCCAAGTAGACCGCAAACCCCACTCCGGCCAGCGGATTTTGAAAGGATGCCCCAACCCCATTGTTCTCGGTGCGTACACCCAATTCGATCCTCATATGAGTGGCCTGGTAATGATAACCGAAGAAGCGAAAATGAAAAGTCGCGTCGTAACGAGTGTCGGGCCCGCTCTCGCGCTCAACCTCGAGGCCAAAAAGAGTGGCGTAACCCGCTGCAGTGAAATTCAGCCCCCCAAAACCGGAGCCGGCAGTGAGACTGCCAATGCAATAGGAGCCGCCGAAAAAAAACTCATAAGGACTCGGTGAATGAATTGCAAGCCAGAGGTCCATGAGTCGCATCCGGTCGCGGGTATCGAGCCATTCCTGAATGCTCCAGCGCGTCTTGGCCTTCTCTTCCTGCTTTTTTACGACAAACGTGTAGACATCGTCGGCCGTGGCGTTGACCGTGGGCAAACCCCCAACGATTACCAGCAGCAAGACCGCTAGGATTTGTCCAATTTTTGATAACGCCATCCTATCCAGGATAGCTCGTTACGAGAAAAAGTGCAAAGCGCCCGCTCGGATGCGTATTTCAGGCCAATCTGCCTGTCAAAATATCTGTTCTTGCTGATAGTTTTTCGGCCCTCCTGAGTCCACGTCCGTTTCGAGAGCAAGGATTCTCGCCCGCAAAAGCGATTGAAGTGATGGTCGAAGATCGTGGAAAATTTGACAGCGATCTTCTCGATAAATTCTCAAAACTTTTTATTCGAGTGAGTTCTGCTTAGCTTAAAATCAAATTCCCCGTCCTTTTAAAACCTGAGTCTCGACAGGGTTCCGAAAAAAGCCAATACCAGACTACATTACTTAGGTCACTTGAAATTAGATTTGATAGATTTATTAGATTTGATAGATTTTAGCCAATGAGTAAATTTTCACGGAAGCACAGCCCTCGTATCGAATTATCCGTACAGCTCAACAAGCCTCATGTATATTTTAGCGCGCCAGGCTTTGTGGAGCTTTCGATGCAAGCCGTTCGGCATCCAGACGACCACGCCAGCCTTGCGGAGTGGCCCCTCTTCTTTCAGGAACTCGGGCGCAAGGTGTTTGATTCGCTCTTAAAAGCCCACACGGCCGCTGCGGCGCGATTAGAACGGGGCGAAGAGCTCCCCTCCCCTCGCCTCATGGTTTCAGAATGCGCAGAAACCAAGATCTACGACCTTTCAATCGCCAAATTTGCCCAGATGAGAGGCATGGATATCAACGAAGTACGACGTGAGGCAGATTCAGGGAATATTCCCTGCCGGCGAACGCGCGGTGGCCATCGAAAATTTTCTCTACTCGATCTCTAGGCCATCCGCAGAAGAGGCAGAAGACGCCTGCGTTGACGGTGATAAATCGGCACCTGAGGGCAAATGAAGCGCTTTAGCGTCAATCTGGGGATGGGAGCGGACTTCGAGCCAAAGGTATTTTTTGAAAAGCGTTTTGATATGTTCTTTTTGTTGTTCGAAATCTCGTGACCAACCGCAATAAATATTAATTTGATCCCCGGTCAGCGCGGCAAACCATTCCTCAAATTTGGCCGTAAACAGCGTTTTCAGAAGTTCTTGTTTTGAGCGGTTCTTGGTTTCCAACTCGGTCAGGTAATCTTGTAGATCGAGATTCTCGGGGGGTTGATAGCCCGGCACAACGGATTGATAGACCTCCCCTTTCACTTTGACAATGGCCATAAAGAAATTAAGAGGGCTGCGCTTGGTGCGAGAGTATTCTTGATTGCCCATATCATAGGCAAAGGCATTGATTGATTCTTGAACTTGGAGGTGACTGAGCTTGCCTTCTTTACGGATCTGTTCAAGATGCTCTCGCGTAAAGTGAATGGGGCTCGCTCGCAAGGGTGAATAGTCCACTTGACTCCAACCCTCGTGTTGCGTGAGAGCGATGATGTTTGGATCGAGGTTTTCAGTAGTGAGTAGTTTTTCTGAAACACTCTTATTAAAACTACTACTACTAGAGGGCGTTGCACTGACTTCTGAACCGACTTTGGAACTGACTTTAGACTGACTTTGCACCGACTTTGCACTGTATTGATGAAGATGAAGCAATTCGCGGTAGCTATCGTCAGCCAATTGATACTGGGTCCAACCAGCTTGGCCGTCCTTGTACGCATAGCGATCGATGATTGCTTTTTTGCGAAGGCGCTTAATAGCAGAAAGAGCCGTGTCTTCAAGGAGTTGAGTACCTTCGATGAGCTGTTGTTTTGTGATGGGGGGAGTGACTAAAGAGTTGTTCCAAAGGCAGCGGTCAAATAGGAATTCAATGACAATTCGCTGAGCTCCCGCGAGTGCAGTGATACTTTCTAAAGGTTCAAGTTTGCACGGACTTCGCACTAACTTTGCACCGACTGGTGCACGGACTTGGGAACGGACTTCGCCCGGACTTGACGGCGTGAAGCTGTGGATAAGTATTTCAGGTGCACCGACTTCAACAGGACTTTGCACTGAGTTGGCACGGAGTTCAAACCGACTTTGCACTGACTTTGCACTGACTTGATTTTGTGACCTTTGGGGGGCCTCTTTTTTCACTTGAGGTAATAAAGGCTCGTCTGGTGATTCTGCAGGCATACTGGGTTGCACTGACTTTGCACCTACATCGCACTGAGTTTGCACTGAGTTCGATAGATCTGCACCGACTTCGCACTCACTCTGCACTGACTTGATCGGGCTCGTCGCGCTCTTGTCGACGGGTACAACAATAGGCGGCAAAGTTAACCTTATTGCACCGACTTCGCACTGACTTTGATTTTCACTTATATTTTCTATTTCAATAACTTGGGTGGTTTCGCCCAAAGAGATCTGCACTGACTTCGCACCGGGTTTGCACTCACTTTGCACCGGGTTTGCACCGACTTCGCACTCACTTTGCACTGACTTCTCTGGTTTTGCAAACACAGCCAAAATCGAAGGGGAGGGTGATTTCTCTGCACTGACTTCGCACTCACTTTGCACTGAGTTTGCACTCACTTGAGCTGGTTTCTCAGATGCTTGAGTTGTTCCACGCGATTGTTCCACGGATGGAGAAGGGGGCGGTGATCGGTATTTTGCGGTAAGATTGGAGTATTTGGAAAGGCCCTTGAACGCGCCTAAGCCCGATTGGTTGACCTTGCGGCCTGAACCAGTCCCCGACGAGGAGATCGCCTTAGCGCTGTTTTTGAGTTCTTCCGCGTCCGCATCCAACAAGCCCATTAAGCCTCCATGTTTTGCTGTTCAGAGAAAACAAGTCGTTCAATGGGAAGATCTAAAATTTCATGCATCACGACCCAAAAAAGGTCGGTAAACTCCTTCGCCTGTGGGACGCCGGTTTTAAACTCTTTGCCATAGCGGGTCGCCGCCACAAAAACCGGCTCGCGGGCCTCTGAGCATCGGTCAATAATGGCGCCATTTGGAAATACGGCCTGCGAAAGTTGAACATCTTCGCGGTCGAAGTAGATGTCTTGAAGTTTGGCGAGAGCCTTAATTTTAATATTTTCGCGCCGAAACTTGTTGGGAACCACCAGGATCTTGTCCCATTGAAACCCTGGATGAAGGGTTTTGAGACGGTTAAGAAAATCCTCATTCCGGCGCATCGTCTTTAGGCACTTGGCTTCAAGCTCAAGCGGAACAATAATCCGATTGGAGGCAAAAAGCGCATTGACGTTACAGGTCTCGATATTGGGCGGACAGTCAAACAAAACAAAGTCGTACTGATCTTTGATGCTGTCGATCACGTCTTTAATCATATAAAGGATGGCCGGCCGAATGTTACCCTCTGCGTCAATCTTATCCTCAAGGTCGAGTCGGTTCAGGCTATAATTGATTTCGCCCAAGTCGAGATCAGCCGGAATGACGTGAAGGGTGGGGCTGATCTTTTTGACGACATCCTGAAAGGCGATTTTACGATAGGGGGACTCTTGACCGTTTTTGAGTTTCCAGTCCATGAGCTCCGCAATCGTCGGGTCAAGTTCAGCATCCTCGGCCACTAGGTCAGAAAACTTAACATTTAACCCAAACAAAGAGGTCACATCGCTCTGAGAGTCCAGGTCAATGACCAAGACCTTTCCCACCATTGAAAGCAAAGCCCCCAGATGCTGAGCAAAAGCAGATTTGCCTACGCCGCCCTTTTGAGAAAAAATCGAAATCACTTCAGCCGACGCACGTTTCCGGAAGCTCACCCCGCGCTTTTTAAACACAGCCTGCACATCGGTCACCTTATAGGTCACGATTTCTAGGCCGCCGTACTTCACTTTAAAGGGGTGAATCACCCCCTCCATCTCATACTTGATGAGAGTGTTTGTACTTAATCCACAGAGCCCTTCCATGAGTTTCCTGGAAATAGGCGGGTCATAAGTGCTCACACTCGGTGCAGGTTCAGGAGCGACCACCGGAATAAGGGGCTCTTGAAGGGTTTGATGGATGTTTGCTGCTTGTACTAAGAGTTCGGTTCCCTGAGTCTCTGAAGTGGTATTCATATAGCCTTCCCCTTGTTGCAAGGGTTCTTTGTTAAAAGGTACCATTACCTTAGCAGAAGTCAAACATCGTTGAAGTAAGACTGAGAACTCTTTGAGTGTTCCAGTTGTTTTTGGCTGCGGTGTCACAAACGTCGTGGGGTATGCGTATTGATTTCTAGGAACGCCCCCAAACCACCCGTAATGAAGAACTCTGTATACGATATAGGTGTTTGTATTATAAGGACTTTTTAATGAAAACATTCGTTCTACTTTTGTTTTTGAACGTAAGTGCGCTCTTATTCTTGGCCGAGACGGCTCAGGCAAATGAACCCGCTCTTTCCCTTGAAAAAGCGCTCTCCCGCGCGCTAGGCGCCAATCCTGAACTCGGTGCTTCCATCGCAACGGCCGATGCCGAGCATTCAGCCATCCGATTGCAGTATTCTTTGGAAAATCCCAAAATAGGTCTGATGCATGAGAGCGGTCTCAATTTCATGGAGCAGCAAATGGGTCCGATGAACATGTGGTCGGTGAGCCAAGAAGTGAAATTTCCAGCAAAATACTTTTTGATGGGCGCGGCTCAGCGCGCGCGCGCCCGGAGCGCGGATTCAGAATTCGATGCAAAAAAACTCGAGATCAGACAAAAGGTGATCGCAGGATATTACAACCTTTTTACGATGGATCGAATTCTAGCGCTCCTTCAAGCCCAACGCGAGACCCTTCGAGAGGTCGCGCGGGCGGCCGAATCCCGTCATGCCACGGGAGCGGTACCCCAACAGGATGAGATGAAGGCCCATGTCGAGCAGACCAAGATTGAAATGGAACTCCTCGTGGCGCAGGAGGAGCGCAGCACCATGGAGGGCATGCTCGGTGCTGTTCTGGGTCAGAATGCGGCGGAACCCATTCAACTCCCGGCCCAGGAACTTTTAGTGCCTAAGCTGAACGTAGCTCTGGATCAAGTTCCGGCTCTCGCCCATTCCAACGCCAAGCGCGTCCAGCAAGGTGAGCATTTAGTGGATGAGGCTGGAACCCGAAAGTCGGTCGCACTTTGGGGCTACGCCCCCGATTTCATGCTGTCTTACCGCCGCGCCTTTGGAAATGCGCCGGACAATGCCTATGCCGCAAGTATTGAACTCTCCATTCCCCTCTGGTTTTTTGCCAAACAAACGAGCGAGGTCGCGCAGGCCTCAGCCCACCAACTTGAAGCTGAGAGAAATCTCGACAAAACCATACTTAACCTCCAGGCTGATATCCGGTCCTTTACGGCCAAGGTGGGCTCTCGGGAAAAGCTCCTTCAAATCTACCAAACCGCGCTCATCCCCCAGGCTACAAGTGTGCTCAATTCTTCTCGTGGTGCCTACCTCGCGGGTCGGACTAGTTTTCTTGAACTTCTGGACAGCGAGCGTTCGCTTTATGAAACCCGCATCGCTTTTTATCGAAATCTCGCGCAATATGCGGATAATTTGGCACGCCTCGAAGAGCTAGCGGGGGTTTCTTTGAGTAATCTTCCATTTGGGGGCAGTTTATGAACAGGCTCGGTTTTATTCTTTTTTTCGTTTTTGCGGGATTGTTTGCTTTTATGTCCGGATGCACTTCTCATTCGCCAAACCCAGGCGCGCAACTTGTTCAAAAAGAGGTCTGGACTTGTTCCATGCACCCTCAGATTCATAAAGAAGGTCCCGGCCAGTGTCCCATCTGCGGTATGAACCTCGTCAAAGTCGAGGGCGGGAATAAATCTCAGGTCAACACTCCTCTGGGTGGGGTTCCAGAAGCGCACGCGGCTTTTTCTCTATCGGCCGAACGAAGTCAAATGATTGGAGTTAAAACAGGCATTGCCGAAAAAAAGCCCCTCTTTAAATCCATTCGTGCGGCGGGGAGGTTGGCGTTTGATCCTGAATTGTATACGGCACAAAACGAGTACACTGAGGCAATCCGTCAGCTGGAGCGAGTCAAGGACTCGGCTCTCGTGGATGTTCAGCATTCGGCTGAGCGGATGGTTCAGTCAGCAAAGTTACGACTTAAGATTCTGGGCCTTTCGGATCTTCAAATCTCTGGAATGAGTGCGAGCGGGCCTGCGGATTCAAATCTCCTGATCAATAAACCCGGAAGTCAGGTCTGGGTTTACGCCGACGTTTACGAAATGGATCTTTCCAATTTACGGCCCGGTCTTTCCGCCGAAATGACCGCAAGTTTTTTAGGTGGCAATAGGTTGGTAGGTAAGGTGGCCTCGGTCGATCGGGTCATTAATCCTACGACGCGCACGGCTAAGGTGCGCATTCTTGTTCAGCAAGGCGCGACTCTGATGCGGCCAGAATCCTACGTTGATGTCACGATCCTGGTTCCATTGGGCCTGCAAGTCACAGTGCCCTTTGACGCGGTTCTGGATACGGGCAAACAAGCTTGGGTTTTTCTCGTCGGCGACAAAGGTCAGTTTATTCCGCGGGTGGTGACGGTCAAGTTCCAGGCGGGAGATGACGTCGCGATCGCCACGGGCCTTTCGGGTGGTGAGAAGATCGTCACGAGTGCTAATTTCCTCATCGATTCAGAATCGAGATTGAAAGCGATCGCTCCCTCCTTGCCCACTTGTGCGAAAGGTCAGCACTGGGATGTTCCTATGTTGATGTGCATGCCGGATTAACGAGGAGATTAAGTATGCTTGAAAAAGTGATCGACTTTTCAGCGCGGAATCGTTTTTTGGTTTTTCTTCTCGTGGGAGTAGCGGCCATAGCGGGATGGTTTTCGCTTCAAGCTATTCCAGTCGATGCCATTCCTGACTTATCCGACACCCAAGTGATCATTTATTCGCGGTGGGATCGCTCGCCTGATATTATCGAGGACCAGGTCACCTATCCGATCATCAGCTCGATGCTTGGGGCACCCAAGGTCAAGGATATTCGCGGCTTCTCTGACTTTGGATTTTCTTACGTTTATGTCATCTTTCAAGATGGAACGGATCCTTATTGGGCGCGCTCTCGGACGCTTGAATACCTGTCAAAAATTACGCCACAGCTCCCCCAAGGGGTAAAAACCGAAATGGGACCTGACGCTACAGGGGTAGGGTGGGTCTACCAGTATGCGCTCGTCGATAAGAGTGGGAAGCATTCGCTGGCTGATTTACGAACGCTTCAAGATTGGAATCTTCGTTTTCATTTGCAATCGGTTCCGGGGGTCGCTGAGGTTGCTTCCATTGGAGGTTTTCAGAAACAATATCAGGTGCAGATTAATCCCAACGCCTTGCTCGCCTATAAAATTCCGATTCAAAAAGTAGCCCAGGCGATCAAAGAAGGAAATAACGAGGTCGGCGCCCGCCTCTTGGAGGTATCGGGGTCTGAATATATGATTCGCGGGCGTGGTTATGCTAAAAATATTCACGACCTCGAAAATATTGTGCTGGGCTATGAAAACGGAACTCCCATTTACATCAAAAACATCGCGCACGTGACGACAGGCCCAGAAATCAGGCGTGGCATTGCGGATTTGGACGGGGAGGGGGATACGGTCGGTGGAATCATCGTCATGAGATACGGCGAAAACGCCACTCGCGTCATTAACGCCGTAAAGGCAAAACTCAAGGAATTGAAATCATCGCTCCCTCCCGGCGTAGAGCTGGTCACGACCTATGATCGATCCGACTTGATTTACCGGGCGGTCGGGACCCTCAAGCATGAGCTAACCCTTGAAATGATCATTGTGAGTTTAGTGATCCTGGTGTTCTTGATGCACATTCCGAGTGCGATGATCCCTATCGTGACCTTGCCATTGGCTGTGCTCATTAGTTTCATCCCTATGCACTTTTTGGGGATCTCGACCAACATCATGAGTCTGGGGGGTATTGCCATTGCCATTGGCGCGATGGTGGATGCGGCAATCGTTGTCGTAGAGAACTCACACAAGCATATCGAGGCATGGGAGAAAAACGGCAGGCAAGGGGACGTCAAAGAGGTGATTATTGCCGCCATCAAGGAAGTCGGACCCGCGAGCTTCTACTCCTTGCTCGTCATCGCTGTGAGCTTCATTCCCATCTTTGCGCTTGAAGCCCAAGAGGGGAAACTTTTTAAGCCGCTCGCCTTTACCAAAAATTTCTCGATGTTAGTGGCGGCCTTTCTTGCCATTACGCTTGATCCGGCCATTCGGGTGAGTTTGAGTTATTTTTCGGTCAAGGATTTTAAACCCCGGTGGCTCGCCAAAGTTCAAAATGCGGTGCTGGTTGGAAAGACCCGCTCCGAGGACGATCATCCGATCAGTCAATTCTTCTTTAAGTACTATGGACCGGTTTTGCACTGGGTAGTTGATCATCGTATTCGGGTCGTGCTGGGTGCGCTTGTCGTGATGATTCTTACGATTCCGATCTATTTCCAGATTGGCTCGGAGTTTATGCCCCCGCTGAACGAGGGTACCCTTCTTTATATGCCGACGACGCTGCCGGGTATTTCGGTGAGGGAGGCGCAAAACCTGCTCCAGAAACAAGACCGGATCATCAAATCTTTTCCAGAGGTCGAAAGAGTTTTTGGGAAAGCGGGTCGCGCTGAGACGTCGACCGACCCCGCTCCGTTTTCGATGATGGAGACGACGATCGTCCTTAAGCCACAGGGGCAGTGGCGGGAGGCGAAACGTTGGTACTCGTTTTTACCGAGGTTCATGCAATGGCCTTTGACGTTGATTTGGCCGCGATTTATGAGCTGGGATGAGCTTGTAGCAGAACTCGACGCGCAGACAAAATTTCCAGGAACGACTAATGCCTGGACGATGCCGATCCAAAACCGCATTGATATGCTGACTACGGGCATTCGCACTCCGGTTGGCATCAAAATCATGGGCGCCAATCTGGATCAACTCGAAAGGGTAGGGGTCGAGCTCGAACAGCTACTGCCGTCGGTGAAAGGGACGCGAAGTGTTTATGCGGAGCGCGCCGGGGGCGGGTACTTTTTGGACTTTAATTTCAATCGAGAAAAATTGGCGCGCTACGGGATTAGTATTGCCCAGGCTCAAGAATCTCTCATGGTTGCGGTGGGCGGTGATCCTGTTTCGACGACGGTGGAGGGCCGCGAGCGTTATACGATTAGTGTGCGGTATTCTCGTGATTTTAGAAGCAATATCGATTCTTTGAGGCACGTGTTGATTGCCACCCCTAACGGGGCGCATATCCCGATGGGTGAGGTGGCTGACTTGGAGATGGTGAGTGGACCCGCAATGTTGCGCAATGAGAACGGGATGCTTTCGAGTTATGTCTATATCGACGTAGCTGACCGGAACATTGGGAGTTATGTGGAGGAGGCCAAAAAACTCGTGGCTTCCAAGCTCAAAGTCCCAACCGGGATAGCGCTCTCTTGGAGCGGTCAATACGAAAACATGATGAGGGTCCGAGAAAAGCTCAAAGTCATTGTTCCGATCACCCTTTTTATTGTGATCCTGCTCCTTTATGCCAACACGAAGTCTTGGCCGAAAACGGCGATTGTTCTTTTGGCCGTTCCATTTTCGGCCGTGGGTGCGGTGTGGCTCCTTTGGTTATTGGGATACAATATGAGCATCGCTGTGTGGGTGGGGCTGATAGCGCTCATGGGGGTGGATGCGGAGACGGGTATTTTTATGCTCTTGTATTTAGATATCGCGTACGAAGGGGCTAAAAAGTCGGGTCAGATGCGGTCTTTTTCCGATCTCCGTGAGGCGGTTTATCATGGTGCAGTGAAGCGTTTTCGTCCCAAAGTGATGACGGTGGCTTGTCTGGTCATGGCGATTCTGCCTATTATGTGGTCGAGTACGGCAAACGCCGGTGCCGATGTGATGAAACGAATTGCGGCCCCGATGTTGGGTGGGATTATCACTTCATTTGCCATGGAACTCTTGGTTTATCCGGCCATTTTTACGATCTGGAAGTGGCATTTTGAAATGAATAAAGGAGAAGCGGTATGAAGGTTTATTTGATGTTGCTTTTGGGTCTTTTGCTAACGGGATCTGCATTTGCCAAATCATCGGATGACGGGCTAGCGGCGTACCTCCGGATTCAAGAGGCGCTGGCAAATGACTCGATGACTGAGGTATCCGTAGCGGCGCTCGATTTAATTAAAAACACGAAGGACGGCAAGCTTCAGAAATCGGCTGAAGGCATGAGGAAGAATATCTCGATTGAAGACGCGCGGGCTCATTTCAAAGAGCTTTCGGCGCTCATGACTAACTGGGCGGAAACCGCAAAACCCATGGGGATCGATCGAGTGATTTGTCCCATGGCCCACGCATCGTGGCTGCAAAGGAGTGGCCCGATTCGTAATCCGTATTATGGCAAGCAGATGCTCGAGTGTGGAGAGGTGCAGAAGTAGGGGAGGGCGCCACCCTTGCAACAGCGGCGTTTTATGCCGCCTCATCGAGGCTAGCTTTGGCAAGCGGCATGGTGAAGGCAAACGTGCTACCTGCACCCACCTTGCTTGTAACCTCGATTTTTCCGCCATGGGCCACCACAATATTTTTTGCAATATATAACCCCAAACCCGAGCCGAGGTACTGAGTGTGCTTTGCCTGCCAAAACCTTTCAAAAACATGACTAATCTCTTCTTGTGGAATCCCTGCTCCTGTGTCTCTCACCTGAAGACAGAGTTCTTCCTTTTGTTCACGAGCTTCAATCACCACTGACCCACCCGTCTCAGTAAATTTGATGGCGTTACCAACAAGGTTGGAGAGCACCTGTATGATTCGATCACGGTCACAGACCAAATCCTGCAAGCTCGTGGGGGTCTTCATCTCAAGATTGACGCCCTTCTTTTGAGCAACTGACTGAAATTGTGCAACGACCTCTTGAACAAGGGTTATTACATCAGTCGGCAGCGGGTCGATCCTCAGGACGCCTGCTTCAATTCGGGTGACATCAAGAAGATCCGAGGTGATCTTCGTCATCCGATTGGCTGCGTTACCAATTTGCCCAAGCTGAGTTTCTATTTTTTCTTTCCGCTCATAGGTTTTTGGCATCATCCTATGGACCACCTGAATTCCTGTCATAATGCTAGTCAGTGGATTCCTGATTTCGTGGGAGACGACTGCCACCAATTCTTCTCTAGCTTTAAGGGCGTCATCCCGCTGTTGCTCAAGAGCCTTTCGCTTACTGATATCAGTGACAGTGGTCAATATTAGCGTGCCTCCTTTTGTATTGATGGGGGTGAGGGCGATTTCCACAGGCACCTCATGCCCATCCTTGTGAAGCCCTAAGAGGTCACGCCCGATGCCTAATTGTCTCTTAGTCGGTGCCAACATATACTTATCCCGTTCCTCGGAGTGTTTTGCCCGAAAACGCTCAGGGACAAGAAGGTCAATGTTTTTCCCAATTAACTCGTTGGAGGGATACCCAAATACTTCCTCTGCCTGATGATTGACCAACGTGATGATTCCTGCGTCATCCACAATGGCAAGGAGGGCATAGGGGCTTGATTCAAAGATTGTTCGGAATCGCTCCTCGGCTTTAGCCCGCACTGCGATTTCCGCCAAGAGGGGGCGGTACATGAGCAGATAAAGGATCGGAAAAATTTGGCGCCGCGCCTCACACTGCCCAACGTGACGAAGATATTTTCTTCTCACCAGGTAACCACCGAGGTCACGGCCGTAGCTTTTAGTTCATACTTTGTTATCGAGGCAAAACTGACTGTAG
>JBBCAW010000025.1:0-19467 GCA_051382295.1 Bdellovibrionota bacterium FG-1 | reverse complement strand
ATACCAAGTACGGTAATTTTCATAATCGGACCCTCCCAGGTTTCCTTGAATGATCGGTTTTAGAACATCGACCATTCTGGCTCACTGAAGCCGTTTTGTGAACCGGGGTGGGTCCATCCCATTATCCGAAGCTGCCGGAGAACCCCCTAGAGCCGCTGAAGGCGGACAAGAGGGCTTTGCATTGGCCCGTCCCAAGGTCTGATAAGAGTAATTATGTTAACTCGAACCCGAGAACTGGGGTTGCCCGTTCGCGTCTCAAAATAAGAATGTCAGACGAAAATCACGAACCTGCGTCTTGTATACGCCAGAGAACTTAACCGAAACCGGGCGGCTCTTCTCGAGGGCAATGTGAGCGACCCGAGACCTGCCCGATGGAGCGCCATTCACCGTGTCTTGGCGCGTCACTATCAAGCTCCACCTTTCTGAATCCTGTAATTCGGGCTTTTCTGCACGAATCTTAAAAGTGGCGACATAAGGCTCATTCTTGAAATAGATCGTAAACGTGCTCTCTTCGCCTTCGACTATAAGCAAGTCTCTTTTGGCGACTTCGCGATACGAGAACACACCGTCACGCAGCTCAACTTGCATATTCAAGGTGAGCTGAGCGGGAGCTACTAAGCGCTCAACCAGATTCATTTCCCCGACCACCATCTCTGCATCAGAAGCTTGGGCGGCTGAGATCAAAGGAAAAGCACAAAGCGTCAAAAGTGCGACAAGAATAAATTTCATAGATCCCTCGTATGCGGAATAAACACAATGCTCGTGAAGTGTCAATCCCCCCGGGGGGCTGACCATCCGAGCGCGATTCAGTTGAAAAGCTGGCTGCGCGGCTTGCCGTCTTTGCCATACCCATAGACAACATTGTCTAAGTAGACGTAACCGCTGTCATGCTTAGCCGAGTCCGACCGATGGACCCAATGAATAATAGCGCCTGACGGCGAGGGTGGGTAACCATTATTAGCAGCATAGGCGTTGATGAAATCGCCACAAGCCTCGACTTGCGCACCGTTTGAAGGATCCGGCATATCTCCAAAGTCTTCGCTATAGACGACTTCGAGAACATCCTGAGCGTTCTTACCAATCTGAATTTCAAAGTGTGCGTGGCCATTTTTATCCGGAAAAACTCGGGTCACTTGCCCGGCAACGTGGGCCCGAAACGTTTTGCCCAAGGGTGCGCTTTTTTTCATGACCAACGCTTGATTATTGTCGAGAGAAAGTGGCTTGCCATGTCCCAGGCAAGGCGGAATAGACGCGAAGGCAGAAGCTTGCGCCAATAAAGTGATGAAACCCAAAAACCCCAGGAATCCAGAGACCCGCTTCGTAGGACTTTGCTTCATGGAAATCAGATGTAACGTGGCTTGAAGCGGACGTCAATCCCTTTGGGAATAATTTGATTCCATACAGGAATTAAATTACTTTGGATGTTGCTGCGTTGCACTATTCTTCCAGTGTAGAGATATCCCCTACGTCCTGCCCTAATGCCCGCGCCTTAAGAACACGGCGCATGATCTTACCACTTCGGGTTTTGGGGAGGGCGTCCATGAAAGTGATCTTCTCGGGGCGGCCTACGGATCCAAGATGGTGATCCACATGACGTTTGAGTTGGTCTTCCAATTCTTTACTCCCCGTCTTGCCGTGTTTGAGAATGACAAAACAGTAAATCCCCTGTCCTTTGACCTCATGGGGCAAGCCGATGACGGCAGCTTCGGCCACATCGGAATGGCTCACCAGCGCACTCTCGATCTCAGCCGTTCCGAGACGATGACCACTGACTTTGATCACATCATCAGTACGCCCAATAATCCAAACATAACCGTCCGAATCCACGCGAGCGGCATCACCGGGTTTGTACCAGCCTTGCTTTTCGTACTGGCTCCAATAAGTACTTTTGAAGCGTTCCGGATCTCCATGAATGGTTCGAGCCATTCCAGGCCAAGGGGCCTTCAAAACCAGGTGTCCTTCTTGGCCGACTTCGACAGGCGTGCCTTCGTCATTCACAATGGCCACTTCATGCCCAAAGAAAGGTTGAGTGGCAGAGCCGGGTTTCAGCGGCGTGATCGGCAAGGGAGTAATCACAAACCCACCCGTTTCAGTCTGCCACCAGGTATCCATAATGGGACAACGATTCTGCCCAATCACGCGATGATACCAACGCCAAGCTTCAGGATTAATCGGCTCGCCCACCGACCCCAATAATCGTAGCGAACTTAAATTATGCCGCTTGGGCCATTGTTCACCAAAGCGCATGAGCCCACGAATCGCCGTAGGCGAGGTATACAAAATCGAAATGCCGTATTTTTCGATGATCTGCCACCAGCGATTGGGATAGGGATGATTGGGCGCCCCCTCATACATCATGACCGTAGCGCCATTCAGAAGTGGCCCATAAACCAGATAGCTATGTCCAGTGATCCAACCTGGATCTGCGGTGCACCAAAAACGATCCTCTTCGTGAAGGTCAAAGACGTAGTTGAGCGTCGTCGCGGTATAAACCGAATAGCCCGCGTGAGTATGCACCAGCCCCTTCGGTAAGCCAGTTGTTCCCGAAGTATACAGGATAAAGAGTGGCGCCTCGGCATCCAAAACTTCGGTTTCGCAGAGTGTACTCGCAATCGGAAGCGCCATCAGATCGTGAAGCCAAAAATCCCGGTCATTTTCCATGACAACGGCTTGGCCGGTGCGACGAACCGTAATGCAAACTTCGACCGTGGGTGTATTTTGAAGGGCTTCATTGACGATACTCTTGAGGTCGATGATCTTTCCTCGACGAAATCCTCCATCGGCCGTGATCACCACGCGACTATTGGCATCGCGAATTCGGGTGGCCAAGGCCTCGAAACTAAACCCACCATAAACGACGGAGTGGACCGCGCCAATTTTAGCGCAGGCCAGCATGGCAATCGGAAGTTCCGGAATCTGGGGCATATAGATCGTGACGATCTCGCCCTTTTTCACGCCCATGCTCTTCAAGACTGAAGCAAACCGACAGACCTCACGATTCAGCGCGTGATAGGAATAGGTCCGGGTTTCGCCAGGCTCCCCTTCCCAGATCAAGGCTAACTTGTTTTTCTTCCAGGTCTTGACGTGACGATCGATGGCGTTGTGGACCAGATTGAATTTTCCACCTGTAAACCATTTGTAAAAAGGTTTGTTGCTATCGTCAAGGACCTTGTCCCATTTTTGAAACCATTCCAGTTTACTCGCTTCTTCGGCCCAAAAACCTTCTCGATCTTGAATCGAGCGCTGATAAAGCGAAGCATAGTCTTTGATGTTCGCATTTTGAACAACTTCTGGCGAAGGATGAAAAAGTTCGCTTTTGTTTTCCATAGCAATCCTATTTTCCGGCGTGCACCGCGTAGTCTTCAAGGTCCTTCATCAGCTCATCTGCGTGCTTCGAGGGATCCACATCCGGATAAACCCGAATGATCTTTCCATTTCCCGCAATCAAAACCGTCTGACGCATGAAAAGCCTGATCACGGGCATTTTTTTAATGCCATAGATCTCGGCAAGCTTTCCCTGCGGGTCCGTTAACAGGTCAAAAGGGAGATGATGCTTGGCTCGAAAAGCGCGATGACTCTTTTGGTCTTGCGTCGAAACGCCCAGAATGACCGCGCCGGCATCAGAAAATCGCTTGTATTGATCGCGAAAAGCACAGGCCTCACGGGTACAACCCGGAGTGTCATCTTTGGGGTAGAAATAGAGAATCACCGGCTTCCCTTTATAATCTGAAAGGTGAATCACTTTACCGTCTTGATTCATCACGGAAAAATCAGGCGCCGAATCACCCGGGGTAAGCGCCATACAAACAAAAACTAGAAACACCCACCCCAGCAAAAGAAGACTTTTCCCCATCATTCTTTAAATTCTTAGTCCATCTCGCATCAAAAGTCTTGGATTTTGTTCCAATTTGAGGGGAAACTATCTGATGCACAAAATCTCAGCGTTGGCCTTAGCTCTCCTTTTGTTTTTGAGCGCAAATGGTTGTCACAAAGCAAAAAACGAGATCCCCAACACCCTTCATCAGCCGATCAGCGCTAAGATCAAGGGATTGGATCCGGCCTTTGCCGATGATCTTTACTCAGGTCAGCAAATCAGCCTGACCTACGAGGGATTGCTTCAGTATAGCTACCTGAAACGCCCCTTTGTGCTCGAACCCAATCTGGCCGTGGCCATGCCCCAAGTCAGCGCGGATGGAAAGACCTATACCGTCCGTCTTAAAAGCGGAGTTTTGTTCCAAGATGACCCTTGCTTCAAAGAGACTCAAGGCAAAGGTCGTGAACTGACCGCGGACGACTTTATTTACTCCTGGAAGCGCATCGCGGACAGCAAAACATCGTCCACGGGATGGTGGATTTTTGACGGTCAAATCGTAGGTCTCAATGAGTGGCGGGAGGCTGGAGTCAAAACAGACGCCGCAGATTATTCTAAGCCAGTAGAAGGGTTCAAAGCGCTCGATCGGTACACGTTGCAGATCAAGCTCATCAAGCCTTCGGCGCAGTTTTTATTTCACCTCGCGCAGCAGTTTTCTTTTGTCGTCGCAAAAGAGGCGGTCGATTTTTATGGTCGGGAATTTCTCAACCATGCCGTGGGGACTGGGCCTTTTCGGCTTCAGGAATTTAATGGGGCTTCCAAAATAGTATGGCTTCGCAATCCGACTTTTCGCAGGGTTCTCTACCCCTCCGAAGGGGCCCCCGGAGACCAAGAAGCGGGTCTCCTGCATGACGCCGGCAAACCCCTTCCGTTTTTGGATAAAATTGTCACCCAGATTTTTGAGGAAAGGCAGCCGATGTGGCTGAGTTTTCTCTCAGGTAAATTGGACTTTTCGGAAATCCCCAAGGACAATTTTGATCAAGTCATCGATGCCGCAGGCGGACTCAAACCTGAGATGAAGGCCAAGTCGCTGGTGTTAACCAAAACCGCGGCACCCGAATTTACCCGGTACGTTTTTAATATGGCGGATCCATTACTCGGCAAAAACAAACTCCTTCGCCAGGCTCTGAGTCTCGCTTATGATTCACCCAGTGCCATTCGAATTTTTTATAATGGCCGCGCTTTGCCCGCTCAAGGCCCCATTCCTCCGGGAATTGAAGGGTATGATGAAAAACTGCAAAATCCTTATCGCCAGGTCAATGTTACCAAGGCTAAAGAGCTTTTGGCCAAAGCGGGTTACCCTGGCGGAAAAGACCTACCTCCGCTTGAGTACGTGACCCTTGCCGATAGCTTAAGCCGGCAATGGACAGAGTATGATCAAAAACAATTTAGCCAACTCGGGATCAAGCTGAAGATCAACACCTACTCTTGGCCCGAATATAATGCGGCAATCAAAAACCGGCGGGGTCAAGTTTTTGCCGGGGGTGCATGGACGGGTGATTATCCGGATGCCGAAAATTTCTTTCAACTTTTTTATAGCAAAAATGGCCCTCCCGGCCCTAACGACGGGAGCTATGCGAGCCCTGAGTTCGACAAACTTTTTGAGAAGTCTCTGACGCTCTCGGCCTCGCCGGCACGAACAGCCATTTACAAACAGCTGGTCCAGATCCTGATTGAGGATGTCCCCTGCATTTTTGGATCGCACCGAATTATTTATGACCTATTTCAGCCCTGGCTGAAGAATTTCAAACGCAATAGTTTTGATTTAGGACGATACAAGTATTTGCGAATCGATAAGTGAATTTATATGTTTACACAACCGGAAAACTCTGGGAACATTGGCCTCAACAATATCAATCACAAGGAGAGTGATTATGAAACAGTCTATCGGTTTGATCGTGCTCGGGCTCGCGGCCCTCAGCGCAGGATGCGGCAAGGATGCGGCTACGACTTTTGGAAGCGGTAATGTCCCCAATGTGACGAGCGCACTCACTTCAAGTCTGCCTGCGGGATTTAAGACGGGTGGGGCGGTTGCCAGCAGTTTAATGAGTACTTTTCAATCGGTTCAGGGCCTGACTGGCATTGACTTTAACCAAGCCATTGGCGGCACAACTTATACGCCATTTCCAAATACTGGGAGTGTGCTTTGGTTGGTGTGGGATCTTCAGTACGCCAGCGGAACGAGTGATTTTGCAGCGACGGCGGCCACGCTTCCTTGTTCGGCCACTGACATCAGTGGGGGTTCTTGCTTCAAAATCCATCCCTCGACGTCCGTGGATCTTTGGAATTATTACAAACGTCCAGCCTCGATCGCGACTCCAGATATTTGCCGAACCAAAGATGGCGTTACGACCGCAACCGCAGGGGGCTCCGTGGTTGGAAAAGCGTGCTTATTTGAGTACACGCTCATGTCGCACGGCGCTGACATCGATAAATGTGTCGCTTCGGCTGGTTCCGCTATCGATATCAGCAAAGCGATTCCCTGGGCGAGTAGCTGGGGATTGCCAGATAGCACTAAACTCAAAGTTCAAGGATCATTTCTGGATGGAAACAATATTTCTTGGTACGGCGTGAATAAAACCGTGACGGGAAATACCGGCCAATACATGTTAACCCAAAAGGCGACTTCTACCTCTGGGTCTAATGTTTACGCCCCTTCTGTGGAAACCGTTTATTTGGATCGCACGACTAATCAGTTTTTTCACTACGCGACCAGTAGTATTGCCGGCAATCAGCAAGGGTTCATGGCTTATACCGGTAATCTTTCGGCTACCGAAGGAGCTGCTGGAACCGGTGCCTTCGAAGCCATCCAGGTTCTTGAGTATTTAACCGGCACCAACGAAAAGTTCACCACCCGCCTTCGTTCCAATGGCACTTATATTTGGATGCAAAGCTGGCTGTTTCGTCCAGGGGATGCGGGCTTTAACGTGAGCACACCCCTATCGCAGAATGCCAATAAAGATTGGTGTATGAAGCTTTCTGCTGATCTTCCAAATAGTGTTTACGTGGATGAGTCGGAGTGCTGGACGGCCTTTGGCAAAACTAGTCGCGCTGCTATGAACGATGATTCTCTTTATCAGCTCAAACTGGGAAGCATCACTTCCGCTCAGTTGGATGCCGCTGTTTCGGGTACGCAGTACACGACAGCCAACCAGCTCACTGCAACCACTGGGGTTTGCTACCCGTAAGGCCTGAGCCTTCCATCGTCTGTATTAAAAACGGCATGCTCCCTTCCGGGGGCGGGCCGTTTTTTTTAAACAATCAAGGTTCCAGTGAATCCCTCGGCCGTAAAAGCCCCATGTTGTCTTCGGTCCCCCGTGAGATATTCGATCACGCCAGTCCCGAGCAGCGCTTGAACCTCGCCTGCAGAAGCCACATGAAGCGCATCGAGAGTCCGTAGCCCAAGCCCAGAACGATGGCGGCGCACCAGTGTACGCGCCTGCCCAAGAACGCCCGGGGTGAGCTGAAGAAGCTGCAGACGACTCAAAACCGCATTGAGCGCCTGCTCGGCAGCGGAAAGGCCACTCGGAGCGGTCGCGTACTGAAACGAAAGTCCGGCCTGGCATTCAACTGCAGAAAGTTCACTCGTGAAGGCATCGCGCAAACCGATGATAGCCAGAGCCTGTGCACCTCTTGGGTCACCGAGTGCAATTGAGACGAGAATGGATGAATCCAAATAAACAAGCGTCATTCATGTTCTTCGCGATCTTGTAAAATAGCGCGAATGGCATCCGACGAATCCGAAGCAAGGACCTTGAGTCGCAACTCAGAAAGCGGACGAGGCTTTTGGCCCGGTTTGACCAGCCCAGACGCAACAAGTCGCTCGTAAGGGTCCACTGAGATCGGCACTATTCTAGCGACTTCATGACTGCTCTTCGTGATCGAAATGGCTCGACCGGTTCGTTGCACCGTCGCAATAATCTCCGAGGCATGGTCCTTGAGTTCTTTGATTCCCACGGATTGACGTTTGTAGCCACTCATAGCCATAGAATATAGCCACTCTGGCTACAAGTCAATCGAGGTGTTTTAAAGGGCCCGAATTAAAGTCACCACCCCAGAAGACGACTGCATCCCACGCATCTTTGTACTGACCGTAGCCCCGATCGTCGCCTTGGGATCAATGCCAAACACGGTTCCGCTCGCGGTGGTGCAAAGATAATTCGAAGGTACGTCGGCGTCCGCCACGTTGATGCACGGAAGGATGTCATGACTTCTATTCTGCGGCAATAAAGTTAAAAACTGAAAATTTTTTTTTCGAATCGGCCCTTGCTCCCGAAGTGAGAGACCTGCTATTTCACCTTCCCTATGGGACGTCCTTTTTTTTCCAACGACCACTTTGATCAATTAATCATTCAGCGGCTCTACGAAGAACAAGAACACTTGCTTTGGGCTCATAAAGTTCCGCTCAAACGAGCTGTGATCAATCTTTTTGATTCAGAAAAGTATTGGGGAAAGTGGGACGCCGAGACACGCACCATCTTCATTTCGCGGAGACTGATCCAAGAACACTCCTGGTTTTGCGTTGAATCGATCTTGCGACACGAAATGGCCCATCAATGCGTAACGGAGATCTATGGGTGCGACTCACATCTCCATGATGACCTTTTCCGGAAGTGCTGCCGTTTGCTGGGAGTGCCGGACGAATTCTCCGGCGCTTCCGCCTCACTTCAAGAAACGTCCCTGGATTGGAAAACCCACAAACAAGATGAACCGATGGAGAAACTTTTGAGCAAAGTGCAAAAGCTGCTTGCGCTTGCCACCTCAAGTAACGAGCATGAAGCGTTGCTTGCGATGGAAAAAGTCAGGGAAATTTATGCGCGCCATAACCTGGATGAATACGTTCGTCAGGGCAATCGGGGCGAAAAAAAGCCCAAGGTGCATCTCATTGTCTGCCACGGGAAAAAGCGCATCGAAGCCCATCAATCCAAAATCTGTGGAATCTTAGTGGGCCATTTTTTTGTCAGGGTGATTTTTTGCAAGGAATTTGATTCCCTGACCGGCGAGGAATACCAAGCTTTTCAACTCATCGGCACGCGTGAAAACGTCCTGATGGCGGAATACGTTTATTATTTTTTACTCAACCAAACCGAATGTTTGGTCAACACGATAAAGAAACAGCGAGGCCCACTTTCTCGGGTCGCCGCAAAATCCTATCGGCTAGGAATCTTGCAAGGGTTTCACGATAAACTCGAAGAATCTGACGCCAATCATCTCAAACAATACGAACAGCAAAAGGGGTCAGGAGAAGGCACTCAACTCACTACGATTGGGAACGCCCTGACGATCTTGAAATCCGATCAGGGGCTTGCCCATTATATGGATGTTGTTTTTCCAAGACTCCAAACCCGCGGCGGCGCGGGCCAATACATTGACGACACCGCTTATGCGGCCGGAAAAAAAGAGGGCGGACGCCTCACCTTGCATCGCGGGGTGACTGATCACGGCGGCAATTTAGGCCGCCTGCTTCCGACCAGCGAATGATGTTTATTACAAAAAATACCCTGGCGGGCAAACGCCCTTCGCAACTCATTTATCGTCCTCCGAGACCAGCAGTTTCTCAAAACTCAGGCACCGATCAAAAAACGCCCCAACCTCTGGACTCAGTTCGCCGTAATAAATCAAAGCAGTCCTCAACATAATTTTTTTAGGTTTTTTAATGAGGTGGAGCTTATTTTGAACCTCGGCGATGACCTTACTCGGTATTTTTTTCTGAAACTTAATCTCACAAAGATACCAAAGATCATTGCGGCACTGGATTAAGAGGTCTACCTGCGTGGCCCCTTTGTTCTTGGCGGTCGCCCTTTGAAAATAGGGCGAGGCCGAAACAACCAATGAAGACGGAATTTGCAGCGCCTTAAGGACCTCCGACAAGTGGTTAAGCACCAGGTTTTCAAATTGAAGCCCCAATATCCCGTTTATCCGCTTCTCAATTGAACTCCAACTCAGAAGTTCGTCGTCCTGCTGGATCGTCTCCGATAGTGGTTCGATATATTTGAGGTAGAAGCGAAGGTAATTGTCTTTCAGGCGATAAGTGCTTTTCTTGGACCTTGTTCCGTCTTCGCAGTGCACATAATCTCGTGCCAAAAACCCTGATAGGACTAAGACTCGCAACATCTCAGAGATGTCACTATTGAGCGTCTGACCGAGGCCTTTGGCGATATCGCGCCCCGAGAGCCGTCTCTCAACAAGAAGCGCGACAACCTTTCGAAAGGACAGAACCCTTTTTTGAAAGATATCGCGAAAAATCTTATCGAATTCATTAAACAAAAAACCGTCTTCGGAAAAGCACAGTCTTTGAATCTCCTCTTGCGCCGAGGCTTGGTAACGAACTTCCTCCAAATACTTCGGTATGCAGCCCGTTACACACAAGATTCTTAATAGCTCAGAGGTCGGGACTTGATGCCGTCCGGTAAACTTAAGGACACTTGAAAGCGGAAGCTCTTGTAGGTTCATCTGCAAGGAGACGCGGCCCACAAAGTCGCTTGAGTTGAGAATGTTTTTTTGGATCCATGCGGAGACCGAACCGCATAAGACCAGAATGAGTTTTGGATTAGATTTTAGACTTTGATCCCAAATGAACTTTAGTTTTCCGCAAAACTCTGGATCGTGCGCCCCCATCCAAGAAATTTCATCAAATAGAACAAAGGCAGGGCCCCTCTTACAGTGTTGCGCGAGCGCTTCAAACGCCTCGTCCCAATCCTTGAAATGAAAGCCAGGCGTCTGCGTCTGCTGCGAAAGTTGGCGCGCAAAATGATCCAACTGACCACTGTTGGTCTGCTTGTCATGGGGCGCCAGCCCCTCAAAAAAATACCGTTTGCGAAAGGTTTCGCCGAATGTTTTTGCAAGAGTGCTTTTTCCGATTCGCCGTCGCCCCATCAGGACGGCTAAACTTGAGGTCTCTTTTTCTGTGAGCTTACTCAGTCGCTTGAATTCTTTTTGGCGACCCCAAAGGGTCCTTGGAATGGTCATCTTTCACTCCCCTGTAAACGTCTTATTTGGCGTTATATAGGGGTAAGTATATCGGCCCGGCGTTCCCCTATCAAGTGGATTATAGGACGTTTGCAGGGGAACACCCCCCCCCCGGCTCGGCCCCCAGCAAAGATGGGGTTTGAACGGGCGTCGTCGTATTGCCTCACGATCTCCTTAATGACGCCACCGCAACCCGCACAGGTTTGAGGAGGCACACCAGCGGCAGCCTCGATCGTGGGGCGAAGATCCAGATGAGTATAATTCTGTTGATTCAAAAAACGGGCCCCCTGAGCGCCGGGGGCCTTGCCATAGAGCCAGACATACTTGGCTTCTGGGATATAGCCATGACTGTCCCATTGTTGCCCACTCCCCCGCCCGTGATCCGTAGTCACTAAGAGCGTGGTATTTCGACCGTAATCACCCATCCCGTCCAACACATCGACGAGCTGTCTGATCCAAGCATCATATTGTCTTAAAGTGGTGAGGTATTGGGGGTAATCATTTTTATGACCCCATTCATCCGAGTCGTTTAACGAGATAAACAAAAACCGAGGTTGGTGTTTCTTTAAAAAATGAACGGCATGGGCAAAGGTATAACGGTCAAATCGAGCCTCACCCCAGACTGGAAGATCTTTCTTTTGCGCCTGATTGATCGCCTCAAACTCCGCATCGAATTCGTCATCCACTACCGGCTGAAATCCCGCGTTGACGAAAGTGGCGCCTTCCACATGTTCCACGGCCAGGGCAATCTTCTGCCAGGAAGCAATCGTCGCAATTTTCTTCTTATCCAGATTAGCCGGACTAGTACTCCGCATCAGCCGCTCTTGAACGGTTTCAACGCTAATTCGGCCGCAGTCATTGTTCAAGCAAGGTTGAGTCATGCCGGCCATGATACTTTGATAACCCGGCAAGCTGATATTAACGGGGTTGCCTACGGTCATGGAATTGCCCTTCAGCACATCTCCAAACAGCGCTCCTTGATTCGACAGACCATTCCAGAGAAATGGAAAAACCACCCCCTTTTCGTCCTGAGACAGCGTGGGGTCAACGCCATAAAACACCTCTTGCCAGCGCACGCCATCCAACATCAAAAGGATGACATTTCCGGGTTGAGCCTGATGGGCCTGAGGAGTCCGCGCATAGGACCCCAATGGAAAACAAAACGTCGCCAAAAATAAAACCGCCCCGGTGCAAACAAAATGATATCGTGTCATGAGTATCCCGTCCTTGCTCAAGTTATACACAAGATTGGGCGGGTTCCAATTCTCATTTCGAATTAGATGCACCGCACTAGCACGATACGACAAAAGCGGGAGAGGACTTCGATGAATCCCTGGGACACCCGATACGGCACGGATGAGTTCTATTATGGGACTGACCCGAATGACTTTCTGAAGGCGAACGCAAAGCTGATTGCGCCTGGTGGAGAGACGTTGTGTTTAGCAGAGGGCGAAGGCAGAAATGCAGTCTTTCTTGCGGAAAATGGCTTGAAAGTTACCGCAGTCGATGGGTCGTCGGTCGGCTTGGGTAAGATGGAAAAGCTTGCGCACGCGAAGAACGTACTTGTGACGTCGATCGTGAGTGATCTGAGCGATTATCAAATTGAAGCCGGGAAATGGGACTGTATTGTCTCGATTTGGTGTCATGTCCCTCAGGATCTCAGAAGAAAACTTCATCACTTGGTCGTCGAAGGACTTCGCCCAGGTGGTGTTTTTATTTTGGAGGCCTATCACCCGCGGCAACTCGAGTTTAAGACGGGGGGACCTTCAGATGCAAATCTCATGATGCGACTGGATGATTTGCGCGAAGAGCTCTTCGGATTGGATTTTCTTGTAGCTCATGAAATAGAACGCGATGTCCACGAGGGCAAGGGGCATTTTGGTAAGAGTGCCGTTGTGCAAGTGCTGGGTAGGAAGACAGTCGTATGAATACGCCCGAGACACTTGGCACATTTGGTGCTAATTGCGAGTGATGACGAACACGATCAATTTTAAAAGGGAAATCACTAGCGGCTTAGATGCCGCAATCGAACGCGTGACGGCCGCCCTCAAGAGCGAGGGCTTTGGCGTTCTGACTCGCATCGACCTTCATTCAAAAATCAAAGAGAAAATTGGGAAAGAACTGCGTCCCGTAATCATCCTAGGCGCATGCAACCCGCAACTGGCCTATGAGGCCTACCAACGCAGCACTGATGTGACGAGTCTGCTGCCCTGTAACGCGGTTATTCGCGAAGTGGGGGACGGCCGGGTTTCGATCGAGCTGGCGAAGCCATCCTCCTTGATGGAAATATTAGGGGATCAAGACCTGGTTACCCTGGCCAAGGATGCGGATGCACGGCTGGCGAGAGTCTTAGAGAAAGCGTAGCGCTATTTTGCCACGACGTTTTTGATCTCCCGAATCAACCCGACGCATTCTTCGGATACCTTCAAGTAACGTCCTGACGGTGAGATGACCGACTCCGCTTGCTTAATATGCCCATCTATAATGAGTTGCACGACTTCGGCGGCAGTTTCGTGGAATTTTTTATGGGCCCCACGCAGCGGCTGATATTGCTGCAAATGAGTGTATTCGGTTCCTGGCCCATAAATCCACTTCCCAAAAGTACACTGATTATCTAAGCACACTTTCTGGGGATCTAAAGATCCATCTGGTTTTTGAAGGTACTTAGAAAGCTTCATTTTCCAATCCAGATGGGCCGTAATGGCCGAGTCAAAGTCAAACGCCTCTTCAGAAAACTCGACCACTTGTCCCGCTGATTTAGCATACGCGACGATGGTCTCTTCCTGCCTTTGAACATCTTCAGAGAGCTGAACGGAGTTAGAGAGCGTTTTTCCGGCCATTTCATTCAGACTGCGAGAATTTCGCTCCAGGCTTTTTACCGCGTCCGCCACTTCGACGACGCCCTTTTCTTGTTCGTTGGTGGCGGTGGAAATTTCCTCAGCCATTTGTGAAACATGAGCGACTTCGGTAACGATGCGCTGAAACACATCCGCACACACTTGGCTGCTCTTTCGGCCGGACTCCACGCTTTCGCTGGTTTCACGAGCGATTGCCCGGAGGGTTTCCTTGAGTTCTTTCACGATTTTTGCGGTCCGGGTCGTATTCACATCGAGGATTTCTTCAATTTCCTTAGACGCCGCACCGCTTGACTGCGCGAGCTTTCCGATCTCTTCGGCCACCACTGAAAACCCCTTACCATGCTCCCCCGCTCGTGCAGCCTCAACCGAGGCGTTAAATGAAAGGAGTTTGGTTTGAAAAACGATGTCATTGATCATGGCCGATCGATTACGAATTTCTTCAAGAGCTTTGAGCACCGCCTCTAACCCGCCTGAGGCCTCATCCACCACCGTTTGCAGGCGGGTCGAGGCCCCCAAAATTCCGTCCATTTTTACGGCCACTTCAGAAAGAGCAGTTTGCCCTTCGTTGACCACTCCTGAAGCGCGCTGGGAGCTCGCGGCTAGTTCTTTAGTGTGCGAGGCCGTCTTGGCCACCATCGAAGAAATCTCTTCCAGCGCCGAAGCCGACTTTTCGACTGCCGCGCCCTCTTCAACCACAATTTTCTTGAGTGACTCGCTCACTTGATAAAGCTCGCGAGACCGGTCAAGAATCTTGCGAAAAGATCCGGCAAATCCACTCCAGTCAACGGACCGCTGACCCCCCACTAAAAAAGACTTCAAAAAGCTCATCCCTCACCCCTCCCGAGGATAACAGTTGTGGCATTCCGCGCACTGATGACAGACATATCGCTTACAAATCTCACATTGCGAATCCGCATGCTCTCGTTTGCAAAAAAAACAAAAATTCATGGGAATGACCTCCGGTCGTTTATTCTGAACCCGCTTTACCCATCGTACCCGGCATCAGGGAAATTACCATGGATTTCAACGGCCGACGGGGACCGACGAATTGCTGACCGGCCAGCTCTTCCTCAGGGGATAATCATCCATTGCGTGGTTGATTATCATGATAATCAGCGGTAGAGTGGTTGGTATGCTCCAAACCTATCCCCGCGCGTTAGATCTGCGCCCCCTCATTGCCAAGAAATCGTTACTCTTTTTTGGACCCAGAGCAACGGGCAAATCGACCTTAATCCGCAGCCAATTGAATGAACGCTGTTTTGTGATCGATTTACTGAAATCCCGCTATTACGCTGATCTTTTGGCGGACCCTGCTGGACTAGAAAATTTGATTGAAGCCCAAACCCGGGCCGATATCGTAGTCATCGATGAAGTGCAGAGAATCCCTGCCTTACTCAATGAGGTTCATCGCCTGATTGAGGAAAAAGGGATTCGTTTTTTACTCACGGGTAGCAGCGCAAGAAAACTAAGACGGGAAGGCGCCAATATGCTCGCGGGCCGTGCTTGGAAGGCCGAGCTTTTTGGACTCACTTGGACTGAGATTCCCGACTTCAAGTTAGATTTTGCGCTTCGTTATGGTACTTTGCCCGCCGTCTGGCAGAGTGAAAGCCCAGAGAATGATCTCGATGCCTACGTCACCACGTACCTGAAAGAGGAGATCGAAATAGAATCACGATTACGAAATCTGCCGGCGTTTGCGCGATTTCTAAAGGTGAGCGCACTGAGTGACGGGAAACTGATTAACTTTTCTCAAATTGCGAGTGATTCCGCGATACCCGAAACAACGGTAAAATCATATTTTCAGATTTTACAAGATACGCTGCTGGGCTTTAGTTTGGAGCCTTTCACGGCCACCCGAAAACGCAAAGCAATAGGAACGGCAAAATTTTATCTCTTTGATAATGGTGTCAAGCACACGATCCTCGGTACCGAACAGCTGGATCGGAACTCCGATCTTTACGGAAGTGCTTTTGAATCATTTCTGGGGAACGAGCTACGTGCGTACCTTTCCTATCGACGGATTAAGAAAGACCTTCTTTTTTGGCGCTCCAAAAGCCAATTTGAGGTCGATTTCGTCGTGGGAGAACAACTTGCCATTGAAGTGAAGGCAACCTCCCGAGTCACCGAAAAGCATCTTCGTGGCCTGACGGCACTTGCGGAAGAAGAAATTTTTGAGAATTTTTATCTTGTTTCGCAGGATCCGGTCGCGCGCACAGCCAATATTGGTTCCGGAAAAAAAGCCTTACTTCTTCCATGGGGCGAGTTTCTGGCTCGTCTATGGGCCGACAAATTACTTCCTGCTCGCAAGAAGTCGTAAACTCGCCCCCATGGAATGAAAGTTACGGAGTAGTCGGTGCGGTCGGGGCGGTGTACAAAAGGAAGTCCGCGTCCGAACTCAGCGTGACGAGATTATTGGTCACCGCCGTCGATGCCGTATTCACCCAACTCGAATCCAGACTTGCCGTCACCCCATAGGCAAAGGTCCCACCCGAAGCCGCATCGCAGCCGGGTACTGGGGCGTAGGTGATCTTCTCTTTAGTCACATCGGGCACAAAAAGACCGGTCGTCGCATTTTGGGTCATGCACTGCTTTTGAGCTAAGCCAGCATGACTGACGTTAGCGCGATCACTATTGACGGGCGCGGGTGGGGCCCAGGCGCAGATAAAGCGACTGATCGAATTGTCTGCCGGTGCGGTGACACTAAAGCCGGTTCCAAAACCAAAGAAACCGCAACCGGTCGTGGTCCCACCAGTCACCGTCGTATAAGCATTAAAGACACGGGCAAGGCCATCGCCGCCGCCCGCCTGCCAAGCAAAAGAAGCACTCGCAAGCCCGGTCGTCGGATTCGTACTGATCAACGCATGCTGAAGGTTGGCGGCATTCTGTCCGTTATTAGCCTCAATAATAGCCCAATCCAAATCACCCGTCGTTTTCAAAGCGGTGGCCGCGGTGATCGTATTTGCGGTGCCCGCATATTGAACTTCGGCATTCACGGCTGTAGCAGTGCGAGCGTAGCCGACCGTGAAAAACTGATTGGCCTGGCGAACATCGCCATTCGAAGGCATTCCGACCATGGAACCCCAAATTTTTCCGATGTAAGTCGTATTATCGGCGTTGGTAGGTTCATGCTTCATATTATACGTCGTGGTCACTGTGGATCCACTGATCGTCATCGAAGCGGCCAGTGAAATCTGATAGACGGGGTTGGTTCCTGCATCGGCCAAACGTGCGAACGTGGCCGAGGTTACAGTCACGGTGGAGTTTTTGGCCTGAACCGCGGTATTCATAACCGTGGTCAGATCCACCGCCGCTGCTCCAGCTGCCGGGAGCGCCGTACTATTAACCTTCATGAGGCAAATCATACTCGCGCTCATGAGGAGTGCGGTATCCTCTTTACTCGCAATATCGCCAATGAGTTGATTGAGCTTGGCTGAGGCACAAGCCTCACCCGAAGCCACTGTCGAGGACCAAAGCCCCAAGTCGCCGCCCGGAAGCTGTCCGGTCCCCGTGTTGGCACTCGGATAACCCGTGTAATTGACCGAAGGTCCGTAACAGCTCGCAGCACCCGCCGACATCAAGTTAGGCAAGGCGATCTGGCAATCCGCCGCAGTGGTGCCGTTCAGGATCGCGTTGATCCGGGTAATTTTATCTGCATAAGGAAGAGTGCTGTCAAACGCTGTTGCCGCAGCGGCCGCCGCTTGTTCATGTCCTACGGGAAGGTCAAACCTGGCCATCAAACCACTCGCAGTCTTAACCGCAACCGGAGACGAAATCGCTAATCCCGAAGGAAAGGCATCGGCTGCTGTTGCTACTGCCGTTGCTACTGCCGTTGCAGCCGTACTTCCACATCCTGTCATCACGCTTCCGAAAGCGAAAAGTCCGCCGACCAGGACACTGACGGTAACCAATAAAATGCCACTCTTTCTAACGTTCATGAAAAAAGATCCTCCGTTGATCTGAGTTAATTTAACTATTTTACGCGTTCACGGGTTTGAAGCAACGTCATTCGCGCTCAACGAAAACGGTTTCCGTCAAGATTTTGTTAGCGGCCCACGCAACGCACGCTCATGGAATGGGTCGTGACACCGGTGCGCATACTCCATGTCGTATAGCCGAAGCCGCCCTGGAACGTCCACGCGTAGCTGCGATCCATGGCGTAGAGCGACGCCGACCACTCATCTGTCCATCCCGGCACAGCCAGCATATCCGGCATCACAAAACGAATCCCATTCACGTTGGCTTGTTCGTAGTCGTAGAGTGTGGGCAACCTCCAGCGCACCGAAGGGGACGAGGCGTTGCCCATGCCGCCTTTGGCTAAGTGATACGTTGCGCTGGTCCAGATCTCTCCTGATCCAGGAGCTTCCATCATCGCCGTAGGACCTACCTCCGCGCACCAACTCTGCGCGGTCGGATAGCTAGTTTGTATGAGCGTACTATTACAATAATTAGACGGATCGGCCGCCTCAGCGTTGCCCGCCGCAACACACCAGTTATTCGTGTTCGTCAATATTGAACTCCAAAGCAGTCCCGTGCGCTGGTCCTGCCAAACTTCCTGATTTAACCCCGCTCGAGTCACGAGCTTCCAAGCCCCCTGACCGGCGTTGCCCTGTGTCGCACCATCCCAAGTCGCGTTTACCCCCTGAACCGTCACGCAATCACTGATTCGAGCCGCAATCGACGCTTGCGTCGTCCCACAGTTCCCAGTAGGCGGACTCCCGGTCGAATGCGTCGGAAGTGTCACTTGCGAACTGGTTATGCCGGGTGACACAAACCCATCATCATCCGTCGCAATCGTGGGGACGTCGCGATAGCCCGCAGGCAGTGTCGCGCCCGCATAAGTGCTCGTCTCAACGAGTTGGGAGATGGCAGTGGTCGCTTGATTACGAAAAGCATTTGAGGTCATCACGATTCCACCACAGGTGGCCGACCCCGCAACGCCGAGAATCGTCGTGGCGCTACAGATATTCGCGGCCGCAGGTCCACCGCTGGACCCGGGCGCGGCGTAATAGCCGGCTCCTGGAAAACTAACCGCCGAATCGAAAGTGCCCCGATCTGTCATCGTGCCCGTCACGACCGCTCCACCGGCGTAAAAGTGCTTGCCGCTCAGTACATCCGCCGCGCCCGCAGGCGTGGCAGGAGTCGATTGGGTTGGAAACGTCGCGCTCGATACGCAGTCTGTTTGATTGGAGCCATTACAGGCCGTCACGCTCCCAGTGATCCCAAAAATAGTCGCCGTAGATAAAATATTAGCGGCAGTGAGATCCGTATCCACCGTCGCAAGATCCGTCGCCGCGTAATAGCCAGCGCTCACGGTCGTAGTAGTGTTTGTCAAAGTCTGGGTCGGCATTGTGCCCGTCACGACCGCCCCGCCGGCGTAAAAGTTCTTGCCGCTCATCACATTCGCCGCGGCTGCAGGCGTGGCGGGAGTCGATTGCGTCGGAAACGTCGCGCTCGATACGCAGCCGGTCTGGTTGGAACCATTACAGGCCGTCACGCTCCCAGTGATCCCAAAAATCGTCGCCGTAGACAAAAGATTGGCGGCAGTGAGATCCGCATCCACCGTCGCAAGATCCGTCGCCGCGTAATAACCCGCACTCACTGTCGTACTGGCAGCGGACAAAGTCCGAGTCGCCATCGTCCCCGTCAGCATCGCCCCACCGGCGTAAAAGTTTTGGCCACTCAGTACATCCGCCACTCCCGCAGGCGTGGCCGGCGTCGATTGCGTCGGATACGTGACATTGGATACGCAGCCCGACTGGTTAGAGGCGT
>JBBCAW010000024.1:0-15362 GCA_051382295.1 Bdellovibrionota bacterium FG-1 | reverse complement strand
GTAGTATAGGTGGGGTGCTGTGTTCAGAGGCAGGGGTCCCATAGTTAAATGGATATAACGGATCTTTCCTAAAGATCAGTTCCAAGTTCGATTCTTGGTGGGACCACCATTTTTCCTTTGAGGGGGCGGAAGCTAATAAATCGAACGGTTTTCTGTAAGAAAATCGGAAGCTTCCGCCCTCCAAAACGTGGTTCGATGAAACGAATTCAATGATTTTACGCTTATTTTCCGAAGTGGCTTTTCCGTAAGCATTCCTAGTACCTTGCGCCAGTTCGATGAGAAGCACGCCTCTCTCCAGATAATCGCCTCTTTCCTCATTCACAGCACTCAACTGGCTCTCCACCGTACGCTTTTCAGCGGAAAGGCGGTCGTGTGTCGTTTTCCAGAGCGCAGTGTCGATCACGCCGTTGATCTTGTCTTCGTAGATCGCGGAAATCTTGCGGTCGAGGGTCCGGTACTGAAACTGAAGCGATGAGAGATGGCTTTCATGGATCTTGGTTTTGTCTTGGCTTGAGTCGAGCACGACCTCTTGCATCCATTGGGTGACCTCGGGCGTGAACGACAGCGGCTTGACGATCACCTCAAACAGCGCCTCAATCTCCGACTCACTGAAGTTCAACCGCTTGCGTCCAGTGGATGCCATATAGCCTTTGTCCCTTTGGTTGCAGCAGCCAGCAAGTCCTGAGTTGCGCGAACAATGATAGTAATAGAAGGTCTTGATAGTCCCGTCCTTGAGCTTCTTGCGCTTCTCTTCGGCGGTGATTGCGGCCCCACAGGATTGCTCGGTGGTCTTGCCCTCGGCATCCAATAGCAGCCCCCCGCATCGTAAAAGCCCCAGATAAGGGTGTTGCTTATGCTTCACAACCTTGCGGCTCCTAGAAGGCTGATTCAATACGTCTTGAACGCGGTCCCAGATCTGGCGACTCACGAGTCTAGGGTGATAATCGGGATTTCCCTGGTGCCTCTGGCCGCCATAATCAAAATCGCCGTAGTAAAATGGATTCCGCAAGAGCACCGAAAGCCGCTTAGCCGTAGCCTTCTTTTTAATCTCAGGAAACCGGCGCTTCAGTTCGTCCTCAAGAGAGGTTTCGGTGTAACGTCCGGTTGAAAACAACTCGAAGGCCGTCTTCATGTAGGTGGCCGCTGGCTCCACAAGTTGGAAAATACTCGTGTCGCGCTCGGAGGCCCGGTAGTTCCGGTAGCCATATGGACCCTTGCCAGGGAGCAGGCCCATCTCGACCCGTTTAAAGGTTCCGTCCATGACGTTGCGGGTATGGTCCTTGATAAATTTCTCGTTCAGATTGTTGAAAAGATCCCAGCGCATCCAATCCTCAAGCGTGGAGAGCGACGTCAGTTTGAGATGGTCCCGTGCACAATGGAGCGTGACCCCAATCGACCGGACCAGAGCTTCGATCTCACGAGCCGACTCGCGGTTGCGGTTCGAGCGCGACTGATGGCTGAATAAAATATGTTTAATGGGGCGAGCCGAGTTCTGGCTCGCCCGGACAGACTCAATCATGTCCAAAAAATGTTTTCGCTTATCATGCTTCGATGCGGTTTCGGATACGTCCCAGGTCCGAATGATCGTGAGTTTTTCCTTTTGGCTGTACTCATCAATCGTCTCAAGCTGGGCTACGTCCGAATTACCGGAATCTTTGTTTTTCTTCACGCTGACCCGGCCCATTGCTACCGCGAAGTTCGTCTCCGGCATGAACACGGTATCTTGAAATTTGCGTCTCAAAGCGAATTGGGAGAGGTCATTGATTTTCTGAAATTCAGCCATGATATTTCGACTCCCTTTGATGTTCGGAGATTAAAATTCGCATTAACCCTAAACAGTTTTCTCGAATTTCCACTCTCTCCAACTCACTTAATTCTCTACCATATTTTTTCTCCCAAATGGAAAAATCTGGCGTTTTTTTCGGTAAATTCGCCGAATTAATTTCTGGTTCGATGAGCTTTTTGGGTCCTGGTGTCAAAGGTTTTGAGGCTTTTTGTGTAACCGTTACCCCGACACATTCTCCTCAGTTTTATCGGCTGATTTTTTTACACCCACCCCGCTTGCCCCCTGAGCGCGAAGCTTACGCACCGTCGATTCAAGTCCCCGAATGGCGTCGGCATCCATCCCCTGGCTCAGGATTTCTACCTCCCGCATGAGTGAAAGCCGGGCCGACTCAGGCGTTGAAATCGCCTGAATCAGTTCGTCCCTATACCTGGGTTGCAGATATCGTTGAAGGGTCACCACAATCGCGCTGATAAGACGGCTATTGTCCCGCTCGATAAATGGATTTTGTTTGAGAATTTGATCGACAATCAGACCCATGGCCTTCTCGGCCTCTCCAGTGAGTTTAATTCTCATGGGAACCTCCACTACTTGCCTTGGCCGATGCGCCCTTAATCGGCTCCTTCACAGCCTTGGAAACACTCTTTGGAATCCCGATCAACTGCACGTCGCCTTCCAATATCCACTCGCGATGGCGCTCGATGAGGCGGTTGCCCTCAATCCTCTCCTCGACAATAATGGCCCGAAGGCTTGGCGCTGAGATCTCTGGGACAACCGCGCCATCCTTCGTTCCTGGCTCAAATACAACGGCTTCTTGGACCGCATCGGTTCCAAGCTTTGCCCTGCTTTCATTTCCATCTTTCACTGCCTGATGATGCGAACAAGCAGATAACAATAATACGACTGGCACTAGGTGCCTGAATGACTGATTGGCTGCAAAAACTCCTTATTTGTCAAAAATTCTGACTGCCCCCCATTTTGTGGGGGTACAGAATCTGCTTTTTGGTCTCGATTTGCGGAAACTATTGGGAAATATGAGATTACCGCCCCGAAATGACTTCGGCGTAATTCACCGCATTTTCCGGGGTTATTCCGGGGGGTACCGTAGATTACTGGATTCAGGGATTCGAGCCCAGGCCCTCGAATCAACAGGACCCGATCCTTGAAGGATTCGTCTCGTTTTTCAAGATGAGTCGAGTAGCGATCATAGATATCGTTCGCGTCACAAACGACGATCACTCCACTACAATAGGACGAATGAAGAAACGCCTCCTGGTACTTGTCCAAGAAGTCATCACACCTTTGATTGGTTTTTGGTGTTACTTCTACCTCAATGGCAACCTCATAGCTGGCATTGCCTCGTGATAACTGAATGATCCCATCCGGGACCTTTGGATGAGAAAATTTGCGCATTGATTCATCGGGTAATTCCAGCGCTGTTGCAAAACCGCTAACGTTCTCGAATCGGGCCAGGTTGATCAAAGTCTGGGCCACACGCAAGGCATGTTTGGATTCCAAATCACGAAACCGGGGTAGCTCGACAGAGTCACGCCCAAACGCCGATTTAACGCCGATAGGGGTAGCTCGATAAGCGGTTCGGTAGATCTCAGGATGACAAAACCGTTCGATATACCTATGCTGAATCAGCTCTTTGAGATTGGCATACAGAATGGTCTTTCCACATTTATCAGCGCAAAGGGATTCGAGTTCAGTAGTCCTCAGAACGCCAAATCGGCTCACCTGATAAAGTAGGTAGGTGGTGTGTATTCTCATCTTAGGTGCCCTCCGCCTTGTGCGATTTGAGTGATCTGAATCGGCTGAACCACGCGACGATCATATTTATTGCGCGTCATCCGCTCCTTCACCTGCGTCATCATGTCTTGGATCGTGGCAGTCCGAATATAGGGTGTTTGAACAATAGTATTATCCCCAAGTTGAAAGACGGCCCGCCCTCGATGCCCTCCAAGCGTTGTTGCCATCATATTACCGAGCACCGTATTACTTGCGGCCACGGAGGGAACGGAAAAGCAAATACGGGCAGGACAGTTATCCTTGCTCTGCATGCCCAGAACCTTCTTGTCCGGCCGTTGGCACCCAAAAACGAGGTGGATTCCAGCGTGGCGGCATTTACGCGTGAACGACGCCAGTTGTTCTTGTAATTCTTCGCCCTGATTTGCAGTGTTGGCTTTCCAAGAAAGCTCTGCAAGCTCGTCAAATACAAGAAGAAGCGGCCCAATGGGCAATCCTTTCATGGCGGGATCGGAGGACAGCTCTTTTATGGAAAGGAGGCTCCAGTTGATCAACTTTTTTTTCCGTAAATACAGGTTGCGTGCATCGTATATTGTTTCGATCGACTGGATACAACTTGCGGCGTCCTCGCGATTAATGAACATTTCAAAATTGGCCAAACCGTTAAAGGCATGGAAGTCTACGCCCCCTTTCATGTCAATCATGCAAATGTGAGCCCACGGAGTTCGGCTTAAAATCGTAACGAGAAGTTGCAGGATAAAGTTTGTCTTTCCTGATCCTGTCTGCCCGGCAGTAATCATGTGCGGCAAATCAGCGAGGAACTTTCTGACCATTTTAACCCCGTCCAAGCCAACATAGAACTCTCCGGGTTTGAGATCTTCGAGCTTGAGACTCGTGTAATCCAACGTGTTGGGTGCCCGTGCATTCTTGGTGACAAACTCGATGATTGGGACGGCAGGCGACAGTTTTCGTACTGTTTCAATTGGGAGACACAGGCGCGAAGAAATCTGATCGAGGTGTTTTTCAAAGTCGGATGCGGCAAATCCCGCCGACTTAACCCGAATAGTTTCTTGTTGGAAAGGTCGGGCTCCCCTAACGATCCAGGTGGGGAGCCCGTAGCCGGTTTTCTCGAATCCAAGGCCTAGACTCATCATCGCCCGGTCTACGACCCGAACGACGGAGCCTACGGCAAGGATTCCGACACATAGATTGAACACGCCGATGGCGGCCCAATACCAATAGTTGATGGTTTCAAAATAGCCCACGGCAAGCGAGCTTGCGATGAGCCAAATATAAAAATATTCCGGATTAGAAAAAAACTGCATGACCGTCACTCCGGTATATCGGACAAGCAGTTTTACGTTTTTAAAACGATTAGGTTTAGTTGCTGGAATCACTCCTTTGAGTTTGTTCGGGTAAGGCGCGAAGGCGTAACGTGAGCGGAGTTCCCGCTGCAAGTGATAGCTCGGCCTTGGTTTCCCGAAGGTTGCGTGTGGTTTCTAAACTAATGTCATTAGCCGCTTGGTCGTTCATTTGACGTGCGGCCTCATGACTGGCCTGTTGAGCGACCGAAGCACTGCCGGAGTCCGGCAAGAGCTTGGCCATAAGAATCTGATCTCCGGCAGTCAGGACCCGGCTGATGCCTACCCCTGCGAGGCGTGACCCAAGCCCGGACGAGTATTCTGCCGCGACCCCTTGCGTCTGAGTTTCTGAGTCGATTGCGGTGGCCTGAATGGCGTAACTCCTACCGTCGCGGGTGATGAGTTCCGAAAATCTCAGAACCATTCGCTTGAGATCCATATTGGGGACGGCCATTCCCACGAGTTTAGCTCCTTGTAGGGGGCTGTCGTCGAGTTCGCGAGTTTCCTCGGCACGAATGAGGCCCCCCAGGACCGCCTCAATACTTGGATCAGGCTCAAGCGATGAAACGCCCCGCGAAAGGGTGGCGCTTATCGTGACCGTGAGTCCATCCATGAGCGGCCTTTCGATGACTTTAACGTGAGGATGAAACGAAGAACGCGCACCGGTGCCCAATTTGAGTTGTCGTAGCGCTGCCATCGACGAAACCAACGAGAAGCTCCCGTCCTTTTTTACCGCCTCGTCCGCGTGGCGTTGCTGAGTTTGTTCCGTCCCGTTGTAGGCGTGGACTGTGGGCGCATGAATCAAGTATGGCCTTAATTTAAATCCGGTGAAAGCCATCACGATGAGGGTCAGAATTGCCAGGGTGCCATTACTTTTGAGCGTAGGTTTTTGGGTCCAACCGTCATTTTGTACGGAGCCACTCATGGGACACTCCTTTCCAAATCCAGGCCTACCGTCTTGGATTCACAATGAATCTTTTCGATGGGTTTGATGCAGGTGATTCGAATCCCTCCCTGATTGATTCGAAGATTGATTCGAACCAGGCACCCCTCACAATGGAGTTTGGTCTTGGATGCGCCGGTCATGACGCCTGGCAGACCCCAAAGCTCATCGAGGTCCGGGCCCGATATTTCGCGCTCATTGGTCATGAGACGCAGGGTAAGTTCCCTCGGTATGCCGCCAATCGGCTCGCCAGCCTGCGATTTTGCTACCACTTTGAAGCTCACCAAACGGAATGAGTCAGTGAGGAGCCGAAGCGGGTGCCCCCGGCCCATGGTTCCCACCTTCACCACATCGTCATAGTGAGAATCACCCCCAATCACAAACAGGATCACGTAGCGAGCTGACTTCGTGTAAACGAGCAGATTGCCGGGCTTACGACTAACTGGCGTGACGGTAAGGTCACTGCCCACAAAATTGATCTGAATGGCTTGGGGTGATCCTGGAACTACTTTTTCCGGTCGGGACAAAAACGAAATCGCAGTTGAACGCCCCAGCGCTAGCGTCACCGTTGCCGGATGATCTTCCGTGAGTTCAATCTTGCGCACCTGCCCTGCTTGACTGAGCGGGGCAAATGCAAGAAGAGCCACCATCCAGGTAAAGACGTGAATTGGGTTCAATGCTTTTCCCCCTCGGTGGCCTCGTGAGCCTCCTCTTCTTCAAGCCCAGACACGACAAAGCCATAGGGGTTTTGATCCGTGATGGGGGCGGCTTGGATCGTCAGTTTGATGATCAGCGGTGTGGCGATCCCGACGTTGCGAATTCTCAAAACTCGGGTGATTTGTAACTCGGCCCCGTCCATGGCTTTGGAGTACGTTTCACGCTCGATGATGTAAAAGCTCTCGGCCTTTTGATTTTGAGCAATCGCCTCATTGACTGAGAGTGAATCCTTGAGTTTGGCAAAGACGGCCTCGGTTGTGAGGGGTTCAAACCGACTTCGGGCTTGACCCATGCTTTCGGGTGACCAATGAAAACGGGCTTCCAGATAGGCCCGAGAAAATCCCCTTATCCGACTCGTACTGAGCCGCCAAGGTTCGGATTTTAAAATCTGAGGAAGCCCGTCCACGGCTTCTACAAGATAGGGTTCTCCTTTTAAAACGTGAGGGACGACGACCAAAAGCACTCCAATCAGGACGAGGAGGCTAAAGATCACGCTTTGATTGAATTTGATTCGAGATTTCAGTTGTTCAATGGGTTTTAAATAATCCATAAAATTAGTATTTTCCTTTGTTTAGACTCGAATTGGGCTGCATAGGGGGGCGATTTGCGCCACCCCCAGGACCGTTACTTCGAGTGGGTTGTTGGTGTTTTGGAGCCCCTGATGTCGGATGTGGGCCGTTCTGTGGCCGCGTGGGCATCATTCGCGATAATGCGCGGCCTCCTGCCATTTGAACCACGTGGCGGCCTTTGGAAATTCCGCCTTGAATCGTCCGCATCGGTGCGGTTGCTAAGAACGCTCCGGTTCCAGCAAGTCCTGTCTGAAGAACACTGCTCCCGATGGAGGCAAGCGTCCCGCTTAAGATCCCATGAACGATGAGCGGCGTGGTCGCAATCAATCCTGCCACGGCGAAGTTCATCACCGCCGTATCAAACCACTGCGACGGATCGGCGGGCGATTCGCCAAACCCAATCGCAATCAGGATTCGGGCCAAAATCACCCAAACGGGTTTCCAGAGCGATAGCTCAAGCATTCCGGCAAAGATCCCCTTGGGCACCTGTTGCCAAGAGTCAAAAAGGCAGCCAATCAGAGAAATAGGCCCCAAGACATGAAGCAAATTCCAGGTAGTCAGGTGCAGAACATCCAAAAAATGCCTTACGACGGACAGAATCAAAAATGAAAGAGTGGCAATCAGGGTGAGCCCGATTTGGCCCACCTTGAGCCAGTTGCTCCCACCAGCCCCGGCCATTTCGTGAGCCCGTGTGGCGACATGGCCAAAGACTTGGGCCAGGGATGCTTCGCCGCCAAACGCAGCCACGAGATACATTTCTAAGCCGGTGGCCGCACCAGAAATCTCCGGAAACGCCACAAGCAGAGCGATCGCGACAATCAGCCTTCGAAATAAAGATTCGAGCTTGGCTCCCGAAATCTCCCCTTTGGCATAAATCAGGAACATCGCGAACAAAAACGCCGAAGGCAGCATGTTCCAAAACAGCCCTTGGCTGACCTGGAAAAGAGCTATCGAGGTATTTCTTAAATTATCGGTAGTATTGATGTAAGTATTTTGAAAATCCTTTCTGAGTGACCATCAGCTTATTCATGCTGGCCATATGAGTTGAGCGACGAAAACTGGGCGTCGCTCATGTCTTTTTGAATCGCGTCGTGAGTTTGTTCGAAGGACTCCAAGCGCGAATCTTCCTTGGCGGCCTCCTCGATGTGACGGGTGGACTGAATTTCCAGTTGCTTGGCCTCAAGGCGGCTTTGGTGGTTGACCGCATGGAGGATCACCCCCAGCGTTTCGGCGGTGAGCCGGGTTGCGGTGGCCTGGTTTGAGACGACTGCCGCATTTTTGATTTGGTTTCCTTGTCGATCAAGCTGAGTAGAATACTGAAACGCATCTTCACTCAAAAATAAGCCCTCGACCCCGCTTTGATAATGAGTGCGAGCGTAAAGCGGCGAGTGATCTGAAAGGCCGCCGTAAAGCAACCCCGCCTTTCGAGTGGCCGAATCAATCTGAGCGGCGTCACTATAGACCTGGCTCGGAAGAGTGAGGTGGGCGGTGTCGGCAAGCCTTAATACGTCCCTCACCCCACGATTCATTTCTTCGAGAACTCCCAGCGTTTCACGGCCCGTACCGATAATGCTTTGAAGCTCCTGAACCTGTTGAATCGCCTGCGTAATAATCTGGATTAGGAAGGGAATTTCCTCACCAAATAGGCAGTAAGCCCGCTTAGGGACCGAGAGGCTTACGATCAAAAAAGTAATCGCGCCAATCGAAAACCATTCAAAATATTTTCGAATTTTTTCAAATTTCATACCATTCTCCCTTCTGCCCCTTCGGGGTATTTTGTAGCCAAGTAATCCATCAGCTCGATGAGCGACCACTCGGGATGCTGGTTTTCTGCTTCCTTGAGTGCGGATAGGTCGGGTGGGTGGGTGGTCGATAACCACAGCTCAAGCGGGGTGGGCCGATAACGAAACGTCCCCTTGATGGACTCGGAGTGGAGGAAAAACTCCGAAAACTCACCACGCACCTGAGAAAGTGCAAACACTTCGGCAAGTTCCCGCTCATTGAGCTTGAGATCCTCCCTTAGTGTGACCTCGTCCCCGCGCTGGCGTAAAATGAAGCGATTGGGTGCATTGGCCAAAATCCCATCCCCAATCTCGGGACTTTTAAGGTCTTTTGCGGTCTGCGAAATGGCAATCGCGGCGCTCGAAAATTTACGCATCTGTCTAAAGCCATCCTCCACCCAGCGCGCGGCTCCGTTCGCGCGTCCATCGGATGAGGGCCGAATCAGCGTGTGCGCCTCATCGACCACAACCAAAGAGCGTTTAGGAAACCGCGCACGGACCTCGCGCCAAATCAGATCCATCACCACGAGCATGGCGACCCGAAGTAAATCTGGGTATCGCTGGCAGCCTTTGAGTTCAAAATGTAGGTGCGGGCCGTCCAGTGTAACGTTTGTTGTCCCGTCAAATAAGAGCCCATAGGGCTGGGGCTTGCACCACAGGATCAAAAGTTTCGCGAGTCGTTTTAGATCTGGGTGATCGGCGCTTTCTAAATGGGCTTTGAACCGGCTTAAAGTGGGTGGTTCGTCTTTTCGGTAAAAGACAAAGATTTCACCCTCTAAAAGCGCACGCTCCAGTTTGGTGAGGGAGCCGCAGTCGCCCAGAATCTCATCAAAAAAAGCCGTAAGAAATTTGACCTTCTCGGGATTTGGGTACTTTTCTCCCACTGGTAAATCAAACGGGTTAATCACGGTACCGTTTTCCGGCGAAAGATCTAGCGACGTTCCACCCAAATACAAAAGCGAGCGCCTAAAGCTATTACCCACGTCGATGACAAAACTCGATGGCGCGGCACTCGATCCGCCCGCGTTCATTCCGAGGATCAGACCGCACGCAAGCGTGCTTTTGCCCGATCCTGTCGAGCCAATTAAAATCGCGTTACCACTGGGGGACTTCTCAAAGAGCGAATACCCCATGATCCCCTGATCGAGCGTTTCAAAAAGCACCGATGCCTCAACGTGGCCGGGCCCGGACCCATAAAGCGGCAATAAATCCGTAAGCGCCGGGGTGAGAATGCGTTTAGGCCGGGTAATAAAAGTTGGCGCAAATGGCAAGATTCCAAAAAAGACGGGATACGCACCGACGGTTTCCTCAAACCACTGACAGCCGGGTCCCAGACGCGCCCCCTCATCTAGCAAAATATCAAGCTCACCACGTGCGACTTCACCCCGTTCTCTCGTAATGAGGTGGAATGATGCGACCACGAGGCGCTCCCCCCGACCAATCATTGCGCCCAGCGTGTTCTCAATCTCTTGGAGCTGGCCTTCAGCATAAAGATTTCTGACTTGGTTGCCGGAGGCCATTCCCTGCGCGAGCCGTTGTTTTCGAGACAGTCGCTCCCGTTCGGGAACCTGGGGCAAGACCATGATGGTCACCACGGCATCAAACGAAACGCGCTGGCCCGATAAAATGTGCATCAGCGCCGGGACCGTACTTTCTGGTAAACTTTTAAGAGTCCCGATACGAATGCGGGTTTTTCCGAGTGCAAGCCCTGACTTGGATTCAATCAGATCGGTGAGCGTGACCCGTTCTGAAAGATTCTGACGGTGGACCACGACCTCTTCCTCCCCCAGGACTTCAACCTCACGGTCAGGATTAAAGAAGGCAGCGATTCGCGCCGCCTGCTCTACTTCTAAAAGGGGTGAGGCCTCAATCCCAGCGGATTCAAGCCCCATGAGAAAGCCTTCCGCCGCTGCGTTCAACTCTTGCACGATGGTTCTTGGCGTTTTGTCCTGAACGCTTTTTGCTTTTCCAGCTTTGTGCCAAAACGCCAAATGCGCAAACGCGCCCATTCTTGCCAGGGGCTGCGCCTTGATTTCGGGCGAGACGCGGAGAGTGACGAAAATTTCCGTTTGAAATACCGTACCTCCGTCTTCGCAAGATCTTGTAAGAGCCTGCCTAGCCTCAAAGAGCTTCTGCCGACCGCAAGGCGTGGCCTTACCGTCTGGTTGATGGCTCTGGTTCCAATTCACAATCGCCTGGGAATTTAACCCTGACGGTTGACTACGGCTCATCCATACCTGGGCAATTACCCCTTCCGGCAGCGACGAAAGAGCACGAATAAGCGAGGAACGAAGCCCCTCCAAATCCGCTTCAGTCGCCGTCAGGCAGGACTTGGGAACGAGCCGAAAGCTTCGAGTCACGCTCCCATCTTTGAGGCACAGGCCCCCATCAATGGGATCTACCCCCAAATATGGGAGTAGATCCGAAAGGGTTTTTGCTTCTTTCAAGTTTCCATTAGCGTGCATTGCGATACACCTCCTCTTGAATGGGGCTCACCCACGTGACACCGGGCCGAACCATCCTGAGCCCCCAAAACAGCCCATGATTGGGCGGATAGGTTCGTCCCAAAATCAAAAGCGTCACCGTGAGTCCCGCGCTCAGAACCAAGGAGAGGAGCGCCGAATACGGCACCCCCCTCAAAACTGGACTGAGAATCGCGTAAAACAAGGCTGACGCCGCAAGCTCGGTGGGCGAGAGCCCCAGGATTCGCGGGGGTTCATCCAGAGTTCTAGCCACTGGATAACTGAGACCTTGCGCATTACTCATCGGAGCCCTCCTCCTTGCCTTTGCCTGGCTTTTTTCCGCGCGAGTCCAAGAATGCTCCGAACTTCTCAAGGGCTATGCCAATGAGATGCTGGATCGGGACCCAGATCAGATAAAAGCAAACACCCAGGCCAAATCCTAAGCCCACGCCAAACAGGTATTTCATCATCTCCACCTGGATATCCCGAAGAGTCGGGATCATGACCTCAAACGAAAAGGTAAAGCCCAGACAGAGGCAAATAAGAAACCCCGCTAAATCCGCTGTTTCCCTTATATCCTTCATCATGATGCCACCCGCGTTTGCAGGAAGGACAAGATCGAGGGCGCGGTAAAGGTGATGACGGTCCCGACGCAGCTCCAAAAGAGCATTCGTTTGGCCGACTCATCCCCCATGGCGAGCTTAAATCCTGCGAAGATAATCCCACCCACACAGATCATGGGAGCCAAGACGTTTAAGATGGCGGACTGAAGATTGCCCATCATGCTTTCGATCCCTGCAAATGCCGGATTGGTTCCGGCCATTAGGGGGATCAGACTGAGGCCGACCACCCCCACGGCTTGCGTGAGCAAGCGTGAGATGGCTAGACCCTGAACTCGATTATTTTCACTCATTGACTGATTTGCGTTGGTGTCTCCTTCGTTCAATTTTTTCGATTCGTAATTCTCTGAGCCATTCTTTGATGGCCTCAAAATCCCTATAAAACCTCTTGTTATCGTTGCTTTTAGTAACCCCTTTTGTTTTTTCGTTTGATTCGCTGCTCGCGCTGGCCATCGGATTCGATCCAGTCGCAGTAGAAGCACATTTCGACATCGTTGCAGGCTTCATGGAGTCGCCACCCGCAACAGCCACATTTCTTTTGAATCGCCTGGTACCATCCTGCGGACGGCATACATTCATGGCACATAGGCCACCCCCTTGGTTTTCATGCGGCACCCGGCCCGTCGGGCCAGTAGTCGTCGTCATGATCGCAAAATTTTCTTGCATTCAGCCCGCATCGAATTCGATACGCGGCCCGCCCAATTCGGTGAATGGGCGCAAGGCCACTCCCCGGACAACGACAAGTGATTGGCTCTTGGCCAAGTATCCCTTGAGGTTCTCCGCACACCGGGCACGGAAACACCGTCGCCGTCATAGGCGGCGCGGGCCCCCTGGCTCCCGCATTTCGTAAATCAAGTGACGATTCGGACGCGCCGAACAGGTCGTGCATCCTGAAAAAAGCATCGAGGACAGAATGGCCAGGGTCAGGACCACTGGACTGGTTAATTCGTAATTCTTATTTTTCACTTTCAGATTCTTCACTTCATTTCCTTCATTGTTTAGATTTCCAAAGGCGTATTGTGCGTTCACAGCGAAATGCGCTTTGGCGTTCAAGAGTTGCGACCAAGTCAGATCGTTCATTTGTTGGCCGCTCATAAGCGCACCTTTAAAAAGTCGAATGCCCACTTCGGAATGATTGGCTCAGGCGGGTTTAGGTCCTCTGAGCTAAAATTGCAGGCGGCGCAGTAATAGTAGGTGCTGAGTCGATCCATGCTCTGGTCGCCACACCTAGGGCAGTTATGAAAACCATTTTCGTATCTCACTTTCCACTTCTCCTGTTGTCTTGAGACTCTCGTGATTGAGCGTCCCTACACCTCTCTATGTGCAAGAAAACGACGCACTCGTGCCAAGCGGCCAAACGCACGAATTAGTTCGCGAATTGAGATAAGTGAAAATGAGTGGTTTTGGAAAACGTCTTGGAACAAAGACAGCGCGTCTTTATGGGAAGACGGGGAAACAGGATCATTTTAAATGAACCAAGCTAAAAAAATCTGGCAATTGTCATAAAATTATGACATCCTTCTTTTTAGGATGAGGTCAAGATGAAGCCGATCCGTTTTCACAAGAAAGTCGAAAAAGAACTTGAAGGTATTGACGTATTTACCCGAGCCGACATAATGGAATTGTTGGCCTTGATCGCCAAGGGTGAATCATTAGGAATGCCAGCGAGTCGCCCTATGCCGAGCATTGCGCAAGGCGCACATGAGCTTCGGGTAAAAAACGCTGCCGGACAATATCGAATTTTTTATTTTGTTAAGTTCCGAGACGCGGTTTTGGTGTTCCATGCTTTTAAAAAGAAAACCCGAGAAACACCTAAAATCGAAATTCAGACGGGCCAAAGAAGATTAGGAGAAATGGCATGAAAAACTATACTGAAGCAAAAAACATGAAAGACCTAGCGAAGGTCCTCAAGCTTCCAAAGGGCCAAGCCACCAAAATTGAGATGCGAACTAACCTCGCTATTGCAATCAGGAAAACTGTTGAAAAAAAACATCTGACCCATGTCGAGGCAGCCAAACGCGCAGGGGTAGGGAGAACCGTCATTACAGCGATTCTGAATGGTAATACGACCCATATCTCGACAGACAGGCTGATCGATATTGCTCAAAATCTTGGCCTAATGGTTACCCTTCGGGTGGCTTAAAGTTCAGCTCTGAGGAGTGCCCCGATGCCGAGCTGAACCAAATCTAAGCGGGCCCACCGATAGCTCCAGACGATTCTCAGTACAACCGAGCGCCTGGTCCCGACCCAGCGGTAAATTCCCCACCCAATCTTTGGGGAGCAGGGTTCGAGCCAAATACAGAACCCCAACGGGCAATAGTTGACTCAGAAGGCGTTTACGATCAAGAAGGATACCCGCAGGACTAGCATCGCGCTCGACGCCATCCCAAAGCTTCGCAGGAACGGTCACAGGGTCGCGATCACCCTTGGGAGAGGTGTAAAACCAAAGCTCCGGGCGACCCAGAAATTTGAAAAAATAAGGGATATCACCTCGCTCAAGTTGCGCTAGCTCCTCTGGTAAATACTCTTCCTCCGTTTTTCTTTTCTCCCATTCAAAGTAGCGTCGCGTATCGCGCAAAATGTGACGAACCGGAATTTCGGGCGCTTGGCTTAGCTCGCGCTCGATGATTTCTAAAAGTTCGGGGGCATGAGTTCCGAGAAGCGTGAGCGATTCGCAATACCCTCGCAAAATAGCTTGAACCCTTGAGGTTGTGAGCTGATCCTCGCTGTCGAGCAAAAGGCTCAACCCACACTCGCTAAACGGCGTGTCCTTGAACGGGAGGAGGAGGGTTTCCTTGGGGAGCAACAGCCGCGTGAAGACCACCTCGGCGTCGATGACTTGAAGCCCGTTCGGCCCACGCACCAAATTAAAGCGGTGCAGATCCCGAATCCCGAAGGCGTAGCAATATCCCAGGAGCGCGCCAAAGTTTTCAAGCGCCGCCTCATTGTCCGCTACACCCGCAGGGTCGTCGATCACTTCTCTTGCCTCGCCGCAAAAATCCGGGCCCATCGACTCGATTTCAAGGCCGTACCAGCCCGTGAGATTGGGGACGTCGAGCCGGTCCAGGTACGCATGTAGCGGGCTCGTCGTTCCAAAAAATAGCCATTCCCAAAATAGCGTGCGGGGCTTCTGGTAAAATGTCCCAGAAGCCCGCGCAAATCGCTTCACTTGCTGACCAAAATTATGGAGGTCAGCCCAATGAGCCAAGCTCAAATTCCTCCGCCACCGTAGCTGCTGCCCCCGCAGATAAGGGGCCGCCCAACAATAACTTCACATTTTTTGAGGACGGATGGTGTAGTTCCATTTGGGTAAATTTGGATGGAGGTCCATGCGCAGGGCTTTCATTTCTGAATCCGCGATCTTGACACCCTTGGGG
>JBBCAW010000023.1:0-78371 GCA_051382295.1 Bdellovibrionota bacterium FG-1 | reverse complement strand
GTATCATTTCGAACTTTACTGGGACTTGGAACTCTCCGGCCTGGATTAACCTATCGAGAAGTCTACAGCGTTGCGCGCAGCGCGAAATCTTCAAAAACATCAATTAAGTGACAACCGGATAAGCAGGGAAGTTTTCATAGCGGTCCCCTAAGAGGTAAGGATAAGGGGAAGGGGCGTTATTGTACAGGGGGGCGGCTTTTTTTACTCAGTCCGAGGCGAACGCCCCGAACTGCCTCCATGCGGCAGTAGGCCCCACTCAGTCGGAGGCGAACGCGCCGAACTGCCTCCGCGCGGCAGTAAACCCGACTCAGTCCGAGTCCCCCTGCATTTCCACCCCCACCCTTGAGAAACTGGGTAAGATCAGTTATGTGTGTTCGTTCCAAAAGGTATCTATGGGGAAATCCATGTCCAAAAAATTCCGTCTTGAGCCCAAGGTTCTTGTTCAAATTCACGATTTTATGGTCAAAGCTCGGGTTCTGGAAGAGCGTCTGATCCGAATGTATAAGCAGTCCGACGGCTATTTTTGGATTGGCGGTCCTGGCGAAGAAGCTTTTCAAATCCCGTTGGCGATGCAAATCAACAAGGGCCAGGGATTGGATCACGACTTCATGCATTTGCATTACCGATCGAGCCCAATCATGACGACGCTAGGGATGGATCCGATGGATGCCATTCGCCAGATGAAAAATGTTGCCGGCGACCCCTTTTCGGGGGGGCGAAACTTTGGCAATCATTTTTCGCGTCGCGAGTGGAACGTCGTACCCGTTACTTCTACCATTGAAACCCAGTATCTCACGGCGATCGGGACTGGAATCGCGCAGCGCCAACATGGCGGAACCGGGATTACCATCGTGAACGGGGGGGATGCCGGCACGGCGGAAGGCGATTTCACTTCATGCCTGATTTGGGCAAGTCGTCCCCAGGCCGAGCTTCCGCTCCTCATGCTTGTGACCAATAATCAGTGGGGGATTTCCACTCCTGCGAGCACCCAGCATGGCGAAAAACGGATCAGTGATCGGGGCAAAGCCTTTGGGATGAAGACGATGGATTTTAACGGCAATGACGTTGAAGAATCCTGGTTTGCCGTCCAAGAAGCGATGCAATACATCCGCACCACTCGCAAGCCGGTCCTGATGGAATGCAAGGTTTCGCGTCTTTACGGGCACAGCTCGGCGACGGGCTGCAATTACGCCAAGGATGAAGAAGATTGTGTGACCACCTTTGAAGCTCAGCTCGAGGCGGCGGGAGTTTTGACTCGCGGAAAAATGGACGAAATCAAGGAGCAGTATAATCAGCAGATGCTGGAACTCTCGCAGAAGGTGAAGCACGAGCCCTTCCCTGATTCCTCGACGATCTATGATCACACTTACGCCGGTCAGAAGGGCAGGTACTGGTAAATGGCAAACATGGCACAGGCCATTCGCATGGCGCTCCATTATGGAGAAAAAAATCTCGGCCTTAAAAATATTTTTGGCGAAGACGTCGGCCCTCCTTTGGGGGGTGTTTTTACCGTCACGCAAGGTCTTGAAACGACTTGGAACGCCCCGCTGGATGAACGCGGTATTGTGGGCGCGGCGATGGGACTCGGCTTGGCGGGCACTCGTTGCGTGGCCGAAATTCAGTTTTGCGATTACATTTACAACACCATTGACCTCCTGAAGCTTGCCGGCATGCAATGTTGGGCGACGGTGGGTGATTGGAATCTGCCGATGACGATCATGACTCCGGTGGGGAGTGGTATTCGCGGTTCGATTTATCATTCGCATTCTTTCGATGCGACGATGACTCATATTCCAGGTTGGAAAATCGTGATGCCTTCCACGCCTTTGGATGCGTATGGTTTGATGATTGCGTGCCTGAAAGATCCGAATCCCACGATGTTTTTGAAGCCCAAAGCGCTTTTGCGTGTGCGTGGGCAAGAGTTGATTCCGGGTGAGTCTGGAGACGAAAAGCAGCTCAAAGAGATGATCGATATGCCGATCCTCACGGACCCGCGGCAAAAAACTTGGAAGGCGCATTGGCCCGAAGGTTTGACGGATTTTACCGTAGAAATCGGCAAGGCTAAAAAAGTACGCGAGGGGGATCATCTCACGGTGGTGAGTTATGGCCGTACTTTGTCTCTTTCAGTGCAGGCGGCGGATCTGCTGAGGGCTGAAGGGCTTTCGGTCGAGGTCATCGACCTTCGTACTCTTTGGCCTTATGACTGGGAAATGATTTCGGAGAGCGTTCGCAAAACGGGTCGGGTGATTTATGTCAATGAAGAGACCGAAGTCACTAACTTTGGCGAGCACTTGATTCGTCGGACGGTCGATGAGTTGTTCTATGAGCTCGAGGCTCGTCCCCGCTTGGTGGCGGGTGCCTTTGTGCCAGGAGTGGGTCTGGCGGATACGCTCGAAATGGCAAGTGTGCCGCAGTTGAATCAAATCGTGAGCGCGATTCGCGAAGTCGCGGCTGAGCGCGCGTAAAAACCAGAGGGCCCACCCTCCATTTCTGGAAAGCGGGCCCTCTTTCATAATATGCGAACTAAGCGAACGTTTGACTTACTGCTTGATCAAGTAGAAGACGAACTTCGACTTGGCTGAGCCATAAGTGGCGACGCAGGCAGGTTGGTCGAGGGTCGAGGTCGTTGTCGATGACACGTAAGTCGCGAGGATCTTGGTATCGCTGACCTTCGTGAAGGACATGCCGCCTTTTTCGACCACGGCACAGTTGACCCAAGTGTTTTGGCGACTTGAGTTCTGAACCTGAACCCCTTCATGTTGGAATTGCTCAGTCAACATCGAAGCCGTGTTGGCATCGGAGTAGGTGAGCTTGTCCATGAAGACCAAGGATTGAGGCCTAAAGTTCGTGGTAGCGAACTTAGCTGGATCCGTGGCAGTCCAGTCCATGTCGACTCGAGGCAAACAGCCCGAAGCTCCATGCCCGATGTGTTGTTCGTAATACATCGCATAGCAATTGGCTTTCGTGAGTCCATCCGTCACTACTGAGCAGAGCTGACCTTGGGTCATGGCTGGGGCGACTCCGCTGAAGTTGAACGCTGCCCCCCAAGTATGTCCTTGTTGGTCAGTTTGAAGAGCAGGTGAAGTCGCGAGATCGACGTCATTAAACACGCCTGAAGCATTGGTGCAGGTGATCGCGGCACCGCTATAGGTGCCTGCACAACTGCTGGTCGTGAAGCCAGTCAGGCCTGGCGTTGCAACGCTGGTGCAACTTCCCCAGGTGACTAGGCTCCAGTTATTCCCCAGGTCGACCGCCGTGCCAGCGGCATTGACGCAACCGCCGCCGAGGCTTGCTTGATAACGACCGCCGGGGCTGCCGTTTCCTGCGGTATCAGGTCCGCAAACAAACACGGGCTTACCGGAGTACGTCTTATTGACGCAATTTTGCATGGTAAATTGCGCTTTAGCGGTGCTGAGTTTGTAGCCCTCCGTGATCGTGGCCGTTGAGCCGGCGTAGGGATCCGCGATGGTGGCTGGAAATGTGAAACCACCACTTTTGGCTCCATACGAACTCAGATCTACTCCGGCTTTGGCGAGATCCGCAGCGGCCAAACCCGTCATTTCACCGCAAGCGGTGAACGAATCGATCGGAGCGTTGGCTGCCGAGCTGTCTTGCCACATCTGCAAGCCGTACACCGTGCTGCTATCGCTAACATTGGTTCCTTGGAGACGGTTGAGGTAGAGATTCATATCGGCTGGAGGACCATTGCAGCCACTGTTATTCTGTTGTCCTGGCACTTGCGCGGGGCAAGTACTCGTGACTCCGGTGGGAAGCGTCCCATCATAGGCGGTGATTTTCCAAGTCCCGGTCGGGTCAAACGGTGTGCCTCCTGCGAGGGCCGCTGCACCACTAATCACGGCGGACGCGCCGCTCTCGTCGACAGGCTGAGCCGCTGGTACGGTGGCATCACCGGTAGTGAGGTCGAGCGTGATATCCCCTAATGTCGTGGTCCCGGCTTTGAAGGCTGGAGAGCCATTGACTTGAGGGTTACCGTTCATATCAGTTTTGGCTGAATCCGATAGCATCAGTGCCGCAGCGACGGCTCCGGTGGCGTCCAGAACGTTACAGTTGAGGGCTTTGCCTCCGCCACCGGCAATGGCGATATTGAACTTGCCATCCGATCCGATGGTGCCCGAGACCAAAACAGGGGGCACGTCAGAGGTTGCGCACTGAAGGGAGTACGCGGTGTAGTCGATGCTTGCGGTTGCTTGCGCCCCATCTCCAATGAGATAGCGTAGTTCTTGATCTCCGCGGTTGAGCCGTGAAGCGAGGCTTCTTTGCGCCATTCTTGCCGATGCGGCAGTGGCGGCAAAGGTTCCTTTGAGTGATAGATCGGTTGCAGCGACCGGGGTCGCCGAGCTGCCACAGCCCGTGCTCATCGCCATGGCGGCAAGCACGGTTGAAGTGAGAGCGGTCGTTTGCCAACAATTCGGGGACATTTTCTTTGATTTATTCATTTTTTTCCTCCTAAAACGTACAACGGGTTTATTAACGGTCAATGCAAATACACAGTGTTGAGATAAATAAGATCGTACGCACAAAATCTTGACAAAAAAAGTCAAAAATTATTTTTCTTAATTATTCTTATTTAACAATAACTTACTGCCATCTTTTTCGCAGGTGCGTTTTGATGAAGTCCTTTCGGCCGATACCGGTCATTCCTTGAATTTTTCATTGGACCCTTGAATTGATTCGGGTTTTCGACGCCGCATCGGCCGCCAGGGTGAGGGTTAAATGGCGGTCATGTGGAAAATAACTGAATCTTGGCGCAAGGTTAGCCTCGTCGGAAGCCCCATTTCTTCTTCGATAATTCTTATCAAGAGCAGCATTTCCAAAAAGAGAATTCAACCGGTACACTATAAGGATGCTGAATCGGGGGAGTTGTACTATGGGCCAAATCATAGAGACGCTTTGTGTTTTGTCGATCTGGGTTGCGTTGGGGATTACATCGGCGCAAGCGGTGGATCCCACGGATCCCACGGCGATTGCCGCGGGTTTTGATCCGACTTTGCCCCCCCAATTCGACATGGCTAAAATCGCGGGCCAAGGGACTTCGTTTCAAAGTTGTAATAGCCAAGTCCAAAATGCCGCTAATCAGGCGCTCCAATCCCTGAGTAATCTCGCGCAGGGCCAAGGGGGCGTGGCGACGGCGCCGAATGCTTCGATGGGTTACGGTATCAACGCGGTTTGCACGGGTTCAGATGAAGGGCCGAGTGTGGATGGACTTACCTGCGAGAACATCGCACCCGGCGGCATTCTCGATCAAAACATGATCAAGTCTAAAGGCCTGGCTATTGATATGGCGTTGGCGACGATTCAGTGTAAAAAAGGGAAGTTTGACGCGATTAAATCCGAACTGAGTTGCATGAGTGGTCAGGCGGATATGCTGGCGCAACAGCTTTCGTCGGTTCAGAGCGCCTATCAAAGCAATATTCAGCGGATGCAAAAAGATGTGGCTACGCTTGATGGCGTGATCGCGGATCGTGAGTCGGAAGATCAAGAGGTTTTGAAGCGTTTGGGTGGAAACGGTGGCGAAGGGGGTAATGGTGCTGAGGGGTTGCTCAAAGTACGTGATGATCTCAAGACGGCGATGTCGTCGATGGATTCGGAAAAAGGAATTCCGGGGGCCGTTCAAAAAATCAAAAATGATATGAAGGCGGTGGACGTCGCCAAGCAGGCGCTCAAAGAATTTGTGGACAATCGGACGATGGGCCTGGCCTCGGAATGTTTTCAAAAAGATTCGCAGACGGGCTTTCAATGTAAACCCAACGGGCCGAACGTTTCTGGCCCGGAGTATCTTTTATGCCGGTATGAGCAATTTCAAAAAACCAGTAACGGAAAGCTCGATCCGAATACTGTACTGGGTAATACTGCGGCCGGGAAAACGGGGGCACTCGGGGGTCTGCTTGGCAAAATCTTTGCTCAAACACCTCAAAAACAGGCACCCACTCAGCAAGGGCAAACACCCCAAGTGGATATGTCCGCCCCTGCGGCGACGATTATGACCCCGGATGATATCGAAAAGGCCTATGGAACGGAGTTGGCTAAATTCGATTTACCGGGTTTTCAGGTTCATGAATTTGTCAAAAAGCAGACGACCTATTGCTATCAAAAGGCCCAACACACGGTCAGCATTGAAAAAAATATGGCGTCCGGGCCGATTAAAACGCAAATGAATGCAATGGATACGCAATCCGATAATCTTCAAAAATCGGCTAATACGATGTTGAGTAGCTACGCCGGTCAATATGAGCGCGCGATGACGGTTTTAACGGGGATGCATCTGCCCATGACGACGTCAGGATGTGAAGACAAAACCCCGAATGTCCAGATTGCTTGCCTGGAGGATTTGAAGCGCAATCTCAATGGGGTGCTCTACGGAAGGGTGAAGCAGGCGCAGGTCACGCAACTGATTAAAGGAGTGGATGCGCAAGGCCGGACGGACATTAGTTTTCAGTGCTCCGGGATTGATGGTTGCATTGCCAAGTATCAGCAAGTGGATGTGAACCTTAAAAAAGAAAAGATTCGCGTGGCGGCTTTCAAAAAGACCTATATTCAGCAGTCGGTGCAAAGTACGGACAATTTTACGAAGCGCATGGCGAGTATGATGAATGCGCAGAGCCAGGCTTTGACCAACAAATTGAAATCTCTGAATACGGCTTTGGCCTCTTTGGGCGCCGGTGGAATCAGTATTCCTAAAGTCGAAGGCGAGCCGATGCAATATGACGAGAACGGCTTGCCCAAGGCTCCCAACAGTGCGCTTCAATTGATTGGGGCGCAAATGACCCCCAAAATGCTCGATGTGCACGGCAGTGATTTTTCGGAGTCCCTCAAAGGACTAGGGCAGGGTGTGACGGATTTGAATGCTAAGGTCAGACCGTTGCAGGAGTCTAAGGATCGGCTGGCGCAGCAGAAGGCGCATTGTGCGGGGCAGGCTATCCAGGCCAAACTCCGAATCGCGCAGCAGGATATTGATAAGCTCGAAAGTGGGAATTGCCAGTGGTCAACTGCTTTTTGCAATAAGATTTCGTCAATCGAGAAACTAAAAGATTACATGGGAGATATGTCGACTTTTGGAATGACCGATGATGATCGGGGAAATATGGACTCGAGTTTGGATGCGGGGATTGGGGGATGTGGGGAGACTGCTGAAAGACGAAAAGTGATTCAAAAAACTCGGGGAGGCTTAAAAGATGATGATGTACAGTTGACGAACTATAATGCTGGTCTTAAAAATAGTGGCGAAATCGGATCTTCTACTTGTAACGGCATCTCCACCCGCCTTAACCGCGACATCAAAAACATCGGCGCCGCTCAACGCAACGCTGGTTTCGCTGGCTCCGCAAGCGGGGATTGATCGGCATGAGCATTCCGTTTGTTAAAATGCAGGGGCTAGGCAACGACTTTGTGCTGATCGATGATGTCGGTAAACCCTGGGGGTTTTGCCAAAAAATCGATGCCGAGCTGGCGCGCGCGATTTGTGATCGGCGCTACGGTATTGGCGCGGATCAATTGCTCTGGCTCAAAAGCCCCCAGGACCCACGAGCGCAGGCGCGGATGGAGATTCTTAATGCGGATGGATCCGTGGCCGAAATGTGTGGCAACGGCATCCGAGCCGTAGGGGTTTATCTGGATCGCCTGGGCACACCTCAGCAACAGACTTTAAGCGCGCGGTATTTGATCGAAACGCTGGCCGGGATTTTGCCCATCGAGGTGCAGGGTGATCGGGTTTCCGTCGAGATGGGATTACCGCAGCTCGGACCTGGTTTTGAGACCGATGGCGAAGTTTTGCGACTGGCCGATGGCTTGGGTGTTCAGGTTTTTCGGTTCTTTGAAGTCAATATGGGCAACCCTCATGCCGTGATTTTTTCAGAAGGCCCGGAGGACCCGGTCGTACTCCAAAAATGGGGGTCTCAGATCGAGACCCACCCGCGCTTTGTCGATCGCACCAATGTTGAGTGGGTCGAGGTCCTGGGGCCCTCATCCATTCGCGTCAGGGTTTGGGAGCGCGGCGCGGGGATGACTCTGGCCTGCGGGACTGGCGCTTGCGCAGCGGCGGTGGCGGCGATTCAAACTGGACGAGTCAGTAGTCCCATAGCCGTCACGCTTCCGGGCGGGACGCTAGAAGTGAGCTGGAACCCGGGGGCTTCGGTGGTGATGAAAGGTCCCGCCGAGCTGGTTTTTCGCGGAGAGTATTTTGTAGGCAATTCCCTCTGAAAGTGGAAATTGCCTCTTGTATTTACAAGGTTTCGCGGTGAGTTGTTGCGCGAAAATCACAACAGCCCTTCGAGGACAGGATTGTCCGAGAAGCCCGGGTGCCCAAATGGGCCCTTGTAGCACACGAGGTGCTATAAAGGGGGATGGCGAAAGTTGTGTAAAAACAGGAAGTTTGCTTTCGTGCAACAACTCACCGGAAACCGTCCCCACCTATCGTCCCACCACAGTCAAAAGCGCCTGCAAAACCGGCTTGAGCTGTGTGCGAAAAATGTTTTTGCTCACGATTCCCCAGGGAAATCGATAGCGAGGCCCCTCGGTCGTCGTGGCCGTCGCGCCGACTTTGAGCTCGCCCGCGCTTCCCTCACTGGCGCAGAGGTCCACTGTGTAAAGGCTCATTTGATCGGAATGCCTCTGGTCTGAGGCCTGAAAGTCCATCGTGAATCGATATCCTCCCGGCAGGGACGGAGCATCACAGACGATCGCCGAGCGGCTGACGTCAGCGACCATCAATCCTTTAACATGAATGCCTAGAACCTCTACATCCGCTACGAACGACATGCGAGGCATTCCGCGGGGGCCTGAATCGATGACCTGATAGTCAGAGTAACCCACTCCGGCCGGGCGATAGGCCCTGAGAATGCCAGGGAGGTCGTCAGCCGCATGCTCGAGTCTGCTCCGGGCATCCGGAAATGCCAATACCACCTCGTCGATGGCAAGAGTTTCAATATCTCCAGGTGAGGCTAATGCTGCATTGCAGTATCCCCCGAGAACGAGGATCCAACTCAAGACAATCATCCCCCCTGAGTAAGCGGAGACCGTCGCCCTGTCAAACCGTAAAAGCCCCCTCCTTCAATGCAAATCGGACAGCTCCCATCCATGAGAACTCCGGTTGCGCTGCACCCAGAGCACTCCTCACGGCTGTCTTAGATAGTAGGATATTGCATCGGCGAGAATCACTAAAATCTTAGCGTAGACATAGAGTCGCCAAGATTTTAGTTTAAGTTTTTCTAGCCGAATCCGAGACGAATAATAGTCGTTGGTCTTGCGACCAAGTGTTTTATTCTTCATCGGGGTTACCTCCTTTCTTGTTAAAAGGGGGTAGCTCCATCTTTCCTGTCCGATTTGGCAGGGACCCATTGAGCAAATTGAGTGCCAGCGTTATCGCGCTTTTCTCGATGTTTTTGCTGGAGTTTGGTTCGATATCCAGTGAACGTGATTGAAAATCGGATCACATTCTCCTCACGAATTCCCTTTTTTCGACGAAAAGTATCTGGGGGATCTCGGGTGGCCAAGTTGCGCTTTAGAATCAGCTCTGAGTTTTTCAGTTTCGTGCTCTCCGCCCTCATTTTTGGGGCCCTCGGCGCCGGCATTGTCGCTATCGGGTTTGGAATGGTTTATCGCGTTTTGGAGCGAGAGAATCGGGCCGCGCTCCAACAGTCCTTGAGCGACACCGTTTCGATTCAGGCTTCTCGGGTTCAGCTTGAGTTTGAGCGGGCTTTTGCCGCATTAAGCGAAGTAGGGCCGGAAAAGTTTCAAGCTCCTTCGATCGAGACCTTGGCTGAAATCACTGATCTTTCCCTTTGGAAAAAGTCAGAGACCAGCGGGGGGCTTCCTGTTCGCGCTGCGGTTGCTCTGAACTCCCATTCTCGTTTTTCGAGTCCCGCCTGGGCCGAAAAAATTCAGGCACGGGAGTCCATTGATCGTTCGCGCTTGGAGGCCGCATTTCGAGGGCAGCGCGTCGTCTTGAGCGAGTCTTTGCCGGGCGTGCCGACCCGCATGGCCTGGATTGCGCTGCCGCGTGGTCACGGCGAGGTGCAGGAAGTGGTCGTGGGGCGTTTGAGCCTGGATAAAATTCAAAAGATTTTTTCAGAAGATCGGCCCATTGATAGCGCGGTCTTGGATCGCAATGGCGACATCTTGGCATCGGACGGGCGGGTTTCTCAAAGCGTGCTGTTGTCTTTTTTGGAACCGGGACGTTCTCCTGCGGCGCCCCTCTCACCGGCAAATCCCGTGGATTGGGGCTATCGTAAATGGAGTGAAGTCGGGTTGACCGTCATCGCCAGTGTATCGCCTTTGCAAGTGCGTACCTCGGTAGATGACGTGAAACGACAGTTGTTCATTTTTGTCGTGCTCATTTTTCTGGGGATGGGTGGCGGCCGTTTCTGGTTTTTACAAAAAAACAGGATCGACAAAACGGATCGGCGTTTAGCTTCGGTAGCCTCGGCGGATCAGGATGGCGCCCCTGGGGCGGTGTCTGGTCTCCCTCAGTCGGAAGCAAGTACGGGAGGAGTCGCCGATTTGACGAGTCCACCGAACAGCGGGGTACCCCAAAATTTGGAGCCGCACGAAGGGGTTTTTGCGGTTTTACACGGATCTTTGCGAGGGTTTAGTCAGCTTTTGGAAGGCCTGGGGTCCCAGGAAGCGGCCGAAGTTTTGAATGATTATTTTACGGTCGTGGCCGGACGGGTCAGAGCTCAGGGGGGCCATTTTGAGCGTTTTTCTGGTCTGAGTTTTGTCGGAAGTTGGGAGCTGCCGGTCGAGGGTGAGGCCGATCGGTTAGGGAGTGCTATTTCGTGCGCCCTGTTGCTTCGTGAAGATTTTGCGCGATATAATGAAGGTCGCAAAGTGGATGGAAAGCGTCCCGTGGCGCAAGGACTTGCCCTTCATGTTTCGCGTTCGTTTGCGGCGCGACTCGGGCCTGCCGGCGAAATGAATTGGTGCGTGACTGGCGAAGCGGCGGCGTGCGCCCGCGCTTTGGATCGGTTAGGGTTTGCGGCCGATCGGGACATGCTGGTGTCTCATGAGGTCGTGCGCGCGGCACGCGGAACCTTTGCCGGAACGGTTTTGGGAGAAGCCCGGCTGACCTCGGATACGGGGCTGACTCCGTATTATGCCGTGCATGCTTATCACGAATATTTGCAACATCAGGAGCACGAGGGTGTGGGAATCGTCGACGAGCCCGATACGTTGGACACCTGGGTGGATCCACCGGCCACTGCGCGCTCCCGCCAGACCTCCAGCGAAACGCGGGTGGAAATCATGATTCCAGAGGCCGTCGAATCCCGTTGGATGGTCAATAATGGTTCTCGCATTGAAGGACCCTATGACGAGCTTGAATTGGCTCAACAGCTCTTTGCGCAAGAACTCGACTTTGATAGCGAGTGTTGGAGCGAAGATGACGGTCACGCCGCCCCGATTAAAGACGCGGGAATGTTTAGCGGTTCTAATGAAAAAGATGCGCGATTTTGGGTGTTTGACGGCAAGACGATGCATGGACCCCTGACTGAAGGGTTGCTCCGGACTGCCGCTGAGCACGACGCCCTGGGCAGTGATGTTTTTGTATGCGAGGAAAGCACGGTCCACGGGTGGCTCGGGCTTTCGGAGTTTCTAGTGCGACTCGCTAGTGCTGAAAAGCCGGAGTCGCATTTGGAGAGCTCGGCTGCGTGATCGCGCCGAGTTTGATGAGATTGGGGTAAAACACCGGGTTCAAGAGCAGCCGTTCCGCCATCGTCGCAAACACTCGGGCTCGCCAATGATGGGTGTGCGCGGTTGTGGTTCCCTTGAGGTGAGTGGCCAGGCCATTTTCGGGCGGCTTGATTTCGAGCGTCCATTCCAGGCGATCGAATAAGCGCGTGAGTTTTCCGGTCGAATCCTGGGTCATGAGGAGCGAGACCTTTTTTTGGGGAAGATACTCAGTGACCGTTGCCTGGAGTTCATCCTGGCGCGAGGGTCCCTTTTGGGGATCCATTTTAAAGCGAAGGAGGGCGCCCTTTTCAAGCGTTTGAAATTCGGCAGGCATTGGACGACCTGCCACATCGAACCGTTGGACTTCGACCGTATTTAAAAACCATTGGGGCCAGTTTCCAAGCCCCCGGAGCGTTTTGTCCAAAAGCGCGGGTGAGGCTTGTACTGGAACCTCCCGCACAAAAACCAGCTCACGATCAGGCTGCTGAGCCAAGAATACCCCGGTGGCAAGAGTGAGCGCTAGAAACCCGCCTACGATGTTGAGATAGAATTTGAGGCCGCGTAAAGGCATGTTAAAGGGCTATCATGACGAGCGGAGAGGATCAATTTGAGGTTCCATCTGAAAAGCAGCGTGAGCCTGGGGTATTGGCCCAGACCGACCGCTGGCTAGCCCTGGCTAAACCTTCAGGATGGTTGACCATTCCGGGTCGAGCGGCACCCGGGCAGCGGGCAGGTGAGGCGTTTCCTGTCGTTTCGGAATGGGCGGCGCGGGAGCATGGACCGGTTTGGGTGGTCCATCGACTCGATCGTGAGACGAGCGGAGTTTTGCTGCTCGCCCGCTCCGAAAATGCTCATCGGGAGGCCAATACGTGGTTCCAGCAACACCGTGTTCGCAAGGCGTATGATTTTTTGGCGATGGGCTCACTTTCTCAACCGATGATTCGCGTGGCGGCGCCCATTGCAGGTCAGGCTTCGGTGACGCAAATCGAGGAAAAAGAGGTCTTTTTAAGCTGTTTTTTAGGAAGGGCGGTTCCTCTCACGGGTCGACGACATCAGATTCGGATTCACCTGGCTGCGCTCGGACATCCCTTGTGGGGTGATCCACGGTACGGCGGTCCCGTTTCGGTGAGTCGGGTAGCCCTCCATGCCGCGCGTCTTGAGCTGCCCACGGGGGAGGTCTTTGAGGCTTCTTGGCCAGATGATTTTGCGGGATGGATCAGAAAACTTCGAGAAACTCAGGGAGAATGATCGATGCAGCATGAGCCGTTGACCGATTTTAAACAGGCCTGGAAATGGCGCCAGTCGCGAGGGCTTTTTGCCGAAAGTCAGGCGCTGCGGGTTTTTCATGGCCCTGGAGAAGGTCAAGGAGCCCTTGCGGAGTGGGCCGTGGATCGGTTCGGAGATCATTATTGGCTCACCTGCTGGGGAGCGGAGGTCGCAGCGAATTCCCCGGTGGTTCAGGGTTTTGTGGCGTTTTACCGCGCTCAGGGTGCCCTTTCCATCGTGCTTTTGGGGCGTCCTGAAAAGGGGGTTCCCTCGTTTCCCGTTGTGGTTCATGGCACGCCTCCTCCAGGGCGTTTTGAAGTGGATGAAAAGGGCGTTCGTTTCTTGATTCAATTGCAAGAAACCCGGCATCCAGGTTTGTTTTTGGATCATGCGCCTTTGCGTGCTTGGCTGAAGGCTCGGTCCCAAGGTTGGAGAGTTCTCAATACGTTTGCCTATACCGGCAGTCTTTCAGTGGCGGCGGGTGTGGGGGGGGCTGATCAGGTGACGACGCTGGATCTGTCCAAGCCGACTGTGAAGTGGGCCGAGGAAAATTGGAGTGTCAATCACCTCGACCCTGCGCGAGCCCGTTGGATCGCGGGCGATGTTTTTGAATGGCTCCCCAGGCTCAGTCGCGAAGGCAAAAAATATGATTGCGTGATTTTGGATCCTCCTTCGTTTGCCCACGGAAAAAAAGGAGGGTTCTCCACGGCCAAAGATCTTCAGCGGCTTCACGAGTTAGCAATGGGGCTCCTGGACGAGTCGGGTGTGCTCGTGACCTCGATTAACTCCGCTAATGTGACCTGGGCCCGCTATGAGGCAGATGTCCTCGCCGCAGCTAGGCAGAAGAAAATGAAATTTGATGTTCTTGCGCGCATGGATTTGCCCGAGAATTTTCCAACAGCTTTTGAAGGTTCTCGCGGTGCGGATGACCGCTATCTTAAAGGTTGGATTTTGAGGCGTCGCGACTGAGGGCGGCCATGTCTGGTGGGAGCGCGGCTTCGTATTCCAGTGGTTCGTGGGTCATGGGATGTTCAAATTTTAAACGACAAGAATGTAGAGCGGGTCGTCCGAAGGGCGGCCGTGCCTCGGAGCCATACTTGAGGTCGCCCAAAACGGGGTGGCCCTCAAAGGCGCTTTGTGCGCGGATTTGGTGCGAACGCCCTGTTTCGAGCGTAAATTCCGCTAAAGTGAGAGGGTGGGAGTGCCAACGGCCGTGCGCGATGGCGCGAACCGTGAGCAGCGCTTCTTTTGTTTGTGGTGCCTGGGGCTGGGGCTTTGCGGAGACGTGAACGGTGTTTTTAATTTCATCTTTGCGTAAAAAATGTCGCCAGCGGTGGGTGTCCGGACTGAGGGTGCCCTCGAGCCAGGCGAGATAGGTGCGGTTAAGGGTCCCGGCTTGCAGTTGATCTGTCAATCGTTGCGCCGATTTGCTTCGTTTGGCGACAATCATCAAACCCGAGGTATTACGGTCGAGTCGATGAATCAACCCGACATAGGGTCGTCCTAAGTAGTCGCGAAGCCAATCGACTAGGTTAGGGTCGCCGGTGTGTTCACCCTGGCTTAAGAGACCGGCGGGTTTATCCAAAAAAATGAGGGGGGGGGCTTCGAAGACGATCTGGGGGGGGATGAGCTGAGGAATCAAGGCGAGGGGCCCGCCGCTTTTTGATAAAGGCAGTTAGCACGGCCTTGGTCATTGGAGGCGAGCGCTCGTTTTTGCTCACCGGTGAGATCTTCGTTAAAGCCGAAGACCGGAAACATGAGCGCTCTTTTGTAATCGGTGTTGAGTTTCGCGCTCAGGCAATCGGGAGTACCCGGCTTCGTCGAACCCATGTCGCAGCTATGGTAGAGTCCCAAAAGATGTCCGAGTTCGTGGGCAATAATGGTTTGGAGATCCGGGATTTTGTGACCCGCCGTAAAGAAGTACTGATAATTGACTTCCATATAGGCCATATAAGTAGAGGGATAGGGTTTGGCCGGACTCGTGCAAAAGTTGGTGAGGGCGATTGTGCTTTGGGCCCCGCTGGCGTGCGGCCAGGTGCCTTGTTTGTAGATGACCACGGGGCCAGAAAACTGATTGCCCGCCAACAAACCTTGTCCGCAGACATTCGTCGGAACGCCTTGAGACGATATTCGTACATTGCCGGCATCGGTGCCATAGTCCAAAACTTTGACTCCTTGAGTGGCACTGTAAAAGGTATTCCAAATGTCGGCTGCTTTGACGATTTCGGCGATCTCGTCCGGTTGCCAATCGTTCTGATGAAAGGCGATGGGAATGGGGGAGATGCGCCAATGGCCGGCAATCGTGGCGGCTTGATCGGAAGGCACAATACAGGCCTTCACGAGTTGGGGAGTGGGTGTGGAGTTATCTGTGCCCAACGCACACCCATGCCCTATCACTCCAGCCAACAAGGCGGTGATGAGGAGGGCTATGGGAGTCTTGGGACGGAGCCTGGTGGACATATTCCCCCTAAGTGGTGAACAGGGAAGGTCTTTCATTCTATTTTGAAGAAGTTGACTAAATTAGTCAATGTTTGATCTACTACTTTATCGGTGCGGTGCGTCAAAAGTTGAGGGAAATAATGAAACCTCTTGCTGCCTCTTTGACCCCCTGGGTATACTCAGAACAAATGCGTCATCCTTTGCTCATAAATATCTTTGAAATCCGCCGTTTAGGGATGGTCCGGGTGGGGTGCTTTTTAGGGGTTTTGTTAGGCCTGTCTAAGGTTTGGGCAGCCCCGCCGCCCCCCTCTCAAAAGGAATATGTGGTTCGGGAGCGGGGCGAAACCCTTTCTGTGATTTCGATTCAACTTTATGGTCATTCTCGGTTTTGGCGTGAAATTGCTAAGAAAAACGAGATCCAGCCTCCTTATCGAATTCGGATTGGCCAACGAATTTCGTTGCCTCGTGCGGCTGCTTTGACCCCTGAACAGGGGCAGGCGGCTTTACTTTCCTTTTGGCGCAGAAAGTTTGGCTTGGCTAAAATTTATGCTGTACGGCCTGTTGTTGCTAAGCCTGTCGTCGCGAAGATCGCCCCCGCGATTGTCGAAGGGTTCAAGCAGGCGGTCCAGAAACAAGCCGTGGCTAAAGATTGGGAGAGTGAGGTGGCGGCTCCCTCTAGCGCCGAGGAATATTTACAGCAGGGTGAAAAGTCCGCATCGGCAGGACGGATCCAGGAGGCCTTGGCTTTCTTTCATAAGGGAAGACAGGGCGATCCCGATTTGCTACCGGCGTGGTTGCAGGAAATTCATTCGCTGAGAGATCTGGGACGGGGCACGGAGGCTTATCAAGTGGCTCAAGAGCTCGTGCAAAAGAAGCCCGCCATGGGGCATTTGCCGGCAATTCAAGCAGTTCTTTCAGAAGGGCATTGATTTATTCGTTTAAAATGGGGTTTTCAAATTGCGGTGGCGAGTGTTTTTTGGAGCATCGGTCTCGCGCAGGCGGGTGATTTGAAGGGGATTGCCGTATATGTGCAAGAGGGCGGGAAGGCCAAGACTCCTGATCTTCAAATCACGGAGCCGGGCCCCGAAATGGAAGTCACGCCTCGCGGTACCGAGGTGGTTTACACCGCCAAGGTGAGCGCGCGATGTGTGACTCCCCATGTGACGCTCATTTGGAAGGATGACGTCGTACTGCTTAAGCCATCCGGGGATTTTGAGTTGAAGGTGCCGATCAAGACTCAAGCTACTCAGCTTGACCTCTATGTGATTGATGCACGTGGAACTTTACGAAAACAGGAAATTGGGATTTTTATCGCGCAGTGGCTAAAATTTAAGGAGAGCGCGGCTTCGCGCCCGCCCAAAACCCGATTTTTTACGCCGGGTTTTGGAGTGAGTCGAATTTCGGTGAATGACAATCGCCTCAGTACTCCTTTTTCGGAGTTGGGTCTGACGGCAAAGGCGACCTATGCCTCGATGTTGTTGCCCCCTCATTTTGATTGGGGCGCGAGCGTTTTTTTTACGGTGTTGCCCTTTGCCGCCAATCAAGATGATGCGGCCCGTTTTTTGGGAATCAATTTGAGGGTTGGATACTTGTTGCCCTTTGTGCACGAGCCTTGGCGAGTCAGTCTTCAAACGGGTCTTTACTATACGACGATGTTTGTGCGCTCCGCGAGTTTTGGATTTCAAAACATGGCGGGTCCGCAGATTTTTCCTACGATTCGCAGACTTTTCAAAAAAGGCGATTCCATCGGCGGTTATTTTAAATTTTCGCCCGTGTCGGCCGATTTTGGTTTTACTTCGCTGGATAGCCACGAAATCGCCACGGGTTTAGGTTATTCCTGGCCTCTTCAGAGTGGCCGTACACTGGGTGTGTCGGTGGATCTGGCGGCGATTAATTTGAACTTAGTGGATTACGGGATTGTGATCTCTTCGTCGTCTTTGACTTTGGGGATGACCTACGGATTTTGAGGTGGGGGCTCCCGGTAAAAGATGTCGGGGTCGGCCTTCCTTGGCCTCCGCGCAAAAAGCGCATCCTGCGCGCGCGGATCCCCTCACTTTTTCCGGGAGCCCCCCACGTGGGATCGGGGCGTTAATCCGAGGCTTTGACCGGAGCGCTTGGATCTACAAAAACGCATGAAACTGAAACCGATTTGTCTTCAAGGATGGTAATACGTAAGTCCCTAATACTTATGGGCACAAACCCAGCCATACCTTTTGGTATCATGCGAAGTTTTAGCTTTTCACACCGTTCCCGAATGGCTAGTTCTTCGTAACGGCTAGTGACCAATATCGTTTGTCGAGCAATACCTAATTTTTCAACCAGATCTAAGCCAGACTCCTTAAAATCAAGTAATTCGTAATCAAAAAGAAATTGAATCGGCACGGTTTTGTCTGTCGAGCTTGAAATCCAATTGCGGACTTGCAAAGGGGTAGAGAGATGAACGAGTTTTATTCCCTGTTCTTGAAATTTAGACGAATCTGCCCGTCCATCCCAAATATGATGAATGCTCTCGTCATCGTCTAAGATAACCACAGTTGACTTGGGTTGAAGCCTAAGGGCGTCTGCAAACCAAGCTGGTGCTTTTAGCTTGGGTAGAGTAATGAGCGTTGTGGTGCCTTGGCCTACCTTCGAATCGATTGCAAATTTTCCACCCCAGTTTTCAATTGAGGTGCGGGCATGAAATAACCCGAGTCCAGAGCCACCCTCCTTACCGTGAGTTTCACCTCTATTGCCAAGCTTCGCAAGAAGCTCGGCGGGAATTCCTTTACCATTGTCTTGAATTCGAATTTGAATGAATTGCTCATTGGTAACCGAAAGATCAGCCGCAATTGTGCCCTGTTCACCGAGAGTTTCTACGCTATTGTTGATTAGGTTCGAAAGTACACGTTTAAATTCTGTGGGCTGAATCAAGGAAAATAGGCCGTAGGATGCTTCGTCTAGTCTGGCAGAAATCTGAATTCCAAGCTTCGTCCGAAATTGCATTCGTTTTTCGGATATGATTTCATCAATCGAGCTAGAAAGTAGTTGAATAGATTTATTCTCAACATGAGTGGAACAATCGACTTGAAGGATGGATCCTGATTGAGAGTTTGCACGATTTTGAATGAGTAAAGTGTGTGCAATATCCTTTATGCGTCCAACCGCGCTCCGAATGATAATCCGAGTATCTTCAGGCAAACCTGAGGAATCTTTTGTAGCCATTTCGAGTGAGGCCAAAGGTGAGCGAATGTCATGTGCAACTTGAGTCGCAAGAAGGCCCAAAGCGACCTTTCCCTTGGTCTCTGTGCGTTCCTTCTCAGCTTGTTCGCGTGCCTTGACTAGCTCAGTCAGTTCAAGAACGGCAGAGGTAGACCCAAATTTTAGACGGTCTACCTCATTTACGATACGCAGGGTACATAGACGCAAAATCCAGATAAAACTCAACATTCCGAGCAAAAGTAGGAAGACGACGACCACTCCAGTTATATTGACTCTATAAAACACATCCAACCAATTTATGCGAAGATCCGCAGAAACTTTACCCGTCGTATTGAGTTCAATCCTCCTGTTGAATGTTCTTGAGTCTGATAGCTCACGATTGAGGCCATTTTCCGGATAACTCCAAAGAACTTGGGGTATTTCCCGGTCATCTGAAATTGAGATTCGAAGAGAAGGATATTCATGGCGCAAAAATTCGGAGACTGCCTCGAGCGTGGGAATATCGCGTTTCGAAATTAGGATTTCTGCCGATCGAGCCCAGGTTTGGGTCGCCATGTTCCAGCGCTCAATTCCGTCTCGCGCAGTCTGTACGAGTGTTACAGAGCTTAAAACAATGCCGATTAGACCCGCGACCAGGATGACAGGGCGGATTTGCCTGGGTAGCCAAACTCGGAATGGGATGGGTTCTTTCATGTGTTAATGTTTTTCGAGGCCGTTTTTGGCAAATGGTTTGCAACCCGTCCACGGCCAAAGCCACTTGGGCCGGCCCCGCCGCCGCTTAAAAGGTGGGTTTGTCCCCCACGAAGAGTTTTTGGATCGTTGGCATGGCTTCGAAGAACGCGCGGGAGTTTCCGGGGCAGCTGACTCGGGTTAGGTGAGACAAAATTTCCAGCCAGGAACGATTTCTATTTTAATCCCTTCTTGTTCGATGATGCGTTCGTCGTTGCGCGTGATGAGCTGTAATCTTGCGTTGGGAAATTTTTTGGCTGCACAAATGAGGGAACGAAGTTCACGCTCCAAGGTTTCTGGCGCGTTGAGGTCATAGCAAACCTGGATGAGTCGCGAAATTTTACGGTCTTGGGTGATCGCAAAGTCGACATCATAATCGGGGCCCTTTGCGTAAAAGATCTCAGGGTAAGTGCGTCGGAGCTGTAAAAAAACTAAAGTCTCAAAGCGCATGCCCCAGTCTGGCGTGGGTTTGGTGTGGAGGGCTGCCATCATTCCCGTATCGCAGGCGTAATTTTTTTTGGGAGAGGTCGAGCGTTCTCGGATTTTGTGGGAATAGGCACAAACTTCATACAGGAGGTAGGAGTCCTGTATGTAGGAGATATGAGCTCGAAGCGTGTTGACGCTGCGATATTGAAATGAAACCAGCGTTTTTTTGAGGCTAGTGAGGGAGCCGGACTGCTGGATGAGAAACAATCCAAGCTGTTTGATCATTCTAGGGGTTCGTATTTCGTGCCTTTGCGCGATATCGCGACTCACTATTTTGTCGAAAAGTTCACGAAGATAAGGGCCGGGGTGTTCGCCGCTGACCACCTCTGGAAAGCCTCCATTTTCGAAGTACCATTGAAAATGCCGAAGGATCTCGGCGCGCTCTTCGGTCGAAACCTGACTGAGACTTGCAGGCAAAGGGATGCCTTGAAAACAAAGGTATTCTCCAAACGAAAACGGCATGAGTTCGATGGTCAGCTGTCGACCCGTCAGATGGGTGGCTAGCTCTAGGCTGAGAAGCTTTCCATTGCTTCCAGTGACCAAAATATTGAGACCTTTGCGTTTAAGACGGTTGATAAAGAGTTCCCAATGTTCAACGTTCTGAATTTCATCAAAAACAAAAAATTTGGCCTGCGGTTTGATCTGGAGGAGTGTCTCATAAATCGCATTCAGGTCTTCTGAGGTAATTGCAGCCAAGCGTTCATCGTCAAAGTTGCAATAAGCAATTGCCGAATCAGGGCCGACCTGGGTGCAGAGGGTGGATTTTCCCGCCCGACGAATTCCCATAATGACTTTAATGAGGGAGGAGTTCATGGTCTTTTCAAAATCCGCATGAATATCGCGCGAAATCCACATTTTACGACTTGCCGAGAGGTCTTTTTGCTGGTCAGTGAGGGGGCCTATAAGATCGCGTGACACGGGTGCTCCTGGTTAAAAGATTGACTATATCAATATACTGCTATAGTTAATCTAATACTATGTCAATATACTGCTATAGTGTCTTTTTGAGGTAACCCTGCGCTCCTACTTCTTTCGATTCGCCTTTTCTTCGTCAAAGGCGAACTCCACCCAAAAATGCCCGTCATAGAGTTGAAAAGGAATCACAATCGGCGGTTTTCGGGCGGGATAAAGCGACTGGAGTCCTTTTCCGCTGATGATCGTCGGAATGGCCATTTGGAGCGCATAGCCTTTTCCGTTCAACACCTGCTTGACTACGCCGAAGACCATGTTGACTATCTCGGCCGCCGCATCATCCATTCCTGGTTCAATTTTGGTGACAGGTTCGCCAAACATGCCTTCCAAAACCTTCATGAATACAGCCAATTCAAAGCAAATCGAAAAATTACCGCCAAACGCCGCGCCAGTAACGCCAATCATTCCGCCAATTTCAAAATTATAGGTTTTGGTTCCGTCCTTCATGAAAGGGCGTTCCGCTACCGGAATGGCTTTGCAAAGAGTGTTGAGGGTTTTTCTCGTGCCTTCAATAAACTCCAGCATGACCGAGGCGTCCAATTTTGGAACCTGCGAGTTTGTCCCCCCGGCTTTGAAGGTAGCGGGCGCCTCTTGTTTTTTGACCCGTCCCGCAATTTCAATGGCGATCAGTCCGGCTTCAGTTTCAAGAATGATCGTGACCGCATCTTTCATCGCCTGCGCGCGGGATTGGATGTCAGTACCTAGAAGCACCGTGGGAAGGGACATTCGAATATCATGCCCTGCGGCGTTGAGCCCGACCTTGGCGTGACCAAAAATAATATTTGAAAGTTCGGCCGCACCATCGGCAAGTTCTGGCGGAATCTCGGCGTAACTTTCGCCGAGCATGCGATTCATGAGGAGGAGAAACACCGATTTTGGAAAAAGGATGCTCATGGCCCCTTCAAAGGCCTTGCCGGTAATACCGATGATGCCGGCGATTTCGGGGGAGACATTCGTACGATCAGTCCCTTCATCGACCCGTTCAAAACGTGCGACCGTGTTGCAGAGGTCTTTGATGGTTTTAATCGCACCCATAGCAAAGTGCTGAATAAATTCGTCGCTGTTGTGAATCGGGACTTCAGGAGCCGGGGTTTCTGGGGTTTCTAATGTGGTCATCTCAAGAAATTGTATCGAAACCTTAGAACTAAACAAGGGCGGACCGCTGGGAGTTTCTTTTTGTTGTTGGATGCGCAGCGAGTCATTAAAAGACTCGTCGACGACTTCAATACCAGAGGGTAAAACTAACCCATGATTCGAGGATTGAAATTTGCCGGGAGCGCACTCTTGGGAGTGCTTGCTATCACGCTGCTTTTATTGATTGCCGGAGGTTTTTACTTAGGGAGTGCTTCGGGATCTAAGAGGATTTTGAGTTTTGCCCGTGAAAAACTGGCTCATGAGTGGGGTATTCAGACGGAGTATCAGGAGGGGCGGTTCTCCATCTTCTCCGGTTTCCATTTTGAAAACTTGCATATCTACTCGTTGAAGGGGGCCCATCAACCCATTGACGTTTTCGTCAAAACGATTGAGGTGGGGTATTCGTTCGCACTTTTTTCAAAGTCGCTGCGAATCGATCGGGTTCGGGTCAGTCATCCGACGGTTCAAACTTCGGTGGCAAAGACAGGTGGGGGAAAGTCAGAGGGGCCAAAATCAGAGGGGATGGAAGGGGTTCGAAAATTATTGGCTCACCCCCCTTTGAGCGTAACGCTCAAGGAGTTCGTGGTCGAGGATCTCAGCCTCGATTTGAACTACCGCGATGAGGGATCTGAGGTCACGGCTCGGGTCAAACACCTGAATCTGAATACTGCGTTCGAGATGCAAGCAGGTCGCTTTTTGTCGACTGGATCAGTCGAGTGGGGCGATTCCTCGCAGGTCCGTTTTATGTCTAAACAGGGCTCCGGCCGGCTTGAGGTTGAGGCCTTTCCCTATGCTCACGCCAAGTGGGTTGCCAGCCTCCATCAACAAGAGGGTCAATGGTTCTATGAAGTTCAGCCCTCTGAATTTCAATGGGGTTTGAAAAAACTTTCTTTGACCCAGGAGGGCCAGGGTGCTTCGGTACGGGCCCAAGTCGAGGGAATGCACTGGGTTTCGAAGGCCAAACTATTGGCAAGGAGTGCAGAAGTTTTGCGCGCCGAATCCCAATCGGTTCAATCGTTTGAGCTGAAAAATACCCTGCAACTCGGAAAAACTCGGATCGAGCAAGTTCAGGGGGTAAAACAAACGCGGCTCGAGTTTGTTTCGCAAAAAATGACGATCGATGGGGCCCTGACTCAAGCGCAGGCTAAAAATATCGATTTTAATTTGGACTGGACGATTAGTCACCTTGTTTCAAAAGGAATTTTTTTGAAGCCCGCGCAATTAGAAGTGAAGGCTATGGCGAGTTTGCCTCAGGATCTGGGCTCGATCAAAGGCAAGGCCGCTGTCGAGCTCAATCAAGTTCATTTATTGGCCCTCGATTTTGGCGCTCAAATGGGCTCGAAGTTGCGGTTTGAAGGTAACCTCAAGCCGAGTTTAGATCCTCGGTTAGCCGGAATTTTAGCGCAAGCCGCCGTATTGAAAGAAATCGCGCCGGCGAGTGCGGCTCTTTCGGCTGCTTTGGACTGGGATTTTGCACAGAGCCAGGCGGCCGTTAACGCAACCGTGGACCTCCAAAATCCCAAGATCGGGAAGTGGCAGGTCAAGTCCCAGTTTGATCTAAAGACTGCGAATCAAAATCTCAGTACCCATGGAACAACGGTGGTTTCATCCAGTTCACCCGGTTCTTTGGTTTCATCGGTCACCTTGGCGCCGCTGACCTTCACGCATCAAGTGCAGTTGGATCATGGTCGCTTGGAGGCCGATCTAGCGGCAGATCTTCCCTCCTTAGAAGTCTCGAAAATCGCAAAGGTCGCGGATTGCCATCTCAAGGCTTCGGTACACTCGCCGCAGATCGAATTGGCGAAAGATCTGGATGTTTCATTTGAATGGACTCAAGGGGCGATCACCTTAGCGAAAGAAGTCACGACGCGTGCTTCGCACGTTTCTTCGCTGGGGGGGCTTCAATTGGCCATGAAGGCGAGCGTGCGGGATGGTGAGCGCTTGACGCTCGAAAAGTTTTCCGGGGATTTTAATCACGGCATGATCCAGGTTTCTGCTCATGCGACCGGCCGAGTTCAGCTGAAGGATCTTCAGACTCAAGGAAGTTTTGTCTTTCAAGTTCCGAAGGATTTTCCAGAGATTGAGGGGAAAAAAATTCGGGGCCGCATCGAGTTTCCATGGACTCTTTCGGTTCTCCAGGGTCGTGAAATCAACTTTGAAGGCGATCTGAATCTTCGGGATTTAGGTTTTGCTACGGTTAACCAACGCATCAGCGGAATTTCAGGCAGCGTGCCTGTTCAAGAAAAGCTGCTTTGGGACGGTAAAGGCATCAAATTTGCCTATTTAATCACGCAAAACCCCTTTGAACGAGTGGATTATGAGCGGCTTCGACCCCTCATCGAGGGGGTGAGCCAGGTGCGCGCTGAAGAAATTGGTTTTGAAGAAAAGACCTATGGCCCGCTGACCGGTTATTTTTCAATTCGGCAAAACATGATTTTTGCCCATCGTTTTGATCTGAGCCTTGGCACCAGTGGTCGTGCGTATGGCGAAATGTACTTCGATGTGTTGCCGGCCAATTTGCAGCTCGGCTTTCTTTCGCGCCTGACTTCTCTCAATCTTCAAGAGATCTTGCCTCAGAAGTACTTGGTTCGAGCTCCGAAAGGGGTTAAGAATGTGAGCCTTCGTTCTGGGCTGGTGTTCAATTTGAATCAACAAAGCGTGGACGGGCGCCTGGATATCACCGAGATTGGCGGCGCACAGTTGATTACTTTGATTAATGTGTTGGATCCAAAATACGAAAACGAAAAAATGAACACGCTGCGCTCCGCTTTGGGAGTGGGCTATCCGACCTTCGTGGCCTTGGCCTTTCAAAAAGGTTATATGGATATGAGTGTCGAGTTGGCCGTGCTAGGTATTTCAAAAGGGGTTGAGGTGCGCGGCATCCCCTTGTCTGGTTTTGTTTCATCGGCAACTGCGGATTTTGTCAAGAAAACTGAGGAGGTTCCCCTAAAATGAGTTATTTTTTTCTGCGTAACGTTGTGATTACGGCGGTTGGGCCGATCATCATGATCGCTTTAGTTTCATGTGCGCCCAAGATTTACCTGAATGATCGTCATACCATTATGGAAGAAGAGGCGGCGGGCGAATGGCCCGAGTTTGAAAAGGAAGCGCTCGAAAAGTCCAAGGAGTCGGGGCCGGTGGCCTTTCAGAAAACTGAGATGAATGCCCGAAAAAAAAGACTCTATCAGGTTTTAAACGGCGAATCCGTCACTCATTAAGCGGAGGAGTCCTGAATGCGTAGGCTGTTCAATTCAAGTTATCTTCTTTTAGGCGTCCTCATCTTCGGTGCTATTGGTTTCGGATCGGTGGCCGGGGCTGACACGATTACTGCGCAACGGAAAGCCGCTGGCAATCATTTGATCGCCTTGAAAAAAATTACGATCGGTCCGGATGACCAATACCATGGCGTGGTTGCGCCTGGTGGAGCGGCGCTAGTTTTTACGCGTAAATCCGATCTCGTCCCTCATCTTTGTCGGCAAAATCTTACTTCTGGCGTGGTTGAAGATCTCTTGCCGTTGAATGCCGACTCGCAAGAGGCCGCGATCAGTCCCGAAGGGCTGTTGGCCTTCACTTATTACAAATTTAATGCACGGGGTGATATTTGCTATCGACCCTTGGAAGGCAAGGTGGACGAAAAAATGACCTGTCTTCGGTCGGATGCGCGCGAGCGGTCCTCTCCGTTTTGGAAAAGCGCCCGGGAGCTCGGTTATCTCGTTCGAGATATGCGCTCAGCGGTTTCACAAATCGTGGTGCAAAATATTGAGACTGGCGCGCAGGAAGTCCTGGCCGAGGGCAAAATCTGGTCTCCCGGGATGAAGGCGGGGGGACAGTACCTCTTTTATAATGAGCTCACCCGTGAGGCAGGGGGTGGAGACACCCGAGTTCTGGTTCTGCAAAACATTCGGACGAAGAGTCGCCAAATCCTTCGTTTTGATTTGCCGGGGATTTCTGGTTTTCCCGCAGTATCTGATGATGAAAAGTTTTTATTTTTTAGTCATTATCTCAATGACACCAATAATGACAATGTGATCGATGGCAACGATAATAGCGTGGTTTTTCGTATTGCCATCGAAAAAGTATTGAGTGCAAAGCCTCATGACGAGCTTTTCCCCGAGCAGCTGACTTCAGTTGAAAATAATTGCAGCCTCCCGCGGCCGTTTGGTGACCAGCTTTATGTGACTTGCGCCTTTGAGGGCGCACTCGATGTGTATCAGCTTCCGGTGACCGGGGTGGTGCCGGCTCAGTGGGACGAAAAGATCCTGGCTAATGCCCATCAGACGAGTCGAACTTATCAAGAGCGGATTTTGATCCTCAATACACTTAAGTTCCGAAGCGCCAAACAGGACCCTCAGTTACTGGAAGAGCGCTTGCTGAGTGATCATTTATTAGCCGGGGATATCTCGGCCTCGGATTATTTTCTCACTCAAGTTCAGAACGCCGTGAATCCCGAAAAGAAAAGTTTTTACGGCTTACTTCGGCTTTATCTTGAGGCCCTAGCCAAAAAGAAGATGCAGCCCTCAGATCAAGACATCAGCGTGGTATTTCAAAGAGAGATCTTGGCGATTGATCAAAAAATGGAACAAAGCAAAGGTCCAACGCGGTTTAAAAAAATTCTCCGAGGATTATTGCGATCTTTTGTGAACCAAACTCAGCAGAGCTTGGTTTTCTTGAAGGCAATTGATTTTCAATCGCCTGGGCATCCTTTGGAGCGGAACTACTATTTTGAGTTGGCCTCCTGGGCCCTTTCTAAGGTGGGCGATCAGCAAGGGTTAGCGGGGGTATATCGCCAGATGATGGTGGCGCCAGAGCTTTCGGAAGAAACTCATATTTATTATACCTTTCAGTTTTTGCAGCACTTGCACGACAGTATTAGGGATCGTCGACAGCGGATCGACGCGATCACGGGCTATGCAGCCACCCTGGGAACGCCTGTCCGCGCATTATTGAATGCCGAAATCGCGGTTCTCAAGATCATGGAAGCGCCTGATCCAAAAGCCAAAAACGGAGTTTATCCTGAACTTGATCGAGTACTGACCGCCAGTCGTTCGGATTATTTTATGCGAAAGGCCATGTATGTGCGAGCCATCTTGAATTTCGCGGAGGGGGCTGAATTCAATTTTATGGATTTTGTCGCCACTGACTGGATTCGGTATACCAAAAGCGACGATACGGAGTTTACGCAGGCCCGCGAGGTCTACACTCATGCAACACTGGATCGTGCTTATGATACGTTTGCGAAGGGGCAGTACGCTCTGGCGGGTAATTATTTTTATGGGTCGCTGAGTTTGACTGACGATCTGGAGTCCCACGAGGGTTATATCCGGACAATGATTTTAAAGAATCAAAGAGCGGTGATCGATGAGCGTTACGCCAATCTTAAACAGCGTCAATTTGTGGATGATAACTTTAAATTTGTGGAGGCTCTGCTGATTTTGATGGACGCGCGTCCAAGCGGACGTTTGGACGTCAAACATCTGGATCAGGCGATCGAAAAGTTGGATGCGATGGTGCAGGATCGGGATTCTCCGATTCGCTATTTACTGTTGGGTTATTGCTATTTGGATAAGTTGTTGCGGTTAGGATCAGGATATGACTTTGATCACACGCTTTTTGAGGGTGCTCATCGCAATTTGATGTTGGCCTATGACCTAGGAAGGGATAACGACCGTGTCAAGGCGGCGGCCCTGATGGATTTGGGACTGCTTCACCAGCGAGTTCAAAATCATGGGCTAGCGGCTAAGTTTTTTGCTAAACGCAAGGTCTTGGGGTTTACCAGCCCAGATGAGCGAACGCGGTTTTCCTGGTTTTATTCGCGATCCTTGTTTTTCAGTAATCAATCCGAGCAAGCGGCTTTGGAGTTAGGTGAGCTAGGGAACTCATCCGTGGTTTTTCAGGAGCGACGTGCATTTTATCTTCAAAGCGCTGGGAAGTTTGACCGCGCAATTGCACTTTATGGCGATCTTTTGAAAACGAATCAGCTCACCGGAGACCTGAATCGAGCAAAGGCTTATTTGAGCTATGGCTATAGCCTTTTTAAGGTCAAAAAGGAGATCGAAGCAAAACAGGTGTTGACGAGGAGTCTTGAGTTGGCTTCCAAGCTGTCGGTGATCCCCAAGGGGCAGGATCGCGTGGTGGATTTCGATCCGGTTCGGCTCAAGCTCGATGCCTTGGGTTTTTTGGGGCAAATGGGAGGCGTTTCGGAGCGCCTGGACGCCTTGGAAAAGCGCAGTCTGCTGTTGAGTGAAGCTCAAGGCAAGGGGCTTTTTGATGATGCGCCGGTGTTAATGATCTTGGTACGCTTGCAGATGGCTCAGTTGTATTCAGGTCAGGATCGGTCTCGGGGCGTCCAGAAAATGAAGGAGGCCGTTGACCTAGCCGATGAGTTATCCCAGGATGGGCAAGGGTTGTCGCGCGCGGTGTTTGCCACCGCCACGGGGTATCTTGAGCAGGGGCTGCGCTATCCGGATCTTTACGCGCATTTAGATCGAGATCGGATTCGCTCGCTCGTTGCAAGAACACTCAAGCTTTATGAGTCTCAAAAAGACTTGCAGCCCTTTCTGGGACAACAAAAAACCAAGCTTCAGTCCCTTTGGGACGTATTTTCGAGGAAACTATGAAACTTTTTTTAATTTTAGGCCTCGCTTTATTGATGATGAGTTGCGGTCAAGTCGCGTCGGTTACCCCCGACCCCGTTACCGCGAATTTTTCGAGTATTTATAGCCATCTGTTCAAGACCGCCTGCATCGAATGTCATGTCCCCACGGGCGCGGCAACGGTGGCAAAAGGGGTGCAGCTGGATTTTACGACTCAGGCCCTTGCTTATGCCACATTGACCAGTGGCTCGGTTGCCGCGATCGATTCGGTGGGCAAATGCCCGAGCGTCAAACTGGTCGTTACGGGGCAGGTGGCGTCTTCTTATTTGGCCGGCGTTTTAATTCAGGATTATTTTAAGGATAACTTTGCCGGCGTGACGGGCTGTACACCCTATAATGTCCATTTGAGCGATCAAAATCTTACGGCGGATGAAAAAACCGCGATTGTGAGTTGGATCCAAAACGGGGCCAAGGATGATTAACGGAGAGCCCCTGTTCATTTCTGCGTATCGATGATATGGCCAAAAGAAACTGAAACATTTACGGGATGAGGTTCTCTAATGCGCGAAAAAAGGTCTTGGGCAGAGCCATTTAAAATCAAAACAGTCGAACTTCTGAAAGTGACGACTCCTGAGCAACGAGTCGCTGCGCTGAAAGAGGCCGGTTATAATACTTTTTTGCTGAAGTCCGCAGACGTCTATATTGATTTGCTGACCGATAGCGGCACGAATGCCATGAGCGATGTCCAATGGGCAGGCATGATGCTCGGCGACGAGGCCTATGCTGGAAGTCGAAATTATTATCACTTGGAGGCCCAAGTTCAAAAATATTACGGTTACAAACACCTCGTGCCGACTCATCAGGGGCGCGGTGCTGAAAACCTGATTTCTAAAATTCTGATCAAGCCGGGCGATTTTGTGCCAGGGAATATGTATTTCACAACGACCCGGCTTCACCAAGAATTGGCCGGTGGTACTTTTGTCGATGTCATTTGTGATGAGGCTCACGATCCTGTGAATCTCAGTCCTTTTAAGGGAAATGTAGACCTTCGCAAGCTCGATGAGTTGGTTAAGCGCGTGGGCGCCAAGAAGATTCCTTATTTATCCGTCGCCGCTACAGTCAATATGGCCGGCGGACAGCCGGTTTCGATGGCTAATCTTAAGGACGTTCATAGCTTTTGCAAAAAGCAGGGGATTCGCGTGATTATGGACGCGACGCGGGCCATGGAAAATGCCTATTTTATCAAAGTACGCGAAGCTGGGTATGCCGACAAGAGCGTTGCCCAAATCCTGCATGAAATGTGCTCCTATACTGACGGCGCCACGATGAGCGGAAAAAAAGATTTGCTGGTCAATATCGGCGGGTTTTTGGCCCTGAATGAATGGGATGTTTTTGAGGAAGCACGTAATCTGGTCGTGGTTTATGAGGGGCTGCACACCTACGGCGGCTTGGCCGGACGTGATATGGAAGCAATGGCTCGCGGGATCGAAGAGGCCGTGCAGGATGATCATATTCGCGCTCGAATCGGTCAGGTTGAGTATGTGGGTGAAAAGCTGAAGGCTTGCGGTGTTCCCATTGTTTTGCCGATTGGCGGACATGCCGTCTTTTTGGACGCCAAAAAGTTTTTGCCTCATTTGAAGCAAACCGATTTTCCGGCTCAAGCGCTTTCCGCGGAACTTTATCTTGAATCCGGAATTCGATCGATGGAACGAGGGATTGTGTCGGCTGGTCGGGATCAAAAGACCGGCGATCATTATTACCCTAAGCTTGAATTGGTACGTTTGACCTTTCCTCGTCGAGTTTACACTCAGGCGCATTGCGATGTTTTGGTCGAAGCGGTCGAAGAAGTCTTTCAACGCCGAAGTCAGATCAAAGGTCTCAAGATGATCTATGAGCCGAAGTACCTGCGATTCTTCCAGGCAAGGTTTGAGCCGCTGAGTTGACACCGCTTTTGCGTTGTTTGACGTTCTGAGTAAAACGTGGCACATTTTACCTATGAAAGATCGCGATCAGTTGGGCGTGGAGTTGAAAACCTCACGTTTATTTGCAGAGTTCTCCCAGGATGAGATCAAGCAGGTTCTTGCCATGGCTCACGAAAAGCCCTTGCTCGAAAACGCGGTGCTTTTCAAAGAAGGGGAGCCTAGCGACGCTCTTTTTATTGTCATTGAGGGGCAGCTTGAAGTCCGTAATCACGAGACCGTGATTTCAAAGGTGCCTCTTTATGGTATTGTGGGCGAGATGGGAATTTTTACCGGGCGTCAGCGTTCGGCTGCAGTCGTGGCGCTGGAAGAATCCCGCGTCTTGCGAATTCCGGCTCAAGATTTGCTTGAACACATCGAAAAAGATCATGAAATCGGGTTTAAGCTCTACCGCAATGTCACGGCTATTTTGGCTGAGCATTTGGCCAACAGTAATCTCGTGGTGGAGTTTCTCGAAGCCATTAATATCGGTAATTGAGGGCTGTTTTGATGCGATTGATTTTTGGGATAGGGGCCTTAGGAGTGTTGGTGTTGAGTTCATCCGCCTGGTCCGCGGTGTTCAATTATCCTCGGTTTGTGACCCCAGGTGATTTTGCTATTGGGCTTGAAACTGATCTGACCTTGACTAGCGGCGCAGGGTTGGGGATTGAGGGTCGTTATACTCAGGGGCTCAACGATCTCACCAATCTTTCAGCGATCATAGGTACGGGGAGTGGACCACGCCAGTTTAGAGTGGGGGCGGCCGGCACCTTTGATTTTTTCCCTGACATTGATAAGCAACCCGGAATCGGGTTGGCGCTTCAGGGCATTTATATCCGAATTCCCACCGTCGGGCGAGAAGACGGAAGCACCGAGACCAGCGGGCAGGTTGAGCTTTCGGCGATTCCCTATATTCACAAAAGCTTTGTCACCGGTACGGGCGGCGAGGCGGAGCCCTTTGTGGCGGTCCCTATTGGGATGGGCTTTGCCAATGGGCAGTATCGTTGGCTCTCCAGCGTGGTGGTCGGGGCGGGGTTTAAAACCAGCGAAAAAATCAGAACCTCGATCGAATTCGGGATTGCAGTCAATCATACTGAAAGCTACCTGTCGGCAGGGGTGACTTATTACCATTGAGGTTCATGAGCAGGCAATACCGGTGAACTGGGAGTGCGCGCCTGCGGTTGAGCTCCAGCAAGTGCGCGGGATTTGCCTTGATATTGATGATACGCTTTCCACCGAAGGTAAGCTCACCGACGAGGCTTTTGTCGCACTTTGGTCGTTGAAAAATGCGGGTTTTGCGGTTGTGCCGATCACGGGTCGGCCTGCGGGATGGTGCGATCATTTTGCGCGTTTTTGGCCAGTGGATGCGGTCGTAGGGGAAAACGGAGCCTTTACCTTTTTTATGCAAGACGGGGTGAGGCGACGGCTGGATACGCCCGCGGGGGCATCCAGCGAAAAATTACGAACCCAGCTCGGCTTTCTTGAGCAAAAGATCCTCACGCGGTTTCCTCACGCCAAATGGGCTTCGGACCAGGCCTACCGTGAATTTGATTTGGCCATCGATTTTTGCGAGGATGTTCCCCCGTGGTCGCGCGCGGAGGTGGATGAGTTGCTCGGTCTTTGTCACGGCTTGGGAGCGCACGCTAAATTATCGAGTATTCATGTGAACGCTTGGTTTGGAGATTACGACAAACGTAAGGGGTTGGAGCACTGGCTTTCGCAGGGCGCGCCCGGGTTGGTGATGTCGAAGGAAGCCCCAATACCACAATGGGACGAGTGGTTGTTTATTGGGGACTCTCCCAATGATGAACCCCTTTTTGCGAGTTTTCGTTTTTCAGTGGGAGTGGCCAATCTTCGTCATTACCTGGATCGTCTCAAGAGCCCGCCTCGTTGGATCACTCCGAGTGCGAGCGGAGCGGGGTTTGCCCAGATGGCCAGGCGACTGATCGAGGTGCGAAACGGAGTAAAATGACGCTATGCGTATTTTTTATTTGACGAAGCGGAAAACTGGCGATACACCCGCTTCCACATTGAAAGTTTTTGGGAGGAACCCCTGAACGAGCTCGCCCTTGCGGCTAGAAGATCGTTCAGGGGTTATTTTTTATGGATAATGTGACCCATTCGTTGATCGGCGTGCTTTTGGCCGAAGGCATTCTGCGTGCTCGCAAGGGGGATCGGCGTCACGCCAGGCCATCTCATGAGGCCAATGGGCCTCATCCTGGGCATGTGAATCACCGGCGTTCTGACTCGGGATCGGTTCGCGCGGGAGTGCTGTGGGCCGCTGTTTTTGCGAGCAATTTACCTGATTTTGATTTTTTGATGCGCCCCTGGTTTGGCGAGGCCTCGCAGCTCGGTTATTTATTGCATCACCGGGGTTATACGCATACGTTTTTGCTGTCCATTCCACTGGCCGTCTTGGCGGCGGGGGTAGGTAGGTTGGCCGCGCGGCGGTTTCGCCCTCACCGGCCGGGCAATGAGCTTCCTTCTCCGTCTCTTTTGCTGGGGACCGCCTGGCTGGCGCTGTTGCTGCATTTGTGTGCTGATTCTTGGAATGATTACGGTGTTCATCCTTTTTGGCCCGTGGTTTCCCGTTGGTTTTACGGCGATTTTATTTTTATTCTTGAGCCCTTGATTTGGCTGGCGGCGCTTCCCTTTGTGTACCGTATCTCGCGTTCGCGGGGCGGTCGATTCGCCAGCCTGTTTTTAGGGGTGGGGATCGTTGTTGCCGCCTGGTTGAGCCGATTGGCGCCCTGGCCAGTGGCTTTGTGGATTACTCTCTGGGGGCTTGGGGTCACCCTGTTGCAAAAGCGGCGCAGGCGGCTCACGGTACCTGTTTTGGGCATCTTGGCGGTCTTGATGGGCTTTGCCTGGCAATCTCAGCAGATTAAAACCATGCTTCGCGCTGAGCTTCCGCCCGGCGAGAAGCTTTTGGACGTGGTGGCTTCACCTGCACCTTCCAATCCGTTTTGTTGGCGGGTTATTTTGGTTTCGCATTTAGGGCAAGCTTATCGGGCTCGGCTCGGGGTAGTGGCCTCTGGACCGTTTCGGGGCGCCGCACACCCAACTGCCTGTTTTGCCAGACTTTTGGGTGACCGTCAGGCCCCGCTGAAGACGGTGTCTGCTCCTTCGCTCTTAGGGGGAGGGGTGAGTTGGCTTGGGGAGTTTCGCGGAAATATCTCCGAAATTCGAGCGCTGGCTCAGGCCCGTTGTCGAGTGCGAGGGTTGCTCCATTTTGTGAGGGTTCCTTTTTGGATTGCGGGCCAGGGACCTCATGGCTCGGTCATCGTGGGCGATCTTCGCTATGACAATGGTCCGGGTGCCAGAAGTTTTGCGACTTTGGTGTCGGAGGAAGGCGAAAGTTGCCCTAGTTTTGAGCCTTCTTGGGAGGCGCCGGGTTTACGGTTGTTGTCCATCGAGGAAGGCCTGTAAGTCTTCCGGTAAAGGCGCACTGAATTCCATCCGTATTCCGGTGAGCGGGTGTTCGAATTCAATGGCCGCCGCGTGAAGCGCATGACGAGGAAGTAAAAGCTTGGCCTGCGCCTCGGCAGAAATGAATTGGCGTTCAAAAAAACGAAAAGCTTCGTCTTCATCGATGCCATAGAGCTTATCGCCCACGATTGGGTGGCCCGCGCTTTCGAGATGGAGTCGGATCTGGTGCTGGCGGCCAGTTTTTGGGAGGCATTCAACCAGAGAAAACTGTCCATGGATGCTCAAGCGTTTGAACTGCGTAAACGCCGTTTGTCCGCCCTCGGCTTCGGGCGAAATCATCATTTTGAGTTCAACTTTTGAAACGGTGGAACGCTTCATGGCTTGGTCGACCGTAAAGGACTCGGGGGCAATTCCGTGCGTAATCGCTAAATACCGTTTTTGGGTCATTCGATCGGCAAATTGGCGGGTAATATGAGCACACGCCGCTCGATCCTTGGTGAGGACCAAAACGCCGCTGGTTTCCTTATCAATTCGATGGGCCAGAAAATATTCACGCTCTGCTTTCAGTGGCGTGAGGTGACCTTGAGTGCGGAGATGAACCAGGAGGGTGTTAAAGAAATAGCGTCCCGCTGGATGCACGGGGAGGTTAGCGGGTTTACAAATAATAAAAAGGACATCGTCTTCGTAGAGAATTCGGTAGTTAAAGTCGACCTCGGGTTCGGGTTTTCGCTCCGAAACGACGAGGACTTCATCCCCGCCGATGAGCTGAGTGCTGGGCTTGAGGCGGCCCACGCTGACATGGGGTCCTTGATTGCGCTCAACGGCGATTGAGCCAGCATCAATGGCCCGCTTGAGCGTCTCGCGCGAGCGCCGACGATAACGTTCCTTCAAAAACGAATCTAGACGGATACCCGTTTGATTGCGGTCAACCGTGTGCGTGACCACGTATTCGTCGGGGGTTCTAAAATCACTGTCTATTTTCATTCAACTTCCGTGCTTTGCCCATTAGCACAAAGAGGTCTCGCCATCAATATCGGCTACGCATAAGGAAAAGAATGACCTCTTTGGCGCATTTGTCGCAGTAACCCTGCCGAGCGACCATATTGGCAATGGTCGTTTGAGCCAATTTTCCGCCTTCGGAGGTGGTAGGGGCGGCCTCGCCCTTATCGTAAACCAAGAGGGCATCGTGCATTTTGGTTAAAAGCAGCTTTTGGGACTCAAAATAATGCTCTTCGAGTTTATTCCAAAAATCCTTAAAAACATGGGCGTAGACGACCGGTTCACCGCGATGGTCGAGCGACCATACGCCAATCTGAGAAATCACGTTTTGCCGAAAGTTTTCTTTGTCCCCTGAGTCTTGGGGGGCATCGACGATGGTTTCGAATTCTTCGATGAGGGAGAAATCAGGATCTTCCATTTCACCAGTCATTGGATTCTTCTGTTTTTCTTTTTTCAAAACGAGTGAAATCTGTTGTACGTATCTTTTGACAAATTCTTCCCACTGCGCCGAATCGTATAAGCCAATTGAATCGCGTACTTCACGGTCGACCCGGTTTAAATATTCGACCCGGGTGGTGTTGATGAATTCTTGCGCATCGTGAAAGCCGTCTTTGATTTCCTGCTTGAGAAATTCATATTCGCTCACTCGTTTCACAAATTCTTCGAGTTCGCGAAGCGCGGCCAAGGGGGACAGGCATTGAAACTCGGGATTCTGGGCGGCATCAAATAAAATGGATTTGATCTCGCGGGCCGAAGCGCCCATGCGTCCCTCGTAGTAGGGGATGTTGATGTATTCTTCCCGAATTTTGCGAAGATTTGCGCGCAAAATCTTGCGTTCCTCAAGCGACAAAGTGGAGGGAACCTCGCCACTGTCATAGAGGCGCACTTTTTCGATGGGACTCAAGTTTGAAACGAGCGTGCTTACTGTCGGGGGATAGTTGATACTGTTCGGCTTTTTGAGACGGGTGAGAATAGCCCAAAGCGCGGCGGTCCAGTCGACATGAGGCGCCAGGTGTTTTTCGCCCGCCATTTGGCTCAGTTGCGAAACGTAAATTTGGCGTTCTTCCGAAACTGAAAGCAAGTAGGGGACTCGAATCAACTCGATGCGAGCCTTGAAACTGGTGAAATCTGGAAATTCCTTGAACGCATCCAGTTGGACTTCATTGGTCGAGCCAATCATGACGGTATCTAAATACGCGATCGTGGTGGCTACGTTGACCGAGCCGGTTTCGCAAACTCCGAGGAGGTACTTAAAAGAATCGACCGGGCGTTTGAGGAGGTCGCTATACTCAATGATTCCGCGGTTGCCATCGATCAGGTCGCCCTGAAGGGTAAAGAGGTTCAGGCTCTGCAGTGAAACCGGGAGGGCGGACATGCTTTTGCTGTAGGTGAGGTATTGAAATTGCGCGTCGACATGAAGTTGCGGCTCGATGGTCACCAGGCCTCGACGGTACCGGCGCGCAAAGTACATGCGTTCGACTTGAATGTGGGCCAGGACCTTGCGGTAATCTCCCTGGTTGGCTGTGAGAAGAGCGTCGAAAATTTGTCGACATCGGTGGCAAAGATCCCCGCGGGTGAGGTAATGCGGCATCTTTTCTAGAACTTCATGAGCTTTGGCGGAACCTAGGAGTTTTTCCAGAAAAGATTGGCGTTGATCCTGGGGAATGAGCAGGAGTGGATGATCGCGAAGTTCGCACGGGACGCGAGCTGAAACCTCATCATCGGGCAGCTTCGCAAAACTTCCCGTGGCATCGGTTTTGGTCGTGCCGTAAGGCGCAGTATTGATTCCGATGCCACCTTTGGTGACGCGGTCGACCGGAAATACCCAGTTGAACGTGTATTGCGCGCCGTCTTGGTTTTCTTTGGAGTATTTTTCTAGACCGCTCATCAAGGCATGGGCAATTGAACTTTTCGCGCTTCCATTGGGACCATGAAGCAGGATGAGTTTGTTGTTAATGCCCTGGCGGCTAAAAGTGCGGAGGGTTCGATAAATTTGGTTTTGAACATGCTCCTGGCCCACGACTTTGGAGGCCATGCTGTCGACTGGAAAATCGAAAAGCTTGAAACGTTGAGGGGCACCGGAGATTTCCGGTTTAGGAAGCGCGTCTCGGCCAAAGTGATCCATCATATCGGCGAGGTAAGTTGCCGAACTTCGCGTTTGACGTTCGGGGTATTCGCCCAGCAACGCGAGGTATTCGTCGTAAGAAAGAATGCGTCGATTCGAGTCAAATTCTTTTTTGACCGATTGGTCAATCGAACTCAAAACCTCTTGCGCTGAAAATGAGGATGTTCGTCCCATAGCCATGTGAAAAGTGTAACATGGTGCAACCGGAATTGGTCAATGGCGTTTGCGTTTATGTTTGGCTTTCCTCTTGGGTACCGCCGGCTTCTCGAATCTAATACGAGGGTCGGAGGGGTCTACGATGGGATGCGAAACTGTATTGATGGGGCCGCTTGCGGCCAGTTTATGGAGTCGCGCCAGCACGGCGTCACGGACGAGGCTGGCGGGGGGGGGGGACTGGCGGTTGAGTGGAATCTTGGACATGATCCAGCCGAGGTCATCTCCTCCCGTCAAAAGAAAATCTAATGTTGCGAAGGTATAGTTCGAGGTATCTCGAATCTCGCTGCCATCCTCAAGTGTTATTGAACGGATACGATTGACCTCCCAAGGATCGATTTTGCCGTCTTGGTTGAGGTCATCCGCAGCGGCGTCTAAATCGGGGTGAATTAATCGGACTTTAACGCCAGCCAATGGAAAGAATCCTCTCGAACCGCTTTCAGCCAGCCGGATAATGGTCTTGAGTTCTTTTCCGGTGACTTGGCTTTTTACCACGGTGTTGTCAAAAGGAAGGGCGCGAAAGACATCACCATAGGTAATGGCCCCTTGCTCCCAGTTGGAACGAATCCCTCCGGCGTTCATGAGTGCGACCTGCGCGCCCGTAGCGTCACGCATGGCATCGGCCACGATGTTGCCCAGTGCGGACTCTTTGAAACGATCATGATCAATTGGGCGCGCGGCGGTGGCAATGACCTGTTTTTTGACTTGGGCGGATTGGTCAAATACCGGCTTCAGCATATCGACAATGGCAGTGTCCTCAGAAAGAGTTTGGCCATGAAATTGATAGGCCACGAGCGGGCCACGTCCCCCTTTCGGGGCGGGGCGATCCCCGTTACAGTCATTTTGATTTTGAAAAACCGTGGGACAGACCGGCACGGGGCCTTCAATACGAGTTAAATCCGTGAGGAGTTTCTTTTGGTTGAGATCATAGTTTAAGTAAATGACGTTTAAATAACGGCCATAGGCACCGCCTTGAATGACGGGCACTCCCGCGATCCAGTGATGAACGAGCTGATGGGAGTGGCCGGCTACCACCGCGTCTATGGTGCCTGCCGGAAGGTTCTTTAAAAGCTTGACCATTTCGTCTCGGTTTCCGCAGTCACCTTGGTGTTCAGTGGGTTTGCGGATATGGCTGCTGGCAGATGCGCGGCCCTGTTCGCATTTCAGGCCCACATGAGCCGTAATAACGACCAGATCAGCACCCTGAGTGCGGAGTTCTTGGGCCTCTTTCAGGGTCGCGTTTTTGAGGTCGGTAAAGGACAAATTTTGAATATTGATGCTGGAGGTGGTCTTGGGTGTTTCTTCAGTCGAAAGGCCGATCACGCCGAGTTTCAGTCGGCCCACCGGGAGAAGTACGTGGGGCAGAAGGCCGGGAAGCAGGTCGCTTGCGAGGCGCCCCGTGGCTTTATTGACGATATTAGCTGAAACATATGGGTAATGGGCTTCAGAAATCCGCGCCTTCAAGGCACCTAGGCGGTCTTGGGGGGACATTCCCGTCCTGTTGTCGGGTCCGTAATCAAATTCATGGTTGCCGATCGTGGCGACTTGAACGCCCGATGCGTTATAGAATTGGACCATCGGTGCCCCTTGATTCAAGTTGCTTTCGATGGATCCTTGGAATTCGTCACCTGCATCGAGCCAGACGAAGTGATTGCCAAATTCTTGGCGGAGAATTTTGACATAGGACGCAATCATCGCCACGCCCCCTGCTTGATACTCGATGGGGGCTATGCCGTCGTTCTCTCGGGTTTTGAGTTGCGCGGAGCCGAGCGCTCCATGAAGGTCGTTCGTACCTAAGATCGCGATTGTCTCGATGTTTTTGCCTGTTGGGGGGAGTTCGCCCTGATCTTCAGTCACGGGATTGTGGGTAGGGCCGTGGGAGCAATTGGCGAGAAGAATGATGAGAACCATCAATAACGGGAAGTGTCTTCGGAGCATTTTGCCATCGTGCCGTATTTTCGGATGAATTTGAATTAAAAAGTCATTTTATTGGCAGCGGTTTTTGCTTGGTTTTTTTGGGTGATCCCTTAAACTTCTATTTGAGGAGATTTCCTTATGCGCAGGATGCGCGAATTTAAATTTGGACGTTACATTGCATTTGCTCTTCCTGTTTTTGCAGGGGCTTTTGGCGCTTATTATTACGTTAAGCACCGACCCGTAGCGGGGCCTCCGTCAACGGCGGAGACCGCAGAAAAAACATCGGATCGAAAAGTGGCTAGTCTGTCGGGTGAAAAAGACCGTACAGAGCTATCACATCGGATCCGAGATACGGCAAAAGATGTGGAGGACGAGGTCGCGGATTCACGGGATCAGAAGTCGGATCAAGACGCTCCCGTGGCAAGTAAGGCTGTTGCGCCAGTCACTGCGGCCGCAACCGCGAGTGTGAGTGCTGATCCAGGCAAAGAATGCACTTTTTCTGAATACTGCGGCGAGGGCCCTGAATACACTCGAGTCACCAAGGCGGAGTGGGCCATGGTGATGGATAAGTTTCATGGTGCAAAAAGTTCGTTGATTGGCTGGCTCGGTCAGCATCGGAGCGAAATTCCGGAAGCCACTTATGCAACCATGGAAAAACAAGTTCGTGGTTTAAAAATCCAAAGACCGCCCTCATCGGATGAGCCTGATCTTGCTTGGCGAGGCATTGGAGTTTATAGCCAGGCGGCTGAAAATTCAGAGCCCATTCTCAAAATTGGCGGGGGTTTCGTTCAATTTGCGAGTCGAAATCCAGCGAGGGCCAAGTTCGAGCTCGCTCGGCTGGTGGCCCAGTCTTGGGCTCCTTGTGAACTCGGACGTGTCGGTGGCGAACATGCTTCGGTAACCTGGGCTCCTCTGCTTAAATGTCTGGGCGTAAATGATGCCCAGGGGTGCACGCAGGGCACTTACTCCGAGGCGGGCTGGGCGGTGTCGACTACAGTGGCCGCGATCACCACTCCTCCTGGGTGTGAGGTGAAGGCATTTCGGAATCCTGAGATGGCCAAATGCATGAAGGAGATGCCTTTTGAGGCGGGAACTCGAAGCGTGGCTTCGAGTGGTACTTCTGGTGTGGCGTCAAAGGAGACCAAGTGATGGCCTGGCGTAATGGTTGGATGTTGAAAGCTTTGGTGAGTAGTTGTGGGGTTGTTCTGCTCAGTGGGCCGGCTTGTTTGAGCACACAGACTCAAACATCGTTGGATGGTACTGTTGCTAATTCGCCTTATGTTGAGGCCTATATTGAATATCCGGGGCCACACGACAAGTGGTCCGGACCCGCGACATTTTTGCTGCATGTTCAGGCTAAAGACAATGGCCCCGCGCAGATTTCGATCACTCCCGCTTGGGCAAAGGCTGAGCCTGTCCCCGGTGATGTGACGGTTTCGACTCGAGTTCCGGCCAGTGGATTGAATGTTAGCGCGCAAAAGCCCACGATGGCTTCTCCCATGCCGTCAGAAGCCGCGCGCGAAATGCTGAGTCATATGAGTAATGCTCTCAGCGGAGCAACCACTCCGTTTAAGGGCTGTATGTCTCCCGTTCGCGTCCGTCTCGTGCGCGCTGACGGCGCCCTTACGGAAAAGCAGGGCTGTCGAAGTGACTCAGGATGGGCGCGTGCCATCAGTGAATCCGCCAATGTGTTCATTACGGCGTCGATTTATGGCTTCGGTAATGCGCCAGCTCCAGTCGCGGCGGCTACGGCGCCAGTGGTGGCGCGGGTACCGGCGGCAGCGGGGAAGTAGGGGTTTAGAGATCGTCTTCGGCGTGAGTTGCACCAACTGCCTGGGCGCGGCAGTAAACCTCGTTCACTCCCGGGTCAGCGTCTCGAGCTGCCGTCTAGCGGCAGTAAATCCCGTTGACTCAGAGAACGAACACCGATTTTGAAATTGGCTGGGGACTCCTGGCATCGCCTGAGGAGATTGATATTATTTGGAAAAATCTTAACCTCAGATTAAGATCGAAACTTGACGCTGCGTTAAGTTAGTCTTTTCACCCGCCGGAGAGGGATATGAAGACTGTGACGGGAATGAGCATTCCCAAGGGAGTGAGCGATGGCAAAAAATTTATTTCGCGGTCACTGTGGTCGTAGTTTGGGTCGAAGTCAAACTGTGAAGCGACCAGTGCCGGCTTAGGTTGAGAGGCCTGCGCAATAGCGTCGGAAAAAATAAATAGTATGAATTTGCATGCTGAAATATGTTGTTAAATTAGATAGATAGCGAATAATTATGCAATATTGTATAATATGATCGATTATTGTATAATTTAAAAATGGCTAGTCATCCTTATGAAAAAATTCTGAGTCAGAATTTGAAGTCCATTAGAAAAAGTAAGGGCCTTACGACTGTGGACCTCGCAAAAATATTGGGGGTTTCTCAGGCTAAGATTTCTTATATTGAAAATTGTAAGGGCGTGCTTTCTGGAGGTAATATCGCGATCCTTTCTAAAAGGCTGAATGTCCCGATTACTGATTTTTTTCGCGGATTGAGTGAGGAGGAAGAGACGTCCGGAGTTAAAGAGCTCATTGGGCATTTGGTGAGATTTGGTGCTGTGCTTCTGAGTAAGCCAGCCGGGATTGTGCTTAAGGCGATTTCTTTTGAAGAAGTATTTGCTCAATCGCTTGGATTTATTGGAGACGATAGGCTTCATAAGGGGTTTTGTACCGCCCTTATTTTTCAAGCAGCGCACACGGAAATTAATGTGGACCGAATTTTTGCGATGATTGGAAATAATCCATTTCTTATAAAAAAAGTCGTAGATCAATCCACATTATGTATTAGGGTAATTGCCCAACTAGAGGGAAGAAATGAAAAGTATCACTTTACGAGGGCAAAATGGCAACTTCGAAACCTTATTTCTATCGCGCAGGAAGTTTATGGGGTGCATGAACTTATTGAGAATGAACAATCGCTGGCATCTGATGTTTTTGATATCGCCAATTTTGTTCAGGAGTGTCTGAATGCAAAAAAATGAAATAGTGGGCTTCCTTGGTAGGATGAATGAGCATCTCACTGAAAAATTTGGATCTTTGCTGGTCAAAACAAAATTTGAACTCAAGATAATTGGAAAAAGCGCACTTTTGATTGGCGGAATGACTGACACGGTGGGCACTGCCGATATTGACTCACTTGTGGTTCAAGGTAAGCATAAGCCTGCGGATAATAAAAAAATAGTTGAGAATTTGCTGGCCGAATTTGGCAGTGAAAAGATCCTGATTAATGGTTACTATCTCCAATTTGTGGCACCTGCTTTTGTCTTTCTTCCTCGGTCACCTCAGTGGATTTCGTTTGGCCCTGATTACGCTTGTCTTTCGGTTCAATATCTTGCCCCCAGAGATGTGATTGCTTCAAAGCTATTTTCAGCGTTTTCAAATACACCTCGCAAAAGGGATAAACAGGATGTCATTGCGGCTCTTGATCAAAAGTTGGTCGATTTTCAGGAGGTTTTGAATACTGCGGATGATATCTTTGATCTCCATTCGATGGACGCTAGAAGTGATCGGTTCCCGGATGTTTATGCTTTTATTGTAAATGATCTGATGGGTCGGTACGGCACTGCTCGCCTTGAGTATAAGCCTGATGAGGATTGGTAGTAAAACGCGGGGAGTATCCGGTCTCCCCGCTGTCTGACATAGACTCTATTTATTTTGCAGCCACTGCGGTCGTAGTTTGGATCGGAGTCAAACCGGGTTGGACTTCGTTCAATACCTTGATCTGTGCAGCCACCACTGCTGGCTTAGGTTGAGTGGTCTGTTCAATGGCGCTGACATCCCGCTGAAAAGTTCCTTTGCGAATCGATTTTTTTAGGTCATTGAAAGAGTAGGGTTTTACATTGCAGAAATATTGCGTTTGATCCGCGACCTTAAAAAGATGCGCCAGTTGCGCATAAATTAGAGTAGGAACATCGCCTTTAATTTTGTCAAAGAGTTTCGCCAGGTGTTTGCCACCACCCAAATAAGACTCATAGATCATCCATCCCATTTCAGAAGCTTCGTTTTTTCGAATCGTTTCGGAAATCAGGATAGGGGTCGCGACTGCCGCACCTATCAGGGTCAAGGCACCAAACGCTGCTGGGCCACCGGCAAATACACCAGCCACCCATCCTCCCAAGCTTGCCGGGACGAAGGCGGCTCCGGCAAAGCCTGGGTTGGAGCCCCTCGCCCTTGCCGCATAAAACGGCAAACACGACGGTTCTTTTGCATACGCCGACTGCGTGACGAGGCTTGCGAGGACAGCTACACCCAAAATAGAAAACAGTTTGTTGGACTTCATAAAACTTCTCTCCTTTAATTTTAAGTTTCGTTACACAAAGAGATATTGCAGCAGGCGTGCCGTTTTCATCTTTCATCTTTCATCTTTCATCTTTCATTTCGAATAGTTATCCTTCACGGGTGTGTCCAGTGTGGCACATGGTTTTTTGTCGAATGTCTAGACAGTTGAAAAGTTTCGATTCGATGAAAAGGGCTCTCGTCGGTGTCAGCGGAGTGAGTTGCACCAACTGCCTGTGCGCGGCAGTAAATCCCACCGGGGCCCATTGACTCAAAGAATGAACACCGACGTCGGTGTTGTTGATCTTTACTTCACCCCAAACAAACTCCCTTGCAGACTAAAATCAAATTTCACCCGCTGTTCCCCCATGAACCGCGCCATCTGCCCTAAAACCTGGGCGCGAAACGCCAGTACTTCCTCGGAGGTGAGCTGGTTTTCGTAATGTAACACCCTCGATTGAGATAAAATTAACCCTGTCATTTCCCGGTCATTTAACGGCAAGACCATCGGCACTTTTTCCTCATTCAGAAGCTCAAACGCCGGGTCTGTGCGAAAACACGCAGTCACCTCGGCGAAATTTCCGCGAGGTTTTTGCCCAGGCGCTTTCCATCGGAGATTGAATTCGCGTCTGATCCACTCATTGAGTTCGGGTAGCGCAAGCGCCTTCGGAAACTGATACTCGTAAATCAGGATCAGTCCCCCCGGGTGCAGAATTCGCAAAAACTCTTCGCGCGCCTGGGACGCATTCATCCAATGAAAAGCCGAGCCCACGGTAATGGCGTTAAAAACCGCATCCGGCAGTCCCGTGTGCTCCGCCGAGCCCACCCGATATGAGGCCTGAGGACAGATTTCGCGGGCCTTGGCGAGCATCGCAGGGTCGGGATCTACACCGGTGAGGTGGGCCTGAATGCCGCTCGCTAAAAGCGAAGCCGTCGAGTGGCCCGTGCCGCAGCCGATGTCCGCAATTGCATACGGCTTCACCCTACCAGTAGTGGCCAGTGCCTCTTTCAGCGGGTCAAAGAGTGCCGTGGGATAGTAAGGCCTATACCGACTGTAAAACTCAGCATCAAAGCGAGACATCGAAGTGCGCCAAACCTAATTTCCGTGACTCAGGAGATCGCAGTCTTCAACCATGACTCGAGCAAAGGCGGTTTTGTCGATCATTTCACAAATCTTGTCGACCAAGCTTTGGGCGCTTTGGGCTTTCCAGTTTTCCGGAATAACGGCCGCAAAGCCAATCACACAGCGTTCACGGTCGTCAAAGTCGGCCACTTCAAGCGCGGAAATATTGAATTTTTTTCGCAAATCCATGCAAAGTTCATCGAGCTGCCGATGTTTGAGGGCCGGATCGGTATTGTTGTAAAAATCCAGGACGATACGTCCCACGCCAATGAGCACGATTTTAAACGATCGGAGTAAGCCAGTTTTTGCCGTAAGCTGGAAGATCTCCGTGAACCATTGCCGTATAGTCTTTTTGAAGTTTCGAGGTGATCGGGCCTGGTTTGCCAGCATTGGCGCCCTTGCCAATGAGACGTCCATCGACTTCGCGCACGGGCGTAATTTCTGCCGCTGTGCCCGTGAGGAAAATCTCATCCGCGCACCAAAGCTCATCGCGGGTAAAACGGGTGGCGTCGATTTTGATTTTTTGGTTTTCAAAATACTCAAGCACCGTCTGACGAGTGATCCCGCTGAGAATGGAGGTCAGGGGCGTGGTTTTCACCACTCCGTTTTTGATCATGAACAGGTTTTCGCCGGTTCCTTCAGCTAAAAATCCTTCTGGATCGAGCAATAGGGCTTCGTCGCATCCGGCTTCGATGGCCTCGCGCTTAGCTAAAACGCCATTCACGTACTGACCGGTGATTTTTCCCTTGGTCATGGCCGAGTTGACATGAGGGCGAATAAAACTTGAAACGCGCAGACGAGCGCCTTCGGACGCACCCTTGTCTCCTAGGTATTTACCCCATTCCCAGTTGAGAATGGCAACGTCGACCACAGGGTCAGATCCTGGATTTACTCCCAAGGACGGATTGTCCCCGATATAAACCAAGGGGCGAATATAGCATTCATTAAACCCGTTGGCTTTGCAGGTCGCTACAGCCGCTTTGCAGAGGTCTTCTGTGGAGTAAGCAAGTTTGAGGTTTAAAATCTTGGTACTCTCCACCAGGCGTTCCATATGTTCGGTGAGGCGAAAGATGGCCCCGCCGCCCTTGCTTTGCTGATAAGCGCGAATCCCCTCGAAAGCACCCGTACCGTAGTGCAATGCATGGGTGAAGAGGCTGATTCGAGCCTCCTCGGTAGAAAGAATCTTACCGTTGAGCCAAACTTTATTGCCACGTGCCATATAAAAAACTTAGTACCCCTAAATTACTTGGGTGTCGATTTTTTTGATGCGGAAGAGGGGGGGAAAATGAGTTTTGACGTTTCCTTGAGAATTTTCGGTGCAAGCTCGGCGCTACGCATTAATACTGGCCGCGGCTCATGGTGCCGCGCCTCATGAGTATGAAGAGGGGCTAGACGTCGGGAGGCCATCAGTTTAATGATTTCTGATGCGGTCTCTTCAAGTGCTTTTCCAGTTACATTAAACACTGGCCAGCGGCGATTACGTTTGAAGAAATCATCAGCATATTCGATCTCTTGCGTCACCATCTCCTGGTCGGCATAGTCACCACCGTGGTCTTGGCCCAGGCGCTCTAAACGATTTCGCCTGATTTCGGCTAGTTTTTCAGGGTCAATAGTGAGCCCAATGACCCTTTTTTGGTCAATGGCGAGCAGCCCTTTCGGGGGCTCAAATCCCAAGATGAGAGGGATGTTGGCAACTTTCCAGCCTTGGTGGGAGAGGTACATGGAAAGCGGCGTCTTGGAGGTGCGAGAGATTCCCAAAATCACCAAATCCGCCTTTTCAAGGCCAGTCAGGTCACGACCATCATCGTGTTGGATCGTGTATTCCATGGCTTCAATGCGTTTGAAATAATCTTCGTTGACGTTGTGCAGTAGGCCGGCCACAGCCCTGGGTGCGTACCCAAAATAACTTCCAAGGCCCACCAGCAGAGGTCCGAGAAGATCTACGCAGGGAATTTTTTTTTCGCGCGCCTTGGTTTGTAAAAAGGCGCGAAGCTGAGGCGACACAATCGTGTAGATCATGAGATCGCGATTGACGCTCGCGTCCTCGCAGATCGCCTCGATTTGGGCCTCGTTGCGTACGTTTTTGTAGCGGGCAAAATACGCATGCTCGGCTTCAGAGAATTGCACTAAGGCGGCCTTAGTCATTTGCACGGCGGTTTCGCCCGTACCATCTGAAACGAGGATGAGTCGGTGGCCAGAATCTTTTTGATCAGGTTTGGGCATAGATCAGGATTTTACCCTGGAGGAGGTCCTACAGTCCAGTGCTGGATCCGATGGTGGAATTACTTCGACGCCAGCGATCCGTCGGGCGTCCAGCGGGACCAGTCGGTGGCTAGCGCGCCATGATCAAAGGTGCCGGTGCTCATGCGACTGCCGTTTTCGTACCACCAGATAAAGGGACCATTCGGGAGGAGTTGGGAAGAGTTCCCTTTTGAACTTTCTAGCGTGTGTTGACTGACGAGCTGGCAGGATCGTCCGTAGTAATGTTTGAAGCCGTAGGTTTTCTCGCTCGGGCCGTAGCTGTAACGAGTGAGAGGTGAGAGGATGCTTCCTTCGGGGCAAATCGAAGTTTGATTCCATTTGGCAGAATCTGAAAATTCAGGTGGTACGGTTTGGCTGAGCTCCTCGTAACGGAAGCCGGGGGCAGCTTGACTTGTGGGGATTTCGCCTGAATGACAGCCTGCTGAGCCTAACAACAACACCATTGAAAAAAAGATACAGCATTTCATAAATACCTTTTCGGTTGCTTGAATGGAGAGCTTGATCACCTTAACAATCTACCCCAAATCCACCCAGTGCGACACCTTCTCCAAACGAGCGTGCAGATTTTTAAACCATGTCCGTTGCCGCTTGACGAGCTGACGAGTGGCTAAGCTGATTTCGCTCACCAAGCCTGGAATGCCGTGCTCGATTTTTCGACCGGCGGGGGTGATTCCATCAAGATAAGCACAGACTTCTTTGTAACCAACCGCACTGAGCGCACGAGGCAGCGGCAGCCCTAATGACTCATAATGAGTGCGCAGGCGAGTCACCTCCTCAATTAAGCCTTGCTTGATCATTTGGTCGGCACGCAGGCGAATGCGAGCTTCGAGCTGCGCGAGGGGGCGATCCACAATCCAGAGCTCGAAGCGAGGGTCGGGTTCGATGGGGCGCTCTTTTTCGAGTGCGGAAGGTGTTTTGCCCGAAAGCTCGATCACTTCGAGGGCGCGCACGAGGCGATAGCGATCAGCGAGGCCAATGCGCTGGGCGGACAATGGATCCACCTGCGCCACCTTTGAAAAAAGTTCTGAATTCGACAAAACTTCGAGTTTTCCACGTAAATTTAAGTCCGTGCCGGCGCCTTCCCAAAGGCCGTAAAAAAGCGCTTTCAGATAAAACCCCGTCCCTCCGACAATGAGCGCACGTTTTCCCCGGGCCTGAATGTCGGCCAGCGTGGCGTTTACCGCACGCACAAAGTCGCCCGCCGTAAAGGGCTCATGAGGTTCGCGGATGTCGATCAGGTGGTGGGGGATTTGGGCAAGCTCCGCGCGCGAAGGTTTGGCCGTACCGATGTCCAGACCTCGGTAGACGATGAGGCTATCGGCATTGATGATTTCAAAAACTCCCGGTTGGGCGCGGGCCGCTTCCAGCGCAAGTGCCGTCTTGCCTGCAGCCGTGGGTCCTGTGAGGACGGTGATTTTTGGCCCAAATTCAAGCACTTTTCAGACCCTTCTTGATGCTTTTTACACCCTTCTAAGAAACCATTCTTCAAAACGTGCGCGTGGCACTTTGACCACCGTGGGGCGACCATGAGGACAATTCCACGGATGTTCGCATTGAAAAAGTTGATGCACCAGCGCCGAAGCTTCGGCGATTTCAAGACGATCCCCCGCCCGAATCGCAGAATGGCAGGCTTCGCTCGCCAGCGATTCAAAGAGGCTTTCATCCATTTGAAGCGTCCCCGTCGAAGGGCCATCATACGACAAAATTCGGTCGACCAGATTCTTGAGGCGAGGCCGTAACTCGCTGGTTCCCCATTCTCCGGGAATTCCCCTAAAAAGGACCGTATTTTCTCCGAAAATTTCAGCTTCAAAACCGAGTTGATCCAGCCAGCCTAGGCGGGCCTCAAGCGTCGAGCGTCCCTCCGTATCGAAGTGCACGGCTTCTGGAATCAAAAGAGCCTGACAAGCCGTTTGTACGCCTGCAGGCGGATTTAAAACACGGGCTTTGAGTTGTTCGTAGCGAATTCGCTCGTGCGCGGCATGTTGGTCCACGATGGCCAATTCATTGCCGATTTCGTAAAAAAGATAAGTATTAAAGAGCGTGCCCGCGAGCCTTCCATAACGAAGAGGGTTTGCGGATTGCTCGACGGCGTGAGTCTCGATGGGTAAGGGCGCTTGCTCGAGGATGGTGGTCGCGAAGTCCGGGGTGGGGGAGGTGTAAGACTCGGCCGCTTTCCAATCGGTTGAAGATGAAACGGTCGGTCGCGTCCAAGCAAATGGAGTACTAGGCACCGTAGGATTGCTTGGACCTGACGCAAAAGCCGGCGCACCCTCGCGCGCGATGAGGGCCTGAATGGTTTCGTCCACCGCATGAAATATTTTACGGCTTTCGAGAAAGCGAATTTCGGTTTTCGTGGGATGTACGTTGACATCCAACCATGCGGGATTGATATCGACATAGAGCGCGACTGCGGGAAATTGGCCAGGAAGCAGCGCTTGCCGAAAGGGTGCCATGAGGGCCTGTTGAAGCATCCGATCGCGCACGGCGCGGCCGTTGACTACTTGAACCATACGGCGCATCTGGGGAGAGCTGAGGCCTTGCAGCCAATGAATTCGGACATGGAGACCTTGGCCGTCGCCATGACTATTCGGAATGCCAAGATCATTGGTGGCGCTCAGGATGGGGTAATCCTCGCCATCACCCAAGATCGCGCGAACGCGGGTTTTTTCGTCTTGAGGTCGGAGATTGAGAATTTGACGACGATCGGAAAGAAGGCGAAAGCCCACGTGCGGATGAGCCAGCGCGATCCGTTCGATCCACTCTCTGGCTTGGGCGACCTCGGCTCCTTGGGCTTTCAAAAATTTGAGTCGGGCGGGAATATGGGCAAAAAGTCCTCGCGCTTGAATGCGAGTGCCATGCGGCGAGTTTAGAAAATGCCCAAACGTGACGGCGTTGGGGTCGAAACGTCGGTCCTCAAATCGCTCTTGATCGTTGACCGCCGGAAGTTTGAGTTCATAGGCGGCAGCGCCGGCGCTAGCACCTAATGCGCGCGAAAGAATGCTGAGTTCCGAAACGGCGGCAACGCTGGGGAGCGCCTCGCCTCGAAAGCCCAGGGTGTGGATCTTTTCCAGGTCATCCATTGTGGAAAGTTTGCTTGTGGCGTGGCGAACCACGCAAAGGGCGAGATCCTCAGGACTCATGCCAAAGCCGTTATCCGTGATTTCGATGAGGGATTTGCCACCGTCTTCGAGTGCCACACAGACTTCAGTGGCACCGGCATCAATGGAGTTTTCAACCATCTCCTTGACCACACTCGCGGGGCGTTCGATCACTTCGCCCGCAGCAATGCGCTCGGCGACGTTGGCACTTAAAATTCGGACGGGTCGGGGCTGTCGAGCAGGCGAAATCATAATCAACATTCCGTTATCAAGGTTTGTTGATCAGGCGCAACGACTAACTTGCGGCCATGACGCGGTTTCGGCCACCCTGTTTGGCTGCGTAAAGGGCTTTATCGGCTGCTTTAAGTAAGGTTTGTGCGGATTCCACGCCTGAGCTAAGTTCGGCGACCCCCATACTCGTGGTAATCGACAGTCGTTTGCCTTCGTAAATAAAAGCATGGGCTTCGACGGCCGCCCGCATTTTTTCGGCGAGCTCTAAGCCGGCTTTGGCGCCCGTACTGGACAGTAAAACGCAAAATTCTTCGCCGCCATACCGTGCGAAAATGTCTTTGGGTCTCAAGTGGCAAGTGCGAATCAGGGAGGCAAATTCCTTGAGGACGTAATCTCCCGCATCGTGGCCGTAGGTGTCATTGACGTTTTTAAAATGGTCTAAGTCAAAGAAAACAATAGAAAAATCTGTATGCAAGGCTTTCGCGCGTTTAAACTCAGCCTCAAGCGCCTCAAGAAGGTAGCCTTTATTGTAGATGCGGGTGAGGCCATCGGTGTGAGCAGCCGAACCCAAATTGCCGTAAAAAAGAATTTCGAGTTCGCCGGCCGGCAAAAATTTGAGAATCGAGTTTCCGAGTTTGACCATGTCTTCTTTGGCCAGCACGACGGATTCGTTCGCATTGACTTTTTTGTCATTCACGAACGTTCCATTGGAAGATCCCAGGTCGGTGAGGCGCACTTTTCGTCCTGGTTCGCGAGTCAGTTTGGCGTGTTTACGTGAAATACTGGGGTCCGCAACACTGATGTCAGCCGAGGGGTCGCGACCGATGATCATCTCGTCTTGAGTGACAAAAAAGCGATGCCCCTGCGGGCTTCCCCGAATGATGATGAGGCAAGCTTCCTGTTCTTTGGCCTTATCCAACTCCTTGCGTAGCGTTTCTTGATCGCCTTGAAGTACGGCAGTTTTTTCGCTACCGTCGCCATCATTGGAGGAATTTGAAGAATCGGATGAATCGGGAGGACAAACCATAGGCTTAATTATGACCGCTAGCTCTTCCGAGCGTCAACGGCTGAATGAAGTCAGTTCTCATGACTTAATGCGTCACGAATATAGATTTTTCCTTCTTCAACGCCGGGTTGATCGAATGGATCAACTCCCCAAAGGGTCCCCGTAAAAGCGGTCAAGACCGAAAAGGCAAACAGGAGGGCACCCATGGATCTTTCATCCAGCCGATCCATCTGCCAGGTCGCATTGGGGCGGCTCTGTTTGGTCAGAACTCGCGAAATTGCCCGATATTCCACCTGAAGGAGTCCGTGCAAGGTATGCCCTTCTAGGAGTTTAAAGGCGGGCAGCGGGGTTTTGCCGAGGAGGCTCCCGAGTTTTGGGATGGTGACCTCGTTATCGACTCGGTCCAAAGTGACGAAAAGAGTGATTTTATCATCTGGACCGTCTCTCAATAATTGAAGAATGCTATGTTGATCGGTCGCACCCACCGCAGCCAACGGCGTGAAGCCCTTTCCATCCTTGCCTAGGCTTTCGCCCCAGATTTGCACAAACCAGCTTCCCACCGATCGGAGCCGAGTGGAGTAGGGCATACAAACGTGAATAGGACGCTGTGCGGCATGCCGAATAAGCTCGCTTCCTAATGTGAATAACGGATTTTTTTCGACTGGCGCTTTTTCAACATAATCTCGAACTTGTTTGGCGCCATTCATAAAGTCTTCGACATTGAGACCGCCCAAAGCGGCAGGGAAAAGCCCCACGGGAGTAAAAATACTGAACCGACCGCCAATGGAGGGGGCAATATGAAGGGTGGGAATGTCGTGTTCCAGTGCAAACTTTTTGAGATCCCCCTTGGCGGGATCCGTAATGATGACCAGGTGCGATTTCCAGCGTTCTTTTCCGAGCCATTCCAAGGCCAAAAGCATTTGGGCCATGGTTTCAAAGGTGGTGCCCGACTTAGTAATAGGACAAACCAGTGTGGTGTCAGGATTGAGGCGCCGAATGGTTGCATTCCAATCCGTGGGGTCGGGGTTTTCCATGAAATGGAATCGAATTCCCGTAGTGCACCGGTCTTGCAGTGCTTGCAATAGACAGATCGGGCCAAGAGCGCTTCCGCCAATTCCTAAAACGAGGCAGTCCGTGATTTGGCCACGTTTAATAATCGCGTTGGCGAGGGCTTGGGATTCTTGGACCTGCGAAAGTTCCCCATTGATCGGAAGGTTAAAAAAGCCGATTTCTTTCGATAAAAAACGCAATTTTAGCTTATTCCAGGCTTCGGTCGAGGCCTCATTTTGTGCTTCTTTTGAGGCCGTAAACGTTCGAGCCGTGGGCGTGGTTCCTGCGGGGATGTTGGCAAGATTGGACCAGTCGAGGGTGATCGGGGCACTTCCTAAGCGAGCAGCTGTGATCATAAGAGTGAGTCTCCTTAGTTGGCTTGAGTCAGTGATCTTCCGATGACGACTCGTTGAATTTGATTAGTTCCTTCGACAATCTGCATGACTTTGGCTTCGCGCATGTACCGCTCCACGGGAAAGTCTTGCGTGTAGCCCGCACCGCCCAAGATTTGGACGGCGTCGGTAGTGACTTTCATGGCCATATCGGTAGCAAAAAGCTTGGCCATTGCGGCCTCAATCGAAAAGGGTTGGCCATTATCTTTGAGCCAGGCTGCGCGATGAACCATCAGTCTCGCTGCTGCAATTTGCGTGGCCATGTCGGCGAGCATAAACGAAACTCCCTGGAACTCCGCAATGGGTTTGCCAAATTGTTCGCGTTGCTTGGAGTAAGTGACCGCGCAATCCAAGGCACCTTGCGCGATTCCCACGGCACCTGCGCCAATCGTGATGCGCCCACTATCCAGGGCGGTCATGGCTACCTTAAAACCATCGCCTTCTTTTCCAACCCTGTTTTCAATGGGCACGCGCACGTTGTTCAAAACGAGTTCCATGGTGTGCGAAACGTGGCACCCCATTTTTTTCTCACGTTTGCCGTAGCTAAAACCCGGCATTCCTTTTTCGAGAATAAAAGCCGAAATTCCTTTGGAAGGGGAGACGCCGGCCGCACCGGTGCGCGCCATGACAATGATGGTTTCGGCGATATCGCCCTGGGTGCACCAAAGTTTGGTGCCATTCAGGATATAGTGATCTCCTTGGCGGGTGGCAGTGGTACGTAAGCTTGCGGCATCACTTCCGGAAGAGGCTTCGCTTAAGCTAAACCCGCCGATATGACGGCCGCTGGCGAGGGGTGGGATGAACTTCTTTTTCTGTTCGGGGGTGCCGAAAAGATTCAGGATGACTTGAGGGAGTCCCGTCACCGATACGCTAATGGCGTAGCCGGTGTTGGCCTTGGCGATCTCTTCGATGGCGACTGCATATTCTTGATAACCCAGTCCTGCTCCCCCGAATTCCTCGGGTACGGGAATGCCGGTGAGGCCCAACTCGCCCAAGGCCTGAATGAGTTCAGGTCGAAACCGCTCCTCGTGCTCGTCCTGTTCGACGATGGGGACCAGCTCTTTTTGGGCAAAGCGTCGAGTAAGTTCGCGAAGTTCTTTTTGAATCGGAGTTTCATCAAAGTTCATAGAGGGATTCCTATTCAAATCCATTATCATGTAAAATGGAATGAGAAAGAGGAGTTTGGCGCAATGGCGAGTTCAAAAACGATGTTTTTCTCGGTGCTGTCTGTCATTTTTTTGGCTTTTTTTTCGGGGGCTTTGCAAGCCGAGACGGCTCTTCACGATGGGGCGGGCCCGAGTTTGCTAGTTGTGGGGGACTCCCATACGGCTGGCACGTTTGGTCAAACTTTGGACATCGCGCTTCGGCAAATCCCGGATGCTCAGGTGGCTACTTATGGAATTTGCGGTGCGTCGCCCATCAACTATTTTAGTGGTCGGGGCACGGCTTGTGGTGCCTATCAGCATCCTATTCAAGGACCGGCAAGAATCAGTCAGACCGCCTCGACGCCACTTCTTAAAACGCTCTTGGCTCAGAATCACCCGACAGCGGTGATCGTCGCGTTGGGAGCTAATCTTTATCGCGCCTCGGTGCAAGAGGTTCGCAAACAATTCGACCGCATGTTCGGTGCGATTAAAGAGGCTGGTAGTTCCTGCTTTTGGATCGGACCGCCCTCAGAGCGGTTTATTTCCGCCGAAAAACAAGAGGGATTTTATGGCGTGTTTAAAGACATCGCCGCTCAGCGAGATTGCGCTTTGATCGATAGTCGAGAGTGGACTCATTACCCCGAGCAGGGGGGGGATGGGATCCATTATGATGGTCTATTTGCCGTGGTTCAGGGAAAGCGCGTGAACATTGGCGTCCCCATTGCTCGTGATTGGGCTAATGCCGTGGCTCAGAAGATTACTGAGGCTCTGCAAAAACGGAACAGCAGCCCCGAGGGATTTACGGCCGCGGGCAGTTGATGCCTGTCTGAGATTTCGACAGCTGTAAAGTAAAGCGGAGGGACTGATCTGTGTTTATCCGGACACAAAGAGAGTCATAACGTCTGAGGTTAAAAGACAAAAATCCAATTCCAGTGCATGGCGCAAGAGTTGCTACCTTCCTCAGTATCGGTTTTATTTTTTAAAGAAGGGTGGGTAGTTTATGAGTACTAATCAAAAGGCTTTTTTGTTGTTTGGAATTTTGATTGTTTTAGAAATGGGCGTAGGGGCCAGGACGAGCTTGGCTCAAGGGATGCCGGAGGTCTTGAATGGGCCCTCACCGGAGATCTGCAAGTTGATTCAAGAAAAGGCGAGCCAAGAATATCAGACAAATTTTAAGCAATGGGATCAGAGATTTCAGGACGAGGTTCATGCCCGTGAAGTCGTCGCTGTCCTCAATGATTATCAGAAGAGCTTTACTCCGTTTGATCTCGAACGAATCAAGTTTGTCGAGCACGGTACGATCTCCCAATCGGAGCTTCTTGAGCGTTTTTTGAAATTCAGGAAAAAGCATGAGTGGAAAGATTGTGGGCCGACCGGTAAATGGCATCGATTGCATGAGGACGATGTGAGCAGGAGTACGCTTGTTTGTCTCACGCCCGAAATGGAGTCGTTTGCTAATCTGGAAGAAGATTATGTTGGATATAAAGATGAAGTTCTGAGGTCGGGTGAAATCCGTAGACGCATTTGCCAAAGAGGTGAAGATTTTGACGAAGGCTTTCTCACTAGGCATAGTAATGTATGCAAAACGTTTGAGTTATGGAAGCAGGATAGCCCAGTCGCCCATCAGAGCATTACACTTCATGATGAGGATCATCAGCTTCAGGTTTGTAGAAACGAGATTTGTGCTAGCATCGGTACCACTCCGAGAAGTGATGGACATCAATATACCTTTGAGGAAGTTTATGGCCACCGAGAGCGTTATTTGAGCCCGAAGGACTACGTTCAGGGACGCATGACGAGCGATGGTTGCAAAAGCTATTGGGAGAGCACTCTAGCAGGACAGGGAGCCAGCAGTGTGTCCACCTCCGAAAAGCTTTCGGTCGTGTCGAGCCATAGATCACGTCAATCCAGGACTCCAAAAGACGTTGATCCAAGCGTTCAGTGGACTCCTAGCGGCGAAGCGCCTTCTTCCTCTCCTGCTCGATAGTCACTTGGGTTTTGACCCGGATCCAGGGTTAGGAGTGGGTTATCATTTTAAGGTGTGAGCAAAAAAAGGCGGCTTTTAAAGCCCTCGCCTGGGTGATAACTGTGCACTATGGAACTCTGTGTGAACAAAGATACTCAGCTCTGTATGTCTCTTGCTGCTAGGCCAGGCAACTTTGGTACTCGATTCCAAAATTTTCTCTACCGAGAACTTGGCCTCAACTTCATCTATAAAGCATTTACCACTCACGATATTGGCGCCGCGATTGGCGCTCATCCTTCCCGGCAGTGGAATTTACTGCCTCGGGCAGGCAGTTAAGCCTCTTTTCACGCAGCTAGGCCCTTTTTTGAGGGCTAAACTGATCCCAAGGTCGTTTGATTTCTGAAAATAATTATTAACTATTTATATTTAGTGTGTTAATGGGTTACTAAATTAACTACGTGCGTCATTTTGTTGGAGGTATCGTGACCAGATCATTCAGTTTTTCCGTTTTAGGATCCGTGGCCCTTTTGAGTAGTGCTCTTGTGGGCGCATGCGCGGACACCGACTCTTTGGTCATTAATATGAGTGGCCGGCTGATATTTCCTAACCATATGCTGGCTTCGCACGCGAAGACTGTGAATATGGATGTCGCGGTCGTCGGTCATGGCGATCTTTATGTTCAGGATGCTTCTGGTCATCAAAAATGTTCCAAAAAAGACGTCGATATTTCTGGCACTACTGGGCACGGGGGCGATGTAGCGGAAACAGGAGATTTCAATACTCACTGGAATCTGAAGGATGGCCAGTGGAAAGCGGATGACTGCCTTTCGGATAGTAGCGCGGGCGATAAGATCGATCTTGATCTCACCGCAATTAATTCAGTCGTTGCTACGATGAGAGTCTATGCAAATGTGGATAATTGCACGGACTTCTGTGCAGGCAACGGATTTGGCGATGAGATGCAGGCTTGTGTGCACTCCTGTGGAACCCAGCAGTGGATCAAAGGTTCGACTTCGTTGACGCCAGATGAACTCGTTCATCTTCTAGAATATCAATTTGGCGGAAGTTATCAAAAAGATTTTATGTTGGGTGAACTGGAAGGGCCTTTTGTCCCAACGTCCGCCGATTTGTTTCCGGCCGTTGTTAAGGGAATTGAGCTGCCCTCGACTTTTCCTGGTTTAAAACCCGCTGCACCCGCTCCTTCAATCGCTTCGTGTTTTTTCTACCGACTGACTCATCGAATTGAGACCGTGAAGTGTTTTGACGGTGGTCAGGCTGAATGTGAGCAAGAGAGAATCAAGCCAGATTATTTTGACAAAGATCCCTCGAGCTGTGTGGCTTCACTCTTTTGTTTCGCCTACAGTCTAGGAAATGATCCGGCAAGTGTTTGTTACTATGACTTAAATGAGTGCGAAACGAACCGTGCAGTGCAAGCGATCAAGTCGAAGAACCCGGTGGATGACCGTTGCCAGACTTGGGATAAATCAGGAACCCCTGGGATTCCGGGGTTTTCTCCTATTTGACGTATTTGATGACACCGACGTCGGTGCTCATTTTCTTTGAGCCAGTGGGATATACTGCCGCTAGACGGCAGCTCAGGCCGCTGACCCTCACCCCAGCTCCGTTTACTGCCTCGCACCGGCAGTAGAAGTCTTTGTCCCCCCACTGAACCCAATCTACTGCCGCTGGACGGCAGAAAAGCGTGTTCATCGCCATCTCAAACCGGTTTACTGCCTCAGGCCGGCAGTTGAAGCGGTTGGGCCCTGTTTTGGAGGCTCAACTGATCCTAATAACAATTGGGCCGATAATAAAATGAGTAAACTTAAAATCATCATCCTCATTGGGGTTCGAATTTACGCGTCCACCACTTCATTGCCCAGCATTTGCCGAGCAATCACCACGCGCATAATTTCGTTGGTTCCAGCGCCAATTTCCATGAGTTTGGCGTCGCGCATGTAGCGCTCCACCGGAAACTCGCGGGTGTAACCGTAGCCGCCCAAAATTTGGATGGCATCGAGCGCAACTTGCGTAGCCATTTGTGCACTTTGGAGCTTCGCTTTGGCGGCCATGGTTGAGGCTTCTTTGCCGACAAGCAAACCCATATCCCACATTTTGGCCGCGTCGTAGGTCAGGCAACGACAGGCTTCGTACCAGGCGGCGGCTTCGGTAAGGCGCTCCTGCATTTGTTGAAAAGCGCCAATGGGCTTGCCAAATTGCTTGCGCTCTTTGGCGTAACGGGTGGCCACTTCAATCGAAGCGCGGGCGATCCCCAGTGAAATTCCGGCAATTGTGATGCGTTCAATATCGAGGTTGCGCATCATGTGCTTGACGCTGGCGCCTTCTTCACTCACGCGATTGGCGAGCGGCACGGTCAAATCTTCAAAGACCAGTTCGCCCGTCGGCGAGGCGCGCATTCCCATTTTGGAGAATTTTTTACCCGTCGAAAAACCCTTCATTCCGCGTTCAATCATGAATGTTGAAAGATCTTTTTTGCCCGGGCCCGTCTTGGCGTAAACGTAAAAAATATCGCCTATTGGACCATTGGTAATCCAGGTTTTGGTGCCATTGACCAGGTAACCCTGTCCTTGTTTGACCGCTTTGGTGGTCATGCCGAGCGCATCGGAGCCCGCGCCGGGTTCACTCATCCCCATTCCGCCGATGTGTTCTCCGCTGAGGAGCTTGGGGAGGTATTTCTTCTTTTGGTCTGCTGAACCATTTTTTCCAAGCTGGTTGACGCATAGGATGGCGTGGGCCAGATAGGAGAGGGTGGTCGAGGCATCCACAGCCCCCATTTCTTCCATGGTAATCGTAGCGGCCACCGCGCCGAGACCCGCGCCGCCGTCCTCTTCTGGAACGGTAATACCGAGCAGGCCGAGTTCACCCATTTTGGAAAAAGACTCACGGTTGAAACCTTCCTCATGATCGAGTTTTTCGATGCGAGGGGCCAATTGGCTGACAGCGAATTGGCGCACGGTTTCTTGAAGCATTTTTTGTTCATCAGAAAAAAACCACATTACTAGACTCCTTTGGTAGCCCGTGCCATACTCCATAACATGAATAACGCTGAAAGGAATCAGCATCCCATTCAAATTTTATTCAACTATTGGGAGGTGCGTCCGACCTGTGTGGGGGCTCGTCTAGATGAGTTCATAAGGCATGGCGTCACGCACATTTCCACTTTTGTGCCTTGGCAAGCGGTCGAATCGGATATTGCGCATACCTTGGTTCGGTTTCTTCAGTCCGTATCCGAACGAAAAATGACAGTGAATTTAATTTTGACGCCCGAAGTCGGAATTCACTATGCGCATTCCGGTTTGCCTAAAGATGTCATGAGTCGCGCCATTGGGGCAGACACTTGGGCCGCGCATTCAGGCTCTGGCCCTGTTTCAGTGACGTTAGCCCCGAACGCCTTTCATTTACCTTCACTTTTTTCGCCTGAATTTACCAAGCGCTATTACAGTTTTTTATCTCGTATGGATAGTTTGTTGGCTGACATCGAGCGCAATTCTCCTCAAGTATTTAAGCGGATCAGCGTGGTTTTGACCGGCAGTTTTTGGAAATACTACCGTTCGCCTCAGGTTTCATCTGATCATCCCTATGTAGGGTTGGCAGGGGATTGCTCGAGCAGTGCCGGGCTAGCCTACCGTCAGCGAGTGGAACAGCTTTTTTCCCAAAGGGAGTTTTCGGATCCGAATCCCATGGCGGCCAATCGCTGGAAAACCCGTGCCATGGAAGAGGTTAATCGCCGGTGGTTTCATCAGCAATCCGAGGATGTTTTTCGAAATCGAACCTTTCAGTTCGTTCGAAAAAAAGCCGCTGACATAAAAGTGATGGAAATGGAGCTCCATACGCCCGAGGCTGATCCCGCGATGGTATACAGTAATGTGTTGACCCTGCTTTCGGGGGGGCATGGTGATTTTGCCAAGCTTTCAGCGCTAGTGGATGAAGCTTCCGCTCGGGCTTCTTATGGCAGCGCCAGCGAAACTCGCGGTTACATTCATTGGACATCTCTGGGCGGGTTTCGCAGTCTGGCGGATCCCGAAAAACAATTTTTGATTCTCAAGACGCTCTTGCTCATGGGGGGGCAGGGCGGTGGAGTTTTGATCGATGAGAGTGAGTGGTTTTCGCTGTCTCAAAACTTTAGAACTCGGGTGGAGTCATTTGCTAAATCGTTGGCCTCAGGCGATCTCAAATTAAAAACTCGCGCCCTTTACCTGGCGCCCCATCTTTGGTCCGGGGCCGGCACCCTTTGGACAGAGCTTTTTCACCGCGTGGGTGCGGGGGCCCAGCTCATTTCTTCGTTGGATTTTATTTCTAAAACCCGAGGTGTGGCCTCTCATTCAGAGGCCGCGCAGGCGGCGCTCTTGATTGTGGATCCTTCGTGGATTCTTTCGGTCGATTCGGTTCGAAAACTCGCCGACTGGGCCTCCGGCGGGCGGGTGGTTGTCCTGCCTCGGAGTCCTTTGTACACGGCGCAAGCTCGGCAGGAACTGGAACGGCTCGCGGCTCAGGGCAAGCAAATCGAGATCGATTTGGGTGTCACCTATCGAGTGAATTCGTTGGGTGAGGGCAAGCTCATCATTTATGATTTGCCCGAAAACCTTTCGATGTCGGGGGAGACGCTTTCAAGTTGGCGGACGTTTTTGACGGCGATATTGTCGGTGGCCGAGGTGCAAAGCTATTGCCGGATGAGCGATAGCCGGCTCGCGATGATTCCTCTTGAAAAAAAGGGACAGGGGTTAGGGCTGTTTATTTTGAATAGCACGCGCCGAGCCGTGAGTGCCGATATTTTATTTCCGGAAGATGTGGTCGTTTCGGATTTAGCAGTAGCTCTGGCTTCGGCTCAATGGGATGGCTCAGGCCTGAACCGTGCGGCCCAGGTGGAGGCGGCCCCGGCGAGTCGGTTTTCGCTGGACGTCCCTCCTTGTGGAATTTTGCCATTAGCGGTGGATGGATTGGGTTTATACGACAGTCAGTTTGGCGCGCGTGATCGTCAGCTTGCGGCCGAGAGTTCCTTGGTAACGCGCTCGGGTGCCGAAGACGCGGCAATGTCTGAATTGCCGGGGTATCAACCGAATTCCCAGGGGAGCGACTTATGGAGTTGACCTATGACTGGCAAAGCTTTCAGTCCATGTTTTACCCCAAGCGGCGTTCGGCTACTGGGCTGGGCGCGGAGACAGCGGGTGCGGTTTATCTGATTATTGAGGACAAGGTCATCGTAGCGGCTTTTGCTGAGGGCGAGGATGTGTCGGATTGGATTGGGGCTAAACACGAAGATATGGCGGTGGAGATGCCTCATCGCGAACTTTTACTTTTTGAGCGTCAGGCCGTCGATGGTTGGTTGGTGGAGTTGACCTCGCTTTCGCATCTTCATGAACAACTCGAGTTTCTTCGAAAAAAAGCGACCGAAACCGCAGTGTCGAGTCGCAATCGGTGCGCGCCTCATTTGGGCTATCAACATTTTTTGCTCGAGGCGATTCAGAGCTGGTGGGGCAAGGTTTTGCCTTCGGCTTACGGAATCTTTATTCGACTTGAAGGGCAACATGCCCGTGATTTGTTTGTGCTCGTGCGGCGGGGACGTCTGGAGTGCTTTCATGAGCCCGATTTGACTTCGATGGGGCGCGAGCGATGCAAGGTCGCTCCCGAGGTGGTCAAATACCTTTCAGAAAAACATCTGGTGCCGGTTCAAGGCGTTTTTGTGCCTGCTCAAACTTGGGCGGGTTGGTCCAATAGTCCAACCCCGTGGGGCAAGGTGGCTTTTGCAGTCAAAACGAATGAAGCCAAGCTGGTTCCTTTTCGCTGGGGATTGGTTTCATTGATGGCTTCGCGAGCTTTTTTGGGTTTGTAATAACTGAAGAATTTGAAAAAGGCGCCAGACGGGGACGCGGTGAATCACTTTCGAGGCTTTTTTAATCGGAAAATCAAAAGTTTCGGAAGTGGAAACGAGGAGCGCCATTTCTGGCTTCTTTTCATGGATAAATAAATTGAGGCTAGGATGGTGTCCCCCCATGCCAGCCTTGACTTCAACCGGAATGACGTGGGTACCCGCACTGAGCACAAAGTCGAGCTCGGCCTTTGCAGTTTTTTTTTCGCGGTGCCAGAAAAATAATTCTGGATCAACATTGATCGGGGCGCAGGAGCGGATTTCTTGCGCGACAAACTGTTCAATGAGACCGCCGCGATTGAGGCACTCATTCCAAGGTTGCCCTTGAAGATCGAGGTTGAGCAATCTTTGGCCTAAGCCAAGATCTACTGAAAAAAGCTTGAAGTGCTGGGGCTTCATTTCCGCAGATAGAGGAACACCGTTAGCAGAACTCAAGATACATCGTGTCACTAATCCTGCGTCACCGAGGAGTTCGATCGCCGATTCTAGTTCTCTTGAACGGTACTGTGGACTCAGTGAACTGTATTTGATTTTCTGCCCCCAATAACGAGGCGTTTGCTCGAAGACAATTCGAAGGGGCTCGATTAGTGAACGCGAGGCGTACCGCGAAAAATCGGCGCGGTAGCTAGCGGCCAGACGTTGGAGCACGCCTTGGCACTGCGCGAGAGATTCGGTTTTACACCAAACGTCGACCACCTCGGGGAGCCCTCCGATGTTTAAGTAGGTGGTCAGGTGTTTTTGGTAAACGGCTTCGACGTCTACTGTTGGGTCGAATTCAGTTTGGAGCCCCTGGGCCCAAAGAAATTCTTCGAAATTCATGGGCAGAATCCATTGAAATTCGACTCTACCCACGGGGACTCCGAGCTCTTTGAGTTGAAACTCTAAGAGTGAGCCTGTTGCGAGAACGTGAAGTTCAGGCAGCTTTTCCTTGAAATACCGAAGCGCTTTTAGGGCTGACTCGCACTCCTGAACTTCGTCCAAAAATAAAAGAGTTTTATCCGGCGTGATTTCGATTCCCTTTTTATGTAGGGAAAGATTCTTAATGAGGCTCGCCGGGTCGCCCATGAATTTATCAAATAACGAGTGTAGGTCGGTTTCGACCTCGAGGTTGATTTCTACGAAGTGCTCAAACGACTTTCCGAACTCCCGGGCAAGCCAGGTCTTGCCCACTTGTCTGGCCCCTCGAAGGAGGATGGGGGTGCGGCTGGGTTTTTGTTTCCAATTATGCAATGATTGCAGTGGTTTGCGCTTCATAGGTATTTATTTTACCTTGTTTTGGCTTAAAATGGTACTAAATTGAGCCGGAAACTGGTTTTAAATATACCTAAATGGGTTATTGCCCCTGGGTTTCATCGAATGCATAGAACTTCAGGTAACTACCCCGATAGTCAGCAGAATGTTGCCATAAATGCGTTGCTCGCCTGAGGCAATCACGAGCGCCGTTTGTCGCGACATCACTTTTGTGTAAAATTCTTGGCGAGGTAGGGCGCGGATCTCGATTTCCGCCGGCAGCAGTTTTTGGAAGTCCTCGAAGATCGGAGCACGGCTTCCGTCATCTGGGCGCATCGTTTCGGCGGATTGAATCGGAATCATCGACCCCACGGCCTCGAGAACTTGCGTGGCGGTGGGGACGCCTGGCATCAAATTCAGGTAGACGATCCTGGCCGAATCAGGAGCGCCGGTCATAAAAGGGTAGTTGCCATCGGCAATCAAGATGTGAGAGCCGTGTCCCGCACAGGCGAGTGCTTCAAGAATCTGAGGATGGATCAGCTTGGATTTGAGCATATCTTGAGCCATAGCTCGGTCCAGTCGCCGAGTCCAGTGCCACTGCGAGCATTCATTCTACGCTTCGCATTTGAGGTGCGAAATCACTGAAAGAAAGAATTTTTTTGACCAGGGCGCGATTTCGTGAGGGTTTCGAAGGAAAGGGGCTATATCGCTCTTGGCTTTTTCCCAGTCGACCGAGGAGATTTTTTCCTCTAAAAGGCGGACGATGACCTCGCGCGTAAGTTTGACGTTGGGTTTGGTTTCGTCGCCACTTTTCATTTTTTGTTCGAGATAGGGTAGGTGCAATGGGATCCCTTGGCCCAAGTACCAGAGGAGGTCATAGTAATCACGGCCTTTTACCCGATTTTTCCATTTACGAAAAAGCACGGCGTGCATTTTTCCAGCAAACAATGAACTTGGCTTAAAAACCGTTACCGAGGCGGTAATGGGCGGAAGCATCGGTTTTACCTCTGTTTCAAATTCGAGTGGAGGTTCTACGTCCACTTCAAATTTAACTTGAATGAGCTTATTGGTCTGAACCTGATTCGCGAAGGCACTGGCCGCGTTGATTTTGAGGAGATGCATTCGGGTGTTTGCCTTGAGAAAGGCCGACTCTACCGTTCGATCCTCTAATTTTTTTACTTCTTCGATGGTTACGCTAAACCCAAATGAATCGAGCGCTTGTTCTACCGCTGAAAAATAGGGTTTCAATTTAAAGTTTGGATCCCTTTGGAAAAGAGTAAAATCTAGGTCCTCGGAGAAGCGAGGTAAGTCGTGAAAAATTCGAAGTGCGGAGCCACCGTAAAAGGCTGCTTTATCGAAAAATTTTGCTCGCGCGAGGCCCGCGAGAGTTACCTCCTGTATGACTTCCTTTAAGGCGTTTTCATATTCGCGACCATTTTTCGGTGCGTGTTTTTGAATGAGTGACTCAATCAGGTTTGCCATCTACCACCTCCTTTTTTGCGATGAGCCATTTCAGAATGCGCGCTTCGTTTGCATTGCGATGATAGTGAGGGAGGAGATCCTTCAAATCGGGAGTCGTTGTTTGTTGCAAGAGAGAAGGAAGGTTGATTCGCAGATTTTCCCTAAAATAGGCTTCCATTTCCCGACTCGAGGGCCAATGCATTTCGTGGTCTCGGAGGTTGAGATAATCCAGAAGGGCCTTTTCGGGGCGTGCGATGAGAAAGTCAAATTCCGGGTGAATCGTATACCCGAATGCGTACCGATGTTTGTGGAGGTGCTGAAATTGAAAATGGCCGAGCGAGGTTTCAAAGTCTTTGGTTTTTCTCGGAGTGACGGAGGTCACAGTGTAAACCCGGTCGGTCAGCAGTCCATAATGTTGGAGAGCCCATTCCGCTGAGATATAAGAAGGAAAATAGAGCGCGTTTGCGATGCATTCAAGAGGGGTTTGTTTGAATGTTTGGGATTTTAGGTTGAGATAATGTCCCCGGCAGACGAGTTCGAGATAACCCTTTCTGGTTAGATCAAATATCTTTTTTCGAGGGTGCAGATAGTGCGCAAAGCGGTCTACGAGTAAGCGAAGGTCCACCTTGGGGGGGAGCGGTTCGAGAATTTCAAAATCGGAGAGTTTGCTCTTTTCTTGCATGTTTTGTTACTGTAATAGTAACAAAACTATCGTTAAAAGTGCAAGTGGGTTCTTTTCAAAAGGATTTTGTTTTTATTTGGATTTAGTGTAATAGGCACGATTGCATGTATTCAATGCTAGTATCCGCTCTTGCCTTTTGTGCTTTTACCTCGGCCTATGCTTCGACTTTTCCCAAGGTCGACGCCGATATCAAGGCTTATGATGACGCGCGCCTCTACCAAAAGGTGCGGAGCACCTTTTGATTTATTTTCAATCCCTCACTCAGGCCGAGCTTGTTGAACTCATTCGACCATTAGGTCGTCCGACCGCCGCCCGTTATCGGGCGCAGCAGATTTTTCACTGGGTCTATCAACGCCATGTTTTTGAGTGGGACCTAATGACAGATTTGTCTAAGGATCTGCGGGCTTGGCTCAAGGAAAATGTCGAAATCTATCGACTGAAAGTCGCTCAAAGTCAGCAGGCGTTGGATGGGACTCATAAGTTTTTGTGGCACCTTGACGACGCCAAAACCATTGAGAGCGTTATTATCCCCGCCGCCCTTCAAGAAAAAGACACGGACGAGGACTCCGAAGGCGACTCCGACCCCGCGGATGATCGAGGTCGAGGTTTTGCGGGACGTCCCGCCGAAGCCAAGGTCAACTCGGGGCAATGGTCTCGCTTGACGGCCTGTCTTTCGTCCCAAGTGGGTTGCGCGATGGCCTGCAAATTTTGTTTAACCGGTATTCAGGGACTTGATCGGCATCTTCAAGTGCATGAGATTGTCACCCAGATTCTGGAACTTCGAAACCTGGCTCCGATCACCAATATCGTTTTTATGGGAATGGGTGAACCCCTTCATAATTTTGAAAACGTCCTCAAGGCTTGTGAGATTTTGCTCGACACCGACGGGATGAATTTTTCGAGGCGTAAGGTCACGATTTCGACCTCTGGCATTGTGACGGCCATCGATGAAATGGGCAAACGCTCACCCGTGCAGCTTGCGATTTCTCTGAATTCTTCGACCGATGAGCAACGCTCCGCGCTCATGCCCGTTAATAAGCGCTGGAATATTGAAGAATTGATGGCCGCTTGTCGGAGGTTTCCGACCAATAACCGCCGGCGGATTACCTTTGAATACGTCATGATCAAAGACTTCAATGACACGCTGGACGATGCCGCACGGGTGAGAAATCTCGTACGCGGGATTCCGTGTAAGATTAATTTGATCCCGTTTAATGAACATCCGGGGTCAGCATTCAAACGTTCCACCGATTCATCGGTGAAAAAATTTCAGGATTATCTCGTTGGTCATGACTTAACTACCACCGTTCGAATTTCGCGTGGACGCGATATTCTTGCGGCTTGCGGTCAGTTGCGGAGCATCTTTGGAACGGCGCGCGGAAGTGAGCGACACACTGATTTTCAGGCTAATTTAGCGCCCTGACGAATCCTTCGCTGTTCGAGGAGATCACGTAGGCGGTTGTGGGGATTCCAGCGAGTGCGACTCCATTCGGGAGCGAGGCATTCCTCGGGGTGACTTGCGGTCGCGTAAAGGCGTTCGATGTAAATGGAGGGGTTGAGGTGCTCGATAAATTCCACGACCTTCTCGGCATACTCATCTAATCCCGGAGTTGGAAAGGGCTCTTTGCGATACCGTTCAGCGAGTTCGGTATGCTCCAGGACCATCAACTGATGAAGTTTGGCGCCACGAGCACCTAGCTGATTGAGTAGAAGTGCGGCATCGCGCGCGGCATGAGTGGAGTCTGGGGGAGAACCCAAGATCAGGTGAACACAGGTGTGAACATGGGGGGCGCGCTGTTTGAGGCGGGTGAGGGCTTGAATGGAGCAATCCCGATCGTGTCCGCGGGTGAGCCATTCAAGCGCCGGGTTTTCAAAGGATTGAACTCCCAGTTCCAAAGAGACATAGGCCCGTTGGGCGAATTCTTCGAGCAGATCGAGGACTTCGTCCGGGAGGCAGTCTGGACGGGTGCCGATGCAAAGACCCTGGATTCCGGGCTCGGTGAGCGCGGCCTCGTAGATTTCGCGTAAATATGTAACCTCGGCATAAGTGTTGGTGTAGCTTTGAAAATAGGCCAGAAATCCAGTTGCGTTGAAACGTTTTTGAATCGCCGGCAGATTTTTCTGAATTTGCTCCGAGACAGAATTTCCGCGGCCTTGTTTTCCATGAAAAGAACTTGAGCCTCGAAGGTCACAAAAAGCGCAGGCGGTTTTAGAAACCGTTCCGTCCCGATTTGGGCAGGTGAGGCCAGAGGCAACGACCACCTTGTAGGTCTTGCCGCCGAAAAGCTCGGTTAAATAGTGGTTATAAGAGTGGTAATGTTCGCTGGTTTGCGAGGTATTCATAGATTTTCCTGAAGTAAAAATCGGATGGCTGGAATAACTCGAGCGTGTCCCGAGGAGAGTTTGATTTCGTCTTCATCGGACGAGAGCGTGATTAATAAGGAGGAGCGGATTTTTAGTTCTTCCATGGCTTGTTCGAGAGCGAGAAGTTCTCGTTGTCGAGTGATTGGATCTGAAAAGTCAGCACAAACCTGAATGAGGTGTTTTCCTGCGACAAAAAAATCGACCTCTAGGCCGCCCTTGTGAGTCTTGTAGTAGAAAATTTTTGTTTCACCCATTCTTTTGAGATGAATAAAAATTTGGTTCTCTAGAAGATGCCCGGTGTTGTCGGAAAGCCCCGAGTTGACGGCTGTAACGAGGCCGGAGTCAATCGCATATATTTTTTTTGGATTGGCGTTTTGTTTTGAAAAGGACTCCGAGTACATGGGTAGGGTGAAAAGCGCATAACAATCCTCAAACCATCCCAGGGCTTCGGTAAGGAGGCTTTTTTCGCCCTTCAGTCCGAGAGATTTAAGTCGATCATGTAGGCGGTTAATCGTAAACAAGCTACCCACCTGGTTGAACAGCGTAAGAAACAGCGTCTTTATGAGCGGAATATTCGAAACTTCATGGCGCTCCACGATATCTCGAAGAAGAAGTACTTCCGAGTAATCTTGCAAAATACGACGTTGAATCCGAGGCTCCGAGGATTGAATTTCGGGGAATCCCCCTGAATGGAGATATTTTTTCATCGCGGTCGAGCGCTTGGCGCGGCTGCCCTCGAGTTTATGAAATTGAGAGAACTCATGAAAGGAGAAGGGGTAGACTTCGAAGGCGAGTGAGCGTCCCCTCATCTGGGTGGCTAGTTCATGGCTCAAAAGTTTGGAAGAGGAGCCCGTGAGATAAATATGAAGATCATTTCGACGAAGGAGGCGGTTGGCAAAAAGTTCCCAGCCTTCAATTTCCTGGATTTCGTCCAAAAAGAGGACCGCTTGGGGGGTACTTCCAAGCTCACTGATTCTCTCTTCAAAAGCGTCCAGAGCCGTGCCGAGTTCCGATGCTTGAAGTCCAAAAAGTCTTTCATCCGCAAAGTTGAGATAGCCGATGGCGTGAGGCGGAAGGCCACGAGAGAGCCATTGGTCTTTGATTTGATTAAGGAAGCTGGACTTTCCAGATCGTCGTACGCCAATAAAGCTGATGGCTTTGTGAAGAATCGGCTCCGGGCAGGGAAGGTTTCGCGTGAGGTAGTGTTCAGGCAATAAGAGTGGATCTTCGTCTAGAATAGTCCTAAAAACAGCTTTTTTTGACATTTTTAACCTCAATAGCTACTACTGAGAATGTCAAAAGTGGAATGGAAAAGCAACCAGTTTTACATCAATGTGGAAGGAAAATCCTACCAGGTTTACCGCTTCTTCTTCGCCACAGCTTTTCCTTTGCCCGCCCCGCCTTTGCCTGCAAGCGTCTTCATGTTGGCATCGAGCTGATCCATTGCGGTTTTTTGGGCTTGGATGGCATTGGCCATGGGCTGGAGGAGTTGTTTGACCTGGCTCATTTCAGTGTTGAGTTGCGTGACTTGGCCCGTGAGGGTTTGAACCCGTTTATTGAGGCCATCATTGGCTGTTTGAAGGGCCGTCATTTGGTCTTTCATTTCTTGTTGACCGGGGCAACTGGGCATTGCCATCCCTAACCCCATAAAGGCGGCGCCTGCGAGGACTGCAAACCGAAGTGACTGTTGATCTATGATTTTGCGCATAGACTCAGTTTAACACCGTCCGCCGCACTTAGAACATGAATTTTTTGTTCGCGATATTCGTCAAAATCGCGACACCCAGCATGGCAGTAATCAGGGCCGATCCGCCATAACTTAAAAAGGGAAGCGGTACGCCCACGATGGGAAGAATTCCCATCACCATCCCCATGTTGATGAAGATGTGCCAAAAAAAGATCGTGATAATCCCAAAGGCGAGCAGAATCCCAAATTTGTCATGGGATTGATAGGCCACGGACATGCCATTGAGCAAAAAGAACATATAAAGCGTCAAGAGGATCATCGATCCCACAAAGCCGTGTTCTTCGCTAAACACCGAAAAAATAAAATCCGTATGGTGTTCAGGTAAAAAGTTGAGTTGGCTCTGGGTTCCCTTGCGGTAGCCTTTGCCCCAAATCTGGCCGCTGCCGACTGCAATCATGGACTGAATGGAGTTGTAGCCCGATCCCTTGGTGTCAGACCAGGGGTCAATAAATGAAACAATACGTTGGCGTTGATAGGGTTTGAGGCCAAATTTGTACACGGCGGGCAAGGCAATGACAATACAAAGGGCGACCGTGATAATGACCTGCTTTTTGATGCGCATAAAGAGCATCATGCTTCCGAAAGTCGCCAAAATAATGAGCGCGGTTCCTAAATCGGGTTGCATCATGATTAAGCCAGCGGGGATCAAAACCAAAAAAGTGGGAAGCAAAAGATCCTTGAAACCATAGCCGCCCACCGTGCGATCGGTCTCAAAGTATTTGGCGAGACAGACGACCATGGAAAGCTTCATGAATTCTGAGGGCTGAATTCGAAAGGCTCCCAGGCCAATCCAACGTTTGGCTCCCAAGCTGGATTTGCCGGCCACCAAAACCATGGCAAGCAAAAAAACATTGAAAAAATAAAGGACGTAGCCCAGTCGCGAGAGAAGTGAATAATGCAAAAAGAAGACGATCAGGGCTGTCAGTCCTAGGCCCATCCCAAAATACATGAGCTGGGTTTTATATAACCCAAGGGATTTGTCTTGGACCCCTGTGGCGCTAATCAGGTTCCAGATTCCGATTCCAAAAAGAAGGAACTCCAAAATCAACATATTGCCGTTGAATTTTTTGAGCTCTTCTTCGTACATTCCGACGCGCATCGAGCCTTCGTCAAGCGAGATCGGGGTTTCGGTCCAGGAGTGTGTCATTCGTCAGTCTCTCCAGTGATTTCGCCTGGCACTTCCTGAGTGCGATTTCCGGAGGCCGGAAGGCTTAAAGGTCCGTGAGGAGGAAGGGTAGTCGTTTCGGGTAAAATCGGATTGTCACTGTTTCCAACAATATCTTCATCATCGTCCGCTGCTTCAGGCATGGGTTTGCGTGGAAAGTTGACAGGTTGGCCAGCCGCTTTGAGACGTGCCGCGATAGCTTTTTCGCCGTAAATGTCAGGGAAGGTCTTTTCGAGATAAGTCTTGATGACCGCACGAGCGATGGGGGCCGCGTTTACCCCTCCATGGCATCCGTGTTCGGCGATGACCGCCACGGCGATGAGGGGGTCTTTGGCCGGTGCGAAGCCCACAAAGAGGGCGTGGTGCCGGTCTTGAAATTTAAGACTTTCGCATTTGAGTCCCATGACTTTGTCGGCCGCAAAACGGATGACTTGCGCGGTTCCTGTTTTGCCGACAAAATCCATCCCGGGCAGACGTTGTGAATAAGCCGTGCCATGCGGACTATTGATGACACCCCACAAACCTTGTCTGACAAGTTCGACGGTTTTGGGATTAAGAATAGTTCGGTCAAGCGATTCGGGCTGAAACTCCCTGATGATCTGACCTTCGTATGATTCGATTTGTTTGACAATAAAGGGCCGGTAGAGCGAACCGCCATTTCCAATCGCCGCGTACAAGTTGGCGAGCTGGATGGCGGTGGTGAGCACATAACCTTGACCAATGGCCACGTTGACAGTTTCGCCGCCGTTCCAGGGTTGGTGAAAGCGCTTTTCTTTCCATTCTTCGGTCGGAATCAAGCCCGGCACTTCGCGCGCCAAGGTAATTCCCGTTTTTCGGCCCAAACCCAAGTGCATAGCCCATTTGGCTAAATCGTCGACGCTTTTGAGCTTTTGCGCCACGTGGTAAAAAAATACGTCGCAAGACTCGGTGATTGCGCTGACCACGTTGACGGTGCCGTGGCCGCCTTTTTTATGGCAGTGATAGATGCGATTTCCTACTCTGAGACTACCCGTACAGTGAAAAGTCGTATGCTCGTCGATGACCCCTTCTTGTAGACCCGCAATCGCGGTGACGGGTTTAAAGGCAGAGCCCGGCGGATAGTGATCTTGAATGGTTTTGTCGCTCAAAGGGCGGTTGCTGTTATTGAGGAGCTTATTCCAGATTGCAGCCGGTATCCCTCGCGAAAATTCGGTAGGATCAAACGCGGGGCGTGACAACATGGCCAGGACTTCGCCATTGCGTGGATCGATCGCCACCATGGATCCGATTTTATCGCCGAAAGCCTTCATGGCAGCCAATTGAAGGTCTTGATCAATCGTGAGGATGAGGTTTTTTCCCGGCACTGCCACGCGACCTGGCGTGGAGTCCAAAACGCGCCCCTTACTTTTGTCGAGCTTGATGCGTCCTAGGGCATCGACTTCTTTGATTTCTTCGCCGTCGATTCCACGGAGGTATTCTTCTTGTTTTTGTTCGAGTCCGAATTTTCCGAGGGAGTCGCCCACTTTATAGCGGCCGGGATTGTGTTTGTTGTGAATGGGGAGTTCGGCCGAGTTGACTTCGCCGATGTAGCCGAGAAGATGTGCCCCGATTTCGCCAAAGACATTGGTTCGTTTAATTTCCTGCCGGACTTCAACGCCGGGCATCGCGATTTTCCACGATTCGATGGCCGCGACTTCATCTCGGGAAAGGTCCGTCTTGATTTTAACGGGCATAAACGAGGGTTGGGAGCTCGCCTTATCAAGAATATCTTGGATATCGTCTTCTTGGATCTGAATGAGCTTAGCGATCATTTTGATCACGGTGTCTTGTTGATGGGATTCCTTAAGATATTGAGGAATGACTTCCAAATCGAAAGCCGGACGATTATCGATCAAAAGTTTGCGATTGCGGTCAAAGATCATTCCGCGGGGGGCCGCTACTTTGACGCGCTTGATGCGGTTTTCTTCTGAGTAGTGACGCATCTGGTCTCCTCTCAGAACTTGAAGGTAGACCAGGCGGCTCATTAAAAGACCCAGACAAAGAAACACGATCGCATACAGGTATCGAAATCGATCCTGAAATTCCCGAATTTGTTCTTCTTGTCCAAGAAATGCCATGCCTTAAATACCTTCCCCCTCGTACAAGTAGAGCTCCTCTTCTGTGTCTTGCGCTGAATATTCGTTGTGGGGTCTTTTAAAAGTAAGCCAATCGTATTTTTCAAGGCCCCGGTAGACCCAAATACCGGCGAAGCTTTCGACAATGGCGCCCGGAAAAAGGAAAAGCAATGTGTGTCGCCATTGGTTACCACTGGCGCCGAGCAAATGAAGCACTCCCAAGGAGGCGAGTTTCCAAAAAATAGAAATGAACATCGTGACGAGTACTAGGGCGTGGATGTTGGGAATAACAATCATTCGAGACAGACCCCGAACGCCTAAAAATACGGCCATGTAGGTGAGGAGGAACATCCCCTGGGGTGCGGCACTGTGAAGTTCGGCAAAGTCAGCAGCAAACAAAGTGATCCAGCCGCCTTCCCAGAGCCCTCGTTTGAGAGATGCCCAGATGACCACGAGCAAGACGACATCGGGTTGTATGTAATGGAGGGGCCAGAATGCAAAAAGCGAGGTTTGAATCCCGATCGCGATGAGAGTTAGGAAAATGAGGCCTGGAAAATTTAAAAAACGAAGAACGATCCGCGTCATGGGGTGCCCTTTTTGGCTGTCGATCCTGCAGAACCGGCCGGACCCTGGAGCAATTCTGTGAGTTCATTAAAGAGTGGATCGTTGGTATTGGTTCCCGTGATGACTAAGACCTCTTCAAGTTTGGAAAAATCGACACTGGGCTTGATTTCGACATCCTGTGTTATTCCGAATGGCTTGCGATTGACTTTTGAGACTACGCCCACGGGCACGCCCTTGGGAAAAGTGCCTCCGAGCCCACTGGACACCATGACATCGCCAGGTTGAATGTCATCAGTTCGCAAAACAAAGCGAAGTTGACAGTTGTCGTCGGTCATTCCTTCTACGACTCCACGAGCACGTGATCGCTCGTCGATGGCATCAATCGCCGAGTTGGAATCCATAATAGTGACCACATCAGCGGTGGTGGCCGTGGTGCGAAGAATGCGGCCAATGACTCCCTCATTGGTTACGACGGCCATATTTTTTCGAAGTCCGGCGTTTTCGCCGCGGTTGATCCGGATGGCTCGAAATTCGGTTGAAACGTCGCGAGCGATGACGCGCGTTACGACGGTGTGAATTTGAATTTTTTCTTCGAAGGACAGGAGTTTTCGTAACCTTAAATTTTCTTGTTGGGTTTCACGAAGGCTAGCGATTTCATTTAATAGTTTGCGATTTTCATCGAGTAAACCGAGATTTTCTTGACGAGTTCGCAAAAGGTAAAGGTAGTTCTGAAAGCTCGAGGCCAGGTGGTCGAGCGACCAACTGATGATGATCTGGACGGGGGCTGTAAAGGCTACCACGGCCCGGTCGTAGAAGCGCCGGTCTCTCGGCGCCCGTGTTGTCGTGTCGATCAACATCACGGGGATGAGGACGAACATAAAAAGGATGATGTAGAACCGGTATTCTCTTATATATTTGAACATAGTCCCTGGATCTGTTTTAAGGATGGTAGCTATCTCAATTACTGATTGCAAGCATGGAGGAAAACTGAATGCAATGGGCACGTGGAAAATACAGTACCGTAGTGAGCGGAGCGATCATTGGATTCATCGCCTTTGTCTTTATCGTCTCTGGCGTATTTAATCCCAAGTCAACTCGAGGGCTCCACGAAGGGGCTGTAGCGGGCACTGTGAATGGGGATCCCATTTCGATTGCAGAGTTTAATCGAGCCCTGAATCAGCGGATGGAGTTCTTTAAGAATATGGGGGGCGGCAAGTTTACGGATGAGCAGCTCAAACAGTTTCGCGTCAAAGAAGGGGTATTTCAAGACTTGGTGCGGCGTAAGCTCATGGTTCAGGAGTCTTCCAAGCAGTCTATGGAAGCCTCGGACGAAGAAGTTCGGGATCGAATTCGTGAAATTCCGGCTTTTCAAAAGGAAAGCAAATTCGATTTAGCCACGTATAAGCAAGTACTTGAAGCCAATCAATACACGGTTGGCTCTTTTGAGCGGATGGTTCGCGAAGATATTTCGATGCAAGGCTGGCAGAGTTATTTTCAAGCCCGCGTCAAAGTGGCTGATGCTGAGCTCAAGCAACAGTTTTTGCTGACTCAAGATAAGCGGGATATTAAATATGTCCTTTTAACTACTGAAGCAGGGCGTCAAGGGGTTCAAATTGATCCGAAAGAGATGGAGAAGTTTTTGGCGGATCCCGCCAAACTGAATCTCGCTAAAAGTCAGTTTGAGATGAAAAAAGATAAAGAATTCAAAGGTATGGCTTTTGATATTGCCAAAAATCAGATTGCTCGTGACATCTTAGCGAGTGAAAAAACGGGCGAAATCAAAAAGGTCAACGAAAAGCTTGGCGATGAAGCGGTCGCCCTGCTGACGGCTGATAAGTCATCCGACGCCAAAGTCAATGCACTCTTGAAGACTTATCATGTCGAAGTCAAGAAGACGGGATTTGTGACCCGTCAAAGTTCTTATATTCCGGGGGTCGGCGAGGCTAAAGAGCTTTTGGCAGACGCCTTTGCGGCGAAATCTCCGATTGATCCCGCTCAGGGCGGCAAGGCTAAGAAGTATGTTTCAGCTAACTGGGTCTTGGTCGCTCTTGTGACCGAAGCTCAGAAGCCCGATCTGGCTAAGCTCGCTACCGAACGGGGCCAGTTGATCCGTCAGATCACCACGCGTAAACAGCGTGAAATCTACGACGAGTGGCTCAAAAAGCTCGTGGCCAAGGCTAAGATTGATACCAATCCCGCGGTGGTGGGCGAGGGGGCGTAGGGCTTGGGGGCGAATGATGGAAGGTCCAAAAATCAGTCGTTGGGTTCTCTCGCTGCATGCTCTTGAGCGCATTCAGGAAAGAAAAATCAGTGCTGCAGACCTTGCCGAGGTGATTGAATCTCCAGATCTTGAGCTTCCTCAGGGGCCAAAGTGGATTTTGGGTAAAACATTTAAGCACCGGGATGATAATCTGGTTGCGGCGGTATTGCTCGAAAGAAAGGAACAAGAATTATGGGTCGTGCTCACCGTAATGGTTCACTTCGAAAAAAAGTAGACGCGGTTCAAGTCTTTCCGCAGATTTTGGTGGACGCTGAAGCTGATTTTGCTTCGATTAAGTTAGCGCCGGGTATTGAAGCAAAATCGTACGCGAAGGACGGCTTTGTGTTTTGCGAGGATAAGAAGGGCCGTGTGATCGAGGTTCAGGTTCTTAACCTGAGCGAGCTTCACAAGAAAAAACACGAAGACGTTGCGTGATTTTTTCCTGATACCAATCCCTCCGTGGTGGGCGAGGGGGCGTAGGGACATTACGGCCAAGCAGTCACTGTCGGTATGGCAACGCGGTATTCAGTGTTGTCGGTTGAGCCTGTGCCCATTTCACCATAGTGATTAACGCCCCAACAGCTCATCATATTTCCAGCGGTGATCACGCAGACATGCTCGTATCCCGTGCCGATGGCCAAAATATCGGTCGAGGCAAAGGTGCTCGGACTGCCTACTCCATCATTGTTGTGAGTTCCACTTTGGCCGATTTGCACCAAGCCAATAGCTTGGCTAATATCTGTTATAAAATGTGTGGCGTCTCCGCTTCTGCCGGGATTGTATGTGACGTTGTCTCCGAGGGATATGTCTCCAACAGGCGACCAGTATTGACCTCCTCTGGTATTTGCGCATCTTACCCCGCCCGTGTAGACGACGCAAAAATGGGACGCGCCGGCAACAATTTTACTGGCTCCGGATCCTGCGGGGAGAATTAGAAGGCCATCTTGGCAAGATGCGCCTCCATCGGCGGTGACTGCACAAAATCGTTCACCACCGGCATTATTTTGATTATTGGAACCTGCGACATCGACCACCGTTTTGGCAGCAGTTGATCCATCATAGGTCGTTACTAGGGTTGGGGTGAGTAGCGTGTCGCCCCAGTAATAAAGCGCTCCATTTTGGACTGCCATAACATTCGAACGACTGCCTGCAATCTTTGTTACTCCACTGGTCAGGGTGGTGGCAACAGGCGTCAGTGAAAAGGTTGTGCTGCCGTCGCCGACATTATTGCCCCAGCAGCGAACAGCGCCATTTTGTGTCAATGCACAAAATGTGCTATTGCTCGATCCTGCAACCTGGGTGGTGATCGTTGAGCTCCCGCCGCTGGCGTCCAATCCAGAAACTTGTACCGGGGATAGGGCTGTACAGGTCGTGCCGTAGGCGCAACCTTCCGTCTTCCCATCTCCCATGACTCCATAGCCCATGCATTTGGCCTTGCCGTCGTCCACGAGGCAATGCACTGAAGCGCCACCATCTGTTGACATGAGGGCCGTCACCCTGGTGACATTGTTGACAGCGACTGGAGAATAGAGGGGGGCGTCCACATATGCGCCGACTCCGCATGCGCCGTAGAAATTCGTTCCCATGCAATAAGCTTTGCCATTAATGACCGCCATTGTGGATCCAAAGAATCCTGCAAGAAGAGGTATGGGGGTGGTAACCATGAGGGCCACGGTCCCTGGTGTGAGCGAACCCGCGTGATCCGCAGCTGTGAGCGTCGGCGTTTCCGCAGTGGTGTCTTTGATATAAATGGTTTTTGTGTTCAAACCATCCGGAATAATGGTTGAGGTAATGGGGGTAGCGCAGTTCGAATCACTGTAATAGATCGCTGAGCCATTGTTACTCAAATCGATCTGAGTCGCGGACATCCTCTCAGATAAGTTGCCGCTTCCATCCTTAAGTACGATGTCTAGCGCGGCGCACGTGTTCTTGTTGAGACCCATATATCCGTGCGTAATCGTAATCGTGCTCGGAGTGGTCATGGTCGGACAAGTCACACCCGAAAAATGGGACTTTTGGGCATTGCAATTTCTAGCTACTTGGTTGGCTAAAAATTTTCCAGAATAGACTCGAACCGCTGCAATCCCGCCACTAAAGTAATAACTTCCTGCTTCGAAATTTCCGACTTGAATGGTGCCAGTTCCGTTTGGGATTGCGGCTACGGTCCCAGAGGCCGCGAGCACCCCATCAATGTAAATGGCTGCCGTGGTGCCGCTCTGAGTGCCTACAACATGGTGCCAGGCATTAGCGGAAGGAGCGGGGGCATGGACTTCTAGAGTACTACTTCCTCCCCTCCAAATGAGTTGGCTGGTGCTGATAAAGAGTTCCCATTCAGCATTGACGGCTGTCTTTTCAACAATGAATCCATCCATTGTGGTGTTGGTCGGATAAATCCAGGCTTCAGCCGTCACTCCTGACGGAAGGCTAATCGTTGGAAATTGAACGTGATCGTCGGTATTGCCAGGGAAGTTGAGGCGATACGGGTCGTTGGCCGTGCCTGTTCCATTCCATCCCGTTGTACCATCGCACCCCGCGAAGTTGGAGAGAGTGGCGTTGGTGCTCGAGATGAGGTCCTTCCAAGTGGTGGTGCCACATCCTGCGCCGACAAATCCGCTACCATCCCCGAGTGAAGCGTCCAAATTGAGGGCCAATCCACTCTGAATGATATTGATGATTTGTGCGGTGATGGTCACGCCCACCGTTCCCGAAGTGAGCGAACCCGCGTGATCCGCGGCTGTGAGCGTCGGCGTTTCGCTTGCAGTGGTGTCTTTGTAGTAGAAGGTGGCGGTGCTTGTCCCTGCGGTGATGGTCCTGCTAGAAATGCCCGCGCTGCAGACATTGTCGCTATAAAACACCCCATGAGCGCCCCCAGTTTGACTGAGATCTACGGTCAGAGTGGAGGTCGCATTGGCTGTGGTGCTCGTGGAGTCCTGCGAGGTAATCGTAAAAGGTCCGCCGCAAGTGGCGTTATCGAAGCTGGCCGCAACGACGGTCACGACAAATTTACTGGGGGTGACGGTGGCGGCGAGGGTATTGGACAGAATCACGCCACTCGCGGCGCTGGCCGTGAGACTTCGCGCGCCCGAACCCGTGCTCTTGTAATAGAACGTGCCGGAGTTCGCACCATTAGCAATCGTAATCGCCGAGCCTGCTGCAGGAGTGGAGCATGCGTCGGTATAGAAGGTTCCGCCTA
>JBBCAW010000022.1:0-75119 GCA_051382295.1 Bdellovibrionota bacterium FG-1 | reverse complement strand
TTCGATTTCACCTGATGGGGGGGCCTTAGCCGGAGGTACCGCGATGACTCTTACAGGTTTTGGTTTTTCGAGTTCGCCGCTTGCGACGGTCACTCTGGGTGGAATTCCGTGTACAGGGGTTGTGGTCAATGCGACGCAAACTCAATTGACCTGTACATCGGGGGGGCCTGGGGCCGGAGCTGCGGGGGCTGTTGTTGACAATGGGGCTGGTGGTAGTGCATCGGCTGCCGCCGCTGGATTTACTTATCAAGCTGCGCCGACTTTCATTAATGTGGATGGTGTGGCGACTGCAAAGGGTTCAACCTACGGTGGTGCCACGATTACCATTAGGGGTGCCAATTTTAGAACGGGCATTACGGCAACTGTGGGTGGCTCTGCCTGCACAAATCCGACAGCGCCCGCGGCTTCTTTGGGCAGCTTTACTTTTACTTGCACCACGCCTGCTCATGCTGCACAGGGTAATGGGGCAGTGGCTGCCGATATAGTGGTTACCAATTCGGACACGCAGACAGTAACAGGAGCGGGTGCTTATACTTATCAGTCGAGTTTGTTTGCAATTGAGGGTAATACGACGGTGCTATCTTATTTATTGAATACAGCGGGAAATGGATCTCTCGTTGCGGGAACGACAGCGGTGGCTAGCAGTGGCCCTGCTGCGGTTGCGGTTCATCCTTCTAAATCAGTCGTTTATACTGTTAATGTTGGAACTGTGGATAATTTCACTTTTGCTCCGAATAACGGTGACTTAACCAATGTTTCAACGGTAGGTGGCGGCGGCGGAGCAGGGAGTGGGGCGGCGGTTGATCCTAGTGGAAAGTTTCTTTATGCGACTAACCTCGGAGGCACTGGAAAAATTTATCTTTTTCCTCTGAATGCTACTACTGGCTATGCGACTGCGGGTAGTGTGGCCGTAACGGTCGGATCTAATCCTATGAGCCTTTCGATTTCACCAAATGGAAAATGGCTATACGTGGTCAATAATGGTTCTAGTTCAATTCAATCTTTTACGATTGATCAAAACTCTGGTGCTCTCACTGAAATTGGAAGCGCGATAACCACAGGCACTACTCCTTCTTGTGGAGCGAATCCTAATGTCGTTATGGTAAGTCCAAACTCTGCTAATCTTTATGTCGCATACAATGCCGCCGCGGCCAAATACGTCCAACGATTTAGTATTAATCCATCTGATGGCTCTTTGGGGGCTGGAGATCAAGGTAATTTGGTCAATATTGCCCCGACAACTATGGCGATTGATCCATCGGGATCTAATCTTTTTGTGACCAGTCCGCCTTCTGCTGATGCGGGAAATCTTTATAACAATCAGTCGTTGATCACGACTTTTGCGATGGCGGCGGGGGGCGGGCTCAGTGGCAAGGTGGATTACACGCTTGCTTCGGTTTTTGGTACCTACCCTACGCCGACCGCCTCGGTAGTAGATCCTACGGGTGGTTTCTTCCTGACGACCAACAGTCTTCTGAAAAGCATACCAGTCTTTAAGATATCTGCCGGCGCTCTGCCTAATGACGGAGGGTTAGCACCAAAAACGCTAACGCCAAGTTCCGATGGCACTCCCGTTACAGGCCTGGCTACCATCCCCTCCGGCCTCGCCTTCACCTCCAAATAACGTCCTCGTCCTAACTCTTGCCCTGATTGCGCGGCATGTGGCGCCAGATCTAGAGAATGATCGGTGTTGCATGCCGCGTAAGCATTCGTTAAAACCAAATCGGACAGCTCCCCTCCATGGGAGCTCCGGGTTGAGCTGTACCCCCGGGCCTCCTCACTGATGATCGAGATAGAACAGAACCAACTTGGCTAAAAACCAAAAAAACTGGAACATATTTTTTTGGGTCCAGTTTTTCTTAAGTTTTTTGAGCCAAAACCGAAAGGAATAATAATTGGCCTTCTGAGCCGTTTTCTTATTCTTCATCGGGGTTACCTCCTTTCTTACGAAAAGGAGGTAATTCCATCTACGCTGCCCGATTTGGCAGGCGGCATTAACGCAACATCAGTGCCACGTTGGTAGAGCCAAAAAACAGGCTGTTTTCCTGCAGTTTTTGCACCTTCGAATCGAGCGTGGGCTTAGGTTTCATTCAGAGTGTCTGAACTTCGGACTCAATGAGGAAGGGTTTCGCGATCGCAAGATCGTTCGGAGCCCCAACTGATAAAACCAAATCGGGCAGCTCCCTTCCATAGGAGCTCCGGGTTGAGCTGTACCCCCGGGCCTCCTCACTGATGATCGAGATAGAACAGAGCCAACTTGGCCAAAAACCACAAAAACTGGATTACATTTTTTTGGGTCCAGTTTTTTTCAAGTTTTTTGAGCCAAAACCGATAGGAACAATAGTAGACCTTGACGGCCTTTTTCTTATTCTTCATCGGGGTTACCTCCTTTCTTGCGAAAAGGAGGTAATTCCATCTACGCTGCCCGATTTGGCTGGCAGCAATAAAGCAACATCAGTGCCACGTTGGTAGAACTGAAAAATAGGCTGTTTTCCAGCATTTTTGGCATCTTCGAATCGAGCGTGAGTTTAGATTTCAATCAGAGTGTCTGATGTTCGGACTCAATGAGGAAGGGCTTGCCAATCGCAAGATCGTTCGGAGCCCCAACTGATAAAACCAAATCGGGCAGCTCCCTTCCATGGGAGCTCCGGGTTGAGCTGTACCCCCGGGCCTCCTCACTGATGATCGAGATAGAACAGAACCAACTTGGCTAAAAACCACAAAAACTGGAATAGATATTTTTTGGACCAGTTTTTTTTAAGTTTTTTGAGCCATCGACGAAAAGAATAATGTCTGGCCTTTGGAGCCTTTTTTTTATTCTTCATCGGGGTTACCTCCTTTCTTGAGAAAAGGAGGTAATTCCATCTACGCTGCCCGATTTGGCTGGCAGCAATAAAGCAACATCAGTGCCACGTTGGTAGAACTGAAAAATAGGCACCCAATCGCAGTAAATTCCACTGGCTATAAAGAATGAGCACCGACGTCGGTGTTGTTCAATAGTGTTTACCACCTTGCGCCACAAAACCATCTCATTCCCCCGGCGCCGGTCCCTGATCATTGATAACGAGTTAAATTTAGCGTTAAAATTCTGAATATGATTCAGAGGTCATGTAAGTTATCTAAAACTAACAATTTTTTTATATTTGGGCCACGCGGTTCAGGCAAAACCACCCTTCTGGACCTTTAGTTCATGGATCAACTGCTGCTCGATCCCACTCGATTCGAAGCCTTTATCCCGACTCCAGAAAATCAAAAGAAGCGCGTTGTGGTCGATGAGGTTCAAAAATTTCCACGGCTTTTGGATGTTGTGCATTCCCAAATTCAAAAAACCAAAAGGCAGTTCATTCTCACCGGCTCCAGTAGCCGTAAACTCAAGCAAGAAGGGGCCAACCTTCTCGCGGGGCGTGCGTGGGTGTACAATCTTTATCCCTTCACCAGCACGGAGCTGGGAGACCAGTTTAACCTCGATTAAGTTCTCCAATGGGGGAGCTTGCCCGAGGCCGTTCTGGCATCTACATTTGAAGAGTCGCCCGAGAGATCGGAGTGGATAGCGTCACCGTAGCTCGCTATTTCGAAATCCTCGAGGACACCCTGCTGGGGTTTATTTTGCCGGCCTATCATACATCCGTTCGAAAGGCCCAAAAACAAGAAATCTTTTTTACGCAGCTTTAGGGGGTATCGATTTCAGCAATGTCTGATTCGTGCTCACTTCGACATGGATTTCTCCCATTGCTGTCACCAGTGGCAACACAATACACGCGCCTCCACCAAAGGTTTTGATCTGGTGGTCTTTTCCCCAAACGCAAGAAGGCAGCGCCTGCTGAATTTGGTAGCCAAGAGTATTGAGTTCGATTTTGGCCTGTCCAAGAATCATGTTTGAAAGCTCGCCGGCAAGATCGACAATTTCCGGAATAATATTCGGGTACGGGGTGCCTAGAATGCTCGAGGCGATCTTGCAAAAGATTTCTTCTTTAAAACTGATCGCCAAAGTGCCGGAAAAGGCCTCGGACGTGATCCCGATAATCCCGCTTAGATCTCCGATCAACATCGGATCCGTGGGCTTCTTGAGATAGGGTTTGGCTGGCTTGGAGTCCAGAAAACACTGAACCTTAAGCACGCGTTGCGTGGCCGCAAGAAAGGGATTGATAAAATTGACGTCAAAATCTTTTTCCTTCACGAGCCCGAATTCAACCAGTGCGCCGCGCAAGCTGAGTTTGGCGACCAACAAGCGGTCGAGGGCTTGTTTTTTAATCGCTTCTTGAATTTTTTTATTCGGTGCGACTAAAACCATTTTTCCATTAATGGAGGCCAGGAGCTTATAGGTCATGGCTAATTCGCGCATAAAAGCGGGGCCGATGTCATTGCATTCCGCGCATTGAAAGATCACGAACTTCTTGGCCATGTTGGTGAGCTTTTCACCAATCTGGTCGGCAAGGGATGGACGCGGAGGTTCAAGCGCGGGCCCGCGGATCGTCACAATCAAATAGTCGGTCTGAGGGTGAAATTCAAGCTGCGTCATGTTCGCTCCGATCTCCGATCGCTTTGTGGAAAGCCTGAATCAGATCATCCTGGGTAAAGGGTTTGGTCACGTACGCGCTCACCTTAAATTTAATGCAGGCTTCGATTTGAGCTGGATAGGTTTCCGCCGTGAGCATGATCACTTTGGGGCGATGAGCAAACCCTTCGGTTTCGCGCATTCGGCGCAACAGATCGAATCCCGTTTGATTGGGCATCATCCAGTCCAGAAACATAATATCGACGAGGTTTTCGACCAGGAGCGATTCCTGAAGGATTTTCTCAGCTTCCAGACCATCGCCTGCCATCATGAAGTTCAAGTTGGGGATTTCTTGAAGGTAGTGTTTGATAATCTCTCTGATACTGGCCGAATCGTCGACAATCAATACGTTCGTTTTCATAATTTAAATATCCTCGGTAGTGAAATTTTAAAACCGACGCCTTTGCCAGGCGTTGATTTGACTTGAATCGATCCACCCATTTCTTCGATCCGTTTCTTGACCGCGTCCATTCCCACGCCTCTTCCCGAAGTTTCGGTGACTTCAGCGCGGGTCGAAAGCCCTTCGATAAAAATCAGCTCGTCGATCGATTGATCGGTGAGCTTGTCGAGGGCGTCCTGAGATAAAAGCTGTTTTTTAGCAACCGCATTTTTGAGGGCGTTACGGTCAATTCCTTTGCCGTCATCCACGAGAATACAGGAAAGTTTTTCCGTACCATCGCGGGTCACTGCAATTTTGAGGAGTGCTTCTTCTTTTTTACCCGCTTTTCTGCGCGCCTCGATGTCTTCGGTGCCATGATCGATCGAATTACGGATGAGGTGCACAAATGATCCTTCCAGGCACTCGATCACCGCCATATCCACTTCGACGCCTGGTTCAATCGTAAACTCGATTTTTGCGGGTTTGCCGAGCTGTTCGACTACTTCATTGAGGACGCGTTCACAAAATATTTTAAGGCGGGTGGCGGGGATGACCCGCAGTGAAATGAAAAACTCAAAAATCGCCATGGCTTCGTCATTGAGTTCGCCCACCATCTTAAGGAGTTCTTTGGGGAAGGGCTCATCGAAAAACTCTTGCTGAAGTTGGTTCGTAAATTGGCTCAACCTGAACTTGATTCCTAAAATCTTTTTGAGCCGAACCTGCAACATATCCAAACGGTCGTTGTTGATTCGGACGCTCGTGGCCGTCCGGCCAACGACCCCGCCTTGGTTGGCAGCCGTTTGAGCTGGGCTATTTTGGGGTGAGGTCGTGTCGGGGGAGCCTGCGGGAGCGCCCCCCATCTTCCAGCCTGCCGCTACGTTGGCCTTGAAGAGGTGGATTTCATCCAAAAGTTCTTTGGGGGCATTGAGTAGGAGGCGGTTGGATTTGAGGGAGTCACATTGGTCTTCAAAAAAACCGAGAACTTTTTTAAGAATCTCAAGAGTTTGGGGAAAACTATACATGTTTCCATGGGTGACCGCGGTCAAAAAGGATTCAGCCTCGTGGGCGAGATTGGAGATCGCCGGGAGTTGCAGACTTCGGGCTGTCCCCTTGATCGTATGGAAAATCCGGTAAAGTTCGCGTATCTTCGGTTCCCCAAAGTCCGAAAGGAGCTGATCCTGGTTGCCCACTAGATCCATGGTTTCCTCTGAAAAACCATGATCCAGGCTTTTTAACTCTTCGTAATCGATCTCGGTATTTTTTCGTTTGGCAAAGACTTTTTCGAGAGATTCCGGTTCTATGGGTTTTTCAAGAAATTCCCAAGCGCCAGCTTTGGTGGCTTGGACTCGCGTTTCTGGACCGATTTCACCGGTCATCATGCACACGGGGGTCCAGTGAAGAATGGGGTGTCGCTTGAGCCAGTCGATCAGGTCCAGTCCGGTTTGGCCAGGCATGACGTAATCAGTAAAGATGATCCACGGGGGCATCGGATTTTTTTCAAAGTAGGCCTGAAATTCTTCTACCCCTTGGAAGGATTGAATCTGAATATCTTGATTGGTTAAAATGCCTCGGACCATCAAAGCGGTACGTTTAGTCGCGGTTGTGGAGTCGTCAATCAAGACGATCAGGTGGCCCATATGGAAATGTATCGTCAAATTTCGTGGATGAGTTGAGGGGTTACTGAGCGTCCGCTGGGGTGAATGGCCTCATTCATTTCAAAAGGCACAGGCTGGTTCATGATTATGTCGTGAATTCAAGTGCTTGGTCTGTGGCTTAGATATTGCCGCTTGAAGATTACTTTAAATTTGAAATGTAAAGAAAAGGGGATTGGACCCTATGAGATACGATTTGGGTTTACTTCAGAATCGAATGAACCAGATGTTTGAGGAATATCGTTTTCCAACTTTGAGGCTCCATGATCCCGCACCCACGTAGGGGCTCTCGGTAAAAGTGAGGGGATCCGCGCGCGCAGGAGGCGCTTTTTGCACGGAGTCCAAGGATGGACGACCCCGACAGCTTTTACCGGGAGCCCCTAATCTATTGTGTTTCTAAGGCTGGCGGCTTAGTCTCATCCTCATTCAAAAGGGGTCATGAGAATGAACTGGAAGCTGTTTTTGACAACCTATTCCTTGGTTTTTTTTGCGGAGCTTCCCGACAAGACTGCTTTTGCCGCCTTGCTGATGGCCACTCGTCGGAATCCTTGGATGGTTTTCGCGGGTTCGGCTTTGGCCTTTTTAATTCAGACGGGAGTGGCCGTTATCCTGGGCCGAGTTTTTGTATTCTTGCCGCAACATTGGGTGCATCTGGCTGCGGGGATTCTGTTTCTGGTATTTGCGGTTTTGGCGTGGCGCTCAGCGGCTGAGGATGTCGCCGCCGAAAATGCCTTGCATCAAATTTCAGATCGCACCAGTCGGTGGTCGGTGGTTTGGTCCTCTTTTTTAGTAATCTTTGTGGCCGAATGGGGGGACCTGACGCAGTTGGCGACGGTCGGGTTGGTGGCTCGCTTTCAGGAGGTCGGTACTATTTTTGTGGCGGCCACGCTCGCATTATGGACGGTTACGGCGATTGCAATCGGAGTGGGACATCATGCAAGAAAATTCATTCATCCCGTTCTCATGAGCCGGATTTCCGCCGCGGCGTTTGCGCTGGTGGGGGGGTATTTTATTTTTGACTGGGTTAAAGGTGTCTAAATATTTTCATCTCGTGGCCGGCGTGTTGTTCTTGGTTATGCCAGGCGAGGCCGCTTTTGCCGCGACCGTCTCAACGTTTTCATGGATTGAGGCCGTCGAGCGGGCCAATCGGTTTAACCCTGAACTCGAAGCTGCGCGATCGAGTTTGAAAGCATCTGGGTATCAGGTGAAGGCGGCGTGGAGTGGGTTCTTTCCGCAACTTTCAGCGAACTTGGGCTATAGTTATGGAAATAATTTTTCCAACAACCCAGCGGTCGATATGGGTACGAGTTCGAATTACACAACCTCTCTTTCGGGCTCGGAGAATCTTTTTAATGGTTTTCAGGATCAAGGAAAAATTGCGCAAAACCAAGCTAATGAACAAACGGTCCGGGCCAGTCTGGAGAGCGTCAAAGCCAAGGTGAGCGCCGATTTAAAAACGGGCTTTGAAGGCGTGCTTTTTGCGCAAAAATCGATCGTCCTCTCGGATTCGATCATCGAACGCCGTCATCGAAATTTGGAACTGGTGGAATTGCGATTTGAGGATGGCCGCGAGAACAAAGGTTCCTTACTTTTGTCGCAAGCCTATCTCAATCAGGCTCATTGGGATCACTTGCAGGCGCAGCATGCGCTTGAAATCGCCCAGGTTCAGCTCGCGCGGGTATTGGGGTTTGATAGTGAACAAGATGACCTGCCGAATGTCCAAGGGACGGTTCCAATTCAAAATCCCGCAAGCAAACTGGATTTGAAAATTTTAGCCCTGAGCACTCCCGATCATTTACAGGCGTTTTCGCAAGAACAGGGAGCACTCGCCTCCGTGACTTTGGCGCAAGGCACCCTCTTTCCGAGCCTGAGTTTGACGGGTTCAGTCGGTAAACAGGGCGCGGAATGGTTTCCTCAAAACAACCGCTGGTCGATGGGGGTTGGGCTTTCTTATTCTTTTTTTTCGGGAGGAAAAGATTTTTACTCCACCCGAAGTGCCATTGCGGCACATCAGGCCGCCAGTCAAACCTTGGCCAATACCGATCGTGTGGTTCTGACGAAACTGAAACAGGCCTGGTCCTCTTATGTGGAAGCGGTCGAAAAGCTGAAGGTCGACGTCAGTTTTCTGGAAGCGGCAAAGACTCGGGCGGATATTGGTCGGGGTAAGTACAATAATGGACTCCTTTCTTTTGAAGAATGGGATTTGATCGAAACGGATCTGATTAGTCGAGAAAAGACCGCTCTTCAGAGCGAGCGTGATCGCGTGATTGCTGAGGCAGGCTGGGAGCAGGCGCTCGGAAAAGGAGTGATTCGATGAAATGGAAATGGAAATGGATTGTGATTGGGGTGATTTTGGCGGTAGCAATCGGGGCGGCGTTTTTCTTCAAGAAAAAATCAGCTTCGAGCGTGAGCTATACGCCGGTCAAGGCTGTGCTTGGCAATATTTCGATGAATATCATCAGTACGGGAGTGGTGCAGCCTGAAAATCGGGTCGAAATCAAACCGCCTATTCCGGGTCGGGCCGAACAGGTATTGGTCGACGAAGGTTATTCGATCAAGAGGGGGCAGATTTTGGTTTGGATGAGTTCAACCGAGCGGGCGGCGCTTTTGGACGCCGCACGGGCGCGGGGTCCTTCGGAGGTGGCTCGGTGGGAGGATTTGTATAAGCCGACTCCCATTTTGGCTCCTATTACCGGAACGATTATTTCACGCAACATTGAGCATGGGCAAACCTTCGCGACGACTGATGCTATTTTGGTCATGTCCGATCGGTTGACGATCCAAGCGCAAGTGGATGAGACGGATATTGCGCAGATTCACCTCAAACAAGGGGCGGAGATTGTCTTGGACGCCTATCCTAATGTATCGACACACGCGGTGGTTGAAAAAATCGCCTATGACGCTAAGACTGTCAACAATGTCACAACCTATATCGTGACGGTGATTCCGGGTTCGGTTCCAAAATTCATGAGGAGTGGGATGACGGCGAATGTGACCTTTCAATTGGCCGCTAAGACGGGAGTCTTAGTTGTGCCTGCGGATGCGATTCGCACTCAGGATAGTCGCCCCTATGTTTTGATGGCGCCGGGCAAAGGGAAAAAGGAGCCGGAAAAAAGGGAAATTCAACTGGGCTTGAGTGATGGTCGCCAGGTTGAAATTCTTTCCGGCCTTTCGGAGGGCGAAATAGTTTTAGCCGCGCAGTTTAAGCCGGGAGGAAGCAAGACAGGAGGCGCTTCGCCTTTCTCGCCGATGGGCACGCGAAGGGGGCATTGAGAAACTGATGCTGGAGTTCGTTGACGTTCATAAGACTTATCAGATGGGTGAAAACACCGTCTTCGCGCTTCGAGGGGTATCTTTAACCATTGAAGAAGGGGATTTTGTCGCGATCATGGGGCCCTCGGGTTCTGGCAAGTCCACGTTGATGCATGTATTGGGTTTATTGGACGTGCCGAGTTCGGGTTCTTATCGCATCGATGGCAAAGAGGTTTCTCGACTCACGGAAGATGAGTTGGCCATTTTCAGGCGAGGGAAGATCGGGTTTATCTTTCAGCAGTTTAATTTATTGCCGCGGATGACCGCGGTCGAAAATGTCGCGTTACCGCTACTTTATTCAGAAAAACGTCCGGATCTCGATAAAGCGAAAGATTTATTGGGAAAGGTAGGGCTGGGGGATCGCCTTTTTCACAAAACTAATGAACTTTCGGGCGGTCAACAACAGCGGGTGGCGATCGCGCGGTCTTTGGTGAACCAGCCTAAGATTATTTTGGCGGACGAGCCGACGGGAAATTTAGATTCGATCAGCGAAAAAGAAATCATGGGAATTCTTAAAACGCTGAACTCGCAGGGTATCACCATTGTGATTGTGACCCATGAAGAAGAAATCGGAGCGCAGGCCAAGCGGCGGATTCGAATGCGCGATGGTGTCGTGCAGTCGGATGAGCGGTTGGTTCCGATGGCGAACTTTGCTGGAAATGATGCGGGGTCAGGGCAGCTCTTAGCGGTAAATGCAATCGGTGGCGGCTGGATGGCCGAGTTCTTTGAGCATTTACGGCAAGGATTTAAGACGTTGGCGGCTAATAAAGTTCGCACCGCGCTTTCGATGTTGGGGATTTTAATTGGCGTCGCGGCCGTGGTGGCGATGCTCGCAATTGGCAAGGGTGCGCAAACCGCAATCGAAAATCAGTTGGCTTCTTTGGGTTCGAATCTTCTGGTGTTGCGTCCTGGGGCGGTGCGAGTGGGAGGGGTCGCGCAGGAGGCGGGATCAACCACTCGTTTGACGGCGGAAGACACCGCGACAATTAAGGATCAGATTTCGACGATTCGCGAAGTTTCGTCTAACGTGAATGGTCGAGGGCAAGTGGCTTATCGGGATAAAAACTGGAGCACGCAGGTTTTAGGAGCGAGTGGCTCTTATGCGCGGATGCATGCGTCTGAGCCAGAGGTGGGTCGGTTTTTTCTTCCTGAAGAGAATCTCAAGCGCAGCCGAGTCGCCGTGATTGGCGCGACCGTGGTGCGAGAGCTCTTTGGCACCGAGGATCCAGTCGGTGCGACGATCAAGATCAATCGGGTGGGTTTTCAGGTCATCGGGATTTTGCCTGAGAAGGGGGCTAATGGCTTTCGGGATCAGGATGATATTATTTTGATTCCGGTCAATACTGCGATGAAGCGTCTGTTTGGCAAAAATTATGTGGATTACATCGACATCGAGGTGGGGAGTTCGCTGAATATCGAGTCGGCCCAAAAGGCGATTTTGGAACTCATGGCGTCGCGGCATAAGCTTTCAGTCTCGCAGCGCCAAGACGCTTTTCAAATACGGAATATGGCGGACATTCAGGCTGCGCTGTCCGAGAGTAGTAAGACGATGTCGCTTTTGCTCGCGTGTATCGCGGCGATTTCTCTTTTGGTGGGCGGAATCGGCATCATGAACATCATGCTCGTTTCGGTCACTGAGCGGACTCGTGAAATTGGTCTTCGAAAAGCCGTGGGCGCACGACGTTGGGATATCCTCTCTCAGTTTTTGATGGAATCCGTCGTTGTCAGCGCCGTGGGCGGCGTTTGTGGAATATTTTTAGGTTGGCTGATTACCGTGCTGTTGACGATTTTTGCAGGTTGGCCGGCATCGGTTTCGCCTTGGACCGTTCTGATGGCCTTTGGGTTTTCGGCTACGATTGGCGTGGTGTTCGGGAGTTATCCCGCGAAAAAAGCTTCGGCGCTGCATCCTATTGATGCGCTGAGGTATGAGTGAGGTCAGGAATTCTCGGTGAGGGGTGTCGGGAGCCGGTCTTCCTGACCTCTGCGCAAGCGCGCATCCATGCGCGCGCAGATTCCCTCACCCTCCCCGAGAATTCCCTGTAGACGCCTACGGCGAAGGAGCCCTTGCGGCAATAGTGCGTCGCCTTCGATTTAAAGGGGCGGGCCGCTTTGGGCGATTTTTATGGCCAGGGCGGACTTGCGGGCGGAGGCGGTCCTCCCCCGGCCCCTCGGTTCCCACGTTAGAAATTTTTCGGTAAGGGTGAGGGGATCCGCGCGCGCAGGAAGCGCGTTTTCGCGCGGAGTCCAAGGAAGGACGACCCCGAGCCCCTTACCGAAAATTTCGCCCCTACATGCGCTCCGGCAATGGAATCAGCATCAACGTCAGCCCTTGCGCCAAAATCCGTCGCGTGGCTTCGACCAGCATGAGCCGGGCTTGCGTGAGTTCGAGTTCTTCGCCGAGGACATGGCATTCGCGATAAAACGCGCCAAAGGCTTTGGTGACATCGATCAGGTAGTGCGCGAGCTGGCTGGCCTTGGCGAGCGTGAGGGATCGTTCTAAATGAAGGGGGAATTGTCCTAGGATTTTCACGAGCGCGATTTCTTCAGGCTTTTGCAGGCGCTCAACCGCCCGCTCTGAAAACAAGGTTGTCGGAAAAACCCCCGTTTCACGCGCCTTGCGCAAAATGCTGAGGCAACGGGTATGGGCATATTGGAGGTAGGGGCCGGTCTCGCCTTCGAAGTCCACCACGCGTTCGACGTCGAATTCCACATCCCGGGCGGGATCGGTCGAAAGGTCGTGAAATACGACGGCACCGATCGCAACCGCTTCGGTGATATCTGTTGCGGACTGTGCGGCGGTGGCATGAGCCTGAGCGGCGTGAGATGCGGCGGCGTCGTTGCCTTGTGCTCTTTCCTGAATGAGTTGCGCGACTCGTTGTTTGGCGAGTTCCAGAACTTCTTCGAGCGTTACAAAATTGCCTTTTCGAGTCGACATTTTTGCGTCTTTGAAGCGATAGAGGCCGGTCGGGACGTGTTCGCAGCGGGAGACCCATTCTTGGCCCATTTGCCGCAGGACTGAAAAAACTTGCTGGAAATGGAGCTTTTGCTCGCCACCCACAATGTAGGTCATCCGGTCAAAGTTGAATTGCTGAAACCGATAAATAGCGGCCGCCACATCCCGCGTGGCGTAAATCGTAGCGCCATCGCTTTTTTGCAGAATGCAGGGCGGAAGTTCCTTGCCACTTTCATCCGTGACAGGGACGACCTGGGCACCTTCGCTTTCAATGAGTAGACCGCGGGTTTTGAGGTCGCTGAGCAAAGGTTGAAGCTGGGTTTTATAAAAGCTTTCGCCCCAGATGTGATCAAAGTTCACACCCAAGCGCGCATAGATTCGATTAAATTCGAGGATGGAGATATCCACGCATTTTTGCCAAAGCGCGGTGACTGCAGGGTCTCCCTGTTCGAGCTTCAGAAAAGCGTTGCGGGCTTCTTCTTCAATGGAGGGGTCTTTTTCAGCGGCCTGGTTGATTTTGACGTAGAGATCGACCAGTTCCATCATTCCGAGCTCGTCTTTGAGCGTTTTGCCAAAAAGTCGGAAGGCTACGGTGAGCATGCCGTATTGTTTGCCCCAATCACCCAGGTGATTGATTGAGACCACGTGGTAGCCACGAAATCGGCCAATTCGATCAAGCGCGGCTCCGAGGGCCGTCGGCCGTAGATGGTAAATATTGAGGGGTTTAGCCACGTTAGGGGAGCTATACTCCAAAACCCAGGTTCCGCGGCTTTTGGCGGGTAAGGAGCCATAGGATCCCTGTTGCGGGCCTTGCAATAGATCGTTGAGCAAAGATTTGAGAACTTGGTCGGGCGTGACTGTAAAATTGACATAGGGTCCAACCGCCGCCACCGATAGGTGCGCGGGTAGGGAGGCTTGGGTCTGGATCTCGGCTGCGATTTGGGCGGAGACCTGAGGGGGGCTTTTTCGAAAGAGTTTAGCCAGCTTAAAGCAGGGAAAGGCAAAGTCTCCCAGTTTTGGGTCAGGGGGCATTTCCAGGTCGGCTGGGCCGATTGGGTTTTCTAGAACCTGATTGAGGGCTTGGGCAGCTAGTTTCGCAAATCTTTCCATGGCTTTTTTCTCCCCCTCTATTTCGCATAACTGGAGGGGAAGTCCACAAATCTCTTAAGTTCATCCTCTCGTTATCCGATTAGGGTCTTGAGATGGACCGTAAAGAACTCGTAGAGAAAATTAAGACTTTTTGGACCGCTAAGCGCCGCACATTCGTCGTGGGAATGACCGGCCTGGCTGTCATTTCTGTGACGGGGGGGCTACTTGTCGTGAGTGGCAAGGTCGGCCTTTCTAAGCATACTTCGGGCGTGCACACTCAGGCCAAGCCAGTCTCGAACTCGCCCGGGGTGCTGAAGTGGGTTTTGGGTACTTATTCAGAAGCCTTTGAAAGTGCTCAGGAAAAAATCGAGTCTTTTCGTAAAATCGATGTCGAAAACGATCGTCTGAAGCTCGAAAATGCTCATCTCAGGTTGGAACTTGAAAATAAGCAGTTTAGTTGCCGAGGCCAAGATGCTTCGAGCCGGACCAGAGCTTTGGAGCACAAATTGGACGCCGAAACCGGAAGTGCGGTTGGGCGTGATTTGGTCAGTATTCAGTACCAAGTTCCCACTAATTTGATGCCTAGCCAGCTTTATACTTTAGGGGTTTCTTACTTCAAGGCGCGCGAAGACGAAAAAGCGGCCGTTATCCTGACTTTTTTAACGGGGATGGATAATGATGACGCTTTTAAAACCCCCAAAAATTATCTGATGACGGGTGTGAGTTGGTATCGCCTCGACAATTATACCATGGCGGAGCGGTATTTCGACCAGGTGCTCAAGGCCGCGGAGTCTGAAGAAACGGTTCCGTTTCAAGCTCATGCACGGTTGTGGAAGGCCTTGGCGGCCAATCGTACCGGCAAACATTCGAAAGCCCAGTTTTGGTTGACAGAGTTGATAGATCATCATCCTCGCTCCACTGAGGCGGGCTGGGTCAATGCTCAATCTAGGCGCACGGAGGTTCATCGTGGAGTGGCGTCAGAAAAATAAAATATCACCTCCACTGTTGATGGTTGCGGTCTGCAGCCTTTGGTTGACCCAAGGGGGGCCGGTCTTGCATGCCCGTGAAGTAGATACCCAGCAATCCGTGGCCGTGCCTTGCGCCATCATTCAAAACATTACGGGAGAGGCGGATATCTTGGATTCGTCGAGAACCCATTTGCTGCCGACGGCGAAACAGGCGCCCGTTCCTTGCGGGGGGTGGGTGTCCCTGAAGAGCGGCGCCATTGAACTCCATCATCGCGATGGCCAGCGTATTCATTTGGGGCAGGGCGCGTTTGCCCAGTTTACTGAGAACAATCCGGATGGCCAGGCGTCAGGGGACCACGTTGTTTTGTATCGGGGCGAGGCGTATGTCCATGCTCCCAAAGGTACGCCAGAATTTCGGATCATTACGACCAACGCTCGTGCCTCGGTGGGCGATGGCGGATCGATGATCGTGGTTTATAGCCGCGAGGATGACGAAACCCAGGTCATCACCCTCAGGGGGACCTCGAAATTTCAGAACCGTTTTGAGACCTCTCGTGAAGTCGTGGTTCATGCGGGGGAGTCGACTTCCCTGAATCTTAAGCTTCAACGAGTGGTGCCGAGTATTCCGCATGCATTGGGAGTAGCGGCGCTTCGGCCTAAATTAGCCGAACTTCGGGTGCCTACCTACGAACGAGAGACGGCCAAACAAAATGTCACGGATCGGCAAGAGCGCACCTTTGCCGCTGAACTTGTGATCGATGAAACCGAAGAAGAAGTCGCCGCCCGGCTTGCGGCTAATCGTAAACTGCCTGGCGCTTCCAAGCCGGGAGGACGCAATCCGGCCTCGATGGCCCCGACGATCCGCGAGGAAATTCAGGCCAAAGCGCGCAAAGTGAAGGCCAAGGAATACTCCCGTGATGATGCGGGCTGGACGGATCCGGCGGAGGAAGTCGATCGTACCGAGACCAAGAGCGCCGGCACGACGCTGCGGGATCATTGGGTTAATCGCATGGTGGCGGGAGCGCCGGCCGGAGAAAAAATTCTGTTTCCCAAGAAGAAATTTGGCAAAGGCAAAAGGTTTGGAGTCGATGTCAAAGATATGGATAGAAATTCGCCAGATCGCGAAAAGCACAGGCTCATCGATGAGCTTTCGCGAATCCGGGAGGACTAAGCGTGACAATAGCGCCCAAGGAGAGGGTATGGAAAATCAAAGATCTTTAAGTGTGGTAACCGTGGCTCTATTTGGAATCTTATTGGGGTTAGCGATGATCGCGGCACCTCAGGAGGCCTTAGCCGGGAAATTCGAGCTCTCGAACGGATTTTCGTACAGTCGTACCGATTATGGTAGCGGCAATTTCAGTTGGACCCGACGGTGGGGTGCCTCATTCGGTTATCATTTTAGTGAGAGATCCGAGTTTGAATTCTCCTTTCAAGACGTGGTACAACGGACCGCGATTACGAGTTATGAGGATACAACGTTTCATGATCAAGTTTACTCGGTCAATTGGGTCCAATCGCTTTTGGGAAAAGCCTACACTGTGGATCCGTATTTCAAGATTGGTGCAGGTCAGCTTAATCGAGAGGCGAGCGGCAATTACGGAAGTGCGGGTGCCCCGGCTTCAGAAGTGGATGCCATTACGGTTATTTTGGGGGCGGGTCTTAGGATCAATCTTTCGCGAAGTTTTGCCCTCCGAGGGGAGTTGGACGCCGATCTTACGGGCGGAAATATTTCGACTTGGAAAGATAATATCGGGTTCAACGCGGGCTTTTCTTTCTTCTTCTAGTTGGGCTTCTTTTAGTTTGGCCCTGTTTTTTTTGGTCTCCCTCAGCGGCTGTACGACCGCACGGTATCTCACGCAAGCGACGCGGGGGCAGCTATCTCTTTTGAATCACGCCACGCCGATTGAAAAGGTGCTCAAAAACGAGCGAATTTCCCCTCGAATTCGGAAACTTTTAGCGGAAGTCGCTCCGATCAAAGCTTTTGGGGAGCAAAAGGGCCTAAAGCCCACCAGTAATTACACTGAGTATGTTCAGCTTGATCGGCCGGCGGCGGTGTGGGTGGTGGGTGCCTGCGAAAAATTGAATTTCAAATCCAAAGAGTGGGCGTTCCCGATTGTGGGGCGCTTTCCGTATTTGGGCTGGTTTGACTTGGAGGACGCCAAGCGGTTTGCTACGGAACTGAAGGCCGAGGACTGGGATGTGGATCTGCGCGGCGCCGGGGCTTATTCCACTTTGGGTTGGTTTCGGGACGCGATTTTGTCGTCGATGATTCCGGACGGTGCACAAGCTTTGGGAGATCTCGTCAACGTGGTTTTGCACGAGTCGGTTCATGCGACGGTGTATCTGAATGGGCAGGCTTATTTTAATGAAAGTGTGGCAAGCTTCGTGGCGGATCGGTTGACGGCTGAGTTTCTGGGGCAGCGCCTCGTGCAAGAACGTGAACCTTACTTGAAGGGCCTTGAAGAAGGGCATCGTCGCGAGAAGCGGTTGCATGAAATTTATGAAAGCTTGGCGACGTTGTATGCTTCGTCCAAGTCGGTGTCTGATAAGACCGAAGAAAAGGGACGGATCCTGGCGGCAGCGAAAGAGGAACTCGGTTTTAGGCGCGACATCAATAATGCGACTTTAATTCAGTTCAAGACCTACAGCACGGGGGGCGTGGAGTTTGAGGCCCTGTGGAAGGCGTGCGGCGACGATAGTCAACGCTTTATGAAGGCCATTGCGACTCTCACCGATAAGAGTTTTCAAAAGCCCCAGCAAGAAAATCTGGAGTCGGTGCTCACGCCGCTGGTTCAGAGTGGTTGCCGGGCGATTTAGTTGAGCGAATTGACTTGTACGTCGATGTTGCCGCCTACGGTGTGGTGAATTCCAGAGGTGTAAAGACTCGATAAAGGGCAGCCTCCTCGTGAAACATCGTATGAGGTGCGGCAATTATCATACATAGGGTTGGAGACCTGAATCGTGACTTGATTGTGCCCTTGAGCTAAGCGGCCAGAAAAATCCAAAGTCACTGACTCTTGGGCCGACGCGCACGGATCGCTGCCCCAATAGTTGAGCCAGGCGTCAGTATAATTAGGACGTTTTACAAAGGCGGTGGTCGATTGTCCAAGAACGGTGATGGTGAATTTTTCACAATTAAATCCAACCGTATAACCTGTGCCTGCCAAGGTTTGCTCGTCTCCGGCGGTGACGACGACCTTAAGAACAGAGTCGGTGGATACTTTGGGCGAGGTATAGGGGGTGGTGCCATCGATCACGAAGCTAAAGGTTTGATCGGAGGTTCCGACTTGCACGGCCGAAGTTGCTGCAGGCGTGGGGGTCGGAGTTGCGCTCGTGTATACTGGAGTATCGGGCGTGGGGCTGGTGGTTTGGTTTCCAGGGGCGCTGCCGGTGCCCGAACCTTCTGGGTAGGCCGAGGAGCCGCAAGCCGAAAGAAGGGTGGCCAGACCCAGGAGGGTCAGTAGGGTGGCGATTTTTTGTTTTCTTTGAACTTGTCGGTTAGTCATAAAATTTCTCACTTCCTCTTTCTCTTATTCTTTATCTTTGCAACGCTGGGGCCATTTTGCTTTCTTCAATAATTTCAGTGTATTCTTCGTTTCATCGGCTTGGATCGGGTCCATTGAGCTAGTCAACTGTCTAAAGTTTATTCATAGAGAATTGGTGTCATCGGTTTCCACTAAGAGGGTGCCGTTCCAGGGATGTCCATCGGGTACATGGTTATAGGGGCAGCCCACACCAAAGTTGAAGCATTGGTCGTCGTTATTGGGCTTTTGAATAGTGATCGTCACTTGCTGGCGGCATTTGGTGTCGGAGTTGGTGCAAGTGGAGTGAATGGAGCCTGAAAAATCCATCGGGTCAGACCGTTGCGCTTGGCCTGCCGTATAACCATTGGCCAGTGGGGGCGTGGGCTTGGTGGAGCTGCCAACGCTGATAAAAACGCCCAAAACGGTGTAATTCCAGGTGTAGCCCGTGCCCGATTGGTTGCGATCTTGCGTGCCAGGGCTAAACGTGACTTTCAAAATTTTGCCAGCGCTGACGCTAATGGTGTGCGAATCGTAGCCCGTGCCGGAGATCGGAAATGAATAAGGGGGAACACCGGTATTTCGGACTGCCGTGGTGGTCGCACCGGTTGTAGTTGGGGACGAGGTCGTGGTGTCGGTACCGGTGGCGACTCCTGCACCTCCTGATGAGGTGATCGCTGAGGCGGCCTTGGTGTTGGAATAAGTGCCACAGCCTAGGGTCGCCCAACAGAGGGCTAAGAAGAGGGCGGGTTTTAGGTGCCGAATGTAGGGGCGCATACGGAGAGATAATGCAAGGATGGGGCCATAATGACACTATGAGTTAAGTCGTGATATGTGTTTGAAAACATCGGGTTATTGCGGTAGTTTGAGGTGGACTTGTGGGTTTGTCGGTGTCGAGGATGGTGAGAGGGGAGGCAGGTGTCTAATGGGTAGACAGTTCAGCGGGAAGGGTTTCAGGTGTAGGGGGAGGATCTTTGCTTCAAAGGCTCAGATAAAAAACCGGGCCAGCGCGTAAACCCTCGAAGGAAGATAGCTCAAGAGCCAGACCACTCCTTTGTAGGGCCAGGGGGCGATGATTCTTCTTTTGGAGGCCAGAATCCCTCGCACGAAGATCTCCGAAGCCCGATCCACGCTCATTAAAAACGGCATGGTTTGGCCGCTTTTGAGATTTGCCGCAGTTGCAATAAACCCGGGTTCGATCGTGGTGATCAGGAGGCCAGAGCTGGCGGTCTCGATTCGCAGGGCTTCGAGGTAAATTCGCAACGCCGCTTTGGTTGCGCTGTAAATCGCTGAACCTGGAAGACCCCGGATTCCGGCAACGCTTGAAATGCCCACGATTTGGCCATGCTTTTGGGTAACCATTTTTGCCTTCATCCATTCGATGCCATCAAAAGCCGCGGCGACGTTGAGGTCTACCATTCGGCGCGCGAGGGGGCCGCCGTCTTCGGAGGGTGCTGCGGAATCTCCAAATCCAGCATTGGCGATAAAGATGTCCGTGCCGCTGAGCCGTTTATCCAGTGCTTCAAGTGCGGCACGAAAGGGATCAGATTGCGTAATGTCCACCGCCGAGTATTCAGCCTGTGGGGCGCCCGCTTTTAGGCAGAGTTCAGCAACTTCCTTGAGCCGCGATTCTCTTCGCGCGATGAGCCCCAGTTTGTAGCCGCGTTTGGCGAATGCCAGTGCCATGCCTCGGCCAATTCCATCGCTTGCGCCAGTAATGATGACGCTCTTCATGTTGAGCCGGTGGCAGCAGGTGCGGCGGTCGAGATGGCCCAGGTAGCCAGGCAAATCCAGAGGAGTGTCATTTTTTGCATGAAAATGATGAATCATGGGGGGGCTTCTGAGTCAAGAAGTTGAACAAGCGTCTCCAATGTGGGATCGTGCTCGGACTATGAAAAATTCAGGCAAAAATCGGTATTTTATCTCAGTGGATATTGAAGGAATTACCGGCGTGAGTTGCGATAGCCATGCCTCACGCGGGGCGAAGAGTTATTCTCTGGGCCAGACCTATATGACTCACGATACAAATGCCGTCATCGAGGGGATTTTGGAGGCCGAGCCTGATGCCGAAATTGTGGTGCGCGATGCCCATGGGTCTTCTCTTAATTTGGATCTTTTGACGCTGCATCCTCGTGCATCCTTACTCCAGGGGTGGGGGACTTCGATCAATATGATGGAAGGACTGGATTCTTCGTTTAACCAGCAACTCTTTTTACTCGTTCATCTGATCGCTGGAATCAGAACCTTTCAGAAGGGTGAATGACGCAGGTCTGAACCAAAAGGTACGGACTACTTTTTCAGCCACTCCGCCACCGGCATCATCACTTCTTGCGGGGCGTGAATTCCGCTCAGGATGTCCATGTGCCCGAAAGTGTCGGCGTAGATATATTGTTTATCGCGAGCGTTAGTCTTGAGGTAACCATCCTCGTAAACTTCAAGAGCGCTGGCCAGTCGATCTCGGCCACCCCCGACAAAAAGCATGGGCAAATCGATATGCTTTTGAATTTGGTTATAGTCGTAGGTCTCTTCGGTGGGTTGAAGATGGTAATAACTCAAGATCTTTTGATCTTTAATGGCGTTAGCCAATTGTTCGATGACGTGAGGTCCTAAGTCTTCGAGACCATCTTTGGCGTGAAGTCGAACGAGCTCAGGATCAACCTCAGGCGAAAAATAAAACAGGTTTAAAATCGGAGTTTGAATGAGTTCCATTTGAAGGCCGAGATAAAGCTCGGTCAATCGCGAACCAATCCAGGGGATTTGACCCAGTGGCAAATTGATTGCCGTATTAACCCAGTTCAGCGGGAGGGCCCAAAGGCTGGGGATAATCCGAAACAAGGGTTTAATTTTGGCTAATAGCTCAAGCTCATAATCTGAATGGTAATAATCCAAAGCATTGCGGATGGGGTCTGTCGTTGCTTGAGCGATCGAATGCTCCCACCTCATGTTGTAGACACCTGCGATCGTTGCCACGCCTCGTAGCGAGTGTTGACGATCCAGCCCTGCTTGGGGATGCGGAATGACTCTTCTCGCGCCATCGTCGGTGCGGTCGTAGGTGATTCCCGCCAAGTAGCCTTCGATGGCCCAGGCCGCAAGGCTATGGCCAATCACAAACGGGGCTTGGCCAGTTTTAGCGCGAACCGTATCGACGAGCGCGGGAAGATCGTAAATGGCGTAGTCGTCGATGGTCCAATGATGGGGGCCATCCGGGGTCTGACTTCGAAACCCAGGGGTGCCCGCTCCGCGAAGGTTACCTAGCCAAACATCAAATCCTTGAGCGTGGAGAAAGCGAGCAAAGCTGTATTGTCGGAGAGTTGAGTCCCAGCAACGATCGTTTTGAGCGAGGCCATGAATCAGTAAAACCGGTTGCGCACCGGGCCTTGGAAAATGCTTGAAGGCAAGCTCTAAGCCGTCCTGCGTTTTGGCGCTTTCGCGAGTGGGTTCCAGAATGAGACTAGCCTTCGAGCGCATCTCTGCGGCCCATTGGTTCGGATTGGCAAAAGGGGTTTGAGCCTGGGCGGGGTCAAACGGGAAAGAAATAAACAAAAGAGTTAAAAAATTGACGACAATAGCACAGCCGAGCCGCAGCTCGCGGCGAGCCCGTAGTCCGATCATGATGAATTCCCCCCAAAAGCAGTTCGTATGTTAAACTGAACTACATCCGAGACGTTAAGCTCTCGGATTTTTAGGAACCTGTCAAGGATCTGTCAGTATGAACCTTCATGATCTCAAAATTTTTGCTGAAGTGAGTCAGGCTCTTTGGGCTGATCCTCATGAATCTCAAGTGGCCGCTATTGAAACCTTGAGTGCCGTGTCATTACTGGATTTAACTCCAGATCGGGCGCTGGAGCGCGCCGCCTCGGCGCTATTGATCCGCGTCGCTCAGCAGGGAAATTCGGCGTCATTTGCCGGGGTGGGGCAATCTTTTTTTCGACTCGGTGCGGAGGATCGTTTTTTGCTCGTTGCGCTTCATCTGGGGTGTTGGTCGTATGCGCGCCTGGGTCGTATTTTCAATAGGAGCCGTGAGCAAATTGAAGAAATGGCTTGGAAGGCCCGGATGAATTGGGTGACCTCGGATTCGAGTCTGAGTTATCCATCAGGGGCTCCCGCGCGTGGAACGCGATGTCCTGAATACGAAACTCGGCATCCCTGGACTCAACGTTTTTTAGACGAAGAGATGGAATCCGGCCGTGAGCGAGTGTTTTTGCAGAACCATCTCATGGCTTGTGACTCCTGTCGTCAGGCCTTGGGGCGATGTCGGGAAGTTTATTACGCGATTGAAAGTAAGTTGCCTCATCTGAGTTCGTCGACGGATGGGGATGCGGTGTTGACGCAGCTTGAAAAAATTTGCCAAAATGGTGTTTGGCTCAAGACTCCGGCGGAGCGCAGTTTTTCAGAATCCCTGGCGGTCTTTGGTCAAAGAAGAAATATCCGCTGGGCCATGTTCTTGCTGGCTCTCATGGTGATCGGGGCGCTAGTACACTCGTTCGGGCGGTAGGTAATCCAGGTTGAGGCCCTGATTGACTTGTACCGTGAAGGTCCAGCCGGTGTGGACTTCACCGTTTTCGTTGAGCAGGCCAGTCGGGGGATTCGGAAACCTTCCCACGGCATGCCATGACGTCGATGCCGATTTATCAAAGTCCGCGACCCCCGAGCTTCGAAGCTGGTGAATGGCGACCAGATTGCCCTCTCGATCAAAAACCACATCGAGTTGGGTGCTGTATTCGCCCTGCTGGAGTCTTCGTGTTCTTGAGGCTTGTCTCACCGCTCTTTGCCAAATGGGTCCGATTGCCTCGTAAAGACGGGAGTAAAATGAGTAATAAACCGACTCCTGCGCATTGAGGAGATTTTCACTGCCCTCTGGAAGATCGCGATCACTGATGGCCTGGTCGCCGCCCTCTTGACCTGAGTGGGTTGGGGGCTGGGTGGGTGGCGCTTGTCTCATGGCGCGAGGGAGTGGGATGCCCAGATTGCCCAGTGCGGGGAGAGGGTGATTCGCGGTTTTGGGTTGCGGCGCGGGTTGAGGGGGTGAGGATTCGCCCGGGATTCCTGACTTTGGAATGATAGTGGTCTGGCGGGCCCGCTGTTCTTTTTCGACGCGAATATTTCGATCTGACATGTATCGCGCGTCGGCTGGGGGTTCGGCGGCCGAAGGGGTGGCGGGGTTTTTATTGATCAGAAGCTGTTTTTCACGCTCTTTCCACTGGCGGCGAATCGCCTCCAGCTTGCGGGGATCGACTGTTTTAATGTCAACGCGGGGATGGGTTGCGGGGGGGATCAGAAAATCCGGAAGGTGCCACCCCAATAGCGCGACGTGGAAGAGCAGCGCCAAAATGGCGGCGGCAATCCAATGACGCCAACGGGGAGTGGTTATTTCTGTTGGCAGCTCCACCGGCAATACCGGGAGGGATCCCATCATAAGAAAATGAGATTAGTCGTCGGAGGGGGGAAAAACAATAGGTTTGGGTGGGGGAATCTAAGACGGCCGTGAAGAACGGCTGTGACATGAGGCCTCAAGCTTGGCCGTCCCCGCGACGATAGGTCAAGCGATGCTCTTTTATCTTCGGTTTCGGTCGCAGATTGTTGCGTTATCGATTCTGGCGGGGCTGTGTCAGACCGTCAATAGTTACGCGCAAAACAAGCCCTGCTTGGCTGAGTTGGTCACAAGCCTCCACCAGCCTTCAGTCGCCTATGGTCAGACGGGTCATTTTGTCGAGGCTGAGCCAGAGCAATTCAAGGCGATTGTTGAAGCTTATCGCACTCACGGGCAAGTGAAGGCCATTCAAGGTAAAATTTCTAGAGTCACTTTCAAAGACCTCGCGGTGGACATGAACACCCTGAGTGAAGCTGAGCTGGGGCGGTTAGTGGCGCTGGGGCAAAAACATTTGTCGGAGCTTGCCTATTTTACGAGTGGGGCCGGGCTTTGGACGCGGGGTGGGGGCCAAGTTAAAGCGTTAATTCCTTACAACCTCAAGGCGCTGCTTTCGTCCGCAGAGTTCGATCTCGTCAGTCGGAGTGTGGATTTACTCAATACATCCACGGTGGCGGCTGATTTAGCGGCAAGTCGTGAAAATTTGCGAGTCTTGCTCAAGAAAGCAATGGCCGATCCTCGGGCCTTAAATCCACTTGATCTCAAGTTCGCGACGGTCGCCACCCAATCGCAAAAGGCCCATACCTACATTCCTTTTGATATTTGGACCAGCGAGCAAACCCATGGGCCCATTCGCGAGTATTTGGCCGAATTCAAGGCGGGTTATCAGAAAAAGAAATTTGCTCCCGATCCTGGGGTGGATCAAAAGATCAAGGCCGCTATTCGCGCCTATTTCGAGCAATCTGAAGCCAAAGGCGAGACTCACCTGTTTGGTTATCAAGCCGGTTTTCATGCTTTTGATCCGGTTACCGGCCAACCTTTACTCAAGACCCCGCTGATTGGCGAGGGCGCGGGAATGGCGAAGGCTTATTTGGATCGTTCGGGCCGTACGGCGCAACTCCAGCAGATGGGCAAAAAAACCTGGGTTTTTGAGAACATTGAGGTCAATACGGATTTAGCGATCGGGATGGGCGCGCATACTCAGGCCAAAACTCCTGTCAGTGTGATTGTCGTGCCAGAAAAACCGGGATACAAAGGGGGCAGTCCTTTTCTCGTGGCGCGAAACGGAAAAACCAGTTTAGAGCTTCATGAAATGTCCGCGATTCCTCAAGAGCTGGGCGTCGGAAATGCCTATTTTAATTCGAATACAATTTTTCAATCCCTTGAGCTCTCTCCTCCTCAACGGCTTGGTTTTGAGGATAAGAAAGCGGGAGGCGTGGCTTTTGTTCGCGCTAAAATGAACGCCGGCGATATTACTCAAGAGGTGCAAACCTCTGGAATTGGCGGACGGATTGGCTATGAATACGAAAACTTCAAAAGTTACGCTGATTTCGGTCTGAATGGCGAAAAACTGATCGAAGCCTTTCAGAATGTTTGGAAAAGGGATCTGAATTAACTTAAAGGCATCCTGCAAAACCTCCGAAAAGTAAGCTGACATATGCCGAAGTCAGCAGACATTATCCTTAATCCTGCCTTGAATGCGATCCTGGTGGTCGAACCGTTCGCCGGAAGCTTTCCGGCGCTTTGTATAAAATTGCGGGAGAATCCGCTTAATCAGGTGATTGAGTGCGTTTCGGCGATGGACGCGCTTGCGATTGCGCGCCAGTTGCGCGGTTGCGTCGTGGTGCTTTATGCCCGAAATATGGCGGATGTTTCACAACATTTGACGTTATTAAAGACATTAGGAACCAAAATAAAAAGCAAAGAAGCGCGCCTTATTTTGACCCTTGCGCCCGAGGTTCAAAAAGCAGCGAATCGTTTGGCGGGAGCCGGCATGACTGAGGTCCTTGCTGAGTCTATCGGGTTTAAGGCTTTGCTGCTGAAAGTGGAACGACATATTCTGGCGCTGCCGCAAGCGCCCAAGCCTACCTCGCAGGCGGCGCCTGCGCGGCCGCGTGGGGATTTTGGGGATAGCGAGGCGGGTATTCGACTGGGGCCTCGTTTGAATGCGCTGGAGCCCGCGCAGGATTGTTTTGCCTTGGCAGGGGGCGGCGCCGTCAGGCGGTCCAAGGTTTGGCGTATTCGGTTACGAGGGCCGGCGCCAGAAAATGGGCGCTGGAGTCAGATTCAGCAAAGTCCTGATCGATGGGCGTGGAAAACTGAAGTGAATTTAGGGCAAGGGGAGTGGATTTTTTCGGGCTCCAAGCCCGAATATCGAGCGGGGTTGTGGAATTTTGTCTCTGAAAGGCCAGCGCTGAGCTTTATGGATTCAGATCAAATCCTGGCGATGAAACTCGGACTAACCGAAAGAGGCTGTCTGGTCGTCGCGGCAGATGGCGAAAAAACCGTCAAGGTGATCGAAGAATTGCCGGTTTTGCCCAAAGACCTCGCAGACAATGCGACCTCTCTCTCCCAGGTTCGGGTGGTTTGGGTGGCCCCGCTCGACTTAGAGAGTGACTGTTGGGCAATCCAGAAAAATAAACCTCAGCGAATTTCGGGGCGATGGTTAGTGAGAATGGAAGGCCCCCGCCCTGTGTTTGGGCATTGGGTGTCTCGCGATTCTTTGGGGCCGAATGAATCGCGGGGGGCCGAACGAGTATGGGTTTGGCAGCCGTTGCCGGGGCACGAAAAGACATTTGTCAAAGAATCGGGGCGTTGGGCCTATTTTGGACTTAGGCCTGCCTTTTTGGAAGGTGTTTGGTGTTTTGCTGGTCAAGCGCCATTGCTCGTGTTTGAAAATCAGGGCGATACTTTGGGGACCAAGGTAGAGCTCCGTGAGGATGGGGCGTTGGTGTTGGCTCGTGATTCGGTGCGAGCTAAAGCAGCGATGTTGAAAAATGCTTTACGACATTTTGGGGCGGCAGCTCAGGCATCTGTTTCGGCCCCGGTTGCGCCGCCCTCGGCCCCAATCGACGACGCGACGAATGAAGCGAGTTCAGTGGATGCAGTGGATGCAAAACGGCCTCTTGAGCCCTCCATCAGTCCCTTGGGATTGGCGTTGTTGGTGTCTGAAGTCATGGGGCGCGCGGGAATGGATTTGGGTGAAATTGCGGCAAAATATTGTAGTTTTGTGAGTGAGGCCTGTGCGGGCTTGCGTGCTGAATTGTGGTTTTGTAGTCAAAAGGGCGCTGAATGGCGTTGTGCCGGAAGCTGGGACCGGGGTCCCGGTGTGTTGGGTGATTTGGCGCGCTTGGAGTCGGGATTGGGCTGCTTTAAGGGGTTGCCGGCTCGGACCATTCCTGTGAAAACCGAACGAGCGGATTCACTCGGGGTTTTAGTGTTGGCGGGAGCGGGGGCTGATACTATGAATACCTCCTATACCGAGGCCGCCGCACAGATGGCCGTGGGAATTTTAGCCGGGGTGGCGAGTTAGAATTTCGCTCAAGGCTTGGAAGAGCTTCGCATTTTCTGCGGGAAGTCCCGCGGTAATTCGCAAATGAGTGGGAAGTCCATAGATGGCTACGGGTCGGATGATCACACCACGTTTAAGAAACTCAGGATAGAGCTGCTGGCTGGAGCGCTTAAAGTCGACCAGCAAAAAATTACCCTGACTGGGGTAGACACGGACGTCATAATGAGCGAGTTCGGTCGTGAGCTGCGTTTTGCTCGCTTCGTTGAGAGCGATCGAGCGATGTACGAATTCGTCATCATCGAGGGCCGCCTGAGCTGCCACCAGCCCACTCGCGGTGACATTAAACGGCTGGCGGGCGCGCTCGATCAGTTCAATGAGAGGGGCATCCCCTACGAGATAACCGACTCGAACGCCTGCGATTCCGTAGACCTTGGAGAAAGTGCGTAAAATTAAAACATTCCGATGTCTCTTGAAAACGGTCATGGGGTCGGGAATCGAGCGATCGGTTACATATTCCCAGTAGGCATAATCCAAGACTAATAATACTTCTTTGCGGTTGAGCTCGCGGGCTAAATGGTCGATTTGCTCCGCATTTAAAAAGGTACCGGTGGGATTGTTTGGGTTGGCAATCATGACGACTTGGGTGTTGGGCGTGACGGCATCCAAAAGACTTTGCACACTGACGTTGAGATTTGAATCGATGGGCACCTCGATCACTTCAGCACCATTGAGGTGGCCACAAAGCCGGTAGACCACAAAAGCAGTTTTGTGGGTAACGAGTTGTTTTCCGATTGGAACAAAAACGCGAGTCAGTAAATCAATCAATTCGTTCGAGCCGCACCCTATCGCGAGCTCAGAAGGCAAGCAATCGAGGCGTTCTGAAAGGACTTTTTTGAGATGGAAGTGACTGCCGTCCGGATAAAGATGAAGGGAAGGCTCCAATGCGCGAAGGGCCGCCACCGCTTTGGGAGAGGGGCCGAGCGGGTTTTCGTTGCTGGCGAGTTTAACCACACCAGAGATTCCATATTCTCGCTCCGTTTCCTCAATGGGTTTGCCTGGAGAATAGGGGGTGAGCGACGCAATATGGGGTGCAACTTGGGGCATCCAGGGACGGGGATTTTTGGTTTGGGTCATAGATCCTATTTCCTAATAATACTCAGACGAGTTGATTGAGGAGAAAAAGAGCGCGGTCCATGGTTCGCGTGACCAGAACCCCTCCCTGATCCAAGATCTTGATCATGGGCTCATAAAGGTGGCCGCCTTCAACGACAGCGATGAAGGGTTTAGGGGATCTGGTGGCTAATCCGACTAAACGCTGGGCGAAAGAATCCAGCTCTTGAACCTCGGGGAAAAGCGTTTTTAGGGCGGGGGTCAGCGGCACACAGCCGATGACGGCGGCGGCCACGCCCGGATCGTCTAGCACTATGTGGATTGCCTGTTCAAACGCCTCATCGGCGCACATGGGTGTGAGGTCGAGGGGGTTGTGAACATCGACGATTCGATTAATTCCCGCTTTTTTTAAAAGGCCTTGTAGTTTTTCCGTAGTTTGAGCCGCAAAGGGCGAAAGCTCAAAATGGCCGAGACGATCAGCGGCGGCCACGCATTCAAAACCCGCGTTTGAAAGGACCGCGATTTTTTTTGTTAAAAAACGTTTTTGGCCTAGGAGGTAGTGAAGTCGCGTGAGGTCTTCAAAGTCCGCTAAGGTATCCGCCAAAATCACGCCCGTGGAATGGCATAAACTTCGAGTCAAGGCATAATCGCTTGCGATCGCAGCGGTGTGACTGGCCGAGGCTGATGCTCCCGCCGGTGTGCGGCCGGCGCGGTATAAAATAACAGTGCGACCACTTTGGACGATCTTTCGAGCCGCGTTTAAAAAGCGGGCTCCATCCAGAGGCTGAAACCCTTCGGCGTAGACACTAAACACTCGAATTTCAGAATCCTTTTCAAGGTACTCTAAATAATCACCGAGCGTCAGGTCTGTTTGGTTGCCGACGGTGATGAGGTATTTGGGGTTGAGTGTCGCTAGTGAGTTGAGGCGAGAGATCGCAAAGGCGCCGCTTTGCGAAAGAATGGCGACCGGGGCCACGGCCGAAGTAGGCGTGGGGAGTTTTGCTTCAGGAATAAAAAGGGTGTTGAAACGCCCGGGGGCCGATCGAACCCCGAGACAGTTTCCGCCATTGATCACAGGCCCCTGCCAGTCGCTGTTGCGAGCGATTTGAATGGATTCACGCATGCGGGCCACCAATACTTCTGATCCCGTTTTTTCTTCCAGGCCACCTGGAATTAAAATGATGCTCTCGGCCTTTCGTTTCTCGACGGCTTCGGCAATCAGTTGCGGGGCCTGTTCGGCAGAAATAGCGAGGACCAGAAGGTCTACCCGCCCAGGTAGGGCGTCGAGGTTTGCCACTGTTCTGCAATTTTCAATTTGGCTCGTGGGTCCGGGTTTGACGAGATGAATGTGAGCTGGATCAAAACCAGCTCGCAAAATATTTTTCAGAATGATGCGCCCCGGATTCATGGATTTTTCAGAGACCCCGATCAGTGCGATGGATTGGGGTTCAAGCAGGTTTTTGAGCTTGTGAATGGGGCGGGGGGCATTGAGCGGGCGCGGGGGTTGGGCGGCAAGTTTGACCAAAATATCCAGGGCGGTCCATTGCCCCGTTTTGCTGATCACTAAGGGATTGATCTCGAACTCATCCAAATGGTCAGGAAAAAGCAAGCTCGCCTGTTTTTGAAGTTTTTCGATGATTTCGCTGAGCGCCGCTGGCGTAGTGATGGCTTTCTTCCCGCGAAAGCCTTCAAAAAGCAGCGGCGTAATGGCTAACGGCGATAGGGCCTGAGCAACGGCGCTGGAGTTCACGGACGCGTTGCCGTCCGCTGTAAAAACAGCGACCTCGCTTCCGGCTCTAAAATTTTTTGCTAAAAATTCAGCGTAAATGCCCCCAGCGCTCAGGGTGATCAGAGCGCCAAAATCTGGGGTCCAGCGCATTCCGACCAAGAGCTCATGCCCGATTTCGGCGTCATGCGAGACAAATTCGTGAAGCGAATAGCCGGTGATGGCTTGGCCCGAAAACTTTTTTTCCATTTCTCTGAGGGCTGCAAGGATGTTCTCATCGTCGTTGTCGACAATGACCACGCCCCCCACATCGCTCTTATGCAGAATTTTTTCAGCGACGACCTTGAGGACGACGCGGTTGCTAGATAAACGCCGTGATTTTTTGGAAAATTCGGCGCTGTTTTGAACGAAAAGATGGGGTGGTATGGAAATCCCCATGAGCTCCAGAAGTTTTAATCCTTCGGATTCGAGCAGGACCTGTCTCCCGCTGTTTCGGGCCTTCTGAATGATTTGCAGGATTTCTTCGTGTGGCTTCATTGCGGGTCGCTTCCGAGAGAGCGGCCCAACTGAAAAGCCTTGAGGTTCGTTTCGACGACCGCTTTCCCTTTTCGCGTAAACAGGGTTTCGATGGCGTGTTCAAGGGTCTTTGCCTGAAAAGGCAACGCGGTTGAGAGGGCGCCCAGAACGGCGATATTGGCCGAGCGGAGTGAACCCGCTTCACGTGCCAGGCCGTCCGCATCAATTAATACTGACCCTGGAATCTCGCGAATTTTGCCCAAAAGTAGGTCGAGATCGGGATAGTCTGAAATGTTGCGGACAGGCGAAGTGGCGGTAAAGATCCGGGCGTTAGGGGCTAAAAATTCGAGGTATCTCAGACTTTCGAGGGGCTCCATGCTCATGAGCAAAGAGGCGGTCCCTCGTGGAATAATGGGGCTCTCGACCGGACGATCAGAAATTCGGAGACTGGCCTGAACCGCGCCTCCTCTTTGAGACATTCCGTGGACTTCGGTTTGTTTGACAAAAAATCCTTCTGCTTTGGCCGCATTCGCAATAATCGCCGACGCGGACAAGCCGCCTTGGCCCCCCACTCCTGCAAAGATCATGTCGAGTTTCATGATATTCCCTTATGGCGTTTTGCCGTTTCGATGCATTCTCGAACGGCGATGATCACGGATAGACCTCGGTGGGCGACTTCCTTTTTGACGAGGGCCGCATTGGCTGCCGTGTTTTTTCGGCTAGCATCGACGACGTGAACATGGTCGGGTGGCACCCCAATGCCCAGCACGATTTCTCTGAGGCGCGAAGAGGGAACCAGCTCTGGCTGTCCTCCGGTCATGGCGATTGCCATATTGTCTAAAATGATCAAGGTCATGTCGCTGTTGGCCGCGACTGCATCCAGTAGCGGCGTCATTCCCGAATGCAAAAATGTGCTATCGCCAATCAACGAAACGACCGGATAAAACCCAGCATCCGCAGCTCCCTTGGCCAATCCCACTGAGGCCCCCATGCAAACACAGGTTTCGCCGGTATAATGGGGCGGGGTCGAACCCAAGGCATAACAGCCGATATCTGAAGTGATTAAACGATGGGCACCGAACTCCCGAAGGGCTTCCGTGAGGCCATTAAAGCTGTCTGCGTGAGGACAGCCAGCGCATAGTTGCGGGGGGCGCGAGGAAAGCTTGAAACCTTCGAGCGAGAGTCCTGTTCTAGGTCTCAGGCCCAAGGCGGGACGAATGGAATCGGGCGAGAGTTCGCCCTCGAGTGGCACATGGCCCGAGAGCTTTCCGTGAATTTCGATGGCGGGTGGAATGATCCCTCGCAGGAGCCTTTCGACATAAGGAAAGCCATCCTCTAAGACAATGACCCGGGAAACATGCTGTACGAGCTTGCGAATCAGCCCCACGGGCATGGGATAGGCGCCAATATGCAGATGGGAAACAGAACTTCCCAATTCAGGGGCATTTTCCAGAAAGTAACCTCGCGCCATTCCGGTGGTGATGACGCCTAAGCCGCCGGCTTGCTCGCTCAGTTTAAGCTGCTGATAAGGACATTGCTCTGAGTAGTTTTGCAGTTCGGGTTGAAGTTCGACGAGCTTATGCCATTGTTTTTTGGCATTGGCGGGTACCAAAATCCAAGAAGCCGGATTTTGCACCTTTTTGAGCGGATTTTGAGGCTTTTCAGCTTGAGTCGTAATGTCCGTGCGACTGTGCGCCAAGCGAGTCACGAGGCGAATCATCACGGGGATTTGATATTTTTCGGAAAGCTCAAAGGCCTCGCGGGTCATGTCGTAAGCTTGTTGCTGATCGGCCGGTTCTAAACAAAGAGTATGGGCAAAATCCGCCAAATAGCGGCTGTCCTGTTCATTTTGCGAACTGTGCATCCCCGGATCGTCGGCGACCACCAAGACCAGGCCGCCATTGATATCGACCAAAGCGGAGTTCACAAACGCATCGGCCGCGACATTCAAGCCAACATGTTTCATGGCAACGAGGGCCCGTCGTCCGACTAACGAAACTCCTAACGCCTGTTCGTAGGCGGTTTTCTCATTCGCACACCAAGTGGCACGGGGCGCGCCCGTTTTTTCGAAGTGATGAATCAAGGTTTCTAGAATTTCAGTCGAAGGCGTGCCCGGATACGCGTACGCGGCGGTAATCCCCGCGTCAATGGCGGCTTGAGCAACGGCTTCATCACCCAACAAAGGCCCTTTGATTTGGCTCATATATTGAGTTCATAACCCGAGTTTGCGGCCAGCGCCACACTTACCCCGCTTTATCCAAATTTGTTAAGAAGCGTGTCTGGCCAAAAGAGCATCCGCCTGGTTCCGGAGTCGTTGGGCGGTTTCATGGGGGCTTTTTGCGCCGAGGCCATCACGAATCCAGCGAGTCACGGCATAAAGCAATCCCGGGCGAACATATTCGGGTGCGGCGCGTTCACTTTGAAGCGTCTCAATCGCGGTCAGGGCTTCTTTCAGCGAGCGAATGGTGCCATCCCATCGGCCTGAAGCCACGGATTCGAGCAGATCCGCTAAGATTAAGTATTGTGCGGTCTCATCGATCTGGCGATCGACCAGGGATCGGGGGTAGCCGGTTCCATCCACTTTTTCGTGATGCTGAGAAATGAGAGATTTAACTCGAGGCGGCATTCCTCGAACATGGGTGTTGATGAGCCTGATCCCTTCATCGACGTGGAGTGCGTATTTTTGTCGATGTTGGTAAAGATGATGAGTTTGAGGTTGAGTGGTGATTTGGGTCGAAAGTTGAGTCAAGCCAATGTCATGCAGAAGCGAGGCGAGGGCGACATCGACGAGCAGGGGCTCGTCGCTCCGGCCGGAGGCCATCGCAAAGAGGACGGCAAAGGTCGCGACATTGAGCGCGTGGTCCATTTTGGGGTGGGCTGTCCCCAGAGTCCAAAGCTCATTGGTTAAACTTCGAGTTTGCTCGGTGGCGGAGTCGAGTACGATGTCGAGAATGTCGCGCACGAAAAGTCGCGCATAAAGGACCCCCTGATCGGTTTCTGCTGTCGCGGAGCTGTTCAGTACGTCTCGGGCTGCAGAGGCAGTCAGTGCGTTTTTGGTGCGGTCCTCGAGTGTGGGGTGACTCAAGACCTCCTGAAGAGCGATTGCCTCCTCGGTGCGGAGGGTAGGGGGTACTCGCGCTGGATGGGATTCGGCCCCTAAATACCGGTGCCAGGCAATGATATCGTCGCGATGGATCCAGGCGCGATGAATTCCTCGCGTATGTTGTTGAGCGAGTTGGTCCGACGAAATGGTTTCGCCAGTTTTACACCAAATTAAAATTGAGCGATTTCTCGCAAAAAAAAGGTGAATATCCACGGGAATGCTTTGGTCCGGCTTGAAGGTGTCCAAGGGGGCCTCGATGTAATCTTCAATGCGCTTGGAGCGAAGCATGGGTCACCCACCCGTCTTTCGAATTTTACGCGGGATGTGGAGCGTGCTGGCGAGTTGTCTGATCCAACCTTGCTGACGCGCGCTAAGCGTTGCCATTTTTTCTTGCAGCGCTTGAATCTCAGTGGCACTCGCTCCTTTTTGTTCGATTTCGGCAATCCGCATTTCAAACTGTTTGAGCTGCATTTCGGCCTCAAAATACCTTTCTTGAAAGGCTTCTAAAAGACTCTCGGGATCCGGTATGGGGAGCACCTTTGCGGTTCCTACGCCTCCAGTTTTGAGGTCACGAATGAGTTCGTCACGCTGCTCAATTTCGCGTTGCAGCTTGCGAATTTTTTGAGTGGCCTCCGCAATAAATCGGTCTTTAGCCTGGAGAAGGTCTTGCCCCTGTTCCTTTTTGCTTCCTGCTTGTTGGGCTCCTGCTGGGATTCCTGGCAGGGCTTTAAGCCACGGTTGTCGGGGATTGGGACCTTCAAAGGGGATTTCAGAAATCAGATGGCTGGCAATCGGCTCGATCCATAAACTGTGAATTTGCGAGTGCGCTTTTTCGGAGGGGCGGGATGCGAAAAGACCGACAACGACTTCAACATCCCCGGTACCCTCAATCGTGTGGACCCGTAAAAAGTCGGCAAATTTGAGCAAAAACTGAGGGGCGGCCGTGGGTTTTTCGGGGTTAGGCCAAAACTGAGTCAGCGCGTTTTTTGGGCCCCAGCCCGGCATGCTATACCAAAGTCGAAAAACCAGAGTGTGGGCATCGCATCCGATTTCAAAATAAGCCCGTGGGCGAGTACCTCCCGAAATGGCTTGGGCGAATTCGCTTTTTCCGGGGCCTTCTTCGTAAATGAGCCCCCAAAGCGCGCTTAAAACCACGCGAATCGCCGGAGCGCGGGCCGTCCATTCGAATTGGCTGATCTCGGGAAGTTTCAGTATTTGGTCGACACGTAGACCTTGCCCTTGATGGTTCATCCAGTTTTCGCAATAGACGGAGGCGTTGGAATCCAGTAGTGGCGTGATTCCGGTGCGAAGAGAATCATGGAGCAAGCTTCGAATCAGTTTGCAGGACTCGGACGGCTGAAGATGGGTAAAGTCTAAAAGAATGGCCCGAAGATGATCGGCTTGCGACCCGAGTTGCAGGGGGGGGATGGGTTCGCAAAAATAGCCAGCAAACGTGGGCCCGCTGGTGCGCGTACGGCCATAATGGGCTTCGGTTTTGCTCCAGCTCAGATAGTGGTACCAGGGGGCCAGTACGAGCTGAAAGGGTTCGGCCTGAATTTTTTGTAAGAGGGTAGTTTCGTCGACCTCGCCATGGAGGATTTGAATTGTGGCAAAGTGGCGCACGGAGGCGATGAGGCGCGTGAGGATTCCACGACGGTCGCGCGAGAGCCGTTCGTCGATCACAAATGCGATTTTGCCGAGTTTTTGCAAAACGAATAAACTCCTTCCAGTACCTTATCGGTAGGTGGCGTGAGGATTTGAGGGGGTGTTGGGGTGTCATGTTTTTGACAATGAATTGGGGCCCCAGAGCGGCGCTTGAGGACACCGACGTCGGTGTTGAATTTGCGGTGAAGGGCCTGGGTTACTCTGAGTGCCGTTCGTCGGATTCAGTCCATGCGCTTGTTGAAGGAGTGAGATCCAGATGGTAACCTTGCTTTTTCTAGGAGATGAAGATGAATCTCTCATTTGTGGCCATAGATCGGATGATAGAAGAGGAATCCAAGAAACACCCAAAAGGGAAGCTTGGGCAAGGCACCCGCCCGACCCGTTCGAAAGGAAGGGCACTGAGTGATGAGCAGCTTCTTGAAAAATTGAAAGACTGGGGCATTTCCTTTAACCGCGAAACCTTCATTCAAGCGGCATCTGAGTTTATTTCGGCCCAAGATTGGGCCGAATCGCTTTGGGAACAATATTCAATCGAATCCGAAGCCCGGGAGGTCGATTGGGTCTGGATTGCCCTGACCATCCTTTGGGAGCGGTGGCTTCCTGAACAGCCGAGTTTTGAATCCATCGACGACCACATGCAACAGGGCTATGAGTTGCTCGAGCAGAATGATTCGGTTCGTGCCTGCGAAGCTTGGCTCAAAACTTGGAATCAAGTTTTAAAGATTGCACGGGGGAAAATGATTTCCACGGTCTCTCAATGGGATGATTTGTTTTGCGGAACTCAAAGTTTGTTTAATTGGTCACAGGATTTTGAACTTGAGCTATTGAACGCGGCGATCGATGACCCTCGGTTTTTTGAGGAGCGAATTCATTTTACTGAAAATTTTCTCAAACAGTTTAATGACCCCTATTTTAGTGAGCGCTTTACTGCGGCCATGGCAGAATCCTATTTCAAATTAGGAAAAAAAGAGAAGGCCGACGAACTTTTCGAGCGGGTCGTTTCGACTCACCCAAAATGGGGATGGGGTTGGATTCACTGGTCCGATTGTTATCAGGAGGGCGGACGTTCCATCACCCCTCAATTGGATCGGTCTGAGTCCATTTTGCGCCGGGCGCTGCTCATTCCAGAAGTGGAGGATCGAGACAGTCTTTTGGAAAGACTGATCGAGGTTCTCACCGAGAGTGGACGAGGGAGTGAGGCGGAGTTGCTCCAGGGAGAGCTGAAAAAAGTAAGGAGTGCCGTAAAGTCGGGCCGGGGCGAAGGTCTCTAAAATTCTTGGAAAGGTCTGCTTTTTGGGTTAACGATTCTTCATGCCCAACATCGAAATCAAGGCCCGGTGTTCTGATCTAAAAAAAGCGCGAAGCGTGGCTCTCAAATTCAAAACGGACAATCTGGGCGTATTGCACCAGGTAGATACGTATTTTATCACTCAAGCGGGTCGACTCAAATTACGGGAAATAAATGGCACGACCGCGCAGTTGATTCCGTATTTAAAGGACTATCAAACCGGTCCAATGCGAAGCGATTACGCACTTCTCCCGGTTGAGGATCCGAATCATTTGAAGGCTCTTCTAGGGCATCTCTTAGGTATCGAGTTTGTCGTCGATAAACGAAGAGAGGTCTTTTTGATTGAGAACGTGCGCGTTCACCTGGATGAGGTGAAGGGGCTAGGAACTTTTGTTGAATTTGAAGCTGTTTGCAAGAATGACTCAGTCGAGGAGCACTCAATCCAAACCGCGAAGGTTAATGAATTGATGCAAGCTTTTGGGATTCGGGGTGACGACCTCCTGGATCTTTCTTACGTCGATTATCTCGCCCCTGAATCTCGGCGGTCCAATTAGCCCACTTGACGCAGCTCTCTACCAAAAGGTACGGACTCCCTCACCTAATTCTGCTAGGAATTTCCTTATGGAGCCTCAGTTTTGGTTGGAAAGATGGGCAGTGGGTAAAATTGGATTTCATCAGGATGAATTCGAGCCCATGCTTTTGAAGCATTGGCCGAAGCGGAGCGGAGGACGGGTTTTTGTGCCGTTTTCCGGGAAGAGTCGAGACCTTTTGTGGCTTTCTCAAAATGCGGTCGAGGGTTCTTCAACGACCCCGGTGTTGGGCGTTGAGTTGAGTCCCGTCGCTTGTGAGGCTTTTTTTGCGGAAAATTTTCCCAGCGAGATCATTCAAAAACGCCCTCACGGTCCCTTTCGAATTTATCAGGGTGGGCCTTTCACTCTTGATGAGGGAGATTTTTTTAACCTCACCCCAAGCGATTTAGAGGACGTGACAGGCATTTACGATCGAGCAGCGCTGATTGCACTTCCTCCGGAGCTTCGCCAGAAATACGCCGCGCATTTGAAAGCGTTGGTGGCGAGTTTGAGTCAGTCGAAGCCCGTGTTTTTGAATTTTAAAATGCTCCTGAGCACGCTCGAATATCCTCAAGATCGTTTTGCGGGGCCTCCGTTTTCGGTGACTCCAGAAGAGGTGGCTCGACTTTATGGGGCTCCCTTTCAGGTGAAGCATCTGGAGGCTTGTGATGTTTCGGCGGAGTTTACCGGGCCGCTTGCCGGCGCCAAAGTCTTGCAACATGCGTTTGAGGTTGGGCTAAACCCGACTTAAATGTTGCGCTTATTGCGCCGCAGGCAACTGATTTAGTTGGGTAAGGTTCACTCTATTACTGCCAGATGCGTTGCACGAAGCTCTCGGTTTCCTGGGTGACGGGTATCTTTTGGGTGGTTTCCTTTTCTGGCACAGGTAGAGCTAAACGAGCAAGCGCTCTCAATAAATGTAAATACTACCATTTTACTACTTGTGATAGCATATTATTGGTAGTATTTTTATAAAATGCCCCATTTTAGACCCAGACAAGCCGCAAGTCGTCTCAAAAAACTTGCCTCTTTTTGGCCTGCTATCGGTGTGGTGGGCTTGCGACAGGTGGGAAAAACGACGTTTTTGGAAAAGCAGGTGCGTTTTCATTCGAGCGCATCCTTGGACCATGATTCCACTCGAGGTGACGCCGAAAACTCGGCGGTATCTTTTCTTTCCAAGCTCGAGACTCCGGCGTTAGTCGATGAAATTCAAAAGGTGCCCAAACTTTTTGATGCCTTGAAGCTTCTCGTGCACAAGAACCGAAAGCCCGGGCAATTCTTTGTAACCGGGTCAGCTTCTTTCTCAGAAGGAAGTGGGATCAGAGAATCGCTCACAGGAAGAATGGGCGTTCTTCATCTATTTCCTTTAAATATTTCCGAAGCCTTAGAAATGGAACCTCCTGAATTGCCTACCTTAAAAATCAAAGATGGATGGGTTCCTCGTATTTCGTTGCAGGATTTCTCTAAGGCGATGGTCCGAGGAGGGGTGCCCATACCGATGTTTCTCCGAGATCCCTCTCAGATTGAGCTTTTTTGGAATGGTTGGTTGAATACCAGTATTTTACGGGACCTTGCCCGACTGATGGGAAAAGGCTTTGAAGCCGATTTTGCCTTCTCCCTTTTGGAGCAAATGGGAAAGGCTTTGCGAGAAGGAGAGCTTCCGACGACGGCACACTTTCAGGCTTCATCATCACGAAGACTCAATCGCTATCTCCTGGGTTTAGAGAGTATTTTTATAATTCGAAGAATTTCCTGCCATGAACTTGGGACGGGAAAGGAAATTTGGCTGCCTACAGACTCTGGCCTGGCCAGTTATTTAATGAAAGAGGTTCAGAGCGAGGGGGCGACGCTTTCACTCTCAAGGCTGACCCTGTTGAATGAGCTTTTCTCACATCACGAAAATTCTGGAGCCCGGTTTTTTGTCCGGTACTTTAAAAGTGCCAAGGGCACTCCCGTTGATATGATTTTGGATAATACCCCAATTCGGGTGGTTCCTCTTGCTGATGTTGGCCGTGGTCCTTGGGGTTGGCACGAGAAATCGGTTTTAGGCGCGATGAAGAAATTGAAGTCCAAACGAGGCATCTTACTCGCGCCAGTGGACCGGGCTCACGTTCAAGAAACGGGCATCTCCATTCTTCCATGGACGGTGTGGAGTTAGGGGGACCGATGCGTCGCTGAAACACCGACGTCGGTGTTGCTGTGCGCTATTTGGCGAGATTTAAATCTCAATTCAAGTATCGCAGAAAACCCGTTTTCAAGCTAAGATGCGGCCATGTTGAGTCTATTTCGAATCTCATTGCCGATTTTATTATCGATTTCACTCGTGACGCTGACCCAGTCGAGTTGGGCCGAGCCCAGCGGCAAGCCGACTGGTGGCAAGAGCGTGACCACTGAGATCGAGCCGGAGGCTCCCGAAGTCGAACCCGCACCGGTGGGACAAGCCGCACCAGAGGCGGTGCCAGGAGCTTCTTCAGCCCAAATGGGGCCTGGCGGTCAATCCTCTATGGGCGCGGGGGTTCGGCTTCGTTTCGGAAAATCCAAGAACGGCAAGCATAAACCCGAGCCGAAAGAAGGATCCGAAATTCAGTCCGAACGATCCGAAGTCGGGTCTTCTCCTCAAAAATCAGAGTAATTTACATGTCACAAGTCCAATACGTCACTACGGCTATCGTATATCCCAATTCGCGCATTCATGTCGGCTGGGCCTGGGAGTGCCTCGGTGCGGACTGGTTGGTTCGCGCAATGAGACTGCAAGGCAAAGAAACCTTTTTTGCCACCGGTATGGATGAGCACTCCATCAATGTGCAGCGCGCGGCCGAGAGCAAAGAGCTTTCGCCCAAGGCGTATTGCGATCAGATGGCCGCCGACATCGAAAAAGTTTTGCGTCAAATGGGCATGAGCTATGATCGCTTTATTCGGACCTCTGACCCCGATCATGAGTGGGTCGTTCAACAACTCGTCAAAAAGGCTTTTGATCAAGGCGATATTTATAAGGCTAAGTACGAAGGGCATTATTGCGAAGGGTGCGAGGCTTTTTATACTGAAAAAGATTTGGTCGATGGCCTTTGTCCGACCCATAAAACCAAGCCCAAATGGATCTCGGAAGAGAATTATTTTTTCAAACTTTCCAAGTATCAAGACGCACTGCTGAAGCTTTTCCAAGAGCGGCCGGATTTTTTGCAGCCTGAATACCGTCGCGCCGAAGTCGTTAACTTTATTCAATCCGGCTTAAAGGATTTCTCGATTTCTCGCTCCACTTTTACTTGGGGGATTTCGCTCCCTTGGGATCCTCAGCATGTCGTGTATGTGTGGTTTGACGCCTTGATTAATTATCTCACCGCAGCGGGCATGGAGTTCAAACTCAAAGAGCCGACCTCAGAAAAAGCTCGGGAATTTGATGCACGCTGGCCAGCCATGCTGCACGTGATTGGCAAGGATATTTCACGTTTTCATTGTGTGTATTGGCCAGCGATGCTCATGGCGCTCGATTTGCCGCTTCCTAAAAAAGTATTTGCGCACGGCTATATTACCATTCGCGGCAGTCGGATGTCCAAGAGCTCGGGGAACGTCGTCACACCCGACGAAGTCATGGCTTGGAGCGGGCCCGATGCTTTCCGTTACTATTTGCTCGCGGAAAATCAGTTTTCGCAAGACGGTAATTTTGCGCCCGAATTGCTGATTCTTAAAAACAATGCCGATCTCTCCAATGACTGGGGAAATCTTGTCAATCGTTCCATCAGTATGACTCGTAAGTATTTTCCGAACGAAGTGCTTTCGGTTCCGGCCGCGTTCACGAGTTCAAAAGAGGTGCGTGAATCCTTCGAGAAACTCCCGGCTGAGCTGGACGCGGCGATCGCAGCGGTCGATCCTTCGGCTTACTCCAAAGCATGTACCGATCGCTCACGTGTGTTGAATCTTTACATCGATCGAATGAAACCTTGGGGCCTGGCGAAGGTGATTACGCAAGCGGGCGCGACTCCTACTGAGACGTCGCGTGAAGCCCTGGTGCAGCTTCAAGAGGTGCTTTACACTTTACTTGAGGGAATTCGTTGGATTGCGACGGGTCTCATGCCAGTTTTGCCCTTTGGGATGCCCAAGGTTTTTGAGCAGCTAGAAATTCCCCAACCCCCTGAAAAGGGCGCCCTTGCCTCGCTTAAGTGGGGGCAAATGCAGTATCGTCCGGGCGAACCTAAGCCGCTTTATCCACGCTTGGAATTACCGGTTTCATGACGGTGATTGAGTTGGTTTAGGAACTGAGTTATGCTGAATAGGGAATGTCAGCTTCAGAGATTGGTCTTCAGACACGCAAAAAAGTGACCCTTCGGGCACGGATCCTTACGTTTGTCGTGGGGCTGGTGCTGCTTTCTATTTTGGGTTCCACGAGCAGTCTCTATCGAATTACTGAGGTGAATCAGTTGCTCGATACGATTAATCGGATTTCGGTGCCCTTAGGTCGTCTTTTTACCCAAATGCAATCGGATGCCGAGGTGTTTGCGCGGGAGTTGGATCGCGGACTCGGTTTTGCGCATTGGACTGATCCTCATTGGCGTCCGCGCGCCACGCCGCGCTGGATCGAAGATGTTCTTGAGGATGAAGTTACGCGGCTCAGCGAAATGATTCGACGTGAATCGAACTGGGCCACTCCCGAAGCGCGTGCCCATTGGGCTGCGTGGGCGATGTCGGTCGGCGCGGGCTTACGTAACCTGCGTGGCGATGCTACTTTGCTTTTTGCGGCGCTTGAAAAACATGATTTGACACGGGCCGGAGAACTCTACCCCAAATGGACCGCCGAAATGGAAGAATGGCGGCGCCAGGTGAAGTTCGGCTCGGCTGAATATGAGCGTGCCTTGCGCCAGAGCTTCTCGCTCGCGGAAACACGCGTGGCTGACCTTCGGATGGGGTTGGAAATTGTTTTGGTGGTGGTCATCCTTTTTTCGCTTCTGCTGTTGTGGTTGGGCGAACGGGCTTTGCGGCCTTTGGCTGAGTTAACGCACTTGGCTCGCGACATCACCCGGCGCGGTTTGCGAAAAGAGGACAAGTCGTTGCTTCCGGAAATTCCGATCAGCCGTGACGACGAAGTCAGTCAGCTGGCGCGGGAATTTCATCGAATGGCCACGGCGCTTTTGGAACGTGAAAAGACTGTGGAAGCGCAAAAAAATCGCCTCGTCGAAAATAATCGTTTACTCAAGGAAATGGGCGAGCTGAACGAAAATATTTTAGAAAGCATTGAGTCCGTGGTGATCGTCACGGACCTGCAAGGGCGAATCACGCAATGCAATCCGCAGGCTTCGCAATGGTTAAAGGGGCTCCCAGATCAGGCGGAGCAGGTGATCGGTACTGACTTTTTGGGATGGGAACGTCTCAAAGGCTTTTTTCCGGGGGGGCATGACGGAACCAAGCTGCTGGAAAGCGGGAAGCTCGATCCGCGCTTGATTGAGGACTCGGGTGGAAAAATTTTTGGAGGCTATCACGTACCTCTTCACAAACGGGAAGGGGTGGGGGGCGCGATTATTGTGCTTCAAGATCTGACGGCGGACATCGATCTTCAAGAGCGACTCCGGCGGGCCGAAAATCTGGCAGCCGTCGGCAGAATGTCGGCGCAGGTGGCCCATGAGGTCCGAAATCCCCTGCATTCGATCGGCCTTGAGGCTGAAATGGCTGCGGAGCTTGCCTCAAAAATCGGGCATTTGCCGCTCAAACAGTCGCTTCAGTCGATTTTGGGGGCGGTTGATCGTCTGGATAAAATTACCGAAAACTATTTGAAGCTGTCGAAGCTTTCAGCCGGAAAGAAAGTCAGGGTCGATCTGAGCGAAGTCCTCGAAAGCGTGCTCGCCACCTATGCTAATACCTGCGAGTCGCAAGGGGTGTCCGTGGACTGGCGGCGTGAGGGGGGGCATTCGTTGGCCGTTTATGGGGATCGGGATTTGCTGGAACAGGTGTTTGGCAATTTGCTCCGAAACTCGCTTCAGGCGCTCGAGGGGCGAGGACCTCAAGACGGAAGCCGGCCCTGCATTGTTTTTGCGATGGGGAGTGCGGAGAGCGGACGTCTTTGGGTGAAGGTGGAGGACAACGGTCCTGGCATTCCAAATGACATTCGAAATCGGCTTTTTACGCCGTTTATGACGACCCGGGCGCAAGGAACGGGGCTCGGCCTGTCATTTATTAAACAGGTGGTTGAAGATCATGGCGGCGAAATTTTGGCGCAAGAGCGTGAACCGGGGCAAGGTGCCTGTTTTGAAATGACCTTTCCACCGTATCTGGAGATCCAAGCTCATCATGCTCATTCGGGGCGTGTCCAGCTGGAGGGGGCGGTCCTATGAACCATCATCGAGTTCTTTTAGTGGACGATGATCCGCAGGCGCTCGAGTCCACCCGAAAAATTTTAGAACTTGCGGGGTACGATGTTGCGACGGCGGTGGACGGCCAAGCGGCCTTAGATCACATTCGCACACCGATCGAAGTTTCAGCCAAAAATACCGTGCCTTTTGACCTGGTTGTGACCGATGTTCGCATGCCGAGGCTCGGCGGGCTTGAGTTCTTGCGCGCGCTCTCTTTGTGTGGGGCAGATGTGCCCGTGATCTTGATGACGGCTTTTGGCCGAGTCGAAGACGCGGTTTGGGCGATGAAGCTCGGGGCGGTGGATTTTTTGACCAAGCCCTTCAAACGTCAGGTGTTGCTTTCGTCGGTTGAGGTGGCGCTCAAACGGTCACGAGCTCGAAACTCCAGTGCCTCCGTTGGGCCTGCGGGCGCCGAAGCGACCGGGACTGCGCGTTTGGTGGGTCGCTCGAAAGTGATGGAGCATCTGAGGACCACCATTCTTCAAATTTCGTCGACTTCGGCGACGGTGCTTTTGACCGGCGAAAGTGGAACTGGCAAGGAGATGGTGGCACGCGCGATTCATGAAACGAGTGCGCGGGCCGGTGGACGCTTTGTGGCCTTGAACTGTGCTGCCGTACCGGAACAGTTGATTGAGAGCGAGCTTTTTGGCTTCGAAAAGGGCGCTTTTACGGGTGCGACGGGTATCAAAGAAGGCTTGTTTGAGGCCGCAAACGGGGGCACTCTTTTGCTGGATGAAATTGGCGACATGCCTTTTTCCCTGCAGGCTAAACTGTTGCGGACGCTTCAAGAAAGCGAAGTGAGACGCCTGGGGGCGACCCAGTCGCGTAAGATTGACGTCCGGGTCATCGCCGCGACCCATCGGGACCTCAAAGAATCAGTGAGGATTGGGACGTTCCGACAGGATTTACTTTATCGTTTAGAGGTGATCGGTGTGGAGGTTCCTCCGCTCCGGCAACGCATCGAGGATATTCCGGATTTGGCTCGGTTCTTTTTGAAGAGCGCCTCTGCGCGGCATGATAAGTCGTTAGCGGTGATTTCGAGTGCGGCGATGGAGCGACTTTTGGCCCATCCGTGGCCGGGAAATGTGCGTGAACTCTCCAATGTGATCGAACGGGCCGTGGTTTTTGTACGAGGACCGGAGGTGCTCCCCGAGGATCTTCCCCCTCATATTTCCAGTCTTGACCCGAGCAAAATGACCAAAGTTCATGCGGCCACCTCCGCCGTCTCCATTTCGGTGCCTCTCGGGACTTCGCTCAAAGACGTCGAAGAGCTCTTGATTCGCAAGACTCTCGAAGCCACGGAGGGCGACAAAAACATGACCGCCAAGCTTCTTGGCATTAATTCGCGTACGATTTATCGAAAATTGATCGATATGCGAGAAGAAGAAACTACCGATTAAATCTCTTCGGTCTTGCTCGCGAGCACTCGCTCCGAACGAAGCGCAAGGGCGTAGAGTTCCACGAAGGTTTCTTCAAAAACTTTGAAGCCTCTTCGTCGTGTGAAGAGCTGAACCACTTGGGTAAATTGCGCGCTGCCGTGTTCGGCATCCAGAATGACCGGATAAATCGCTTTGGCGAGCATTTGCCCTGCATATCTGGCCGCAATGACGACATACAGGGCGGCCGAGGAAGCGTGCGCCGGGACCTTGGCGAGTTCTAACTTCCGACCTCGTCCGGGAGTGAGTGCGGCGAGCGCGAGGGTGCGAGCTTTTCGTTCATTGGCGAACGCCGCTCGTTTACCTTGCTTGAGTGCTTTGAGTCTTCGGCGATGATCTGGCGGTAGGTCGCATTTGCGCCTGGGGTTGAGAATGAGGCTCCCCAAAAATCCAAAAGTGGCCTCGATTGCCAATCTAAAAAAGCACTCCGTCCCTCCCTCAAAAAACACGGAGGAGCTGGTACAAGATCTCAAAAGATGAATGGCCGCGTATTCAGCGGCGACATTATGGGAGGGCGAGGCGAGGTAAGCGACTTGCGCACGCGATAAATAGAGGCGATGATTTTCACTGACGAGCGCCCGAATGAGTCGAAGTTCGCCTGGCATGAAGACATCCGCAAGCGAATCCACAAAATCGGCCTCCTCGATCGTATGAAGGGAGAGAGTCTCAAAAGAGGGGCTTTCGAGGCCAAAAAATTCGGCCAGCACATTTGAAAATCGATTCATCAGCGAAAGGTATTCTTCCTTGAGACGGCTAGAACTGTCCCATTCACGATCCGAGTCATCATCGTCATCTTCATCGGGCGTGGTCAGTGATTCGCCTTCGGTCATGCCCATTAAGGATTGCAACTGGGCCCAAGGGGTACCTGAAAACACGCAAAAAACATCTTTGGTGAATTTAAGGACTTGGGCATGAAGTTCACGCTCTTGAAGGGCGAGTCGCCAGTAAATGGCATCGACGTTTTGGTAAACCGATACCGAGCGAAGGGCTTTACCGAGAAAAGCCCGAGAAATTTTGGTTAATTTTTCAGGAAGATGGACTCGGCCCACATGATAACCGCCATAAAGCACTAGCATGCGCATGGGGGTATGACTTTTAGGGTTTTCCTGGTTTTCATGAAAGCAATCCGCAATAATGCCGGCCGCCCACTGATCACGGGCGTGCAAGTCTTTGATGCTCCGCTCAGAGGGTTGACCGTAGCTGCGATAAATCAGCTCTTTGGGGCGGTTGAGCGCAATGAGGCGAACGCCATTCTTTCGAGCCCAGGAGAACAAGGGTTCGTAGTGTTGCCATGGAAACCCCCAGTCTTCGTGATAGCGGATCAAGGCGTGAAATTTTTCGACGCTGATTTTTCCGGCCTGATAGTTATCCAAAATAGGTTGATATTGACTGGGGATCAGTTCAAGACCGAGGAGCCATTTTTCGCCGGGTAAAACCGCCTCCCGCAAAAGCCTCAGAGCGGTTCTTTGAGCCTGGGCGTAGGGATGGTAGTCCGCGATAAAGCTGACGTCCGCATTTCGAATGACGGAGACGAGCTCGGCTTTGGTTGAAACGCGGGGGGATCGGCCGCTGAAATCGGGATGGCATTCGACCTCATACCGGCGAATGGCCGAGGGGGTTCGTCCAAAAACCAACATCGCTTCGCGCTGAAGTGCCCGATAAATGCGATGTTGAAGTTGAACCAACCGGGCATGGGCCGAGGTTACCACTGGAGGATACACCTGCTCCCTGATCGAGAGATTTGGGGCGTTACCGACGGAGCGAGAGGGGTGAAGTAACCGCACAGCCAATGAAATTGTTGTTGGCAAAGTTCATCGCGGGTAGCTTGATCCATTTGAACTGTTTCAGACCACCTATGGGGGCATTGAAGGAGTTCGATGCAAACTTCTGAAGTTAAAGCGCGGCGAACTAAAAAGGCATCGGCCCCGAGGCGATAGCTGAGCGGACTATGGCATAATGCGAGTAGAAGCGCTCGTTTGTCGGCCGGTGCTAATGAGGAATTTCGTCGGGTGAGGGTATCCGCCCAGCGGTGGGAGGCGCAAAATTTGCCGGCATTCCAGGACAGGTCTTTCAAAAGTTCTCGGTCCGGTAGGCGGACACGAAGGATCTCCGCCTGGGCGGAGTGAACGGCTAATTCCAACCGAACGAGCACATCCTCGGGCGTGGTATCATCTTCGAGAGAAGGATTTTGATCGAAAGGGTGAGGGGAGTTCGAGGCAGCGCCCTGGGGTATCGCATTGATCCAGGACTCCGTCAGGGCATGAAGATCGCGGAGATTTTGCTCATCGTGCAAATGTCGGTGGGTGACTCGACGCTGATTCCACGGGTGCTCGCGCATAGGAGCAGTTTACCCCGGAATGAGGGGGTCTGGAAAGGGTGAAAGGGGGGGGCGGGGCCCGCTGATCCGAGTTCCAACACCTTTCGAGCGCTGGGCGGGCCCCGGAGGGAGTTTGAGGGGGGGAGGTTTAGCGTTTCTCCAAATCGTCGTAGAAGTCCACGACGGATTGGAGAGACCATGCATCCACAATGTCTATCGTGGACCCATTCGGATCAAACACTTTATTATATCCTAAGGAGACCTGGAAAATGAGATTCACGGCGCCGTTGGAGTCCAGTCCTTGCGATTTTTGCGAAAAGGACTCAACGCTATAGGTTGACCCTATGCCATTAAAATACCCCGGAAAGTATCGAACCATTGAAACGGATTGGAAGCGTAAATTTCCGGAGGAAAATGAAATTTGGGCAAATTTCTTTCCAGGCTGATCGGCCAAGGTCACTTGGGAGATCGAAACGGTGTAGGGTTGTTCGAAATCTTGCCCATTGGCATCGGTAAATTTTAGGGTGCCGCCGTAATTTCCCATGATCGCGGCAAGCTCCTCCTGGGGAAAAAACGAAAGGTCGTTGATGTCGCCCGGATTTTTTGGGGGGGCAATGGGTACCACGGGGGCCGGTGCCGGAGCAGGGGTGGTGGTATCGGTACTGACCACGGCTTTTGGCGCCGGAGCAGCGACAGTGACGGAGGCCTGGGGAGGTTGGCCGCATCCGACCAGAAAAAGGGTCGAGGCCAAAATCGCCACGCCGGTCGCGGTAAATCCGACAAAGTTCATTTTTCTAATACGACTCATAAGGGTACTCCACTTAAAAGTAACTTGTTCTTAATGCCGAACATTGCAGGGGTGGTGCCAGCGTGACATACCCAAACTAAGTGTATGAAATGGATGAAGTAAATTGATCGAGCCCGAGTAGCGGGGGTTTGGAATTTGTATCGAAGAGTGGGCGGGTGTCAAAAGGGTAGACGAAAAAAAGGTTCCCGGTGCGAAGACTCCTGGGGTTCCCGGCGATGAGTTGCCTCAACTGCCGGAGCGAGGCAGTAAATCGGTTTGAGGGGGTAGTGAACAGGATTTTCTGCCGTCTAGCGGCAGTAGATTGGTTTCAGTGGGGGGACAAAGACTTCTACTGCCGACCTGAGGCAGTAAACGGAGTTGGGTAGGAGGCTAAAGGCCTGAGCTGCCGTTTCGCGGCAGTAAATCCCGCTGGCTCGAAGAATGAGCGCCGACGTCGGTGTTGCGGTGCGCGAGCAGGTTGCGACACGAAGCACATTCACGGTCATTTTGTATTCACTTCCCCAGATCCCTCGAACCACAGGGCATCTGCACAAAAATCTACCTCACCCGGCCACTCAAGTGCTCTGCCTTCGCAGGCGATTTTCACCCGCTTGAAAACCCCTGGCTCTGCAAGAGGTGCCGTGACAGTGCCTTTTTGAATTTTGCTCGTAAAGTCTACTTGGATCGATCTTCCATCTGCGTAAGTTAGTTTGAGACAGAAGCCGGAAACAACCTCAATTGCGGTGACCTTTTTCATCTTTAACTAACACGTGATGTCTATCTTTCCAGCCACCCCAAAACATTCCTCAAACAACGCCCGGGGTTACTCAGGGCATCGAGGACGAGCGCTTTCTTGGCGAAGGCCTTGAGCCGGTCTTCGATCATGCCGGCCGGCACAAGCTTGGCGTATTCTTCGTTGGTCACAATCAGAACGCCCTTGAATATGCCGAGGCTATAGCGCAGCGGCAGGTGTACCTTTTGTTGGGTGAGCTCGCCCAAAAGAGCAAGAATCTTTCCTCGGATTTCACTCGGCCCCTGGAGGATCTTCAGTAACTTGGCTTGCAGCTGAGCTTGAGCCTCAGCAGGGAGTTGTTTTCGATTTTCAGCCACCGCAATAAATACCTCACTGAGTTCGCGGGCGGCAGCCTCTTTGTTCTCGGAACTCAGGGCACGCAAAATCCTAGCCAGATAGACCCGGTCCCCGGGCTCCAGCAGATTTCCGCGCTTGAGTCCATAGACCTGTGAAAAATCGATCGCGTAAACACGCTTGGTTTTTGGATCAAAAAGATAATTTCCCAGATGCCTATCCGCATCGAACCGCCCCTCTTTGAGTAAGAGGTCAAGTTCTGTCTGAACGAGTAGTTCCGAGACTGCCCGTTGATCTGCGGCGGAAAGCTGCTCAAAAGGCACAACGCCATCGATCGCTTTGAAGTGCAGAACCTGTTCCGTTTGCGGACGAAGGGTCGAAGCTGGTACCGGTTCAAACTTCCAACCGTTGACCGCTGGCACTTTTTTGTAAAGCGCCTGCATTTCTTGAGAGAGGTTTAGCTCGCGCTTGAATTTCACTTCTTCAGTGAGTTGTTTGCGAAGGGTTTCGAGGTAGTAATCGTATTCGTAGGCCGTGGCGTATTCAGGATAAGCTTGGAGCTGCTTTGTGAACTCGGTGACGATCCCCAGCGTGTCGTCAATGGTCTCTTCGAGGAACTTGCGCTTGAGGTAGACCGCTTCGGTGGTGCCGTCGTTAAATTCGACAAAAACCACGTGCTTAATGCCCCCTGATCCTGCGAGCTTTTTGACTCTTTTAACCCTGGCGAATTGCTCGGGCGTATAGACTTCGCGGAGCTGTTCGTAGGTCTCGGCCAATGAAATGGGTGAGGAGCGGTCCTTTGCTTTTGCGAGCGTGTGAGATTCTTCAGGACCGAAGATCCCGAGAATGGACGCCATCTGCGCGAATTTGATCCCTGGGGTTTTGTGAAGTTCCATCATCCGCAGCAGCTGCGCACCTGGTTCATTAGCCTGTTCGCCGGTTTGGGTCGAAAGCAGATACGACATGGCCATTGTGCGTTCGTGAACCGGTAACGCCGCGATATAGGCCTTAAAAAGCGGAAGTTTTTTTGCATCAATCCCCGCCAGTCCATATAACGCCTTAACCATTTCGTCGCCCTGATACCAAAGACCCCGCCCTCGAGTGCCGACAATCATCTCGTTCAAAATGAGTCTCTCACTTTCGCTGGAGTCGCGTATGAAGCCCTCAAGTTTCTCCAGCATGTCCCGGTAGTCGGACTCAAGCATTCTTTGTCCGGTAGCCTCATTATAGGCCTTCTGAATGGCATCCTTCGCCTTGGATAAGGAGGGGATTTCTTGGGTCAGTTCACCTTTAGGTTCCATGATGTATTGTAAGAGCCGCAACTTGTCCCGATTCGGAAGGTGCTCAACCAACACGCTCGTCATTGAAAGTAGATTGATGGTATGAGTATCGATTGCCTTGAAGTTAAAACTTTTCATCGGCCTGATGATCCGTTTTTAAAAGAATGAGCTTCTGCAGCTCTCCTGATCGTCTTATGCTTTCAAACCAGGCCTGAAATCGAGGATCTTTAAACGCCTCGATTCGCCCCGTTTCTCTTAGGACACTGCGAATATTGGCTAAAGAGGGACGTATACCGTTTCCGCTTTGACCTCCTGATGAGGTCTGCCAAGCATTGTAATTAGAAACAAGCCCGAAACGTCCCCGACGTAACATGAATTCGATGTGTTGGACAAAATCATGGATCTCGGAGTCTGAAAGTCGACCGGCCTCCCGCTCGGCCTTTTGTAACACTCGATAATATTCTCGAAGAGTTGCGATAGGATCAAACGATTCGGAATATCCCCTTGGTTTTGCAAGCTCCTCCTGCAGCGCATGCAGTGTATTCGAAAAAAGACTTCCCGGTTTTCTCCGAGGTTCCATTTCCAGACGTGCGTCTGTTTGTTTCAGCACCAGAACCTGTTCAAGCTCATGAGTCATCGCGCTTGGATTATACGGAATAGGTTCAACCGTCGCCCTGCCCTCATCCATCCGCATCTTGGTCAAACCGGCCCGCACCAGGTTGAGTCGAAGGTTGGCTTGAGGGTGGGTTGACACCGCCGCCGAAGCGGCCTTTTGTCCCAATGTGCGGTTGTCGGGCCGCTGACCCATCACCAATTCGAGGCCGTTGAGCACGTTTTTAGGATCAATCTTGGCATCTTTGGCTACGCGAAGGCTCATGATATCGGTCGACATTTCGTCGACTTGTCCATGGTTTTGTCGCGAACCTCCCTGCTCGGCGCGCCAGCTCCATTTGACAAGCTCGTCCTGCTTGGGATGGCTGAACTCATGCGAGATGACGCCTTCAAGACCATTGAGGAGTTGATCCACTTCCTCCGGCTTCAAATGCTTTGGGTCCGCGCCCATCGTGTCGAGCATCTGCCCGATCAGTCCGACACTTACAAATACGTGACCCCGAAAAACCTTCTGTCCCGGTACCTGACTTTTGTAGATAAAGCCCGTGGGTTCAGCGGATGCCATGAGTGAAATCTTGTAACGCGGAAACGCGGTGCCTTGCTTCTCTACTGCCGCAGTGAGGCGCTCGTTGAGCTTGTCAAACCACGATTCGACCTGGGTGAAGTTGCTGTGATCGAGGTCGATCACGCGATAGGAATCGTAGACGCTTTTGAGGCCTTCGGCTTCTTTCTGGGAGAGGCCGTTGGCGGCTTCACGATACGGAATATAGGTCAGCGGCGGTGGATCGGCAAAGCTTAGCCCCCCAAACGCCCCAGTCAAAAGACTGGTGATGGCAAATATCCTCAGAAGGGCTAGCCCGGGGTGTGCGATCCTCATGGTCCTCTGGACTTATCGTCTATGGAGTTGTCGTACTTGAGGGTTTGCAACAGGAACGTGTCAAGGCGTTGACTCTTTTACCGAGAGCCCCTGTAAAACCGCTGTTGCTGATGCCATTACGGGCCATACTCGTTGCGGCTCAGGGAATGAACACCGACGTCGGTGTTGTTCCGCATCGTTTACTTTCTTGCGTTATAAAACCCTCACCTCTTTGTCGTTGCGCCGAAAAAAACGTTCTTGCAAGTTGATATCATAGTTGATATCATCTATCTTGGGTTAAAAAATGTGACCAAAGCTACCAAACTCAAAGCTAAACTAGAGGCAGGAAGTATCGATGGGCGAGAGCTTCGCACTTTGCTCAAACACGAGGGGTGGGTGCTAGACCGTGTAAAAGGCAGTCACGAGTTTTGGGAGAAAGGACTGCTCACCTTCGTTTTTGCTACTCATTCCAAAGATTTGAAACCTTATCAGGTGAAACAAGCATGCTCGGTACTTTTACTGAAAGAGGAATTAGATGAAAAAAATGAGGATTAATTTTAAATACAAGATAGAGATTAATTGGAGTCCGGAGGACGAAGCCTATCTTGTTCGTGTGCCAGAGCTTCCTGGCTGTGTCACGCATGGAGAAACACCTGAGCACGCATTGCAAATGGCTCACGAAATTATTGAGGGATTCATCGAAAGCCTGAAGCGCCGCGGCCTTCCAGTCCCCAAGCCTCTTGCTGAAAGCAAGTTCTCTGGCAAGATTCCTCTTCGAATCGAACCCACGTTGCATCGGGATCTGGCATCAAGAGCGAACATTGAGGGAGTGAGTCTGAATAAGTTGATCGAGTCGAGACTCAAAAAGGCTATTTGAAATTCTCCAGTATTTGGTTCCGAAACAGGGCCCAGTCTGGCAAGCACCAGCAAAAAGCCCCCAGCGTTTGAACGCCGGAGGCTCGAATTGCCGGTCAATGCTCTCAGTGCGTGCCTGGTTCCCGAAAGTAGTAACACAGGAGTGTTTTTGCCTTGATCAGCAAAAGCCCTTCTGGACTGCGTCTGATTTCGTACGAGACGAGGTTTTTTGCATTCTTGAAGTTCCACGAGGTCTCCAATTTTCTGACGGGAGTCATGTCTACTTCGTGGTCTTTCAGTATTTTTTCGAGAACTTCCCTTTGGCCCGAGTTCAGTCGGTCAAAAAAGCCGGGTTCATCGAAGTCGCTCAGGAGTGGGATCATCTTGACGCCCACTCCCTCCGGCCACCTGCGATAAGCGATCAGACCAGCAACTGCGTGGGCCGGGTCATTGCTCCAGTAGCAGCGCCCGGAGAGCAAAGGCCTCATTTCTTCCGTGACGGGGGCCCCACTTAGCTGAAAAAGCTGAGCGAGTTGAGCGTACGTCGTAGCGGGCTGAACATCATTCGACCAGCCCACGGATGAGACCAGGAGAGAAGAGAACAGAAATACATGGTGCAATCGCATGGTCAGTCTCCTTTTTATTCCGTCCAACGCATCACCGCGCTCATTTCAATTGTCGCGCTTTTGCAGTCTGAAGAAACCGTGACTTTGCCGACCACTCGATTTTTGTGACCATTGCTGGATCCAGAATGGCCGAGAAGGGGACGTTATAGATCCTAGGGCCCTTGAAATCATCCCAGCCACCTCCGGTGTTTACCGGGGTCGCACTGATGGAGCCTTCGATCTGAGTGACGGACTTGACCAGGTGGTCCGGGTCCATTTGCGGCCCTACCGGATTTTGAATTTTCTGAATAGCCACCGCTTGGGCAGTATCGAAAGAGCATTCCTGCGCAAGTGCAGCAGACAGGTTGATGAAAGAGGCGAGAACCATCATCGAGGCGATTTTCTTAAACATTTGAACTCCAAACACTCAGGGCCGTGGGCGGTATTGCCCTTGAACGATCTGAATGACGCGCAGTGTAAAATAAAACTTAGTTACTGTCAAATCAAAATGAGTAATACTAAGTTAATGGAAAATATTGAATGATTCGTAAGGCATCCAAAGGGGACCGAACTCGCGAAAAAATCGTGGTAGCCAGTATCGGGCTATTTTATCGATTTGGCTTCGCCCAGACCTCGTTTCAAAAGATCGCCACCTCTTGCCGCATTGGCCAAACGGCGATTTTTCATCATTTTGAAGATAAGTATGCACTCCTTCATGCATGCGTCGAGCACATCTTGGATCATATGATGCAAATCGTACGGGCGGACCTGACCGTGACCGATAGCGCCCTGAACGTGTTGGTTAAAAATTTTTATGCCAATTACCACTGGGCTACCCAATTCAAGAGTGAAGCCGCCCTGATTATTTTCCTTTACTACACCTCCACCCATGATCCACGTTTTCAAAAGATTTATGAACACCTCCTGGAACAAGTGCGGCAAAAATACTACGGCTACGTTCTACAGGGACAGCGAGAGGGCCTTTTCAAAATCGAGCACGACAGCAAGTTGATCGCCGAAATTCTCCACGAAAATATCATCGGATCGATCATTAATATCCTCGCTTGCAAGGCAAAACCAAACCAGGTGCAGGAGTTGGAAACGAAATGGCTCCTCCTCATCCAGCTTCTCACGGGACATACGATTGATCGCAAGGCGCTACCTAAACTCCATCATGGCGCCGCTAAAAAAGCCTGACGAAAAAGAACTTCGGGGGACACTTCCATAATATATTCCGTTTTTCCTTCAAAGTTCCGCCTCTCTCGAACGAGCTGAAAACCGAATTTTGCCCGAAGCTCTTCGCCGTAGGATTTTTCTACTTCCACGACGATCTTAGCAACGTTTCGACGGGCTGCCGTGAGAAAGGCTGCGGACATGAGATGACGCGATAAAAAGTTTCGGTATTCGGGATCAACCGAAAACCGCCCAATTTCGATGACCATGCCATTTTTTGGACGTTCGATCACCACGTCTGTAAATAGTTCAAGAGGAAGCTTTTCCTGGGCAGAGGAGGACTCGACAATACTGATCGCGCCAAGAATATCGAACTTCTTGAGCGGTTTTAAACGGATCGTATCGTTTTCGCTGCCGATTTCAAGGTCAGCAAAGGGTTGCTTGGTCCCAATGATATAGTTCGTTCGTTCTTCTAGCGATTCACTGATTTTTACCAATTGATCGAGGTCTCCTTCGGAAATATTCAGGCGTTCTCGATAAGCATCTCTAATATACCGTCGCACCTGACTAGGGAGGTTTGCGTATTGAGGCGGAACGAAACCAAAAGCGCGGAGTGCCTGGTCGACATTGGCATCCCCGGTCTGTTTCAATCCGCCGGTATCCCCCATCTTTTTGAGACGGTCTCGCAACAATTTGCCGCTGACGTAGTGAAGATTGCTAGATGAAGGCCCATTGATGAACGAGGCCGAAAGTCCATAGCTTTTCTCGCTTTCTGGTTTTCCACCGTGCATTTCAGAATCAACCCTGCGCAGAAACAGCTCAAATGCGCCGTCTCGAGATATCAGGTCCTCCGCACGGAGATAACCTTGATTCACAACCAGCGTTGAGAGGCCAAAATAATCCTGTTGATGAATGGGACGAATTTCACCCCGAACTGAATCTTTATAGCCGGGCCAGCGGTAGCTAATGGGGCTATCCATAAAGGCCTGAAGAGGCACGGTTGCGGCGGCGCCATCCAGATAATCTCCCGTTTGTTTGAGCGTAATGAGATCCCTGAGCATTTGCAGCGTTTGGTCAGAATTGTTCTTGGTTTCGTCCGGATGCTCGATGAAGTAGTCGATGAGGGCAGAACTAAAACCCTTTGATTCGAGTCGATGCAATTCAAGCGCCACGGCATCCGCCGCCTGTCTCTTTTGTGCCCCACGCAGGGAAAGAAAGGAAAGAGAGGGACCAGGGGTGGTGAACCTTTTTAACCGACTCAGAGTGATTGGATTTGCTACTATCGCTAAGGTCTTTGCTGCACCTGTCGCATCCGTGACTTGAATGGAGATTTGATGCTCTGTTATCTCGATTTTTTGAATTTGCCACTTCGGCGCGCAAGAGTTTGAACAACTTGGGGAGAAACCATACCGAAACTTGAAGCCCCACTGGACTCGCCCGGGGGCTAAATTTTCAGCAGCTCCAGGCAAAAGGAGACTGTCGGTAGCCGTTCGCGCGACTTCAGTTTTTCTTACACTAAAGTCTCTGTCGACCCTCTCGAGCATGTCGAGAAGTTCCGCAAGACAGCGGGGTGTGCCCTCACCAGCCCATGCGGCATCGCATGCGGTCATGCTCCGAAAGAGGCAAAGGGTCATGAATAGAAAACAACCAGGTTTCACCCTTCTCTCATCGTCTTTGGACGCAGAATTATTAAGAGGACTGTTCGTATTTTGACAGCTCAAGTCCCCACTTCATTCTTCCGATGAGTCCCCCAGAATGCGCGTCGCTTTGGTCTTGTTCATGGGAGCCCTGTTTTATTGGATGATTCACAATCCTGTGGCAGATCGAGAACCCATCGCTCGTGCTCCTGCATCGATTGGCCCCGTCGTCCTTCACGCTACGAAAGTTCCCGCCCCGCTCGTGATCACGCCGATTATTTCTGAATTACCCGAATCCCTCCCTACGACGCTGAAAAACTATTTGGCGGATGTCAAAGGCAAGGACCCGAGCCTCGCGCTTCCCATTCGCGCGGCTTATTTAGGGCGTCTTTTTTTGACTCCCGAAGACGTCGTGCGGGAGATTACTCATCTGCTGGAACAAATGCCCAAGGATGGCCAGGCGGAAGAAAAACTTCAGCTTCTGGAACTGGCCGCCGGACTTTTGGGGCAGGACGATCAAGTCGCCAATATAGCCCTGCAACTTCTCGATGGGACTTTGCATTCCATGGATCGGTCGGAGTCCGCCAGTGTTTTTGAAAAGTATCAATTTCCCATGGGCGCCGTCGAAATCTATTTGACCCGCAAGCGAGACGATCCGGGTGCCGTATTGGGCATCGTGGCAGCGATCCAAAATCAGGCTAATCCCGCCACGCGTAGACTCATGGCCAAGTATGTCTTCAAAGCAAAACCAGAATTACAACCGGATTTACAAGAGGAGCTGCGCGCTAAAATAAGCGACATGCTTTGATGATTTCGCCGAGCTCACGAAGATGCCGGGTTTGCTCGCCATGCGAACGAAGTACATCCGAGGCCGTCGTTTCGGCGATCTCGAGACGACGGGGGAGTCTCAGGTATTGGACCAGTTCACTCCAGGTTGGGTGAATCAGTCCATCGAGTTGTTCCCAAAGCATGTCGAGCAGGAGCGCGCTCTCCGAAAAGAGTTGCGTATTCATCCCCAGCTCAGTCGAAAGGAGAATCCCCGCTTCGGGCATCTTGATTCGATCAAATCGTCCAATCGGAATATGCGGCGGAATTTGACCCACAATTCGAATTTGCGAATGGAAAGTAACGGGAGTGAGCTCCGCTTTGGGGAGAACTTCTAGAAGTTCACGCCAGCGAATTCTTCCATCAGACGTGACGACTGATAAAAGGCGACTTTGGCCGGTGGCGAGCGATTCTTGTGCCCGGGCTGCGCGCACAAAGAGGTTAGCGCGAATCGAGTTGGCCGCGTCTTCGTGAACTGAACCTTCTTTGATTTGGTTTTGCAGTTTCTCGAGAGCTTCCAAAACTACGCGAGGGTGACGTGGAATTTCCGCCGCCAGTTTTTCCCATTCGCCGGGAAGCGGCAGCGCAAACGAGGCCGCCTCACGCTCGATCGTCGGGGTTCCGTCGATGGCTGCCGAAACGCCGAGGGCACGAAGCAGGAGTTTTGGCACCGGAATAAAGCGAACGGTTTGTTCTTTGAGGGCCCAACGATCTGCTCGGCGCTCCGAGTTGTGCTCCAGCCATGCGCGAATTTCGGGCGATCGAAAGTAACAGAGCAGCGGGGCGATCCAGTTTTCATCAGGTACGAGAATCATAAAGCCCGAGCCTTTAGCTTCTGCGTTAGCCTTCGGCAGGGGTTCGGCCACCAAATGGCGCCCTTCGCCTCCGTTTTCGGCGCGAATCCAAAGGCCTTTCATCGAGGCGTGAACCGACCACGCGCCTTCGTGGGCAGGGTCACCGTCTGGCGTGACTTTGATATTGGTGACGCTCGCGAGCGGGAGGGATTGGCTCCGCAGATTTTCGAGCAGGCGAATTTGAGTTTGCGAAGTCGGGTCAGGCCAGTGGTCCATCCAGTCTCGCTGAGTCGTCGGGCTGGGCTGGACATGAACTTTCCAGTGACCATGAGGCGTGACGGGGCGATGGAGCGATCCCAATGCATCTTCGAGTACCAGCGGAATTTCGACGTGGCTTCGAATCTGCCCTTGAAGCGAAACTCGTACCGGGCGGTGGTTGAGGCGTTCTTCTACTCGCGATTCACGCGCGATCAAGTAGAGATGTTTTGGGAAAAGTGGAATTTGAACCGGCAGGGTGTGTTCGAGGTCTGAAAAATTCCATTCACAAACGATTTTGCCTCGTTCCATCAAAAAATGCAGGACGTCGGTCCCTTCCGTCGTGGTCAGAGGCTCTTCGCGGGCCCACCAAAGTAGACCACCGGGTCGAAGCTTCGAAAGGGCGACGCAGGCTTGGAGGGCGCCCAAGCAGGTCGTCGGAGAGCGAAGCTTTTTGAAATACGGTAGCGCATCCAATTGTTCTTTCAGTCGCTGGGCTTCAAGGGTTCGACCTTGAGGGCGAACCGCGCGCTCCTCTAAGACAAAAGCCGCGTCGCAGGCTTCCATTTCGGTAATCCGTGACATCAGAGACGGCTTGGGAGCACCGAGCGCCAGCGACAGCTGGTCGCGCGCATGGACTTCGAGTCCATTGCCAACCACCCAAAGGGGAGGGGGCGCGGGTCCCCACCAGAGTTGAACCAGCTCGGCGTTGATCAAAGAAAATGCCGATGCTTCTAGGCCAATCCAGCTCAAGGCTACGGGCCCCACCCGGACCATCGAGCCTTCGCGAAGCGTGGGCGAAAAAACGACTTTCGTGCGCTTCAGCGGTCCCGTGGAGGCTTGAGGATGAAAGCCAAAGAGAGGTGAGTGATCCCAAACTGCTTTGAAAAAACGTGCATCATAACCCGCCGTGGTCGCGCATCCGTCAGGAAGCCGCACCTGTCGAGAAGGGCCCATCAAAAAGCTCAGAATACCGGGACCTTCATCCTTGATTCGGTATTCTTCGAGTGCAGTCCAGAGTTCCTGTTGAAGGGACGGGCCTGGATTATACCAAGAATAAATATTTTGCCGAGTGATCGCCCAACCTTCGCGATCCAGAGGGACTTGGGGACGCAAGGCGCTGGATAACGCCCAATTGAGTTGGCCCAGATCTAACTTGCTCCAGGTTCGAAGTCCTCGATCAGACCAGGCTTTGAGTAAAATGGCCTGGCCGAGGACCAAAAGGGCAATTTCTTCAAAATACGCCTGAAGGGCCGTATTTTGGGCAGGGCCACGGGGGCCTTCGATCCAACATCGCAAATGATGTGAACCATCCGGATTTGATTTGTGGGATGAGTTTGTGGCTGGAGCCGCGCTTTGGCCCGCCATTTTTTCAAGATGCTGAGAGAGCGCCTCGCGTCGGCTGACATTGAGCGTTCGAAGTTTCAGGGGATTGGCTGCGAGTTCTTGAAGAATGAGCCCTTTGATGCGCATCAAGGCTGGAATCAATGAGGCCAAATGGGCCGGAACCCCGCCGAGCCCCGTATTGGGATGAGGCGGGGGTAAGGGGGGAAGGCTTAAGTTCGTTGACAATCCCACACTCTGAGACTGAGGTTCGAAACCCAGAAGTTCGCCCAAATCTGGCGGAGGGGGTGCGTGGGGTAGTGCGTCACGATTGGAGCGCTGGACGCACTTGTCCGGCAGCTCCGCAGTGAGCAATAGCGATCTCAGTGTGTTTTGATCCATTTTTGGCAAGGGACCATTGATACCAGTGAAGGAAATTTTTTGGCGAGGAAAAAAGATTGAATTTTTTATTTAGCTGGGGTGGTCAAAAAACTCCTTAACTTAATCCACCGTTTTGCCGATTTTTTACTTAGACGAGTTTATTGCGCGTTGCGAAGTTGCGATGTGAAAATGAGGGAGCCACGAATGACGACCGCCACCCCAGTTTTAGATGAGATCGATAAAATCATGAATGAAATCGAGGAACTGCAAAAAAGCATGAACCCTCCTGGAGCCCCAAGTGCGCCTCCAGCGGCAGTAGTCTCTCCGCCAGTACCGGCGACGGCCCCAGCGGCCATTGACGATATCGACGCGATTATGGCAGCCCATGCTCCTACGGAGGCAGTTGCCGAGGTAGTTGCCGATGAAGCCATGGCTGAAATTCAAGAGGGTCGAACTGAGACCTCGATTGAAGAAACCTTGGGTAGTTTAAAGGACGAAGAGCCGTCCGCAGGACCCAACCTGATTGATCAAGCCATCGAAGCTCAGCCAGATGAAGCTCAGCCAGAGGTTGAAGCCCAGGCTGTGCAAGATCAGGTTGAAGCCATTCAGGCCCAGCCGGTGAGCTCGTTTTCTCCCGAGGTCTTTGATGAGGCCATTGAGGCGGTCATCGAACCGGTAGAACCGGTCGCAGCCCAACCGCAGGCGACGGTTCATCATTTGCCAAGGTCGGCACCCATTCAGGAGACCACTCCTATGAAAGAAAACACGAGTTCTGATGCGTCCATTTCAGTCAAATTGAGTGGAACGATGACTCTCAAGCTCAGTTATGAATTTGAGGGTCAAGAAGTGACGGTGAGCTTCAATGATGGCGCTCTCAGGGTTGAGCTTTCAGACGGGACTGAATTTAAGATACCCGTTCGCCGCAATTCCTTGAGAAAAACCGCATAAAATTATACTCTTTCGGTCATGATTCGCCTGACCGGTGGTGAGTTCCGCGGCCGCTCTATACAAACGCCTCCGGAGAGGGCGGGCCACGCATTTCTTCGTCCGACCCAAGCGAGGCTGAGACAGGCCCTTTTTAATTCGCTTCAATTCGTGATTCCTGAGGCGCGGGTCTTGGATCTCTTTGGCGGGTCGGGGGCGCTCGGTTTTGAGGCTCTTTCGCGAGGGGCGTCTTTTGCGGTGTTTATCGAAAATGCAAAGCCGGCGATTCAACTCATCCAAAAAAATGCCGTCTCGCTCGGCGTGCTGGATCGGGTTCAGGTGATTGACGACTCCGTCGAACGGACCAACAAGCATATGGCTGGTCGCAAGCCCTTTGATTTGATTTTGGCGGATCCTCCCTATGCGGCAGGTTGGGAGATGAAGTTGCTCGAGCAGTTGAGTTGGGAGCAGCTTTTGGTCCCTGAAGGGTATTTTTGCCTGGAATGGGGCGCCCAAAAATCCCAGGTTCAAGAGCTTCCCGAGAAAACCGATTTTTTGACCAAGGTTCGTGAAAAAAAATATAGCGACAGCATTTTGACGACCTATCAGAGGACTTCTCCAGAGGACAGCCATTGATGACGAATCCCTCAAAAAACCGACGGGCTATTTATCCGGGGTCTTTCGATCCTATTACCAATGGACATTTGGATATTTTGGATCGCGCCTTGAATATTTTTTCCGAGGTCACGATCGTGGTCGCCGGGACGGGCGCGAAAAGCCCGCTCTTCTCGCCCCAAGAACGGGTGGAGCTCATTCGGGAGGTGGTGAAAGATCGAAAAAATGTTCTGGTCGATCGCTGGCCAGGCCTGATCATGGATTATGCGGGAAACAATGGATTTCATGCCGTGATTCGTGGCCTGCGCGCTGCGAGCGATTTTGAATATGAATTCATGATGGCCAGCATGAACAAGCAAATCAACTCTGCGGTTGAAACGATGTTTATGATGACGGCTCAGCACCTTTATTTTGTGAGTTCGACCATGATTAAAGAACTGTTTCATTATGGCGGGGATGTTTCGCCTTATGTCCCGCTCGCGGTTCAAGAGCATTTGAAACAGAAGATTCCTCTTAAGAAAGGCTGATGACCATGTCCCGTTCGTTCAAATTAGCTCGAAGGCTCGATGGTGTTTCGGAAAGTGCCACGCTCAAACTCAATGCCTTGGTCAATCAAATGAAGGCCCAAGGGGTTGACGTCATTAATTTTTCGGCCGGGGAGCCTGATTTTTCAGTGCCTCAGGCTGCCAAGGACGCGGTCAAGGCCGCCGTTGATGCCAACAAGTCCAAGTATACGCCTTCAGCGGGGATTCCAGAACTGCGCGAGGCGATTGCCCTAAAAACCAATGCACAACAACCATCGGTTGCGGCCACACAACCCTGGAAAGCGAGTGACGTGATCGTCACCAATGGCGGAAAACAAGCGCTGTTTAATGCGTTCCTGGCGTTGCTGGATCCAGGGGATGAGGTCTTGATTCCCGCCCCATTTTGGCTGAGTTATCCGGAGATGACCAAGTTGGCGAATGGCGTGCCGCGCTTGATTCAGGCCTCTTTTGCCCAAGGGTTTAAAATCAATCCCACGCAGCTTCGCGCGGCGCTTTCGGATAAAACCAAAATCTTAATGATCAACTCGCCCTCGAATCCGACCGGAGCGATGTATTCTCGCGCTGAACTCGCGGCTTTAGGCGAGGTGTTGTTGACCATGCCGGGGGCCGAAGGCGTATGGGTGATCAGCGACGAAATCTATGATCGAATCAGCTTTAACGATCGAGGCGATTTGCCGTTCACTTCTTTTTTGGAGGCTTGTCCGGCGCTGCGAGATCGCGTGATTACCGTCAATGGAATGTCGAAAAGCGCGGCGATGACCGGCTGGCGCGTGGGTTGGAGCGTGGCTCCAAGCCTGGTGACCCAGGGAATGAATACCTTGCAGGGGCAAAGTACTTCCGGAATCAATGCGTTAGCTCAGTGGGCAAGCGTTGCCGCGTTGAATTTGCCCGAATCCGAGTTTAGATGGCAGGTGGAAAGCTTTCGTAAACGTCGCGATCTGGTCTTGGAAATTTTGCAAAAAGCGGCCAAACTAGAGTTATCCATCCCGCAGGGCGCGTTTTACGTGTTCGTCGGGGTGAAGCAATACTTCAAGACGGGGTCTCAAGGAGTTGAAGATTCGATGGGGTTTTGTGAGCGATTATTAGAGGGGGCTAAAGTGGCCGCGGTGCCAGGGACCCCTTTTGGAGAACCTGATTTTATTCGACTGAGTTTTGCCACCGACGAGCGAACGATTCAAGAAGGTTGTGAGCGGATCGTAAAATTTCTTGAGGGCTAAAGAACAGGATGTTCGACGCTTTTAAAAGATCAAGATGGATGATTCAATTCGCGGGGTTTTGGGTCGGGGCGGCGGGTATTGCGGCCTGTGGTCCTGCGATGGACCCGTCTACCGGGCTGGGTAAGCAGGCTATCGTCGATCAGGCGAGCATCGCGCTGAGCCGGATGGATTGCGATCAGGCGGTTGCGCTTCTTAAGCCCGTTTATGCCTCAAAATATACCGATAATCGTATTCGGATGTTGATGGCCGCCGCCTACGGTTGCAACGCCCATATTAATCTTTTTAACGTCGTGGGAGATTTGTCCAGCAACCTGAGCAAGTTCGTCGGCTCCGGTTTTTGGGAGTTTTTGGCGACCGAGTTTCCCTCCACGACCAAGGACCGCGTCGTTGAAGGGGCCCAGCTTGCGCAGGACGCCGTACAGTCGATTATTTCGCCGAGCGCGGTCATTTTGCCCGTCAATATTTTCAATGCGACCACCGATAATCCGGGCACCTTGAGTCCGCGCGATCGGGTGGATGACGCGAACTCGTATTTGTTTTTCGTGGTGTTAGCGTCTATCGGCGGGCTTGAAAATCGGTATGGAAATCCTTATCCGAATGGCAAAAAAGGCGGCGATTTAGCCTGGATCAGCGATACGGTGGCCCATATGGCAGCGCCGGCTGATTTTAACGCCGTCGATGGTAGTCAGCAGCAGTCGGATGGTTGTGCTTATGCCTCGGCGATGGTTAATTTGGTGGATTCGTTGGGCGGGTTGGCCACCGCTACTGCGGGCACGAAGCTTTCGGATACCTTTACTACGCTTCAAACGACCTTTAAAACTGGGATATTTGCCGCCTGTAACGATGGATGTACTTCGCTTTGTAGCGTGGGGGCTTGCTTGGAATGCCCGACGACTTTGCGTAACCGGAGTTCGTGCACGGGACTCACGACCGACCCCAATTCTTGTGCCGCCGCTGGAATTATTAACTTCATCAATAATACGCCGGCCGTGGGATGGGAAACGGGCCCATGAGGCGGACCATCGTCGATATTGCCCGCAACCTTCGTTCTCGGTCGGCTCGCTCCCGCAGCGCACGAGAAGTGCGCTTTGGTCGACTCGCCTCCCTGCGGCCTCGTCTACGGGCAATCTTGACAATGGTCCCGTCGCTTCGACTGGGAATGTCGATGATCCACTTTGTTTTGGTTTTCGGTGCACTGGTGGGTAGGAGTGAGGCAGCCGAGTTTCATCCGCTCTACCGCAGCCTTCGGAGCGCGGCGATGGGGGGCGCTTACGTGGCGTTGGCGGATGATGAGAACGCCATTTTTTTGAACCCGGCCGGGCTGGCATCGGTCAAAAAAATTACGTTCAATTACGCTTCGGTCGATCTGGAGATGTCCACGGATGTGGTCACCACGGGCATGACGGGGGCGGGAGCCTTTAGCAGTTTGGGTATTTCAACCCTGAACGCTTTTATGGGTAAAAACATTTTTGCGCACGGCCAAATTGCACCGAGTCTGTTGATGCCTCATTTTGGTCTTGCCTTTTTGTCGGATCATCAGTTTTCGCTTCAGGAACAAAACGAAGCGAATCCTCAAATCAATCTGGGATATCAGTCCACCAACGGAATTCAAGTCGCGTTTGGCACGTCGGTTTTAAGGAGAGGGGCGACGCGGAGTGATTTTCGTGTGGGGGCCGCGGCTAAGATGATGTGGCGTCGTGGTGGTTACCACGACTTGAGTTTTTTGGATGTTTTGCGACTCAGTCAAAATGCCCAAGGCTATATCAATGATTTGACGGGCAGTTATGGGCGGGGTTATGGCGCTGATGTTGGGTTGCAGTACTTGTTTAAAGCCACTAAAAAACTGACCTTGAGTTCAGGCTTAGCCATGACCGACATCGGAAACACGACGTTTGATTCGCCCCAAGCGGATTCGCAAAAAAGTGACCTGACCTGGGGGATGGCGGCCACTTATCATCTCTCGAAGGCGCGGTTGAATCTCGCCTATGATCTCAAGGGGCTGACCGATACCGTTGAGTTCAGAAAGCGGAGTCATCTCGGACTTGAGTTTTCAGTACCGCTGATCAGTGTTTATGCGGGGCTTTATCAGATGGCTCTTTCTTACGGTGCGGCCGTCGACCTTTGGCTCTTTAAGGTCACGGTCGCTTCGTACTCCGAAGAGCAGGGGACCTTTGCCACGCAAAATCCCGAGCGACGTTACGCGCTTCGCATCGCTTTGAAAGTCGGTTTTTAAATGCGGCCTTGCCACTCGACTCTATTTCGTTCTAAAGTTCTGAATAGGGAGAGTGTCACATGCGTAAAGCGTTTATTCTCGATACGAACGTCCTCTTGTTTGATCCGCAGGCGCTTTATAAGTTCGGCAACAACGACCTGATCATTCCGATCGTGGTGATCGAGGAAATCGATCGCTTCAAACGAGACATGAGTGAAAATGGCCGTAATGCGCGCCAGTTTTCTCGTTTGATCGACGAGATGAGAAAAGATGGGGAGCTTTCCAAAGGAGTGAAGCTGCCCAGTGGGGGCCTCCTGACGGTGGAATTGGGCGGGGATCACCCTCTGCCGGTTGAGCTACAAATGGATAAGGCCGATAATCGAATCCTCGCGTTGGCGATTTCGATCAAAAAGGAGCATCCGAAGCGGCCAGTGGTCTTTGTGACCAAAGATACCAATCTGCGAATCAAGGCCGATGCCTTGGGTATTACGGCCGAGGATTATGAGCGCGACAGCGTTGAGCCAGACGAGCTTTACGCCGGGACGACGACCCTAAGTGTGGACGCCCATTTGGTGGATGAATTTTATGCCAATAAACGTTTGGCCTATAAGGACGCCCCGCTACGGCCCAATCAATATGTCATCATCAAGGACTCCGCTAATCCCAACCATACGGCGATGGGAAGGTATTCCAAAGAACTCGATTGCCTCGTGCCGATTTTCAAGCCGGTCGAGGGTTTATGGGGGATTTTTCCGAAAAATTCGGAACAAGCGTTTGCGATCGATGCCCTTCTTAATGACGATATTAAAGTGGTGAGCTTGGTTGGCAAGGCCGGTACCGGGAAAACCTTGTTGGCCATAGCGGCCGGGTTGGCTAAGACAGTTGATGAAGGTGTTTATCATCGTCTTTTGGTTTCTCGACCTGTTTTCCCGCTCGGAAAAGATATTGGATTTTTGCCAGGGGATATTGAAGAAAAACTGAATCCTTGGATGCAGCCCATCTATGATAATATTGATTTTCTTTTTGGCCAAACCGGGGCCAAGGGGCGGCGCGGAGCTGGAAAAGGATGTCAAGAACTCATGAATCAGGGATTATTGCAAATCGAGCCGCTGACCTATATTCGGGGTCGATCGATTCCCCAGCAATACCTGATTGTGGATGAGTCGCAAAACCTGACTCCACATGAAATCAAAACGATCGTGACCCGCGCGGGTGATAATACCAAGATTGTGCTGACGGGCGATAGCTTTCAGATCGATAACCCTTATGTCGACTCCGCTAATAACGGCCTAGTTTATTTGGTCGAGCGATTTAAGGATGAGCCGATCTCCGCTCACATTACCATGACCAAGGGCGAACGCTCGAAGTTGTCGGAACTCGCAAGCAATTTGCTGTAAAAGCGGTCAGCTAGTTCTGCTGCTGCTTTTTTCGGTAATCGTCGAGTTCGAAATCCAGATGGCGGCGATAAGATCGCGTGAGCAATCTCAATTCTTGGGTTTCGGCGTTTTCTTCGAGGGCTTTGAAGAGGTGGCGGCCGCGAACCATCATGGATAAAGTGAGTTGGCCGACTCGGGAACGTTCCTCTTGGAAGCGAACCATTTCCTCAAGAAGTTCAAGCTTGTCCATGCCTAAAACTCGGGCATGGTAGGCCTGATCATCTGATTCGGCGTTTTTGATACTACGGGCTGCTTTTAAACTGATGACATTGTTCATATCGACGGGGCACTAGAGCAAGTGCGATGCCAAAGAGTGTGATGAATCTGATTAAAAACACAGAACGTTAACTTGTTGATTTTAAATAATAAATTTCAGCACACTCTCGGTTGGAGTCATTTTGATCCTGTCGAAGTTATCTCATGTGACTGACAGAGTGACAGTTTTCATTTTTTTAAAGGAATCCTTGGAGGAGGTTGAGCTAAAAAGGTTTAGGATTTTCGTCTGACCCCGTATATAAAAGCGAGCACTATGAAGATCGGCATACCTAAGGAAATGCGTGCGGGGGAAACTCGCGTCGCGGCAACTCCGGATTCAATTAAAAAATTAATCAAAAAAGGCTTAGAAGTTTGCGTCCAAAAAACGGCTGGCCTTGGCGCTGGTTTCAGGGACGAGGACTACGTTGCGGTTGGCGCGCAAGTGGCTGATGCGGACGTTATTTTTGGTGCGGACATCGTTGCTAAATTTCATAAGCCTACGGGTGATGAAATCAAAATGATGAAAAAAGGCGGGCTCTTGGTCTCGTTTATCGAGCCTTTTTCTCAAGAGGGTACGATCGAAAACCTCGCTGCGGCCGGGGTCGATTGCCTGGGAATGGAGCTGATTCCCCGAACTTCACGTGCCCAATCGATGGATGCCCTTTCTTCACAGGGCAATATTGCGGGTTATCGGGCGGTGATTGAAGCTGCGGCGCGGTATGGACGGTTCATGCCTCTCATGATGACCTCCGCGGGCTCCGCAAAACAGGCTCGGGTGATTGTTCTGGGGGCTGGCGTGGCGGGTTTACAGGCCATCGCAACAGCTCGGCGTTTAGGGGCTTTGGTCGAGGCCTACGATGTGCGTGCTGAAGTCAAAGAACAGATTTTGTCCTTAGGCGCTAAATTTATCGAACTCGATGTGGGCGAAGAAGGCTCGGGAACGGGCGGATATGCCAAAGAGCTTTCAGAGGAAGGCAAACGTAAGCAGCAACAACTTTTACTCGAAAAGCTCAAAAAGGCCGACATCATTATAACGACGGCCAATGTTCCTGGACGCCGCGCTCCGACTTTGGTTTCGGAAGAAGCGGTCAAGGGCATGCGCATGGGCTCCGTCATCATCGATATGGCGGCACCGAGTGGGGGTAATTGCCCACTGACGGAAGCCGATCGGGTGGTAGTTAAACACGGCGTCACGATTGTCGGTTGGACTAATTATCCGGGAATGGTTGCGGCGGATTCGAGCAGTTTTTATGCAGGAAATTTGGGCCATCTTTTAGGCATCATGGTCGACACCAAAGATGGCAAGACCAGTCTCAAGCTGGATCTCCAAGATGATATCATCGCCGCGGCATTGGTGACCCATAACGGGACTGTCCGCCTGGCCAAGCGTTAAGATTGGGAGTAAAAAAATATGTCACCTACGATGATCGGAATTTATGTTTTCGTTCTTTCCTGTGTCATTGGTTATCACGTCATCTGGGGCGTGACTCCGGCTCTTCATACGCCTTTGATGGCGGTGACCAATGCGATCAGCGCGATCGTGGTGGTTGGCGCGATCTTGGTTGCGGGTTCTGCGGGTGGCGAAGTCAGCGCGGCCGGCGTGATCGGATTTTTTGCAGTTCTCTTAGCGTCCATCAATATTTTTGGCGGCTTTGTAGTGACTAAACGCATGCTTGCGATGTTCAAAAAGGGAAAGTAAACCATGATGCAACTCGGCACTGATGTTTTTGCGGCGCTCTACTTAGTCGCGACGGTTCTTTTTATTTTGGGGCTCAAGGGGCTAGCGTCCCCGCGAACTGCGGTTCGAGGCAATATCTTTGCGATGCTCGGTATGGCCATCGCGGTCGGCGTTACGCTGTTGAATCCGGAGGTTCGAGGGTACTCTTGGATTATCGCGGGTCTAGGCATCGGAGCTTTGATTGGCACAGTCACCGCGCTCAAGATCAGTATGACGGCGATGCCCCAGTTGGTGGCTTTGCTGCATAGCTTTGTGGGCCTTTCGGCGGTGTTGGTGGCCACGGGGACTTACCTTTCTCATAGTGGCGAAGTGGATAGCACACTCATGGTTGAAATCGGGGTGGGTTGCTTCATTGGGGCGATTACTTTTTCTGGCTCGATTATCGCCTTCGGGAAATTGCAAGAGCTTTTGACCTCAAAACCCCTGGTTTTCAAGGGGCAACACTGGGTTAATTTGGCGCTCGCCTTTGTGATGTTCGGCTTTGGTGCTGACTTTGCTATCAATAATCATTTTTTCTCCTTCTTGATCATGACCGGGATTGCATTCCTGTTAGGCTTCTTGTTGGTGCTGCCGATTGGTGGCGCTGACATGCCGGTGGTCGTTTCGATGCTCAATTCGTATTCGGGCTGGGCGGCCTCGGCGACGGGCTTTACCTTGGGGAATAATCTGCTGATTACCACGGGCGCGCTCGTGGGCAGTAGCGGCGCGATCCTTTCCTACATCATGTGCAAAGCCATGAATCGCTCGATCATCCGTGTGGTGCTCGGGGGTTTTGGTGGCGAGGCGACCGTCGCGGCTGCGGCGGATGCCCGTGGCAAGCGGGTTCAGTCGGCTTCGACTGAGGACGTGGGCTTTATGCTTGAAAACGCGAGCAAGGTGTTGATCGTCCCAGGGTACGGGATGGCGGTGGCTCAGGCTCAGCATGCGATCAAAGAACTCTACCAGGTTCTCACCGAAAAAGGTGTCGAGGTTAAGTTTGCGATTCATCCAGTGGCAGGTCGTATGCCCGGCCATATGAACGTGCTCTTGGCGGAATCTGATATTCCTTATGATTGCGTCTTTGAAATGGACGAGATCAATAGCGAATTTTCGACGGCTGATGTGTGTTTGGTGATCGGCGCTAATGACGTGGTCAATCCGGCTGCTAAGACAGACAAGTCGAGCCCCCTTTACGGAATGCCGATCTTGGACGCGTACAAAGCCAAGCAGATCTTTGTCAGTAAACGTTCGATGAAGCCAGGGTATGCGGGCGTGGATAACGCGCTTTTCTATTACCCGAACTGCTCGTTAGTGTTTGGTGATGCCAAACACACCTGTGAGCAGCTGGTGAATTCAGTCAAGGGTACGGGGCATTAATAAGCGAGTCTTAGTCGTCCTGCAAGGGCTGGGGGCCAGGGAAGATGCCGGCGAGATCGGGATCGACGCCATCGGCGACAAGACGTTCGCGCTCCTTCTTGGATTCATTGCGAAAAACGCGCTTTTCTTGTTTCAATTGCTGCTGTTCTTGTTTTGAGCGCTCACGATTTCTTTTCGTTTGAGTCGCCTTGTTTGGTTTAGCGATGGGTCAACTCCTTTGGCTCTTAACGCAAAGGGAAGGCTTCACGATGAGGTGAGGCCTTCCCCTGCGATTCGAACCTTTAAATGAAAAGGTTAGTAACGGTTTCCTCGGCCGCCGGCCGAATAACCACCACCGCCACCGCCGCGGTTTTCGCGGGGAGCCATTGGCTTGGCTTCATTCACGGTCATTGCACGGCCTTCGTAATCAGCGCCGTTGAGCTTGGTGATTGCATTGGCAGCTTCGGTTTCGGTGGACATTTCCACGAAGCCAAAACCTTTGCTGCGACCCGAATCACGATCCATGATGATCTTAGCGGATTCGACCGTTCCAGATTGTGCGAACATGTCACTCAGGACTTGATCGGTTGCGGAAAAAGGCAAATTGCCCACATATAACTTCTTACCCATAGAACCTCCTTAAGGCTGGGAGCCGCTCAAGAGGATATGGGCACTATGCCCGCAGACTCTGAAGAAGCGAACGAACTAACGACATGAGGCTAACACGGTTTGTGGGCTAAACCGAGGTAAATCGGAGATCAGGCAGGCTGGCGGCCTGAGTTTGGTAATTTTTCGTGCAATTTTCGTGCAATTCTAGCGACGTGGCGCGGATAGACGTGATACTTCTTTCTTTTATGGACGACGAGTTTTTACCGATTTCTGCGCTTCCTGATGAAACAAAAGACAAGCTGATGGATTTGGATCAGCTGTGGAACCTTGCCGAGCCACAGGTGGCCGAGGCCTCGTATCGGGGACTTTTGGCCGCTGCTGAGAGTCTTTCGGGGCCTGATCGTGGCTATCTAGTCGATCTTTACACCCAGATCGCGAGGGCCGAAGCGGCCCAAGGCAAAGCCCTGGAGGCGCATTTTTCGCTCGAAAAGGCGCAACATCTTCTGGAAGAGCAAGAGACGGATTATCGCGTTTCAGTGAAGATCCGGTGGCTCCTGGAGACCGGGCGGCTCAACGTCCTTGAGAGAACACCTTCTCAGGCGCGGCCGCATTTTGTTCAGGCGTGGACCTTGGCCATCAACTCAGGCGAGGACTATCTCGCGGTAGATCTCGCGCTCATGATGGCGGCGATTGAACCTCAAAAAGTGCAACAAGAATGGATTATGCGAGCCATCCAGCTTGTCGAAAACTCGTCGCAAAATCGGGTAAAACGGTGGCTGGGCAGTGTTTATTCTGCTCTGGGCTGGAAGCAGTTCGGCCTGCGCCAGTATGAGGCCGCTTTAGCGGTTTTTCAGAAAGCTCTGGGCCATCTCAAGATTCATGGATCCAAGCGCGAAGTGTTTGTCGCGCAGTGGTCGATTGGAAAGGTCCTGAGAGTGATGGGACGCCTCGACGAGGCGCTCGTGATTCAACATACTTTGCTTTCGGAACAAGGACTGGGGGGCACCCGGGATGGGCGCCTCTTTGAAGAACTTGCGGAGTGTTTGCAAACCCTGAAACGTTCGGACGAGGCCCAGCCTTATTTCGGACTTGCTTACCAAGAACTTTCGATTGACCCGTGGGTGGTAGATAACCAACCCGTCGCGCTCAAGCGGCTGAAGGAACTCGGGAAAGTAAAGTGAGATGGACAGTCCTGGGTTATTCGACCAAGCGTTCAACAGAAGAAAAGCACTTTTGGCCGCTCTGCTTTCAGAAGGGACCGATTGCTATCGGCTTTTTCACGGCGTCTCGGAGGGCATTCCAGGCCTGACGATCGATCGATACGGTTCCCTCATCTTGGTGCAGACTTTTCGGGAACCGCTGACTTCGGATGAGCTCAGGACGATCGAAGGTTTTTTGCGCGAGAAACTCTCTCACGCCTTTGAACTTGCCTATAATCACCGGGGAAAATCCGCGACTCAGTCTTTTGACGAGTGGCATCGTCCCCACCCCGGGGCATTGGTTGAATTCCAGTGCCAGGAGTTTGGGGTTCGCTATCTGATTCGTGCGCGCCATCAAGGCATTGATCCTTGGCTTTTTCTGGATTTGCGCGCTGGACGTCGCTATCTGCGCGAGGTCGCTTTGAACCGAAGCGTGCTGAATTTGTTTTCGTACACTTGCAGTGTGGGGATTACCGCCGCAGCGGCGGGTGCCTCTGAAGTTTGGAACGTCGATTTCGCGACCTCAAGTCTCGAGGTCGGCCGAAAAAATGCGTTGCTCAACGAGCTCCCGGAAGCCCGGGTTCGCATGATCGAAGAGGACTGCTTGCCGGTGATGCGGCAGCTCGCCGGCTTGCCCGTCGGCGGGCGGGGCGCTCGCGGTGAGCGGGTGACGAAATTCGCGCGGCGTGAATTCGATATTGTTTTTCTTGATCCTCCCGCGTGGTCCAAAGGGGCCTTTGGCGCCGTGGATGTCGCGGGTGATTATTCGAGCTTATTTAAGCCTGCGGTTTTGGCTACCCGGCCCGATGGAGGACGGATCATCGCGACCAATCACGTCGCGTCTATCGAACTCGACGCTTGGATCATTGGGCTCAAACGGTGTGCTGAAAAAGCGGGAAGACCCATTCGGGCTTTGCAAACGCTGGCGCCGGAAAGCGATTTTCCGTCATTTGATGGGCGTCCACCGCTCAAGATCGTGGTTTGCGAAGTCTGAACGATTCAGATCTGAATTTGAACAGTGTGCATCTTTCCATCATCGGCAATAGGAATATCGGCTGAATCCAGAAGGACTCCATCGAGCCGAATGGAGCGTATTGAGGGAGTCGAGGGAGTCGTCTGGGTGACCGAGATGAGATACTGAGTGGTGCTGCCCACTTTTGGACGATAGGTCATCTCAAACCCAGGCCAATGCTTCGGAAGGCAAGGCTGGATTCGAAAGACATTGCCGCGAAGTTCAAAACCGAGAATGGATTCCAGCGCGGCTCGGTACATCCAGCTTGCGGAACCCGTGTACCAGGTCCAGCCGCCTCGACCGATGTGCGGAGAAAGTCCGTAAATGTCGCCGGCCATGACGTAGGGCTCGACTTTGTAGCGATTGACCTTTGCGCGGGTATTGGCGTGGTTGATCGGATTGAGCATCGAGAAGAGTTCAGCCGCTCGATCGCCGTCGCCTTGCGCGGCATAGGCCATCAAAGCCCAGATCGCGGCATGGGTGTATTGGCCCCCATTTTCACGAACGCCGGGGACGTAGCCTTTGATATATCCAGGGTCGGCGTTGCCTTGGTCAAATGGGGGCACGAAGAGTTTGACGAGGCCATCCCCGCGGTGAACGAGACGTTCGTTGACTGACTTCATAGCGAGGCGGGCGCGCTCGGGATCGCCGGCTCTTGAGAGCACCGCCCAGGATTGGGCAATGGAGTCGATTTGGCATTCGTCGTTGGTCGAGGAGCCCAGCGGAGAGCCGTCATCAAAAAAGGCACGTCGGTACCATTCACCATCCCAAGCATTGGCCTCGATTGCGGTCTTGAGTGCCTCGAGGTGTTTTTGGTAGATCGTGGCGCGCTCGGTTTGTCCGGCTTTTTCGCAAAAGGGAATGAACTGGGACAGTGTTTGGTGCAGAAACCAGCCCACCCAGACGCTCTCGCCCTGGCCCCGGTGTCCGACGCGGTTCATGCCGTCATTCCAATCGCCGGAACCCATGAGCGGTAGCCCATGGCTTCCGGTTTTGAGGCTTCGGTCCAGCGCGCGCGCGCAGTGCTCAAAAATGCTCGCGAGTTGGGAGGAGGTCCTGGGCATGAGGTACGAATCGTCTTGTCCGGGTTCGAGTTCCGGTGCATCGATGAATGAAATGGGCTCCTCCAGCACGGAGGCGTCGCCTGTTACTTTTATGTAAAAGCTCGTCACAAAAGGAAGCCAAAGCAGATCATCCGAGAAATGGGTTCTCACCCCGCGACCGGTGGGAGGATGCCACCAATGTTGGACGTCTCCCTCCTCGAACTGTCGAGCTGCCGCAGTCAGAATCTGTTGTCGCGCGAGTTCGGGTCTGGAGTACACGAGCGCCATGACGTCTTGAAGTTGATCGCGAAAACCGATGGCTCCGCCCGACTGGTAAAAACCCGAACGTGCCCAAATTCGACAGGAAAGGGCCTGATAGAGGAGCCAGCGGTTGACCAGCGTATTCATCGAAGCATCGGGCGTCTTGATTTCGATGGCGCCCAAAGTTTCGTTCCAATAGGTGAGCACGGCCGCGAGGGCAGTTTTGGCGGCATCTTTTTTTCGATAACGTACAATGAGCTCCTGCGCACTTTCGGCGTTTTCGGCTTGGCCGAGCAAGATGATCAATTCACGTTCCTCGCCCGGTCGAAGGGTAAACGAGGTCTGAAACGCCGCGCAGGGATCTAAGCCCGCGCCCGCGGTGCCGGAAAGGTTTTTTCTCCGCAAGGCCGCCGGGCGGGCCGTGTTTCCGTTTCGACCCAGGAATTCTTTGCGATCGCAGGTGAGCGTTCTGCGCTCTTCCACCATTTCCGCAAAGGCCACTCTGGGGGCGAATTCATTATTATAAGGATTGCGCGCGAAGATCGCGCCCGTTTTGTCATCGATTTCCGTGATCATCGTGGGTGCGGTGACCCCGCGCTGAAATCCGAGAACCCATTCCACATAGCTGGTCACGGAAAGGTGCCGGATTCCATTGCCGAGATTTTTTAGGCGCAAACGGCTGATTTTGACGCTTGCATCCAGGGGGACTGAAATATGCAGCACCTGGGCAATGCCATGACTGGAGTGCTCGAATTGGCTGTACCCCTGGCCGTGCCGGACGAAGTAGGTTTCGGGTTCCCGAATGGGAAGGGGGGTGGGTGACCAAAACTCCCCGGTCGCTTCATCCCGGATATAGATGGCCTCACTGACTG
>JBBCAW010000021.1:0-147084 GCA_051382295.1 Bdellovibrionota bacterium FG-1 | reverse complement strand
CTGATTTTATTATTGAGGTCGAGGCCACTATGATGATCACTCCCGACGATCCGGCGCTGCACCGGGTAGCGAAGATTTTTGAACTCAGGATCTGAAAGGGGTGCATCGCCACTCATGGCGGACCCTAATGGCGACAATGTGAACCTGGCGTATGGAGAATAACCACCCCTGGGTGAACGACTATATTTTCGCCAGCGAATCATTAGCGAAGAAAGTCATAAAGCATGAAGTTCTGGAACATGCAGACATGCTGGATTTAAGCGATCACAACCCCGTCGTTGTGACCTTTGAAATTTGACCCGAATAAATTAGGGTTTTCTCACACTCAATAAAAACACCGTGACACCAACTCCCCTGGCCCAGGCAAAATTCCCGGCCTTTCGGTCATAAGCCTTTTAGAGCGCGAATAACCGCGCTCCGAAAGGACCCATGCAACCAACCATCATAGCCATTGCTGCGGGAAAAGGCGGCTCTGCCAAATCAACCCTGACTTGGGGCCTCGGCAGCCACCTCGCCAAAGACTCTCGCGTCCTCCTCTGGGATCAAGACCCCCAGGCCACCCTCACCCAAGCCATCATCAACACCGCCGACGAAGCCAACGCCTTTGACGTTCTCACCCGTCGGATTACGACCGCAGAGGCATTGGTACCGGCCTTGCCGGTTTACGGAAAACACCTCTCGATCATCCCGGCGAGCCCGATGCTAACCGGGATCGAAGTGGCGTTGGCCAATGACCTTGACCGCCAATACGCGCTTTCAGAAGCGCTCGAGCCGGTTAATCACGACCTCGTCTTGATCGATTGCCCGGCCGGCCAGGGCCTTTTGGTCACGATGGCTCTCGTCGCTGCCGACGTGGTCGTTAGTCCCGTTATGTGCTCCCCACCAGCGTTTGACGCACTCGCTGGGTTCGCACAAACCATCACCCTCATTCAGAAGCGCCTGAATCCACGCCTGCGCTGGCTTATTATCCCGAGCCTATTTGATCAGCGCAATCTCTTAGACCGCGAAGTCTTGGCCGCATTGAATGCTCAGTACGGCGATCGCGTCTTGGCCCCGCCCAGCCGTCGCCGAATCGCAATACCCGAAGACATGGCCGCTCAAAAACCTTGCCGACATCAAGACTTCGACCTCGTCGCTCAAACCCTATTAGAAAGGATCCGCTCATGACCACCAAACGCTTTCAGCCGCGAAATCAACCCGTGGCCTCCCAACATCTTTTGGATAACGAACCATCAAAAGACACCCAAGCCCTCTGTTTACCCTGCGCTCTGATCCGTACCGGCCCAAACCCTCGGCAAGATCCGGGTGACATCTCGGAGCTCATCGATTCCATCGAGCGGTGGGGGGTCCTACAATCCGTGTTGGTCACAAAGACCCAAGCCGGGCAACTCACCCTCATCGCAGGTCACCGAAGACTTGCTGCGGCCAAGCAGGCGGGCCTCACGTCGATCCCGTGCCGGATCATCGAGGTCGACGAAGACGGAGCGGCGGTCTTAGCCATGATTGAGAACGTACAACGCGAATCGCTTGCACCTATGGACGAAATTCTGGGGGTGGCGAAGCTCGTTCACGTCTTCAAAGGCAATCAGGTTGAACTGGCGCAGGCGCTCGGAAAGGCGAAGTCTTACGTGTCAAAATGCATCAAAGCTGCCGAGTTCATTAAGACCAATGAAGTTTCCGCGCGGAAACTTTCCCGGGCCATGCTCTTCGAACTCGCGTACCAACCTGAGCCAAAAAAAGCCCTCAATAAGGTAAACAGCGGCGAGGTGACTGATAGTGAGGGACTAGCGGGTCGAGCCCGATCCGGCCCCATAGCCGGCGGCCGATTTGGTGCGGAGGGTGCCATCTACTTTAAGGAACGACCGGATGGCAAGAGCTTTACCCTGCGCCTTAATTGGGATGCCTCGCGCACTCCAAAGGATTCAAAGGCGAAGATGATCTCAACGCTTGAGACGATCCTTCAGAAGCTCCGGTCATCATAACCGCGAGCATTCATGGCGGAGGCTCACCTATCGGGGTCTCCGCCTGAAAAATATGGTGGAGCCCCGGATTCCTCCCTCCGGACGTGGTAAAATAAAGCCATGAGCTTCGCTTCCGGCCTAACTTCAGTCATCAAAACCCCAACCTTTTCTCTTCGCACCATGGAAACTAATGATGCAGGCGTGCTGCTGGCCGCCCTTGACCAAAACCGCGATCGCCTTGGCGAGTTTGGAGAAACCTATGACCACGTCAGGACGGTCGAGGACGCGAAAGCGCACATCCAAAGTGTGAACGCGGGTGACGAAATTGCTGTTGGAATCTTTCTCGGACCAAAGATTGTCGGCGTAGCCACCCTCGCTCCTTTCCCGAATATCCCGGGTACAACGAACATCGCTTACTGGATTGATCGGGGCTTTGAAGGGCATGGCCTCGTTTCATGGGCGGTGAAAAACATCATGGACCGCGCTTTTTCCCGATCGCTTACCAATAATTTCGTGATTGGCTGTGATCCCGATCACTCCCGCAGTAAAGGCGTGGCTGATCGCCTGGGGTTTAGCTTTAAAGGACGGATTCAAGGCGACAGCGGCTCGCCACTCCTGATTCACTCATATTCGAGGGGGCGGTGGGAATTGGATAAACCAAAAACACCGCGTGCAAAGATAGCGTAAGTTTATAATTGAGCGAGTCGGGGGATTCAGCGAATTTCGCTTAATTGGATCCAGACCGGCGCCTTCGATGCTCAAAAAAATCTTGAAGCGGTCCGAGCGAGATGGGTACCTGAACGTAGGGTCACGAGGTGACGATGTTGCTCCGGGTTCATTCCGGAAGTGCACCAGAACTATCCGCTTGCTGTACAGAAACTTGCTTTTCGTTTTCGTCGAAATCCACCTTTCTAACAATTTTTCCATAAGGACGCCTCCACATGAGTACATTCGCTGCCACTTCATATTCGATGGTGCTCTTCTTTTTTCCATTGGGGTAGAACTCGATCACCTCACTTGGACATTGAAGCATTTGGTCCCTCTGGTCGTGCCTAGGGTCATTTTTCATTGAACAATTAACATTGCATTGCATCATCTCCGTAAATTTAACCACCTTCTTGCTTGAATCGAGAACTGTCAATGACCGAAGAAATTGCCCCTGCTCACATTCCCCCTTAGGCTCATATGCACTCACCCAAGTTGAATTGTCTGATTGCTTCTCCGCTGCAGTAACTTCCCAACCTGCAGGATCAAACCTAATCAGCCATTTAGGCCGACCCTTACTATCCCAGTTTCTCCAGGTACCGACCTCCAGATTTTGAGTATAAAATCCTTCTCTAAGTTTTACAAATTCCTGCGACCATATTGTATATTTTCCATCATAAAATGGCCGGCTATCTTTCCCAGATTTTCTTACATTTCTTAAATGCACCCAGTCGTACTTCCCTGAAATTCTAGCAAGCACTTGAGTTCGTTTATGTTTTTGGTTTCGCATGTTTTTTCTATTTTTCAAGGACGGCCTAACTTTTGTTTTAATTGGTTAATAAATGGCTTGTTTTAAGTATAATATAGTGTATTTGTGTTTGTAAGGACGGCCTTACATGAAAGACTGTGCAAAAAAGATCCACCTTAAAGACTGCGGGTTCACCAAGAACGGTAAACGGTACAATTATTTCGCCCTGGCCGAGGCCAGTAAGGTCGAGGGCAAAAACCAAAAGAAGGTTATTAAATATCTCGGCGAGCTGACCGAGCCACAGGTTGAGTCCTATCGCTATGCACTAAGAAACATCAACGAAGGCAAAGCTTCGGTGATCGATATCGATGACATGACTTTTGAAGACCGGAAGGATTTCCTGGATGTCTCCGTTTTGCATCATCTCTGGATGCAGCTCGGCTTATCCGGGGCTTTTCTACCTCCGTCCTCGCACCCCCGCAAAGACGTGGCGACTTCGCAGGTGGCGGAAATCCTCACGCTATCAAAACTTCTCAAACCATCAAGCAATACGGGCACGGTAGAGTGGTGGCAGGGTACTTTTCTTCCCGAACTCATGGGGGTTGTTCCAGAAAAGTACAACCGCATGAAAATATTCAATGAACTTTCTGAGATTGCCGACAGAAAAAATCAAATTGAAAACCGGCTTTTCGAAATTGCGCGGAATCAGAATGATAGTGAATTCGAAATATTTTTTGTCGATGGCACAACAACCTATTTTGAAGGCACTCATTGCGAACTCGGCAAGCCCGGCAAAGACAAGACTACGGGATTTAAGACGCACCAGATTCTTATAATGTTGCTGACCGATGGCGCCGGCTACCCGTGCGCTTGGGATGTCTGTGACGGCAGCGAAAAGGAAGTCTCAAAGTTCGAGGATCTTGCCGAGAGGATTTGCAAAGACCATAAGATCACGAACATCACCTATTGTTTTGATCGCGGTTTTGCGAGTGCGAAAAACTTCAGGACAATTAAGGGCTTTTTATCCCGTTTTATTTCTGGCATCGACAAGGATCAGATCGCTAAAGTTTTTGATGTCGAAAAATTTCAGATTACAAGAGACAAGATCATTGAGCCTGCAAAGGGGCTCTCTGAACTCACGGCTCCAGAAAAGCGCGAAACCAGACGACAAATCGCTCCGAACGATGGGTTCTGTACGGCGGATGGGGATCGGTATTATAAAGAACTAGGGGTGCAGGGCGCATATCGCCACATTGCCGGGTTTAGTACCGAAATATTTCAAGCCGCTCGCGCAAACAGGGAACAAGACCAAATCGCGGCGTTTCTAAAAATTAGCGACCTAAATGCAGAACTTGGCGCCGCAAAAAGGGACCGCGATCTCGATGTTGTTGCAAAGCGAATCGACAACATCCTCGAAGATTATCAGATGCAAAACCTGATCACCTACACGATCATCCCAAGTAGTGTGAAATCGGGCGCGTCGACCGTCCAATCATGCGCCATTCAGCCCGCAATCAACGTGGATGAGTGGCATAAAGCGGGATTGCTTGACGGAATCTTTGTTTACATTACGGACCATGTCGAAAAAACCGCCGTCGGTTCCTTTATCGTAAGCGCCTATGACGTAACTCGGCACTATAAAGACAAATATGTGATTGAACAAAATTTCAGGGATTTGAAAAATATCGTCAACGTTCGCCCGCTGTTCGTGCGTCTGCCGGAACATGTGCGCGCCCTCATCGGGATCTCTGTGGTCGCTCAATTCATGAATATTTTTCTTACCCGCAAACTCGCAGCCATTGGCATGTCGCTTCACGAATTTTATTCTCTGCTCGAAAAATCCGCCTCAGTCGCCATCTTGAAAACACCGAAGCGGACGCTCAACAAGCTGATTCAAACTCAGCCGAAACTCATCAAAGCCCTGGAGGTGCTCGGACTCAAAGATTCTGTATTTTCCCAGCAGACAATGGCCATTCTAAATTAATCCGTCGCGCCGCCTGCGCGATCATCCAGGATTGATTTCCGGCCTATATATTTTTTTGTGAAATTAATAATTACGCCAACTTGACGCACCGAAGTGAGAAACCTAGGGTTTCTCCAGGTACCGACCTCCAGATTTTGAGTATAAAATCCTTCTCTAAGTTTTACAAATTCCTGCGACCATATTGTATATTTTCCATCATAAAATGGCCGGCTATCTTTCCCAGATTTTCCGCAATATTCGATTGTAGCGCCCACCTCCCCTTCGGGGCCGTATCCGCCGCCAGAAAAAAAAGTCATACCTGTCGGGCATGATCTTCGGTTAGCATCTCTTTCGGCCTGAACCAATTTTTCATTTCGTTTTGTTAATAACTTCTGATCATTTGCTTTTTTTGCGGAACGCATAGATGCAGCCTTGGCCCTTTTCGAGCCTTCCTCCATTCCCAATTTGACTTTGTCATCCTGCTTCTTCCACCAATCAACAATCTTTGAATCTGTAGAAGGAAAAAGTACGAAGTGAAGGGGTGCATGCCGAATGGTCAGGAAGTTCTCCACCGTCCCCCCACTAAAACCAATTTTCAGAAGGCTTTCAAAGCCACCATCAGCACAACTATGGCCGGATGCAACCAAATACTGGCCGACCACGCGACCATACGAATTCGTTTCAAGATCGTACGATGCCAACGAACAACCACTTGTCTCGTTAACCGTGCCCTTTCCAAGGGTGACATCCTGAATGCACCACACGATAGCTCCCAGGAGGCAATCTGAAGAACACCCAGTTGCAAGCCCGTCGGTTGTTTTCGCCACATCGCCCACGGCAAGGAGACATGGTTTTCGCTTTTCCAAGAAAACAGTAGCCTTCTCCACCGTAACCGGACCGGCATATGCTCTCAAATTTAAGAGCAACAGCGACACTACGCCAAAACACAGTGTTTCTCTTCGATTCATATATTCAATTCTCCCGGAGAGCCCTTCAGATGTGGCCGACTGTAAAGCGACGAACTCAGCATCTTTGTACCAATGGGATATCGGGAGGAGGCGCTTTTAAATTGAGCACATTCCGACGCATTTCGACGGACTCGCGGCACACACTTCGATGGGCCGATGCAATCTTATTTCGAACTAAATCCGAAACCGGCACCAGTCCTGACTGAAAACCCCATCCCGACTTCGGCATACCGAAGCTCAGCTTCGGTAAAATAGAATCAACTGAAAAATATTAACACCTGGACCGACAATAGGAGGACCACCATGTCACAATGCAAAATTAGCATCGTGCTTCCTCGGCTATTGAGGGAGCGCGGTTTCACACAAAGCCAATTAAGTAAGAACTCGGGTATTCCGCTCAGCACTCTTTCGACTTGGTTACTCCCAAAGTCTAAACCACGGGATCCCGAGGCGGTTTTCAAAGTGGCCAACGCTCTCGGTGTCACACTTGAGGAATTACTTTTTGATCAGCGCCCTGTCGAGAGGGAGGTGACCTTAGAGGCCCTCCCTCTTGAGAAACTTTTGGACGGACTCTACCGAATACGCTTAGAACGAGTGATTTTTAACAAAAATACGGAGAACAAATGAAACACTATTCGACTTGGTTTCTTTCTGTTGATTCACTGTTTTGTATTTTGATCAGACCTAAAACCAATCTCGCCACATTGTTAATCAACTAAAGGTTTACGGCTGAATACCGAAAATCAAAGCAGTCGTCTAAACACGGAAGGGTTTGCGCTATGGTTCAGCGATGGTTAATAGTCCTCATGGAGTTGGCGGTAATCATAACTTTAAATGTCGGTTGTGCCTCCGTGCCGATCAAAAAAGAGACTCGGAAAGTTTTGATCGTTGGTTTTGCTGATGGGGAACTTCGTCCAGATGAGATTTCTCCGATCCTGAATACCATCGAGCGGAAACTTGGCGACCAAAAAGGCAAGTACCTGGGGCTGCGTTTCACTCAAAAAGTGGTGACTGAACTCGTCTGGAACAATGACGTTGCGAGAGACTATGGAATGGCCAACGGATACGACGATATCGTGCTTGTTTCTTTGTCGCTCCATCTCACCATTCATCGTAACACCGCAAATTTCGATTTGGGTTCTACTGGTGTCTCAGGAAATAGCTATTTTAAATCGATGTACTTGAATGTTCAGACCGGTGACTCAGAACTCGTCAAAGAAGAGCAGGAAAAAGACTCCTCCCACTATGGTGGTGAAGTCGGCAAGGTTAGAGTCAGGGAGCCGCTAATTGATAATCTGACTTCAATGGCAAAAAAGAGTCCGTTTCCGGAACTAGCTGAACAACCGACACTTGTGAAGATTTTGGAACGTTCGCCGGCATCCATAAAGACTCGAGTGGCAATTGCACCCGCGAAATTAGTTAATGTACCCAATTCAGTTCAAATGACTCTTCCTGGTTTTCTCGCTGATTCCGTTGGTAATTCACCTAAATTCTCTGCTGTTTCTCGCAATTTTGAACTCGATGCGGTTCTCAAAGAACAATCCACCGGAGTCTCTCAGGCTTTCAATCAAGAAACGGTAATAAAGGTCGGCAAGCTCAGTGGGGCTTCGATGCTCTTGATGACAGAAATGGTATGTGAGGCAAATCAATGCATCCTCAATATATCATTGGTGGATCTACAATCCGGAGAATCACTGAAGACCGTCAATAAAGAAACTGATCCTCAGCTTGCGTCAGTGAAGCTCGCCATTAAAGATGTCATTTCAACCCTCGAATCAATTCCATCACTAAAATGAAAATAAGGAGCCCAAAAATGCGTTTTTCACACGTCGTCCTAACTTCCCTCTGTCTTGCGCTTATGGCCTGTGCCTCATCCACTCTTACTGGAAATAAAAGTGAGCCAGAATGGGTGGCGGCCCCTCAGCCGGGGGGCGAACGCCTTTTCGGTCATGATAGTTTTTATGGGCGCGGAAAGTCGACGCTGGCCGACCTAGATACCGCACTTTCCGAGGCCCAGGACGAAGCAAGGAGCCAGGTCGGAGCCGTACTTCAGTCTGAGATTGAAAGAGTCTCTGAAAAAACTCAGGATGCCGTCACCACCGTTGCCTCGGAAGGTGTCCCAGAACAAAAGAAGGCGCTGCTAACCGAGACAATTAAAAAAACATTCAAGAATTCGGACAAAAACATTGTCAAGGTGGCGCTAAAGGGCAGTACCGTAATGGCATCATGGAGGGACAAAGAAACTGGAACGACCTGGGCACTGGCGCGGATAAACAAAGATCAAGCACAACGCGCAATGATTTCTGAATTCCAGCAAGCCGCCAACGCAGCGCTAACGCAAAGCAACACCCAAGGGGGCGGATCCATAAATCAAAAAATGGTAGCCAAGGTGACAGATGTTGTAACGACGGTCGTGAAGACGGCTCTGACTGAGAAGACGGGAGAATAGTGCTGTGGCACAATTCATTCTTCTGTTTTTCGCTGTAACTATAATTCAGCTCCATGCATTCGCCGCCGGACCGAACGCCTCTGAAATCCGCGAAAAATACCCGCCCGGGAGTTTTTTTATGGGTTTAGGAGCCGTGCAAGATACCAATGAGACGCGAGCCATTCAAAATGCCACCGATCAGGCCCGCGCTGAGCTGGCCAAAGCAATTCGCGCCAACATAAAAACGAGGTCTCACTCGGAGAAAACTGCAACTCAGGAATTCGAGGGTGGAAAAAAAGCGTTTGAGAGAATTATCAAAACCTATTCCCGTTCTGATTCCGTTGAGGCTTCAGTCAACAATGTGGACGGTATTGACGTAAAACAGGCGGATTTTGACAATGAGACGTTAGTAGCACACGCTTTGGTAGTTCTTGATCGGCTAAAGTTTGCTGAAAGGACTACGCCGACGCTAGTCAATTCCGGCAAGCTAGCTAGTGCCCATTATGATGCCGCGCTGCAATCAGAAAAATCGCTGAAACGAATACAATTTTTCAAAAAAGCGGCGATTGAACTTCAGAGAACCGAAGGTTTAGCGGATCTCTACGATAGCGTGAGACCTGACGGCACGAAGTCCGTCAACGAATTACGGGGAATGACCATTAGCCGAGTACTTCAGGCTCTCAATCAAGAACTTCATAAAGTCCTCATTTCAGTTCAAACGACGGGAGATCCTAAGGTAACTAACCATATAATTGCCGAAGTGAATCAATCAGGTCTCCGAGTTGATCCAAAGGCCGGCCTCTCACTAAAAGTAATAATGGAGGTTCGAGTACGCAAGGACCGCTTACTTGCTTCGGCAGGCATTGTAAAAGCCACAGGGCTAGTGAACGTAACCATCCTCGATGGCAATGACACCGTGACCGCATTTATAATGGAAGACACCGGTTCGGGCCAGGATGACGAAAGTGCGATTGAAGCTGCCAAGAACGCTATTGCTGCCGCCATTAAAAAGGATTTCATCAATAAACTGGTAGACAACTTATGAGCCATCCACCCCTCAATAGCATCGCCCTTACCATTATAGGGATGTTCCTCCTGAATATCGGGTTAACTTCCTCTTCTCTATCTGATGAAAAAAAGGCCGCGAATCCCGCGACGGCGGGGATTAGCCCAATTTTAGAATTACCGAAGCTCGCATTTGATTTATTTTTTGGTGGTGAATTTTCGCGCACCTATTCTCCCGGGGCTCTCGGTGGCAGTTTCAGAATTCGTTTTGGTGAAGTTTCGTATGTTGGCATTCAGGGTCTGGGCTATATCGGGTCAGAGCACATCCCAGACACAAATATATCCTGTCCTACCGGCTCATCCAGTTCGTCAGATTGTAAGAGGGGTGCTGTTTATATGGGTTGGGCAGCAGCCCTCCTTTTTCGCAGATACCTATGGGGGACCGAACATTTCGGAGTCTATGGCAAGGCTTCGGCTGGGTACGCAAACATAAGTCCGACCTGCGAGAAAAATTTTAATGCAAACTGCATCACTGCAGGGCCTCCTGATATCGGTTCCGTGGTTGGAGGAATTGGGGTCGGGTTCCAGGGGTTTTGGGACCACCTCTCAATATTTGTCGAGAGTTCTGCAGATGCTGGTACAAATTCAGAGTTCCTTCCAAGTTTTAATGTTTTGGGTGGGGTTTCATTTGGGCTCTTTTAATGTTTTCACTCGAGCGGCCACAGCGTGAAAGAGCACCAGAGTACAAATCAAAAATCTAAGAAAAAGGGCATTCCTACCCCATCATCTTTTTGGTCGCGCCAATCTGAGTTCGGAAATTATAGGGGACCCAAATATTTATTTCGTTTCATTCATGGCGCACTTACATCCATAGCCCTCCTCGGCACTCTAAGCGCAAAGGCTGACACACCAATCCCGGTTGAAATCGGAGTGGGACCATCCCTTCAAAGCATAAACGGAAGCTTTGGGCAGTATGGGTATTCCTACTTTGGCCTGAAGCTAAGCCTGGAGGCGGTGGTCGATCGGAAGATGATCGCAGATAATATCGAAAAGGTCCCGGAAAAATACGGCCACCTCGCTCAATCCGTGGACGCGTGGCGAGTGCACCCTTTTATCTGGATTCCTGACACACTTATTATTGCACCCGGCGATCGAACGCATGCTTTTGGCGCGACATGGAAGCCAATACCCCTGGGCTTCTCGATCCAGGTTTGGTTGGCTCGCCTCACCTTTAATGTGGACGTGATTCTTACCTACCTCAATATGTATTCCACTGAAATGGGCGTGACCAACTTTCTTCGACCAGGCGTTGTGCCCGGTCTGACCCTTGATTTTCCGCTCTTCGCTAACCTCTCCCTTTCTGCGGGGGTAAACTATCAGTTTTATATTCCCCAGGCAGAAGGAGGCGGGATCCTTGATCTCGGTTCAAGCGACTCACGGATCAGTCGTATGGGGCAGGTTTTTCTCCAACTCAAGCTCCAATTTCTCAAAAATCTGTAACCCTTCTGGGACCATAAAGGTCTGAGCTCTGTCCGCATAAGTTACATTCGTAACTCACGGCAATCACATCTCGCGTCAATATAACGCAATGGGCAAGATTCGAGCTTTTCCTGGTATGAGTAAATTAATGAGGGCACCCCCTCCCGATACCGGTGGCCAACACGACAGACGTAAGGCACCCCGTGGCGTACTACATCTACCCAACCGACCTTCGCGTAGCCTGACGATCATCCAAATTTGATTGTCGCTTTATACCAAGGCCCACTCGGATTTTTGCCTACTCTATATTTCAGCGTTCGCGCTCGTTGTCAGTGGAACGTACCTCACCTTCGGACGGGGGTGGCTATCGTCGACCGGGTTACTTTGGGTGCCTGGACTCGCTGTATCAGCAGCTTTCACCCGCTTTGTCCCTATGTTTAAAAACTAAAAGGAGGTCTCATGAAATACCTAACCATCATCCTGATTTTTGCGGGATCCGGATGCGCGACGATTCAAAAGATCGCAAGAATTCCAGGATTGGTCGTGACTTTCGCAGAGATTTTTGACCAGTCAACTGGCTGTTTTATGGGCCTGACTGAAAAGCTAAATGGACCTTATTTGTACAGAAATACCTGCGATATGCCGGTTACAGTGGTCGCCGTGAATCGTAGTTATAAATAACCAAAGGAGAATGACGATGGACAAGAAATATCAAAACCGCCGCGCCTTCATTGGCTCCATCGCGAAGGGTGGGGCGTTGCTCGGTGGCGCGGTCGGACTCGGAAGGTTGGGCCTGAATCTGGGACAAGCCAAGCAAGCCACCCAAAGCACCAACCAGGAGTTAGGAAATGCGGTTCTCGGTGGTAATCAATTGGGAGCGGCCAAGATTTTGGTTAATGACGGTTTCGACATTAGCCAGCCAATCTGTGGGCGCTACGGTGATCGAGCACTACCAATCGAACTTGCGATTATGGAGGTAAGCCCTCGCTTGGTTGCGTACTTTCGCGAAGAGGAGGAAAAAAAGGCCATCCTTCGTGACCTGACCTTCTGCGCGCCGGGCAGGCTTTCACTTGGCCAAATGGATAGGGGAAGTGCTCAGGACCGGTTTGAGTTGGCGTCAATGCTCGTGGGCTATGGGGTCAACCTGGGAGCGCGGTCAGCGTTTGGGCACCAAGCCCTGCACTGGGCTTTGCGCGAGAATCACTGGGAGGTAGCAGAGGTACTCATCGAAGCCGGCGCGCCGGTAAATGATTCGGATGGCCTTGGGAAAACGCCTCTGATGCTCGCAACAGACTCCCCCGAGTTCGTGAAGTACCTGATCCAGAATAACGCCAGGGTCGACATCGGGTCCTTGCCTGACAAATTATTGGTGAAAGGCCGAGACGTTCGAGACAAATTGGTCCAACTGATTCTCGGGTAACCGAAGACCGCCTCTCAATTTCAAGTCAACTCACTCGAAGTATTCCGTCTTTTTATAGCAAACCACCCACCAGAGGGACGACCACGTTGGAATCAACCAGCGCCGTCGTCCCTTTATTTTTTCACTCAACCCACAACCAGGAGATGCAAAATGAAGTTGATGACCAATGCGCTTGCACGCGCATTTCAAAAACCTAGAGAAACTGACGGCCACGACCCTTTTGTTCTAACAAAATTCTTTCACCCGTTCTCAAGTTGGACTTGGTATCCGACTGAGTACGACCCCGATGAGCGCTTATTTTTTGGAGCGGTCGATGGTCATGAGTGGGAGCTGGGTTATTTCAGCCTCACCGAGCTCGAGTCCGTTAAAGTCCACGGCCTCGGGATCGAACGCGACCTTCATTGGAAGCCCATGCGCCTCAGCGAAGTGCAACGTCTCTGCGGAAGGCGGTCACAGGGATGACACGCAACGAACAATTCGAAGCTATGAGCGTGGCCGACCGATTAATACTCGTCGGCTATGTGGCCGCTGCGTGCTCTTCCCTTTTGATCAGCGTGGGGTCAATTCTGAAGATGGCGGGTGCACTCCCCGAGGCACTCGTAAACTGCCCAAATAACGGGCCCATGAACGTGCCACCGGCACAGCCAACCAGAACAAACAACACGAGGGGTTCAGCCTCGTATTTTGAAACATAAAAAGGAGAAAACCTATGGATCCATCGACAAGAGACCTGATTCGACGAAGAGCTGAAACGCTGTTTCCGATTCTTCGAGACGAACTACTTGAAATGCCAGAGTCGCCGGAGTTGGGCGAGGCATACCGATTCGTGTACTTACTCTTGCGAGGGCCCAGGGCTTTCCTGAGTGCGTTTCAGAATGGGGAACTGAGAATCGACACAGAGGCCGTTGAAGAAATCTATTGGGCCTACCGATCTCATCTGCCGGGGATGACGGGCTTGATGAGCGAGGAGCGGCTGATCATCCGGGATCATAACTCGGAAGTGGTCGACCATGCGGCACGCTCACAGCCTGGGCTCCGAGTGATTCGAGCCGACACGCCTTGGAGCCGCGTTAGGGGATTGGGCGGATAATAGTTATTACCCGGCCAGCCGGCCCACCACTTCCACACTTACTCGCCCAATTACAATCACCAACTCCACATTAACTCGGAGGATAATCATGCACAGCAATACGACGGAGGCAGAACTGCGCCGAATTCAGGAATATCTGGGTTTTCTAAAAGCTCGTGGCAGGAAGGATCAGACGATCGATTCTTACGCCTCGGCCCATCGGTCAATTAGCGCCATCATATCCTCTCGTACCGGCGAACCGTTCGACCTTACCCGGGTCGCCGGCCTTGATATTCGGGACTGGAAGAGTGAACAGCTCAAAGCTGGGAAAGCCACGACCACGATCAATCACCGGTTAGTTTTCCTCAAAGCCTACGTCGCTTGGGCAGTCCAAAGCGGCGTGGTCACTAGGGAGCGATCGGAATCGATTCAAGCGGTGCCGGAGCTCCCAATGACCAGATTGGGTGCCAAGACCCTGCCACAAGAGGAGTTTCGACGTTTTATGAGGAACGTGGAACTGACCGCTTCACCACGGGATAAAGCGATTGTCTACCTGATGCTCTCCGGATTACGGGTTTCAGAAGTAGCAGGCCTTAGGCATGAAGATATCTCGCTCAGTGTGAATCGCGGCATCCTTGAGATTCGTGGTGAGCACGTGAAGGGATCATCCTCGCGAACGGTGCCTTTGGCTCGTCAGGCAAGAATCCAACTTCGAGCCCATCTCGGTGATGAGTTCGGTCAAGGGCTGGTTTTTAACGGTGAACGGGGGCCGCTGACGACCGATGGGATTTACAAGCTCGTCCGAAAACTTGGAGCGCTGGTGGGGGTGAAGACCCACGACCACCTACTACGGCACCACTTCGCGATGAATTTCTTGGAAGAAAATCCAGGCGATCTTGTCGCGCTCCAAAACTTATTGGGGCACTCATCGCTTGAAACGACCTCACGGCACTATGTTCGCAAACGGCTAGCGGACCTGGAGGCCGGCGTGGAAAAACTGAGTATGTGAATAACTCGCGTAAACAGTTCGATAAAAATTGAGCTAGCTTGCGTGGATGTAAAGCTTTACGGCCACTGGGCCGTGATTAACCGGCCTCTCACGAGGTCATTTGATGTCAGGAGATAAAATGAGAAACGAGATCGTAGAAAAGCCTTTGCTCACCACTCGGCAGAAAGAAGTGCTCATCGCACTTCTTCTTGGAGCCGCGATTGTAGCCTTCATTCGTCCACAACCCGTCACTTGGAACTAAACTTTCATCGCCAATCGGCGGTGATCAACCCGCGACACCGATGAGGGTCGCATGTATAAACTGGAGAACAAAAATGTCTGAAACCACTGAAACCGCGAAGGTTCGAGCAAAAAAGTCCACATGGCAAGATACCGCCATCTCAGCCGGGGGGCGATTCATGGAATTAGCCTTAACAGGCTTAATTCTTGGAATTACCGGCGCGGCCGGCCACAAGCTTTTGAATGGATCATCCACGTCGACGCAGGCAAAGCCAAGACAGCAGGAGGATGCTGCGGTCACCCCTCTTAGAAAAGTCGGCTCAGCCTGAGTCGCCGGAAACCCCATGGACCGGGGTTTTTTTTAGCTCCCGGCCTGTTTCATTTTGAATTGACTATGAGTTGACACCATGCGACTGAGTTCGCTCGTTTTATTTTTATGCAATTGAAGGAGATTTTATGGGTAAGAAGGCAGCGAAAACAAATAGGGTTTCTAACGCAAAGGTGGAAACATTCACCTCGAGATTGGCCAAGGCATGCTCAGTTTCTTCTCAGAACGAAGAGTTCAAGGGAATTGCCTCTAAGTTGGAGAAAGCCGTAGACACCCGCACAAAGAATAACGCGGAACTGGCCAAGGTATGCTGGCAGCTTTCAAAAAATCTCAAGTGGAGCGCCGGTAAAGTGGGCCAACAAATCACTGGTGTCACGGAAATCACGGCGAGTTGGATCTCCCGTCTGATCAAAGCAGAAACCTTTCTTCAAAAACGAGACGTGTTTAGAAGTATTCAGGATTTCCAACGTATCGTTTTTATCAGCCGTATTCCCGGTGCAAAAGACAAAACGAAGCTCAAAGACGATGGCACCTTGGTTGGGCGGAATATCAATGTCCTGAAATGCGCCAGAAAAGAGTTGGAAGCCCTTGTGCGAACGGTTCGCAAAGGAAATAAATCGGTTGATCGACTTGTTACCTTCGTTACGAAAATTGAGACTTTTGCCGCTGGTCTTAAAAAGGGAGACATGCACTTCGCTCGACGGGATGCGATCGTCGATGCCGTAAAGCAACTCCAGGCTCTGCTCTCCAGCAAAAACACAGACGGCGGCATGGTAAATCTGGCGCACCAGACCTCGAAGCATGCTTCAATCTCACCGGATGAGACAGTGGTTCAAAATTGAACGTGAACTAAGGACCGGCAACCAAAAATCTGGGGGGCGAAAGATGTGAGAGGAAACACTCTTTTTAGGAACCAGGCATCAAGGTCGTTTGTGTCGGAATCTATTTGGGGAGCAACGGGTTATTGGAATTCACGTACTGGTGGGACAAAAACCCCACCTATCAAGTTCACGAAAATTCTTAGTAGTTTCGAGGGGGGGCATGTTTTTCCTATTGAGGGTTGATTCAACCGCCGATAGTGTTGTATCTGGGCTACAGCATAGAACCTGCATAAGCGTACAGTGGGTAATGAACCCTTTGTTCTTGACTATTTAAGTATACTGTTGTATTTTCATTACAACAAGACGGGTAATCATATGTCAGACACATTTGGTAATAAAATTAGAGAGTTACGGGTTAACGCGGGAATCACTCTCCGTGACTTCTCCGTGAAGATGGGACTGGACTCGGGGAATTGGAGTCGTGTCGAGCGTGATTTGGCTCTACCCCCAAAGGAAGAGGGTTTCTTCGAACAGCTTAAAACATTTTTAAAACTCGACTTAGCCGTCCTTGCTCAAATTAAGGCATTAGCAAAATCAACTAGGATTTTGCCAAAGGACTTGTCGGATAAGGATCTGCTGGAGCACCTCCCGGTAATGTTTCGGAGAGCAGACGGAGAAGAACCAACCGACAAAGAAATTGAGCACCTAATTGATTGGCTAAAACGGACGGTTCGTGATGAGCACAGTTCCAAAAATTAAGGCTCTCGCCAAAGAGTCTCAGGAAAAAATTGCTGAAAACCTCCATAAGCATTCAAGGTTTGGAGGGAAATTTCCGTTTGATGTGGAAAATCATTTGGCAGATTTGGGTTACTTTATTCAGCCTGGAAATGGCTGGGTAGAGACATGCCAAGTTGATACGTGTCTAATCGAAACAAAAAAACTGATCCGCATTCAACAGCACGTTTATGACAACAATTATGAGCGCGCGCGCATGTCTTTGGCTCATGAGCTTGGTCATATTTTGCTGCACCGAGAATACATAGATTATGTTCGCGACTTGCTACTGCGGGCAAAAAAAACCGACGAGTACTATGGGATATTAAGAACCCTTGAACAGCCGGATTCGACGTATGCGGAGCAGCAGGCCTTTTATACCGCAGGTGCGATTTTGGCCCCTAGGGAAGCCCTAAAACAACGAATCATCGAATACATTCACGCCACATGTCGAGAAGGTGATCGGCTTGATGACGATGCAACCAAATCTCTGTATCAAGAAATCGGAAAGGCCTTTGGTATTACGGCTGGGGCGGCATTCAAACGTATATCGCACAGTGGGTTGTCATGGATCGTTGAAGCACCCCGTCAGCCAGATTATTAAGCCGTTCATTGCCATCTTAATATCGGCATGCGCCGGTCCTCTCCTGCTTTGGGTGGGACATTGAGTTCCTAGTTATTGGTGGCGATGGGCTCAGGCCACGGAGCACCCACCTGAGTAGGATTCGAACCACCCAAAAAGATCTTTAGTATTATCATGTTACATCTTGTAATTTTATTACAAATTATTTCTTGTAATCTAATAAGGATCGCATTAGGTTCGATCCATGAACTCCCCGGAACGCTCCAGCCTGAGTTATGCCAAAGCTCTGCGCCGGATCATCAAAAAAACTCCAGCTACTCAGGCAGTGATAGCGGCCAAGCTTGGGATTTCTCAACCAACTCTTGCACTGCAGCTTTCCGGCGCGCGCGCACCATTACAGCCCCACCGTTTCCCAAAATTCTATCCCGTATTGCAGGAACTTTCTCAGTGCTCCGATCAAGAAATTAACGCCCTTCTCGCGTTAGCTACCCAAGAACGCCAGATCAAAGCAGATCAACATGATGCTCCATTTCATGGTGTCCTTCGGCATCTAGCGGCAAATACCAGGCTGGATGAGGGTGGTCATCCGTTATCGTTTGATGTTTTCTTAAGCTCTTATGGCACCATGTGGCACGACCGTTTTCTTAAGGCTGCGGCATACCTTTTAGCTTGGCGTCCCACAACGGAGGGTGGCGACCTAGTAAGTGCTCGACGAGAATTTTTTGAACGCATGTTGCCAGGAGTGAATCTGCCGACAGCACCTAAGGACCGAATTACCTTCGTAGATGTGCCTTATGATCAAATCTCACTTGAGTTTCTCAACGACAAAACTTCGGTTGATCTTTTTTTAAAACTTTTGAACGCACGAGACGCGCGAGTAAATTTTAAAATCACCCCCAGTGATCGCGCCATCCAGTACTCTATTTCAAGTAAGGCTGAGTTCATTGCTTTTCAGCTCACTGCAAGCCTTTTTCCAGAGGAGGATTCGAAAGAGTTACAAACTATTAATGACGGTACAGACAACGGACGACTCGCCGAAATCATCGCGGCATGCAAAGGGAATCGAGACTTTGTGGAACCACTGCATCAGGTTCTGCAAGCACTCCTTGCCTTTCAAAGAAAGGGGGCCAAATAAAGTAGCGCACCAAGGTGAAAGAGTGCCCCAGGCAGCCACCCAGGGCACTCTGATGATCTGTCATGAAGACCTGACCGGCTTCACCATATCCCACCTCGACAATTCGCACAATATCATACCGAAATTTTGAATACGTTCTTATGCCACTAAAACTGGCCGGGGAGAGGTATATTCTCCGGCCAGTTTTCGATGACTCTTCGATCAATTTTTTTGAATGACTCGCGGGGCAGTGGACACCTTTGTTTTGAATATTTAAATATCAATTATTCATTCAAAATTAACCCAGCCCACGTCAATTAGAGGTGGGCATAATCAAGAAAGGAGCCATATTATGGCTCGTATCAGAAGTTTTATTCAATCATCAATCCCCGATCAAAAGGAAGGAGGTATTCAGGAACTCTGGTTCAAAAATAATAACGCCGAACTCGTCAAAGCCTTTACCGACGACGGCGTGGAGGCTTTGCTCCATTTTTCGGATGACCCAAATTTACGCGGTCACTTCCATTGCCTGGGCGATCCAAAAACTTGCCCCTTCTGCATCGCCGGAAAGAAGGCGTCCACTAGTGTCCTCCTCCCCGTCTATAGTCTGAGCCAGAACGGTATTGCCATCCTGCGCATTTCCAAGGAGATGGCGCCCCGGAAGCTTTTACCTCAGCTTCTCGCTTATCTCGATGATCCGAAAATTGACCAGAAGCTCATCGAGATTTCCCGTGGTGACAACTATGACTTTACCACGAAGCTGATTTCCAACGTCAAGACAGCCAGCGTTGGACTCCAGCAAGTCGCGGCGTTCTTAGAGCAGAATGAAAACCTCGAAGAGACTCTGAAATCGATCTACCCTCGGTACACCGCAATTGAGCTTTCCTCATTGGAATCGATCAAGGCGCAGCTTGAACTCCGTGGCTTGGATCTTGGATAGGTGATGACGGTGAGCGACAACAAATCCAATAATATTGTCGATCAAGGTGGCCTGAAAAAGTTTCGGGCCACCCTCACCGCCGCCTGGATCCTGCAGCAATTGCAACGGTTCATCCGGCTTCTTCTTCGTTTACCCATTGGTGTGGGAAAGTCGGCAGTTGCAGACAAGGTGATCTTGGATCCCGAGACTTACCGGATTTACGACCTTGTCATCTACGTTGCCTGTGCGTGGTCGATCATCACTGAACGCCTGCACAGTCTTCAGGCCGCCGCTCTTCCAATCGAATATTTTGTATTGCGCGCTCGGCCGACGAGACTTTGCGGTCCTCTCAACGAGCAATGGGAGTTTTTAGAAACTCGTGGTTGCTCGTCGCTCGCGAGGGAAACTTTGTGTTCGAAGTGTCCAAAGAAAGACTCGGAATGCACCTGGTGGCCCCCTCTTGAAGAAAAGATCAAGGATCGTCAATTCATCCTTTGTACCGATCAGCGACTGAACAATGCTCCGACGATACTTAGCCAGATCATTGATATTTTGAAGCCAAAAAAGGTACTTTTGATACTCGATGAAGGTGGCGTAACGAAAACATTAAAGCCGATCACTATTTCTGCCAATACTATTGAAATCTTTATTAACGCATTAAGGACGCTTCCACAGCCGGAGGAAGAATATCCGACTTTTGATGCCGATAAGGCCGTGTGGGTGCAAAACCTTAGTACGTTGCTCCGTGCCGACACCCGATCACTTCGAATGACTGGCTGGATTTTTCCATCAGGTCTGAATCAGGTTGGTCTAGAAATTCAACGGCATGGGGTTGATGAATTCGGTCATAACTTTGAGAATATTGCTCATCTCGTATCCCTCTTCCAACAAAGCAAACAGCAAGATCGCTGGAAGGACAAGTACGGGAATATCAACTTTGTAGTACGCCAAAACTTTGATCGGTTCGACATCCTGGTGCTCGCCGCCAACCTGCCGAAGGACTTCGTAAAGAAGCAGCTTCAGTTGCCTGACCTTGAATCTCCATTCGAATCACTTCAGTTTAGACACACTGACACGCGAATATTTAATCTAAAATTCCGCTCGGGTGCAGCAAAGTATTTCCGGAGCAACATGCATCGAATTCTTGACTTCATCGCTGCCAAGATTGCCTTCAACATCAAATCAGGCAAGAGCACACTCCTTGTCTCCCAAAAGAAGTTTAAGGTGGCATGCGCTAATTATCTCAGAAAAACACTTAAACAGCTTGGATTTGATGTTAGTTTTCCAACTGAGGTCACTGACGACCTAAGGAAACCCAACTCCAACATTGTTCCGATCATCCACTACGCCGTAATTGGTATTAATATTTTTACCGACTACGATGCCTGTTATTGCCTGAACTCTTTTAATCTTCCAGCATCTGCCTTGCGTGAATCCACCCAAGGTAACATTGCTGAGTGCGATCAGATCGCGGTCGATTTTCACTACGATAGTCGTCAAAATCGCATACCGACCATTGATCACAAACATCGGTATAGCGATCTCGCCAAAGACGTAAGTATTCATCATCGTGTTCTCGAGATTGACGCAATTCTCCAAGCCGTTGGACGGTGTCGTTTTTATACTCATGCCCGCGAAATTATCTTTTTCCAAATGGCTGACTTCACCCTGGAAGTGGGCCCGGTTATCGAACTTCCGACCATTGAACGCGCCTATCAGGAGTTTGGGCTGCTGAGGCCACGTATTACTCAGAGACTTAAGCAGATCGAAGAACTTCGAGCGCTGATGTTTGGCGGCTTTTCCATGAGGAAGGCGGCCAGGAAGCTGAATATTTCCTCCTCGACCGCAGCAAGATGGCTGAAGCAAAACAGTCAGGTGTCCCAAAATCCCTTTAATACTAATTATTCTTTAAGGGAAATTGGGACAGTCGAGACCGCAACCACCATGGAGGAGGTCAACCAATGACCATCAACCTCCTCGGCCGTTGGCCACAACGCCTTCAGGAACTGGACCACTACGACTCAGATCCCAAAAACCAGCTCGACATCGCTGTCGGGATCCCTCTCCCTCAACCAGGCGAAATCCAGGTCGCCGGTGGCGAAGAGGCGGCCGAGGCTCTGATCCGCAAACTCAGCGGACTTCCTGTTCGAGCAATTGGGGTCCATGTTGAGGTGCAACATGAAAGAGCTGCCTTCAGACTCAAGAATGGCCCCCTCTGGCGAGACATTCGCGGCATCCGCCCTCTGTTTGTCTCCCTCTGCGTTTGGGTCGATGACCCCCTCAATCCCGATGGACCCGGCATTCTCCATCGCCATGTGATCGACCTACGGAATCCCGCCGGAATCGAAGCCACCAAGGCACTTCTGAACCTCCGGGTTAAGTTCGTGTTCCACGACTTCAAGAAGGCTCTGTTTGCCCTCTGGAGTTGTGGCATCGACCCCGTCCTCCACTCATTCTACGACACCCATATTGCGGCCGCTGCACAGACCTTGGGGCTCTTCCATGCCCGCGTGTCAGGTCCAGCGGACGACAGCCCTGAGCATATCGCAGCTAAGCGACTCATGGCTGAAAAGCGGGACCATGCTCTCTCGCTGGCAGGACAATGTGCCCATTACAAGTTGGGGTTCCCCTACGGCGGCGTACAACCTGAAGCTCAATCGCCGCTCCCCCCTGGGGTACCCATGCCAAAAGGTCTCATTGACTCCAGTGCTGCCCCATCGGAATGGACGCTTCGACTTTATCATGCCCAACAACCTGATATCGAAAAATCAGGAATCTCTAGCCACCTCCATAAGATCGAGTTTCCCTTCATTCCCGCTAACGCACGAATGGAATGGACCGGCGTACACATCACCAAAGATAGCCTTGAGAAGCTAACCAAAGCCTGCACTCGGGCCAGCGATCACTACGCCATCAATTTGAAAACTCACGGATTGGATTCTCCAGACAACCCCGATCACATTGCCCGAGCACTTCAAAATCTAAATCTGATTCATCATTTCAAAGAGAAAACCCGCGCTGGACGAATCGTGTTGACCGATAAAATACTTTATGGGCACAGCAGCCTGCATCCTGCGGTGGGCGTTTTGCTTAGGTACCGAGCAATGTCGCGTATCCTCACTAGTGAGTGGATCTACGGGGCACTCCGGGGGAAAGACGGACGACACCACCCAGCTCATCTTCAACTCGCAACAGCCACGAGCAGAAACTCCTGCAAAAACCCAAATCTGGGTGGGATCGACAGAAACCTTCGTCCGGTGGTAACGGCCCCCCCCGAAATGGCGATTTTTGAACTCGACTATTCCCAGATGGAGATTGGGGTCGTGGCTGCTGAGTTCAATGACCCGGTCCTAATCAGCGCTTACAATCAAGGCGACGTTTATGCCGTTATAGCCCAGAAATTCTACAAGGAACAACTGACTGCGGAAGAAATCAATCTTGATCCAACAGAATTCAAGAACCAGAGAAAAGACCTCCGCGACAATATGAAGATTTTCGTACTCGCGGTGATTTATAATATGCAGCCGAGATCCATTTCACTGAAGTTTGGAATCTCTGAATCTGAGGCGCGAAAGCAGCGTGAACGATTCATGGACATGTTCCCCGTTATCAAGGCGAGGCTTGACGAGGAGGAGTGCGTTGGTCTCAATCGCGGATTTGCAACCACGGTAACCGGGTTGCGTCGGTATATTCCTAAAAACGCGGGTATTTCCCCTTGGGTTCGAAACTTCTTACGTAACACGCCTATCCAAGGATCGGCGGCCTCAGTATTCAAGCGGGCGCTCATCCTCCTTGATCAGGAGTTTCGTGAGACTGACGTTAAGCTCATTTTTCAGCTTCACGACGCTGTTCTCATCGAATGTCCGGAAGACCTAATTATTCAAATAAGCGATCGCGCTAAACAACTCCTCGAACAAGCTCTTCGAGAGTTTTACCCTGTATTAAATGCAAAAGTAGACGTGAACCGGAGTCACCCGTGGTGCTGGAACAAGGACGGCAAGGCCGACAGTCTTGAGCGCCTTCTGAAAGATTCGGCGTTTAACATCTGTAGCGCTGACACCGCGCCGAACATCATGGAAGAGGACAACGATGAATAAGCAAAAGCGGCAACTTTTTCCGACCATCAATTTTAAGGAGGTGCATCGAATTCAAAAAGCCCTGATCTGATCATAAATTGTACGCCCCGGCGAACGGGGCTTGACCTAATGCCACCCGGGCCGCTCTCGGGTGATGAGGAGGAATATTAATGTCTGGAAGAACTTCAATCGAATGGACCGACCTAAGTTGGAATCCCCATACCGGTTGCGACAAAGTCAGCGATGGTTGCAAAAACTGTTATGCGGAAAAGCAGGCGATCCACAATAAGCGGATGGAGATTGGCAGTTGCGAAAAGGGGAGAATGCACATCGATAGCTGTCGTTACAGTAACGGATTCAAGCTGACTCTCCATCGCGACCTACTTGAAAGACCAAAGCACTGGCGGAAGCCACGACGCATCTTCGTGAATTCGATGTCGGACCTTTTTCACAAGGATGTACCGTTGGAGTTCATTCAAGGGGTATTCAAGACAGTGATCGAGACGCCACGGCACACCTACCAGGTTCTCACGAAGCGCCAAGAACGCCTGACCGCACTCAGTCCTATGCTCCCCTGGCCCAAAAACCTCTGGATGGGCGTCTCCGTTGAAAACAACGATTACACCAGTCGGATCGATCACCTCCGTTTGACTGGCGCCCAGGTCAAGTTCCTGTCGCTGGAACCACTGCTCGGACCACTGCCCGACCTTAATCTGAACGGCATCAACTGGGTGATCGTCGGCGGTGAATCAGGTCCAAAGGCACGGCCAATGGATCCAGCCTGGGTCAAAAATATCCGCTATCAGTGCGTTTTGGCTGGGGTTCCGTTTTTATTTAAACAATGGGGAAAAAAAAGCAACAACCCAGACCCGCTCGACCCAACTATTAAAAATAAGGCCAATCCAAAAGGAGCGAAGGGCGGTCGAACGCTCGATGGTCGCACTTGGCTTGAGTTTCCCAAAAACGTTGAAAAAAAAGGAATTATTTAAAATGAAGGAACTGAAAATCGACTCTGAAGTGGAGAAGCAAAACTGCGAAGAATGGCACGCGGCTAATAATCAGCAAACAAACAATCGGAGCGAAGAAGTGGAGATTTGGCGTGATGGTTACAGCGAAGCTACGGGCGTGATTATTTCATTGCTGTGTGAGGCTTTAGACGGTGATTCAGGCCTCCGTACCGCTATTGAAGCCCTTGTAAGCCAGCTCAAAGTGGATCAGGAGGCCTACTACAAATCCGTCTTGGAGCGAGAGGACGAGATCACGCAAGCGGAGGCCTCGACGCTTATGAAAACGACGAATGAGCTCGAGGCCCGCATCATGGTCAAAGTCCGCGCAATGATCGACGACCTCCAGTCAACTGGGTGAATACCAAGGCAGCCCCCCGGGAGTCTTCGTGACTCTCGGGGGGTGCCGCCTAAGTCGGAGAGAAACTTAAATGAGCAATGATGACTTGACTCGAATTGACCCCGTATTCCAAGGTATCACCGTGATGCAGGAGCCCGAAGAAGGTCCGCTTTCCAAGCTCCTATCGCTCTTTGACAAATTCATGGTTTTACAGCTGGTCTTGAGGCACCACGTCTTCAACGAGAATGAGGCTGCGGCGTACTGCAGATGCTCACGCGAGAGCATCCATTACCATGCAACCCGTTCCCGCAAGTTGACGTTCCTCAAGTTCAGCAAAGAGGGGCTGATTTTTCTCAAGAAGGATCTCGATACCTTCCTCGACAATGCTCGGGTCGAAGGCTTCCGAGATCTCTCGTAAAGGAGATCAATCATGCTCAATAAAATTGACGTGCCGATGGAATATATTCCGGAGGTTCATGTCTATTATAGAAAGGACTGCGATCGCTGGTATTGGAAATACCCTTTACCGGACGGTAGTCTCATTCAGGCTTCGGTGGCTAAGTCAGAGAAGGAGGCACTGCGAAATGCCAAGCTCAAAGAGGCTGACCTGATCCGGGGTTTTTTTACGGACACTGAGATGGAGAAGATGCAGCGCCGGGCAGGGCCCGGTGGGCACCTCACCATTGATTTAGCGGTGGATAGGTATCTGGAAAAGACCGGCTTTGAGAAAACCGGCAACACGAAGAATGGAGAGGATGCCATGATTCGCACTTGTTTCCGGAAGCTTTCAAAGTTGGCGGGTGAGTCCAACTTTAGGCGACTCAAGGAGGCCCATGTTTTGGCGTTCAGGGATCACCTTCAAGAAAGGATTGCTAAGAGGGAGATCTCAGCCGTTACCGCCCAAAACTACCTCAAGTTGGTGAAGAAGGTGTTTCGCTGGTTCAAGAAGCGAAAGGAGCTGGTTTCCAATCCAGCAGATGAGATCGAGCCCATCAAGGTGAAGCCGCAGGAAAAGGCGCGGGCCGTGGTGTTTTCATCGGAGGAGATTCAGAAACTGGTTTCCACCGCGTATACAGCCAAAAGCGGATTCAACGTCAAGGCATTCGTGCTCTTGATGTATGCGACCGGCATGCGGCCTGGGGAGCTGATTCACCTGGAGTGGACTGACGTGGTTGATCGTTGGGTTCGACTCAGGTCAAAGCCAAGGTGTCCCACCAAGCACGGACTTGGCTGGAAGCCGAAGTGGGGCAAGGACCGCGAAGTATATCTCAATGACACAGCTCTGCTGATTTTAAATAGTCTGCCACGGGTTGTGTCCGTTGGTTTTGTTAAGGGCGATCCGACTCCACATCCCGCTAACTTTGTCTTCGTGACCAAAGACCGGAAAAAGGGCGGGTTGACTGGGGTGCCATGGCAACGGGTCACTTCCATCAGGGAGTGCTGGAGGGGACTTCTCAAGGCTGCAGGGATGTGGACTGCGGACAGAGAAGGGGTCATGGCTGATCGGCTGCGTTTCATCCCTTATGATCTGCGGCGGTCGTTCAGCGCCCACGCAAAACAGAGGAGTGGTTTCTCTGTGGAAGAGGCGAGTCAGGTACTGGGGCATGATCCTGCGGTCAATCGGCAACACTACGGAGGGTCCGTGGATGTTGAGCGCTTGAAGGAAAAAATGTGCCAGCATCCCAGTAATGACCCGAGCTTAGGCCGGACTCTCAGCTACAGTACAGCTACAGTGGTCAAAAAATGACCAAAAAAGGAGGCATTAGAAAAGGCAAATGTTGCGCAAATCACCGAAATGGTTTAGTAAAGCAAACAGTGCTCGCGTGGTGGAATTGGTAGACACGCTGGTCTTAGGAACCAGTGCCGTAAGGCGTACAAGTTCGAGTCTTGTCGCGAGCACCAACTTTTAAAGTAGTACAATCCCAACAACTTGAAAGACCAAGCCCTTTATTTCATTGAGAATAAATCTCATGGGTAATTTCCATGAGTTTCACTTTTTGAAGTTGGAGCTACGTTCGACCTACGTCGGACATACGTTCAAAATACGTTGCTCTAGGTACGTAATAGGTACGGAAAATCGTCGCAATGCGCAACGATTGCCGAGGTGGCTAACGGCTGAGATGAACTTGAGTTCAGCCGCCGGTTTCTGTAATCCTAGAGGTGGGAACCTATTTCTCCTCAGAAATGGAAATATCCCGTGTCGAAATCAAAACCCACTCCGAAAAACAAAAAGCCTATTCTATGTCAGCGAATAGCCCCCAAAGATGAGGCGGCCTTTGACTTTTGGAGCGAGCACGGTCGTTCCGAGGATTCGGCTACCCTTCCTACCCCCCCTACATGGCCAAAGGAATTCCCTGAGATGATCGGGAAGGCGCTAGCCTACGCTGCCAAGAAGCATAGCGGCCAAGTTCGAACTGGCACAAGCGTCCCTTACCTATCGCATCCCATGGCTGTGGCGGCGATTGTTTTTGAATTAGGAGGGCCACCGGATGCAGTGATCGGCGCGTTACTTCATGATGTGGTCGAAGATAATCACCTTGTAATCTCCAGAGAAGACCATCCCGAGTCTCTTTTGTAAATAACTGTGAATTCCTCCGGAAAACTCCCAGTTTGTAGATAATTCCGTGCCATCCTGAGTGCGGGCTATGCATTTTGCGAATCGATTAGCGAAAGGGTCGCCTTTTTCAGCTATCTTCTGTTTTGTTTCCAAATCATCGAATTGATCGGCAGGAGCGTAGTTCTGCAAAATGGTAAACGTCACGAAAAGTATAACTAATACACCGACTCTCATGTGGGCCTTTCTCGATTAATCCCTAAATTTTTATATAACTAAATTATGTGATGCTTACATTATACCTGAAGGCATCATGCAAGTTTTTCAAGTCGGTACACCTAACGTATGGGTACTGAGGACGGAAAAGATTTTGCAGTCAGGCTTCCCTGCGAGTCCATATCAACCGCAAGCACTGGGTGCTCACGACCAAGAATTGAAGATAACGCCCAAGCCAAAGTGGTTTTGGACACCCCACCTTTAGCAAAGGCCACTGAAATAATAGTCGGCATAAGTTCCTTTCTGAGTGCGGTGATTCGCGCTCAAGGAGCTTATGCCTGGAGAGTGGAGAATTTTGCCTGGGGTTGAGCGTGGGCTTAAGTGACCACTTTACCCCACTCAATTAAAGCAACGGAACCGAGAGATCCCCTAGTTTGGGCAGTTCGTCGGCCGGATCAGAATAAAAACTCACGGTGTGAATTCCGACTCGAATGATGGACGAGCACTCCTGCCGAAATTGAATTGGAATTCCATCATTGTGACCGCCTAGAGCCTTTTCTTGAAATCCAAAAGCCGAGGCCACTCCTTGCCCAGAAAGCCAATGGCGCACGGTTTGGACAAAACGTGGGGGCCCCTCTAACGCGAAACTCTCGGAACGCCAATATTTAACAAAAGCGGTCTTTCTGAGACACTCAACCAGCGCCGAAAATACGGCATCATTTGCACTCGATCTTACGGCCGATCCAAAAATTACGCCTCCTGCCGCGAGAGTAATCGCCACAAAAGCAAGCGGCTCCGTATCGGTTCCCACCATGCATTCGATTGACTCAATCAATCCTTTACAAAGTAAGTTGAAAATTTTTCCTAACTTTGGGGGCTGTACTAAATTCATTTTGTAAAGGCCACAACTGGCCTTCAAAAGGAGCGCCCGCTCTTTCCATTCCCAATAAGAGCATTTTGCGGACAACTCCGGAATCAAATGAGCCGCCATTCCAGTAGTAGAATCAGGGCAGGGTATATCCATGCCTGAGAATGGGGACACGCCGGTCGTTTGCCACAACTCATAAACATAGCGCTCCAAGGCCTCTGAGTATGCTTTTGCGGCGGCGACCTTCGGTTCGCGATCAAACCCGGTCCCCGTTGACGTGTTTGTGTGTTCTCGCACCTTCGCCATGGCAAGGGTCCAAAGCGGAAGTAGGGGTACCTGAAGCCTTTGCTGAGAGCGCCCAAGAAGGCGAGGAACGTCGAGCGACTTTATTTCTTCCATCGAATGTCTGCCAACCTCAACTCGTCGTCAAAGTCAGTGGGAGGCCGCGCGTCCACGGATGACGAGGATAAAATTTGGGTGCCGTAATGCATGATCGGAATAATTCGTCCACTTAAGACCAATTCCTCAGATATTTTATGAAGGAGTTCGGTGCGTTTTGCTGGGTCTGCTTGCACCGCTTCGGATAGCAGGCGATTGAGTTCCCCCGTCGGGTCCGGAACGATCCCGTCTTTGGGACTGATCAGATAGAGAAGGCTTCCTGCAGGATCCTTTGAGTTGAGGCCAGTGGTGAAGGCCAGATAGTCATGGTCGATTTCTTTTTGATGACCGATATACTCTTTAGCCGTTGCCGGATGAGTTTCAACTTCAACTCCGGCATTTTTTAACGTCTCCTTTACCCAATGGGCCACCCCCGTGATGGAGCTAACGGCAGCCTCATAACCGATGAGTTTTTTAGGAAGGTGCTCTTTACTCGACGTAGGGTCTTTTTGAATTTGCTCAAAAATCTCTTGTTCACGCTGTGGACTGAGTGCTCCCACAAATCCATGGGGATACAATTGATGCGCGAATTTTGCGGAAAGCGACGAAAAATCTTTTGCCGCCCTTTCCCCCAGAAGTTTGGCCAGGGCTAAACGTTGGCTATTGGTGATGAGGCGTTTTGAATCCTGAAGAATCAACACGGCGATTGAACTTGGCGCGACGGGAATCGCATGGAGCTTGCCCGTATCCAATTGTTTCTTAAACTCTTGAAAAGTAGGGTCCGTCGGAAGAACTGTTCCAATATAAAACTGCCACGTGTCACTAGCAAGTTTATCAAACGCCTCTTTATTCGATGTCGCGATGGGCTCGAGGACAACCTGCTCGGCTTGCTCTGCGCAATAATGGTGGTTAAATCGGTTAGCTCGAAGTACGCATTTGCGGGGAGAATCGGTTAACCGCTCTACGAAGTAATCGCCGCTGGAAACGGATAGCTCCACAACGTTGGCAGGAGTGATTGAACGTTTAGGCACGAGAATAAACTCGGGTGTAGTGAGGCGTTGCAAAAAAGTTTGATAAGGTTTTTTGAGTTGGAGTTGTAATTTATAGGACGAGGGAGTCTCGATGCCAGCCTCATTCAAAAACTCAGAGACAAAACTGTGAGTGCTTCCGCCCGATCGTAATAAGTGGGTAAATGAAGCCTTCCAGTCAGATGAGTCAAGAACGGCCCCTTGGGAGTCTTTGATGTCCCGCCTCAATTCAAAGGTAAAGGTTTTGAAGTCTGAAGAGACAGTCCAAGATTTGGCCGCCTCTCCAACAAGTCTTCCACTTGCATCGTGACGAACCAATGTGACGCCCAAGTTAATCAGTGTATGCCACTGGGAACTATCCAAAATCTTGGCCGGATCCAAAATGAAAGGTGCGCCATTTAACGATCCAGTGAGGGTTTTAATTTTCCCAGGAGAAACTGTTAAATCAGTTGATTGACTAATCACTGGCGCTCCTACCCCTAGAGACATGGCGATGAGACATGCCCAAAATTGAATACGGCCAAGATACACTTTCCTATCAATAGTGCCCAAAATTCGATCAACCTTTACCCCAGCCGCCCGTATCGCCGCCATGCCCTTCTCCGGCAAGCATAACTGCATTCTTTCCTGAAATCTTAGCGATCATGGTTGTGCTTTTTGCGAGCCCTTGAACCATCATCAAAGCAAAAGCAGAGAGGACCAAACTGAGAAGCAATCGAATTTTCATCATAAAAATACCCTCTTTTTAGTTTAGAACGAACCGCGTCTTCATACCACTGTTGACACAATGCGTCAAGAGTGGCATTAATCATTTTATGGAAGCCAAAGACCTACCCTCATCACCCAACGACTCTCATATTTTGAGTGAGTTTCGAGCCTTCGGTCTGCGTTCTCTTTATTTGGTGGTGACCGCCATGACTTTAATGTGGGCGCTTGTGTCCCTATTTGGGGTTATGAAGCTAGTAGAGAGTCGCCGTGCCTCATTTGAAGCAATTGTTGAGTCGCACCAAGAGTCCATTGTCTCAGGCCAGCATCGACAGTTTCTTGAAGGCCTCGCTCGTGATTTGAGCCAAGGATTTTTTAACACCCAAATCTGCTGGCAGTCGGAAAGGGATCAAACTTGTGAAGGGCTGACAAAGGTGGCTTCTTGGCTATCCAGACTAACGTCGATTCGAGTGCAAGTACCGGTTTCTAATGGTTCAGAGATCGCGGCCACCGTTGTAACCAGTGTATCTTTAGAGCCCGCCATTTTGCTCAGCCTCCTTATTCTTACCTCGTTTACTTTTACAGGTGGAGTTCTTTGGCTTGCGATGAAAAGTCTGATCAACCGGGAACAATCCGTGCGCCGATCCTTAGCTGATGCTGTGTTGACGACCGTTCAGGAGGGCAGTGTTCAAAGTCTGATGACTTTGCCCGTGGAGATCCGCCCCATTGCCGAAGCGCTTTTAAAGTCAATCGCTGATCTGCAAACAACTAAAAATGAAAAAGTCGCTCATGAGGCCATCGCGCAGCTCGCCTCCCAAGTCGCCCACGACATCCGATCCCCGCTCTCCGCCCTCACCATGGCAGAAAAAGAATTCTCAAAGCTTCCTGAAGAAACCCGCCTGATCGTCCGCAGCGCCGTTGGCCGTATCCGGGACATTGCAAATACATTGCTCGAAAGGAATCGCGCAATCAAAGTTAACCAAGAATCTGCGAGCGGCAATACTACCACTACGGCTGAACCAAGAACCATTCAACTGCTCTCCGCAATCCTGGACGGCATTGTGAGTGAGAAGCGCATGCAATTTCGGCCCAAGCTCGGAGTCAATATCGAGTTTGAAGACACGCGGCGCAGTTATGGCCGATTTGCTTCCATTCAGACCGGTGAGTTCAAGCGAATGGTGTCCAACCTCATCAATAATGCCGTAGAAGCACTCCCTGACTCTGGCCAGGTCTTTGTAACCCTGAACGGGGGAGATGCCGAAGTCGTGATCAAGGTGAGGGATACCGGCAAAGGAATCCCGCCTGAAATTTTGGCGAAGCTTGGGCGTCAGGGTGAAACCCACGGCAAAACTGACGGAAACGGGCTTGGACTGTATCACGCGCGCACCCAATGCGAAGCCTGGGGTGGCAGCCTAGTGATGACCTCTCAAGTGGGCGAGGGCACGACAGTGACCATCACCCTTCCACGGACCAGCCCCCCCGAGTGGTTCGTTGCAGAGCTCAAGCTACAGCCCAACTCAACCGTCGTGGTTCTCGACGACGACGACAGTATTCACCGGATTTGGCAGGGAAGGGCAGACTCCGAGAAGTTGCTCGAACAAGGCATTACACTTATTCACCTCTCGACCCCCTCCGACATTTGCAGGTGGCATGCGGAGTCGATGCAGAAGGGCCTTAAGTTGGTTCAGTATCTTTGTGACTATGAGCTACTTGGATTTGACGAAACAGGTTTAGACCTAATTGAGAAGCTCGGAATTGCTAGCCAGAGTATTTTGGTGACCAGTCGATACGAAGAACCCACGATACGAGAGCGCTGTAACAAGCTCCGAGTACCGCTCATCCCGAAGGGTAACGCGGCTATTGTGCCCATCGCAGTCACGGCGGCCGCTCCCGCCCCAGCACCGGAAACGACAACCCCCGATGCCATCCTCATCGACGATGATGATTTGATACACCTCACATGGAAGGCCGCCGCCAAGCGCAAAGGTCTTTCGCTTCTAGCATTCAAGTCTGTGGATGAGTTTCTCAGGGCCGCTGAGTTGCTGAGCCGGTCAACCCCCGTCTACATCGACTCCTACCTCGGCAACGACTCAACCGGTAAGCCCGTTCAAGGCGAGGAAGCATCACGTGATATTTCAGCCATGGGCTTCAAGGAGATCTACCTAGCCACAGGGCTCGCACCGGCCAACCCAGAGCGCTACACGTGGCTTACGGGAATACGGGATAAGGATCCTCCCTTTGATGAAATGAAGGTAACACCGGCCACGAGCGTAGCGGACGAGGCCCCCGTTGCGATGAAAACCGACTACGCAAAAGTGCGCAACTACTGCCATGACCTACTCAAGCCGGTCCAACAGGCCAGCAACATTCTGAGGATGCTCGACAACGTCAATCTCGATGACCCGACGGATCCAGATTCCCTTTCGGACTACCTGCCACTCCTGGATGGAGTCGGCAAAACACTCACTAGCCAGCGCAATCATCGCCTTCAGATGAGAGCCGAGATGACGGCTGGTGACCTTGCCCGCGTTGCGGACTTGGATGATCGTCTGATGAAGGCTTATGATGAAGTTCAACGAAGCGCAGTTTGCTCCCCCGATCAAATCGTGGGGCTAAAGCGCAGCGGAGAGCTCAGTCAGCGTTTTAAGCTGCTCCAAGCTGAGTCCTCATATTTGGCCCAAGCATCGGCGACACTCCTGAACCAGAGCCAGCGGTATACCTGAATTCTCAAAGTTGACTCAGCATCGGGATGATTGGCATGAGCCGTCGCATGCGAAGTTCCTCTATAGTTGAGCCGAGTTATCCGATCATTTACAAGCACGTCAACTTGGTGTACATTGTACACAAATGGCTTTCGCTTGGGATGAAAAGAAAAATGAAGAACTGAAGAGTGAAGGGCGTCCTTCTTTTGAGGAGGCTGTGCAGGTGCTCGCCACCCACCCATTACTTCTCAACGATGTGAACCCAGTCCATGCAGGCCAGCGAATTTATGTGGTGGAGATCGGAGGCTATCCTCATGTGATCCCCTACGAAGTTCGCGGCACTGTCCATTGGCTCATCACTGTTTATCCGGCTCGAAAGTACAAGAGGTGATTTATGGAAAAGAAGAAGAAGAAGTACAATCCAGAAAAAGTGAAACTCGACGCCTACGAGCAAAGTATTGAAAATGCCATCGACTACAAAAAAATGAAGAAGCCCACGACCGAGGAGCAGGCTCAGGTCAAAGCGATGGCAACTGAAACTTTACGGGAGTTAAAGAGCGCACGGGCCAATATCCGTATGAACGAAGGCGATATGGAGGCCGTGCGGGAGCTCGCTGAGAAAGCCGGTATGCCCTACCAGACCCTGATCAATCACGTGATCCATCTCTATGTCACCGGACAGTTGGTGAGCGTTCAGGAGGTTAAGAAAATGGCGGACGCTGGTGTTTTTGATCGCTTAAAGACTGGCTGAATTCTCGATTATTTTTTTATGATTCATCATTCATTTTTAATGCGCCGCGACCGTACCTAATCCGTACCAAACTGTTGGTAGGTTCAACGTATGGTGTAAGTGATTTCAAAGACTTAGCGACGTCGAAGAATTTGAGCAAATGGAGCAAAAACAAAGAGGAGCTGATTCTTTTTAGTCATTAGTTTCCACTATTTATCGTATCTATATTTAACATTGGTGATCACGCTAAGCGAGTCTTAGGAACCAGTGCCGTAAGGCGTGTGAGTTCGAGTCTCTCCGCGAGCACCAACTTTTTTTCTGCAGTAAATAAGTTGTGATTTCTGCATTTTCTGATTTGACGCACCTTAATAATGCGTGTAATAGAGCGCTCTATGTTTTCAAAGTACTCCCGCTTTATATGGCTTCTCTTCTTCCTTTTATTAACGAATATCGCAGGCGCCGGAGACCTCTCTTCAGTTCAAAACTGTATTGAAAGTGGTTATCGGGGCATGACTAATCGGAACGGCATCGCGGTTGCGGTCCTCGATGGCACCGATACGAGGATCATGACGTTCGGCGCGGCAACAAAAAATCAACTTTTTGAGATCGGCTCAATCACCAAGACGTTTACGGCAAATTTATTGGCCCAGTCCATCCTTGCAGGCTCGCTTCGGTTATCCGATTCGATCCCCGATGCCTACCAAAAGCCGGGAGCGTTGATCACGTACCAACATCTCACGACTCATACCTCTGGCATTACGGGCGGACTGTTTCCCGACTTTCGAGTAACCAATCCCTTGTTTCCGTTTGAAGGGCTTACGATTCCTGTCTTTAAGACCCTCTATTCAAAAACACCCCTGGTATCCAAACCGGGCGAATCTTGGAGCTATTCGAATCTAGGCGCATCGCTCTTAGGCTTGATATTGAGTGAAAATACCGGGTCCTCGTATGAAGACTTGGTGAAGCGAACTATCTTTGCCCCTCTTGCGATGACGGGAAGCTATTTTCAAGTACCTGAAAATGAGCTTGGTCGGTTTTCGCAAGGATCTATCATCATCGACAATAATCCGGCAGCGGCGGTTCCTCGCTGGGATCTTTACGCTACCGCCCTAAGCCCGGCGGGCGGAATTCGCTCAACCATCGATGATATGGTTAAGTATGCGCGCGCAAATCTCATCCCTGAGTCGACCCCGCTCGCAGAAACTGTGAAACTCTCGCAAAAACCCCTTTTCTCAGTGAGCCCCGAACTATCGATAGGAATGAACTGGTTGATCGATCTGGAGAGCGATGTTGTCTGGCACAATGGCGCCACGGGTGGCTTTAATTCAGTGATCGCTTTGTCGAAAAAACGGAATCAAGCGATCATCGCGATGTCCGATACTGCAATCTATGTGACGGGTCCCCAAGGGGCCCTCAGCATCGAGCCTTCTTTTCAGAATATTGCCCTCGGCTGTTTGAAGTAACCAGCTGAAGCTTCGGCTTTGGCTTGGTCCCTATGGCGATCACGCGGTTATAAAAGAGAATCAGCCCTTCGCGCTCGCGAAGCGCGGAAAAATACTGTTTCTCGAAACGCTCGACGCGATCCGATCCTCCGAGCACCTGCTCGGCGAACGATTTCGCGCTCTGGGCCGTCTTTTCGAGATTGCTAATCTCTTGCGAAAGCTCATCCTCTTTGAATTCTGAAACCAGCACATGCCAATCCACGTCCTGAAAGCCCTGCTCCAGCAAGAGGGTGGGCATCTTACGCGCCACTTGAAAGTCCACGGACTTGGCTTCGCGCAGCTTGCGAAGCGCTGTTTTCAAAAAGCGCGAGGCCGGATAGATCTCGCCCATGACGCCTTCCACATCAATGCAGTAAAGCGTACCGCCTGGCTTCAACAGGCCAAATAAATTCTGAATGACACTCTTGCAGTCGGAAGCGCTGAAATGCCGCAATACATACCGACATAAGATCGTGTCAAAACGATCCTGCATCAGATCCGTTTCCAGCAGGCTCTGCTGAACGAAGCTGATATTCTTGGCCAAGCCGTATTTTGCCTTGGCGGCTTCGATCCTCTCCTTCGAGAAATCCAAGCCGACGATCTCTACCTCAGGTGCCCGCCTAGACAAATAATCCGAAACGATGCCGCTTCCGCAGCCAGCATCCAGGATCTTTTGCCCTTCAAGGACCTTGAGGAATTGCAGCTCCAACTCGAAGTCGTAAGCTTTCATCTGCGACTGCCGCTCGAGACGCTCAGTCTCACCGTGCGAATCAAGAATATACCGGGTCTTTTCATTCGCCATGTGCAACCAACCTGATTTTTCCGTTCTTTTCGTCGATTTCCTGGAAAACTTCGACCCTCTCTGCCGATCGGACGTAAGTACGCGTTACCCCATCCCGATTTGTGCCTTTGGCCACCGTGATTCGTGCCACATCGCTACGGCGAAAGGCGGGATGCGAAAACGGAGTTATTAAGTTTCCGAGCGAGTAATAAATCGGCACTACACGATCAGGGTCCCGCCGAGTGCGATAACATTCCATGGGCTGGATCACGTGGGGGTGATGACCGATCAAGATATCGACCCCCTTCTCCGCCAGAACATGGGCGACCTCCAACTGCTCTGGCCGAGGATAGGATTCATGCTCCAAGCCCCAGTGCAGCTGCGCGACGATCAGATCAACCTGATTTTCCCGACAGTATTGGATTTGTCTTTCGATTCGGGTAAAATCGATTTTTTCGGGCTTTCCGTTGAGATTCGCGCGATTCACAATCCAAGGCTTTTCCTTGGGCGGTTTTTTCGCATTCAATCCGTACGTGTGCGAGAGCAACCCGATCCGCAATCCCTTTTTCTCGATGATCGTCGCGGAATCGGCGTCTTCCACCGTCTCGTTCATGCCATGGAAGGCGATGCCAGCGGCTCTCAGCGCGCGGACCGTGGAGGCTACGCCTGCTTCTCCGCAATCCATACTGTGGTTGCCTGCCGTAGCCATGAAGGAATATTGGCGCCCCTGGGTGCCCTTGGCAGCATTGAAGTTTTCGAGCTTATAATAGAGGGGCGGAGCCGCCTTCGTAGTGATTTCAAAGGCTCCAGTGGCTTCCGGAAACACGACGCATTCTAGGTTCGCCATCGAGACATCGGCGTCAAATACCGTGTCTTCGACTCCGCCGTAGAGACAATCGGCGGAGTTGGGCAAATACGGGTGATCCATGAGGTCGCCGACAGAAGATAACCGCAAGTCCTCCAACGGGGTGAAGCCATCGGGCAGCGCCCAACGAAAAGAAGCTTGTTTCTCGAAAAAAGACTCAAGACCTGAATCCTGAGTTGCTCTTGTGATGGGATACCTGGCTTTGTATAACCAATAGAGCGCGTCCCTGCGGGTCATGGTTTCGATATCCCCGCTCGCTGGGATGGGAAAGCGCCAAAGGCCCGTCACCCTGTAGAAAGCGATAAGACTATTAAATATCAGCCAGTCTTTAGGTGAAAGCTTGACGGCATCTTTTGCCGTAAACAGCAATTTCGTGTTCATATTATATGTCCTTTTCGGATTATTTTAGGAATTGTTTATGGATTTTTAATGGAGTCCCCCGCTTTCTTGGCACACCCTCTGCTTCATTTTTAGCGATATGGCTCCCTTACCAAAGAAATTGATTTGGGCGATCGATCCTTTCGAGAGTAAGCATCTAGGTGACGGACTGGTGAGTTCCGCGGTTGATGTCGTTCGGTGTTTTCAGGCTAAGAGAAACACTCTTGTCCAGCCCGTGCATGTGCTAGGCCCTTCAGAGCTCATTTTAACCGCCGCCGAAGCGCCTGGACCCAACACGGGACTAGGCCACTATGAGTCCGGTGCCAGGAGGGCTCTTGATTCTTTCATTCAACAGACCGGCCTTTGCAATATTGCCCGACCGGTTATTCTTCATCAAACCACCCCTTCCATCGCACGATCCACTGACGCGATCATTCGTTTTGCATCAGAAGCAAATGCTGATCTCATCTTAGTCAGCTCTCATGGGAGAACCGGAATCGACCGACTCCTTCTAGGAAGCTTTGCTGAAACCCTACTATTTAGGTCGCACGTTCCCGTGATGGTGGTCGGTCCAAAAATGCACAAGCGCTTTGAACTGAACCGCCTCCTATTTCCAACTGACTTTGGAGATCGTTCCGATCTGATTTTCAGAAAGGCCGTTTACGCCGCTCGGGATTTTGGGGTGAAAATGACGATTTTTCACGTTATTCCCAAGCCCGTTGAACCCCTATTTATCTGGATTCCGGTGCAAGAATTTCTCGATCAAGCCCTTTTTCGCGCCCAACGTCATGGCGAGGCCTGGGCAAGGTGGGCAACTCATCAAGGAGTAGCGTGCGAGGCCGTAGTCGAAATCGGACAAACGTCTCTCGCCGAGACGATCTTAAATACCTCAAAAACGCGTAAAATGGATTGGATCTGCATGGGTGCGCAAAATACCGGCTGGTCTGCGCGCCTTTTAGGGAGCGTCACACGTCACGTCCTTCGAGGTGCGCATTGTCCGGTCTGGGTACTTCGCCCCGATTTATCGAAACACGAACTCGAGAAACGCAAGGTCGCTTAACGGGTACGAGAACTTATGACAGAACTCGTGCGAGCTCCGTAATAAAGATACGAATTGACGGTCGACACGCTGGTCTTCACGGCAAAGTTCAATTTACGAATCGCCGCCAAATTAGAGACGCCTCGAGCACTCGCGACACACTCGATCCCATTCAAAACTCGAAACATCGTAGGACTCACCCATGAGGTTTTTACATTCCAAGCGATATTGAATTCTTTGCGCTCGCGCACTGCCTCCGCCATCGGGAAGCCATGCGTGTCCGTCCAAGGCGTGATTTCGTAGACCCACGCATCCACATTGGATCGCCCGACACCCCAACCCAGAACCTTGATCCACCGAACCAGCATGCTATCATGGTCATTCATCAACCCCATGCTGACGCCTGTCGAAATGAACCCCATCATAATATCCAGTGAAAAAGCCCGTAAATCGAGTTTAGCAAAACCAAACCGTGCGAGTGATCCCACAGTCGTGACCGAAGTCGAAATCAAAACCTGTTCGCCAAAATTACGAACCCAGGCCTTGAACGCCTCACCTTTATTGCGATTGCTCATGCAGGTACGGCTTTCATCGCTCCAATTGGTCAGATCCTGCGCCCACTTTTTGAGGCGATTACTTCCAGCTTCCTGCAAATCAACCGAAGCATTTTCGGCAACTTCTTCTGGAACACCTAAGGCGTGGTCTTCTGAGGTCGCGGACAAGAAACGTTGCCGACTACTCGTCAGCCCCCCCGCCTCCGATTGAGTGGCAAACTCGCCACGGCCAAGTTCGGCTTCCCAGATTTGTTGAATTTTAAGTTCCCGCCCGGCGACCTCTCGCAAAATGAGCCGCTCTTCAGGACCCATTTCCTGGGTTTCTGGAACTTCTTTACCCCCATTCCGTTGTTGCCGCGCTTCTTGGAATTTTTCACGAACTCGTCCGATTCGTTCTTCCAAAGTCTTTTGAACATCTCTGAGTTGTCCGTCATTCATCAAGGCCAACGCTTCGTCAACTGAAGATGAACTCCCGGGCGCATGGCCCAAAATCCGACTCAGAATCTGAAAGCCTTCATTCGTCTCACCCAATAAAAATCTTCCGATCGGCGACTCCAACGCCGAAACGTTCAAAGGGGCAGCCTGAACGTTCGAAACCAAGACCGGCAAAGACATTAAAATCATTCCAAAAAATGCAGCACCACTCGTGATCACTGCGAAGATGCTGTTTTTTGAAATAGACAAGTTGCGAAGCGACATCCACAGCCTCCGTTTCAGATCGCAATTCCTATCTTATTTGACCTTAAGCGTCAAATTTTTAGTTTTCCATTGATTTATAAGGCCTTATGCCGGCCTAATTTCTCAATCATGGCAAAGAAATCCAAGCAAGACGCCCGGTCTAGGTCCACAATGAACGTTTCGTTAGCAGCCATTCAGGCTGCACGCACCGAACTATCCAAATACATTAAGCCCACACCCCTGTTATTCAACTCCTGGCTATCTGAGCAATTAGGCTGCGAACTCTATCTTAAACTCGAAAATATGCAGCCCATTGGTTCGTTCAAAATTCGGGGCGCCACTTACAAGATCTCACAACTGAGTGCCGCTGAACGCCGCCGCGGCGTGATTGCCGCAAGCGCTGGAAATCATGCGCAAGGGGTCGCCTGGGGCTCTCGCAGACTAGGAACCAGCGCCCTCATCGTCATGCCGAAGGGCGCGCCGCTCGTCAAAGAACAAAATACCCGAAGCCTGGGGGCCGAAATTATGATGGAGGGTCAAAACTTCCAAGAGGCATTTGACTTTGCCCAAAGCATCGCTAAAAAATCCGGCCGCGTTTTTATCCATGCCTTTGAAGACGAACACATCATGGCGGGAGCGGGCACGGTTGGACTAGAAATCTTAGAACAGCTTCCAGACCCTGATTTCGTTGTTTCCGCGATCGGCGGAGGCGGGTTAATGACAGGTGTATCAACGGTATTTAGAGCTCTCCGCCCGCAGACTCGACTCATCGGATGTCAGGCCTCCGGCGCACCCGCCATGATTCGGGCACTCCACACGGGCAAGTCCGTCACCCTTCACAAAGTCGATACTTTTGCTGACGGAATCGCGGTCGGCCGTGCCACCGAAACAATGCGCAGGCTTTTGGCACCCCGGCTCGATGAAATTCTGGAAGCGGACGATGAAGCAATCGCCGCAGCCATCTTAATGCTGCTCGAAAAAGCGAAGACCCTAGCAGAAGGCTCAGGGGCCTTGCCGTTAGCAGTGCTCGAACAAATGCGAAGAAAGATTCGGGGCAAAAAGGTGGTCATCATCGTGAGCGGCGGCAATATTGACGTCAATCTTTTGTCACGAATTATCGACCGAGGGCTGATTCGCGCAGGCCGGCTGGTGCGCGTAAATATCTGGATGTCGGATCGACCCGGCTCTTTAGCTCGGTTGACTGCTTTAATTTCCAGCCAAGGTGCCAATATTATTCAAGCAATTCATGATCGCAGCCAACCTTCAACCCGCATCGATCAGACCGAAGTAGCGCTCACTCTAGAAACCCGAGGCCCAAAACATAGCGAAGCCCTCATTGAAGCCTTACGTCAGGACGTCATTCGAGTCGAGTTTACAGACTAATATCTCTTGCATCATAAAGCCGTTGTCGATATAAGATTAACGCGTTGCGTTATATGTTCTGTTAGTGAAAAAGATGGGCTTCGTTTAGAATAAAGACCTAGGGGGATGCCGTTTGAGTAACCATAGACTAAATCAATCTATCTTCGGCCTTCTGGCCATCAGCACAGTTGCACTTCAACTGGGCGGTTGCGCTCAGTCAACGGCCCCTACCCCCGCCCCTACGCCTAATCCTTGTGCGTCCAGCGAACTCAGCCCCAATGTTTCGGGCGGCACTGGGACCGCAAAAGTATTTTCACCCGACCCTATCCTTAAGTCCGGCGATCTCAAGCTCGCTCCTACTTCGCTTTTACTGGATAATTATACGGATACCGTAACGCTTCAAAACCTTTTGGGCTATGGCGTGCTCAAAGGGGCATATGTCGATGTTCGCAACGGGACCACCTGTAACGCTTGGTACGGAGCCTATGACAAGGCCAATCAGTTCAGCTACCCACATTCAGATTTTCGTTTTCAGGAGGCTATGGCCTACTATTGGGGCGATCAATATAGATCACGCCTAGACACCACCGGCTATTTACTGTCCCAAACCCCCGTGATCATCCTGGCGCATTGCCAAAAGCAGGATAATGCGTTTTTCGTGCGGGGGCAAAACAGCAACCATGAAACGATCGAGGAAGTTTGCCTGGGGGATTCGGTCGCCACCGAGGGCGCTTCTTACTCCGATGACGGAGTCGTGACCATTCATGAACTTCAACATGCAACGACCACGGATTCTTATTCGGCAACCGAAGATTTGAACAAATACTATTACGATGAAGCAGGCGCCCTCAATGAAGCCATCTCTGATTTTATGGCACTCATGTTTGAAGAACCTCTTTTGGATCCTTTTTTAGCATCCATGCCTGGTCTCAATCCGCGCCTCTTTAGCCGTTGGGCCTTGGGCACTTTTATTCCTCATCATGTGGGAACTCGGGGCGCGGATAAATGCCCCGCTTACGATGCAGCCTACCCACAATGCACGGGTTACCCCGGTTTTTCTGGTGCCAACAATACCGTCAGCTATGTCTATCCGGACGGCCTTGGCTGGCCCTATGCCAACAATTACCAAGGCCCTGGATACGTAGCCAATGCGTTTTCGACTTACAAATCGCAAGAAGAAATCCATAATGCAGGCGTACTCATGGAAGGCGCGCTCTGGGATGTCTACGAAGCGCTGAAGACCAATTACTCGAACGATCAAGCCAAAGCGGAACTGAAGACGACGCAACTTGTGATGGAGGCCGTCACCCATTTACCTAAAAAAACTGCCACTTTACTTTCTCCAATTACCTTTAGAGAAATGGCCTCGCAAATCATTGCAGCCGCGCCCCTGGTCAATCTTTCCGCCGCAGACCAAACCTCGATCACGACGGCCCTCACTAATCGGGGCATCTATGGCGGCACCGACTTAGATGCGACTTGGGCCGCGGTGGGTTCGGGCATTCAAGGGGTCACTCCCGGCCTTCGAGTGCAAGACAATCCTACGCTGCTCAAAACCTGGCTAACGCAAATTACCGGCAGTTCAAATGTGAATGATCTCATTCCACAGGGAATTACCGAAGGCCTGAACGGCCAGCTCGATCCGGGTGAACTAGTCGCAGTCTGGTTTGATATTCAAAACACGGCCGCGCAAACTGCGGGGGGCGTCCAACTCACCGTTACCACCTTGGATCCAGAAATCACATTTGACACTCAAGTCAACATGAGCAACAGCGAAGGTTTTGGCGACGAAACAAAAACCCAGATGATTTATGGAAAAATTAACGGGACAAATATCGTCACTTCGCTTTCTTCTGCGAATTCAACCTACTCGGTGGCCACTGCCAGCAACTATTTCAAAACAAATCCATTTTTTGACCACGACTTTACGACCGCACTTTGGGTGCGCGTCAGTGCAAAGGCGGCGCACGGAAAAACCGTTCGCTTTCAAGTGGTGGCAAAACCCTCAAATGGTGCAGCTGTTACTTTGATTTTTCCGGCAACGATTAACTAAAAAGATCAACTCGAATGAAAAAGCTCTTAGCAGGATGTATCGCTCTCGCTCTGCTTGCCGCGTGGCTTTTCCACGAGCGGGGCCACGAGCCTTTACGCCCATCCGTCACATCCTCTAGTTTGACCCCTTCCCCGTCGCCGATGCAAGCAGCTACATCCCCCACACCAAGCCCATCCTCTATTTCTAAACCAGCAAATCTGTGGAAAATGTTTCAAAAAAAATTCGGTCCGGATTTGAACCCCCAGTTTAATTCAAAAGGACATCTGGAATCTTTGAAGGGATCTTTCGGCAATGGTTTGCGAGGCGCGCCGGATTTTGACCCCAAAGACCCCAAAAAATCGATCATGCGAGCGAACGAAGTGATTGATGGCGCGCGCGGACTCTTAGGAATTCAAGCGGATTTACCGCTGCTTGCTCCGTTGGCCAAAAACAGTCCTGCAACCACGCAGGTGGCCTTTCGAGAAGGTTATGACGGTATTCCCCTTGAGCCTCCTGCTACCATCACAGTCGATCTCGGACCCCAGGGCGAGCTCCTTGGACTTTGGTCCAGCTATACAGGCGATGTCATCGTAATCAATTCCCGCACGTTGGATCTCGAAAATGCCCGGTCCCGCGCTCAAACAGCGGTAGAGGACACCCCTTCAGCGAGCACAATAAAAGGGGGTCGCGAGGTGATCTGGGTCGACCCTCGTAAATCGGATGCCGCTCCTCAAGGCCATCGCGCCTACGAATTCTATGTCCAAGGCCGTCAGGTGATTGTGGACGCCTCGAATGGAAAAATTCTTTCGAAGCGGGATCGAAGACAGTTTTAGGCCCGCGTTGGATATTTTATTCAATGATTCTAAACTGTGCTCGGACTTCGGCCGAGGGAAAGGCATCAAAATGCCACCATTCATGCGGAAGTTGAATAAATCCCGCGTCAGTCATAATTTTTCGTAGAATCAATCGGTTTTCAACCTGTTCCTTTTTGAGTTGCTTGGATCGCAAGTGATCGGCCTCTAACTTGGGTTGCGAGAGCGGATGAAAAGTGTCAAAGGGAGTGCCCATATCCAACGGCACGCCGTTTTGGTCTGCTACCGTGAGATCCACCGCACACCCATAATTATGCATCGACCCTCTGTCAGGGTTGGCAACATAGTCCTCGTTGGGCGTGTCCTTGACATGGGCCCAAAGCAGACGCTGAACGGAGCGAGGACGAAGCGCATCAAACACCAATAGAGCCCAGCCAGGATAGAGGCTTCCTATCCTCTGTGCCGCTTGCTCAAACTTTTGCGCCGCCCGATAATGTAGAAACGGCTCGTTGAAATCTCCATAAACATTTTTGCCCATGAAATTGTCGATCGAAGCATATTTGAGATCAATCCGGACGTGGGCAAATTTCCGTAAATGAACAAACTCTGAGTCCTGAGAGATCTGCGCAAGGGTGATAGCTAACGGCGATTTCATGATTTTTGATGGAAACATTTCTTCTATACTGCTGTCCAGAGAAACCAAGCCTAGCTCCTTGCGTCACACTTATCCCCTTGTACTGCGCGACAACCCCGACTACAGATGATCTAGGGGAACAGATTGAGATGAATGCTCAGTCGATTGGTCAGACCATGAAATCAAAAGCAGAAATTGTGAAAGTTCAGATCAATTTGCTGGAACAGAATGGGCCCCGCATGTTGCAGGTCACCAATGAGGATGACTCTCTTCATTGGGAAGGTTCACCCGCCGAAGATGTCGAACGACTCTTGCTCGGCCGTGATCGAGCTTATTTTTACGCCCGCATCATCAATCGAAAGCTCCAACTCGGGCAAGAAGCGCCTGGGCAGAAGTGGTAAGCAATGCCGTCTAGGCCAGCGAGATACCGAGCGCGGTGAGTTCTTTCTCAATCGCGGCAGCCCACCCACGATTGGCCTTCGGACTGGCTGGGCTCGGGTGAAGGATTCGCCCCACCTTGACCGAAACACCCGGGACTCCCGAAAATCCATCGAGCGCTTCGCGTGCGCGATTTTCTGCAAACGCCCCCACGCCGATCACCCACTCGGGACGGAGAACCGTCACCATTTCTCGCAGTGCCTGGTCACAGACTCCAAACAACGTCGCGCGTTCGCGCGGAGGTAAGTGATCCGGTGTCAAGTTACGTCCACTTTCTTCCATGAACACAAGGGGGCAATAATTGAGCACAAAAAAGTGTCGAAAAAACCGCTCGGGGGTTCCGTACCGACTGCGCGCCCATCCCCACAAGCGTTGACCACTCACCTCGGATCGCGGACAATCAAAACCCAAAATCGGACGCTTTGAGTGTTCGTCGCAAGGCTTTCCGACTTTCTCTCGTATGCCCATCCAATCTCTTACTGCCGCGATTTCGCCAAAGGGTATACCGGTCTGAGCCATTCCGTACGGTCCGGGGTTCATCCCTAAAAAAACCACGCGGCGGGGTTGCTGACCGTATAATTCCACGTAGCGTTCCCAAGGTAAACGGGCGTATTCCAGCGGGTTGTAGACGTGAGTGACCGGTCTTTTAAAGCGCATGGACTTGAGATTTGCCGTGAGACGGTCGCCGATTTCAACAAGCGGTGTTTTCATAAGAACTGAGTTTCACCCCAACCCCCATAAACAAAAAAAGCCCAAATTCATAATGAATTCAGGCTTTTAAAAATGGTGGATCGAGAGGGGATCGAACCCACGACCCGATGATTAAGAGTCATCTGCTCTACCAACTGAGCTATCGATCCATTGCCAGCCGAGATAGCATCAAGCCAAATAGACTGCAAGCGTTTTAGCAGAGTATTCATGCTACCATCGTCTCATGCGCGCCATTTTATTTTGGATTCCATTGGTTTTACTGGGCCTTTGGGGAACTGAGACCCTTCCGAACGCTTGGGCTACCAGCTTCTACGAACGGCCCTTTGGCGAGACGGTTCAGGACGCTCCGGTGATCGTCCGAGGCAAGGTGACCACCACCTTTACGGACTGGGGACGAGGTGATGACGGCAATAAACGCATCTACACTTTCTGGGAATTTCAACCTCAGGAGGTCCTCAAGGGTGCGGGGATCACTCCGAACCAGGTGCTTCGCATGCGCGAAATGGGGGGCGAAAAAGACGGCGTCGGAATGCAGGTCGCTGGCTCCGCACATTTTGTCCCAGGCGAAGACGTCGTCGTGTTTTTGAGCGAAAAAAACACCGAAGGCTCGCATGACATTTGGGGCATGATGATGGGCAAATACAATCTCAAAAAAGACAAAAACGGGACTGAGTATTTGGTCGGCGCGGGCATCAACTCATTGACGGCCCCACGGATTAGTGACGGTGAGGAGGGTCAAGATGATCCCAAAAACGCCAAGAAGTGGACATTAGAAGCCCTTCGTCAACTGATCTCCAGCTCCAGTACCACCCCGAGCGAACCTAAAATTCGACCTTCAAATCATGCAGTTCCGTTGAATTCAAGAATCGCCAACACACCGCCCCCCCCGGTCGTTCAAAGCAAACCCACCCCGGCACCTCAATTGCAACACTCTCACGATGAGGATTCAGTGCTCTCCTCTGTCCTTGGATGGGGCGGAGGAATTGCACTCGCAGGGCTCATAATGGTCCTGCTTGCCCGAAGGCGCAAATAGCTGCCGCGCTGCCGGATCCTCGTAGCGAGTAGTCTCGCGAGGAGTCTCACGGATGGGACGTTTGGCGACCAATGGGTTTTTAATCATGATGAGCCTGGGTTCTTTCTCGGCTCAAGCCTATACCCCGACGATCAGCGCAAAGGGCATCCCCGTCCGCTGGAAAGGCACCCCCAAGCTGAATCTAGCGGGAAATCCGATCAATGCGAGTGGCATCGACGCCGGGGGGTTTTATGCCGCCGTCGTCAAAAGCTTGCAACGTTGGCAAAAAGCCTCGGACAACCAAGTTGGCTTTGACTACTGGCAAGGGACCGATGCAAACGCCTATGAACCCGATAGCAATTACAACGGACTCTCCAGTGTTTATTTCGCCTCGCACGCCAAGGGGGGCTCTCATTTATCACCCAATGTGTTGGGACTGACCCAGGTCTGGTATAACACCGACACCGGCGAAATCATGGAGACCGATGTGGTCCTCAATGACGTGGATTTTAAATTCACCACAAACCCTAAAGACACCTCGGGGTTTGGAACTTCCACGAGTAGCTTTTCAGCCGGAAAAAATAACGTCTTCATCGAAAACGTCCTCAGCCATGAATTTGGCCATGCCTATGGCCTTTCGCATAGCGGTGGCTTGCAATCGACGATGCTATACATGGAATCGCCCGAACAAGCGCACCTCTCCTGCGACGAACAAATCGCGATTCACGCGCTTTATCCAGATACTCACGCGGGGGCTCGGGGTGCCATTTCCGGCCAAGTGGTCAGCGATGCCGGAAAAGCGGTACTCGGCGCGCATGTGCTTGCAATCTCGCGCCAACGCGGCACCGTCTTGGCGACCGGACTCACGGATTCGAGTGGACACTTTCAAATCAATGCCCTCGAGCCGGGGGATTATTTTTTGATGGTAGAACCCTATTTTGCCGGGTCATCTGCGCTGCCCAGCTATTACTCAGCGATGACCGCGGCCGTTTGTTCCGGATCGCTCGATTTTGGAAGAACCTTTTTGACCGACCCGGCAAGCCTTCAGCTCAGCAGTATCGAGGTCAGAGGAGGCAGTACTGCCAACGTCCCCCGGTTCGTGGCTCATTGCTCTGCTAGCGGCGGCGCGGCCATTACGGCAGCGGCGGGCACAGACAGCATCAATCACGCATCGATGGCAACCCTGGCCCCAGCGATCTTTGATTCCGCTCGCAATAGCCGAGGTTTTGGCTTGGCCGACCGCTTGAAAGGCTCTAATCCCAGCTATTATCGCCTCCAAAATGTTTCAGGCCATCTTGAGATTCACGCTTTGAGCTATAGCCTTTATTCGCCGATTCATCCTCAATTGGAATTGCTCGATATCAACGGCAAAACCATTGCCTCGGCTAAATCGGTCGCGAGTGTGTATTCGGGCGATTCAGGTTTTACTAATTTTGACGGAGCCCTCACGGCCGACTCTTTAGAAGCGGGCGATTATTTTCTGAAAGTCACCGCATCGACCTTAGATTCCACTCGCTATCCGGCGGGCCCGGTCGCGTTGGATACGGTACCCTTTGTCGTCATGACCGGGTCAGTGAATGAATCCCCGCCCCCTCTTGCTACCGATTTATCACTCAATGCTCGGTGCCGTATGGACGAAGCTTTTGCGAGTTATTCTAGCCCCGGGGGGGATCCTCCTCGCCAGGCCACCTCAACCAATAGCACCAACGGTGCGGGCTTTTGCGGCACCCTTTCGAGCTCAATCCCAGGCAAAGGGGGGGGATCAGGAATGCCGCCAGGAACCATGGTCGGATGGCTTGCCCCCTGGATGTTGATGGGTTTAATCGCCCGACTGGCTAAGGCGATGGCCCGTGGTTCTGCTTGCGCGCCAGGGATCTCAAGGGTAGCTTTAGATCCATGAGATCCTTGCTTACTCTCTTCTTTGCGATACCTTGCCTTTGGGGTGCCTCTGTTTCTCAAGCTGAACTCAAACCAGAGATGGTCCACGTGGCGGATTCGAAAAAAAATCTCGCCTATGTCCGTGATGGACTTTATGTGGGAGGCGACCGCGCCATCAACCACGTTTCGGTGCGAGATATTCGTTATGCGCGCAATGCCGGCAGCCAGGGCGGCTATGAGCGAATCGTGATTGATCTTCAAGGCACCCAAGATGGCGAACCCGCTGCGGTGCCACGGCCCCCTTATTATCAGGTCGCGGTCAACCCCGATGAACGTCGATTAGTCGTGACCCTTTGGGGTAAGCCTCGTTTGGAATTTGATCCATTGAAAATAAAAGCCGCCTTCAAAAAAAGTTCGGCCATTCAAGCGGTCTCTTTGCTTCCTAGAGTCGAGGATGATTCATGGACCTTTGTTTTTGAACTTAAGGATGAATCCCCTGTCGAAGTTTTTGAGCTCTCCAATCCCGTCCGCATCATAATTGACCTTAAAACCCTAAAAAAGAGTTCAGTTTTTGCGCAACCTAGTGAAACAAAAGCAAAGCCCAAGCTGAGGGCAAAAGCAAAACCCAAAGCGAGCGCACCGAACAAGCCTGCGGTCGTACTCCCACCTGAATCCACCCGTCCTCCAATACCGCTCGATCCTGAACTTGAGGAAAAACCGGAGGACCACGGGTGAATTCACGGAAATCAGTTATTTTAGAATGGGTCTTGGGTGCAGTTTTGTCAGCTAGTCTGTGGAGCGGTTGTGCAACGGGCGGCCCTCCGGTTCGGGCTCAAGAATATGCAAAACTGAGCAACCACCGTGCCTTTGAATATGAATTTCCGGTCGTCTGGAAGGGAATCGAAAACGCCTTACGCAATTACAAAATACTGGAACGCGACCCTAAAGAGGTGGATGCCCTTGAACTCAAAAAGCTCACCCACCGAAGCCTTGAAACAGAATGGTTCTACGCCCAGTCTCGCGACAAATATCACGAATACACCGTCAACAGCTCGCCTCGTAAAGTTTACCTTCAGACACGGATCAAATATCGGGTCGACACCAAAAGGGGGCTCGGCGCTACGGAAGTGGCCGTCGAGACCCAAGAAGAGATCGAAAAACTCAAAGAGGATGGAACTCCCGCCGGCTTTGCCAAAACGGATTCGCCCGATTCTTCACGTGCAAACGAGATTTTAGATCGCGTGGGTGAGGCACTTCTCAAGGCCGTTCCTTAATTAACGATTGGCGATTTTTTCAAGCTCTCCCCAACGAGCATACAATCGATCAATTTCGGCCTGGGTATCACTCATCTGTTTTGCCAACTCAGCCAAGCGAACAGCGTTCGTGCTATGATCTGAATGCGAACTCTCGGCGGTGAGTATTTCAAGGTTAGCTTCGGCTTGTTGAATCGTCTGCTCAATCGAATCGTATTCGCGCTGGTCTTTATAGGTGAGCTTATTACTGAGCTTCTTTTTCTTTGAAGCCGCCCCCCCCTGTTGCGCCGCCTTGGACTCCCGGAGCTGCTCGGCATGCCAAAGCTCCCATTGGCCCAACCCCTCAAAAGCAGTCAAGCGTCCTAGCTCAAGCCGGAAGGGATTGAAGGCCAAAATCCGAGTTGCGACTTGATCCAGGAAATATCGATCATGGGTCACCAAGATGACTGCACCGGGAAATTCACCCAGACAATCTTCAAGCACCGCCAAGGTAGCCATATCCAGGTCGTTGGTAGGCTCATCTAAAACCAAAATATTGGCCTCACGAAGCATAAGCTGCGCTAACAAGAGACGACTTTGTTCGCCTCCTGAAAGTTTTCCGACCGCCATTTCCATCTGACCTTGCGTGAACAAAAAACGATCCAGATAGCCGCGGACATGCATTTTGCCGCCCCGGTAGTCCACCCATTCCCCTTCCGGACAAATGGTTTTTAGAATCGTTTTTTCGGGGTCCAAGGTCTCTCGATTTTGCTCAAAATAGGAACACGAAAGATGGTCAGAACGAAGAACTACGCCGTTGTCCGACTCCTCCTGGCCCAAAAGAACACGAATCAATGTCGATTTTCCGCAACCGTTTGGGCCCAAAAGCCCTATCCGACTGCCGGGACTCAACAGAAGATCTACATCCTTGAAAATCACTCGTTTACCGTAGGATTTTGAGATTTTCTTAGCTTCAACCAGTCGTTTTGGATTTTTATCCGATCCTTGAAAATCGATTCTGGCCACTCGTTGTTGATTTCGAACGCCCAGCTCACCGACTTCGTCCTTAAGATCCCCTGCGCGTTGAATCCGGGCCTGCTGCTTGGTGGTACGCGCCTTGGCCCCTTGCCTTAACCACTCAGTTTCGCGCCGTAAAGTGTTTTTGAGGATGATCTCACGGCGCTCTTGGGCCGCCATCAGTAAATCTTTAGTTTCAAGGTAGTGGGCATAATCACCTTGAATACTCAGCAATCCGCCGGGATTTCTAGGGTCCAGCTCAATAATTCGGTTGGCAATCCGCTGTAAAAAAAGCCGATCATGCGTGATGGTTAATGCCGCGAAGGGGGCGTGGGCTAAAAAATCCTCGAGCCAAAGAATGCTTTCCACATCCAAATGATTGGTCGGTTCATCTAAAAGCAACAAGTCAGGCTGGCGCACCAGCTCGCGGGCCAAGGCTACCCGCTTTTTCCAACCGCCTGACAGCGTATCGACTCGACTATCGGGACCTACTCCCTCGGAACCATCCAAGGAAAGCTTGGATAACTGCTCATGAGCGAGGGCCATACACTCCCAATCATGGGGATCAGGGGTGCCCTCTAAAACGGTCTCAAAAACCGAGATCCCAGGATTGAAAGTGGGCACCTGTTCCAAAAACCCAACCCGCAATCCACGTTGAATGGAAAGCTTTCCCTCGTCGGGTTGAATTTTCCCCGCCAAAATCTTGAGCAATGTCGACTTGCCCGCTCCATTGGGCCCAATCAGACCGATACGTTCGCCACTTTCAATCGCAAACGTGAGGCCATCAAACAAAGGGCGCGCGGCAAAAGCTTTTCGAAGACTGTGAGCACTGACCAAAATAGCCATATGGGGGGCGACGCTATCAGTTATCCACCTGAATTGCACGCCTTGCCTCTAGACCAATCAGCCCGTTTATGCGAAAAACCACGCTCCATGACTATCTCAAAGGCCATCTCAAAAATCGATAAGTTCGCGCTTTATGAAAATTCCGTCCAAAGTCCAGATTACCATGCCGAGTGGTTTGTCCACGTTTACAAAGAACTTCGGGGCACTTACCCTCGTCACCTGCGTGAAGATTTCTGCGGAACGGCCCGCTTAAGTGCGGAATGGGTGAAGCGCAACCGCAATAACACCGCCATCGCCATCGATCTGGACCCAGAACCCCTGGCTTACGGAAAAAAACACCATTGGCGCACGCTGAGTGCTGAACAGAGGAAACGGCTACAGCTGCTCAATGACAATGTCCTGTCCATCACCCAGCCGAAGGTAGACTTGCTGATCGCCTGTAATTTTTCATATTGTATCTTTAAAGAACGCGAAACCCTCGTTCGCTATCTCCGTGGTTGTATGCGCTCCCTGGGAAAAAATGGCATGGCGATTTTGGATCTTGCGGGCGGCCCCGGAATGATCGCGCCCATGCGGGAACGAAAAACGGCCAAAGCTCCAAAAATCGGAAAATTTGTCTACACTTGGCACCAAAAATCGTTTGACCCCATCACCCACGATGCTCAGTATTCGATTCACTTCAAACTCAAAAATGGCATTCAGATCAACGACGCCTTCACTTACGATTGGCGACTTTGGACGATTCCAGAAATACGCGATGCCATGAAAGAAGCGGGATTTCGCAAAACTTGTGTCTTTTGGGAAACCGAACACAAAGGTCAAGGGACCGGTGAGTACCTTCAAGCCGATCATGGCGACAATGCCTACGCTTGGGTGGCCTATATCGTAGGAATGGCCTAAGCCATCGCCTCTTGCGCTTGAATCATGCGGGTTTTCGACGCCTTCGGTGCGGCCTTTGAGGTGTCGCTGGGGCATGTTCAGGGGTTGCATCACGCGAACCGCTTTCGCCGATGGAGGCCAACTCGCGCCCCAGTAATCGCTCAATATCATTGAGCCCACGCCGATCGCGAGGGGTCACAAAGGTCAAAGCCCTCCCCGTCGCCCCCGCTCGCCCAGTCCGGCCAATTCGATGAACGTAATCTTCAGCTTCCATCGGAAGATCGTAATTAATCACCAACGAGACGTCATCGATATGCAGTCCTCGTGCGGCGACGTCCGTGGCAATCAAAATCCGGTATTTGCCTTCTTTGAACTCCGCCAGCGCTTGTTCGCGATGACTCTGCAAACGATCCGAATGAATATAGGTGGCGTCGTAAAATCCGGCACTATGAAGAGAGCGCCAGACGCGGGTGGCTCCGTCTTTGGAACGGGTAAAAACAATCACGCTCCCGGGTTCTTTTCGCAAAATACGATGCAATTCGCGATTTTTGGATTCTTCCGCCACAAAAAGCACGCGTTGCTCCACCGATATAGCTGCGGTCAGAGGTTTGCCGATATTCACACTTTGAGGCTGATAAAGAATCTTTTCAGCCAAACGACGAACGGTAGGCGTAATGGTTGCCGAAAACAATAATGTTTGACGTTGCCGGGGAAGATCGGAGGTAATGCGGGCTAATTGGTCCGAAAAACCCATATCCAGCATACGATCCGCTTCGTCCAAAACGACAATTTCAATATAATCGAGCCAAATATTTCCCCGATCCAAATGATCACAAAGGCGCCCTGGGGTCGCCACAATGATTTGAGGATAGGATTGAAGCGCTATTGCATCGTGGCGCATATTGACACCACCGATGAGGACGATCGATTCAATTCCCAGCGGGCCACCGAGCACCTTAATCGTAGCATCAATTTGTTGAGCGATTTCACGTGTTGGCGCCAAGACGAGGCCAAAGGTCCCCTTTCGGCCCACGAACGCTTCGATCATCGGGAGGACAAAAGTCGCGGTCTTACCCGTACCGGTTTGGGCGGAGGCAATGAGATCCTTGCCCTCTAGCGCAATAGGGATCCCTTGAACCTGAACAGCGGTTGGCTTTGTATAGCCTGCTTTGGCAATGACCTCGAGGGATTGGGGCGAAAGGCCCAAAAAATCCCAATTCGCTTCCTGATCTATTAAGTCCTGTTGTTCTATCGATTTTTCCATCTCTTCAATCTTAATAAAAAGGGGCAAGACCGTCGAACAGCCTTGCCCCTAAAAAAATTACAGCCGTGCAACCCATTCATTACCAACGATTGCCAACGTAAAGTTGAGTACTCATGTAAAGCCCACTTTAAGCGTAAAAGCCGCTAAAGAGGACATGAGCACCATGCTCGAGGACTCTGACGCGGACGGATGCACTACCAGGGCTAGTCTAGCACTGTTCGGGCGGGATTTATAGGAATTCCAATATTAATGCGTCGCGCATTCTTCCTGGCTCGCAATTTTGCTTGAAATATGGCATTCAACTAAGACGATGATAGAAAATAGGATTTCAAAGAAAGTCGACCCAGATCAGGCGATCGTTATGCGCATCGGCAAGCTTTTACAAGCCACCCGAAAGCACCTGGGATTCAACCAAACTGAAGTGGCCCCCACGCTGGGGCTGGACCAAAGTGCGCTTTCGCGCATTGAAAGTGGAAAACAATTCCTGACAGCGTCCCAATGGTTTACTTTCTGCCAATCCTCAGGAATTTCTCCTGACTCCTTGACCCATGGTTTGTTTGAAATGGAACAAAAAGAGAGCGCCATTCGCCTCCCTCAGCGCTACGCCTTTGAAAAAGGCTCCAAAGTCCGGTCACTCCTGCCACTTCTCGACTTCGCGAAAGAAACACTGGGAGAACGAGGGCTCGCTCGATTTTTCAGTGACATCAAGCTCGACCCCGATTTTTTTATCAACCTCAGCGCAACCATTAACTTCAATTTCACGATTGATCTTTGTGAAACCATCGTTCGAAAAAATAGCATGACCAGCAAAGATGCTGAACTAGCGACCCGCACGGCCGGTAACCCCGAAATGCACGGCTCCCTCCATCATCTTTATGAATTTATATCGTCCAATCAAATTGCGCTTCTCACGGGCTTTGTCGAAAACGCCGCAAAATATTCGACCAACTTTCATTACTCATTACTCAACGTCAACCCCAGCGCTGAGCAACTCGAAATAGCGGTAGAGCCGGCCGCGCACATGCAGGCCTTCGATTACCAAAACAATCCTTTATTGGGCGATTTCTTTGCCCATTATGACCGAGGATTTTTTCAAAACTTTAGCACCTATAGCGGGCACCGATCCGTCAAGGTGACGTTGGTCGAAAATCTGTATAAAGGGGCTCCTCGATGCTTATATCGGGTCAAGATAGCGGCCTAATGTTTGAGACCGACAAGCGACTGGTGAACACTCTCGAAACCGCGAGAGCCGCGCTTGGCGTCACAAAAGACGTCTGGGCCAGCAAATATCTTAAAATTTCTCAAAAAAAATACCAATTCATCCTATCCAGAAGAAGTACGCTCACGCTCTTGAGTTTGTACCGCCTGTCGGAACAACTCGATATGAATCTTTCAGATTTTGACGAGAACACTTTCGACTTCGATACCCTCGCTTTCGCCCAGAAAAACCCCGACTGCTCGATTCACCCGAAATACACTTTTGCGGCCAATAGTCGCAAACATTCGGCGATCAATGTCATGCGCTTTGCCGAAAAGTATCGCGGTTCCCATATTACGCACACCATTAATCGGCACTTTCAGATCAAAGGCAGCTTTTGGCGGGGCAGGATGACCGATTCGATCAATATTCGGTTTATGACTGAGCTGTATAGTTACCTACGAAACAACCTAGGATTCAGCGAGAATGACCTTCAAGCCATAGGGCATCACCAAGTGGTCAATCTGCGCGAAACCCCGATGGGGAAACAACTTTCACAGCTCCGCTCCACCCAAAGCGTACTCGAGCAGGCCTATATGACTTTGCTTCGGGACTTTGAGCAAAACTGCGACTATCAACTGATGAAATTGGATCATGAACAATGCATCCTGGAAAGCAAAACCAAACCTGAGATTTCCGAGGCATTTGGAGTACACGAGGTTGGCAACCCCCATGTTTGCACCGGCCGCTCTGGATTGTTCGCGGGACTTCCGGGCTTTATCGGCATGCCGCTAGCCAACATCCAAGAAACTCGATGTGTGCACCGCGGAGATCCCGTGTGCCGCTTTGTCTTTGATTACTCCAGCCATCGCGTTCGGGACACTGGGGTTCGTTTGTCCGTCGTTTCACACTAGCCTCTTACGCAGCCATGAGTTCTTCATCCCTGTTTCTGATCCATTCGCGCGAAGCAAGAATGTCTTGATTATCAACGAGACAGCTTTTGGCATATTCACTTACACAATCAGTAGACATTAATACCACAGGTTCATTCGCGGCCGAAATAACAGGCACCGGGTCTAGTAAATGACCGAAACTTTTCATTCTTTCATACCCTACCTTTTCAAAAAACCGATCGATCTTAAAGCGAGTCGCAGCGCCAATAATACATGAAGGCTTTCCAAACTCGGCATAATCGAGACAAAAAAGAGCAGCCATTAAGTCGAAAAACAGCTCTTTTTCCGAAGGATGGTTCAATCGAAAATTCTTAGAGAGGGTTAAGCTTCCCCCGTAAATCACCTCACGTGTGGTCTGCTTGGCTTGATTGATCAACCGCTCTACCTCCTGAAGATGAGAAACCGCCCCGATCATTTTCATCATGACCGAAAGAGGAAAATCATTTTTATAAAAATCACAAAGCGACAAGGGTATTTGCTTATAACAAGCAACGGGTTCTCTTTGGCCGTCGGTCACCAGATAAATCACATGATGGCGCGCAAAAAAATCACCCCGTTCCAACGGTAAAAAGGATTTAGGATATTCAGGACCAAAACCCGCCGCGCGCAACTTGACCATATCGATGAAAACCTGGCAGGCGTTGGGTTCATATAAGGAATGATAAAAATTATCGAGAGTCACCACCTGAATACGGGATCGCATGTTTTCGTAAGTCATATTCCCATTTCGGAGAAATGGGATAACCTCATTAGATATCCACGGACTTACGTCCGTGGCACTCGGGAACCAGGGGGCAATGCAAGCTCCGCTTGTCCCAGGTCTTCTTTTTGCTGATACTTCACGTACCGCTTTATCATCTCCTCGTCCAAGCCCACGGTCGACGCGAAATACCCAGCCGACCACATCCCCCCTCGCCCGTAATAACGTTTGCGTATGAACTCAAATTTTGCTCGCAGCTCGCGGCCTGTGTTTTGCTTCATTAGCTGCACGACGCGCGAGATGCTATATTTGGGCGGGAAACTTACAACGATATGAACGTGGTCGGGCTGGACATTCCGCTCAATATATTCAATTTCAGGATGATATTTTCTAACTTCATCCAACTTTATCAACAAGTACGCTGCTACACCCTTGTTTAGCACTGCGTATCGATATCTCGGTATCCATACAATGTGATACATCGTGCGGTATACGCAGTGGGCTTGTCTCCGTAGTCTCATGAACCGAGCTTCTACCACGAAAAGAAGACCTGGGAGCCTTATACACCCCCGGACTTACGTCCGGGGATCTTCTAAGGTACTATTAGACAAAAAACTAAATTCAGCAGATCAAATTAGCTAAAATTGATCTATCCGTAAGGCGCACCGCATTATATAACCCGTTCGTCAGCAAGAATCCCCAGTCCCTTCGGGCTGCACCTGACGACCGGGGAGAATCGCTGACCGTTCTCGGCATCCTCGGAAATTCGGAAAGGGGATGCTGAGAACGATAATAGTTGACTTATTAAGTCAACTCCACTAGAGTGCAGACCGCTGGTGCAGCCCAGAAAGAGAAAGTGTTTTATGAAATTCCTTACCGTGTCCCGCTATTTTATGTTTGGAGTGCTTGCCACGTCTTTGCTGAACTTGCCCGTGGCATTTGCCGGCGTTGGCGCTGGCGGAGGCGGCGATGCTACCTCCGAAATGAGGATCGATGAGATCCGTGCGGATCTCTTGAAATGGATCAGCGAAGGGGGCGCTCGTGGCCTAGCCCTTCCTCCCTCGGTCACTTACGAGAGCTATGCCAGCGGAATGGGAAAAGTCCTTCCTCGCCATGCTGTTGTAATTGGGACAGTCACGCTGGCAGAAGAAGCCGCCACCCAAGATGAGGAACTCAAGGTAAGTGTGAATGGACAATTCAAAACCTGCCGAGGCTTCATTTCTGTCAAAGATAGTCTGCCCCACATCCTTTGCAACACCGAGCGGTTCGCCGCGACGGCTGCGCCGAAACAATATCGACTCATTCATCACGAATACGCCGGACTCGCTGCAGTCGAACACAATCGTGGTGCCTCTTCGGATTACGGGATTTCGGACCAGATTTCCGATTATCTCGTGCCTGAAACTGTACTGAGACTTTCAGTCAAGAAACCCTCCAACACACAGGACTATTCAGGCTGTATCGACTCCTATACACTCAGCGTGCGCATGATTAACTGGAGATGGAACCACGACCGCGAGCTTGAAAACTACGGCAACGAGGGCAGTGTGAGCGCTACTTTTTTCAAGGGTTTGCTGACTCTAGGAGTTTGGCCGGCGGTAGAAAAGGCGACCTACGAAATAAAGCTAGCTGAAGCCAAGGAAATGGCCGGTATGATTTATGAAAGTCATCATGGTGGCGGTCAAACTATTTTCCATCTCTATAATAAGGTGAAAAATTACGTGCCGGGCCTAACCTATGCTCAACTCGTGCACTTCGTCGATGTTGCTGATCGTTACGGGTACCTATGTAACAAGGGTCTTTTTAATTTCAATGAACTCAAAGAACTCATTCGAACAAAAGTATTTCAGCATGACATTGCAGCGCTAGAACACTCAGAATCGAAGTAACAGAATCGGGGTAGGACTTCGGGCCGCTCGCCAACGGTCGCCTTCGTGATACCTAATTTACGCTCAGCGGCGGCGCCGGCATCGGCTTCTAACTTTGTGGCTTTTTTGTTCCGGACCCACATAGGGAATTCCCGGCGAGATGAGGGGATCCGCGCGCGCAGGAAGCGCTTTTCGCGCGGAGGCCCTTCGAGAACAGGATTGTTCGAGAAGCCCGAGTGCCCAAAAGGGCACTTGCAGCACAGGAAGTGCTGCAAAGGGGGAAGGCCGACCCCGACATCCTCGCCGGGAATTCCTGACTGGACGTCTGCTCATCTTTTGTGCGAAAGAGTGAGTGGGGAGACTCTCACTATATGACGCACAATATCAACAGCTTCAAAACACTTTCAACTTTAAACGTAGCCGGAAAAGCCTACCGCTTCCACTCACTCAAGGAGTTTGGAAAACAGATTCCCCTCGGTAAGCTCCCCTTCTCGCTGAAAATTTTACTCGAAAACCTCCTCCGGCAAGAAGACAACGTCGCCGTTAAAAAGAAGGACATCGAAGCGCTCGCGAACTGGAAGGCCAAAGCCGAACCTGACACTGAAATTCAATTCATGCCGGCGCGGGTTTTGATGCAAGATTTTACCGGCGTACCCTGTGTCGCGGACCTTGCGGCTATGCGCGCCGCTGTTCAGCGTCTGGGCGGCAACCCCGACCGGATTAATCCTCTTCAGCCGGCCGATCTTGTGATCGACCACTCTGTCCAGGTCGATCATTTCGGAAGTTCTTCGGCATTGAAGGACAACGCCGACCTTGAATTTGAACGCAATAAAGAGCGTTACGAATTTTTGCGCTGGGGCCAAACCGCCTTCAAAAATTTTCGCGTAGTTCCTCCGGACACCGGCATCGTGCACCAAGTGAATCTCGAATTTCTTTCGCACGTTGCGATGGAGCGCCAGATTGGCGGCGAAAACTGGCTTTACCCCGACACCATGGTGGGCACGGACTCTCATACCACCATGATCAACGGCCTGGGATGCCTGGGCTGGGGAGTCGGCGGAATCGAAGCCGAAGCCGCACTTCTAGGCCAGCCTTGCACGATGCTCATTCCACAAGTCGTCGGATTCAAGCTCATCGGCAAACCGGCCGCTGGCACCACCGCAACCGACCTCGTGCTCATGGTCACTCAAATGCTTCGCAAAAAAGGCGTGGTCGGCAAGTTTGTCGAGTTTTATGGACCAGGCCTAGCCAGTCTCACCCTTGCAGACCGCGCCACGATTGCCAATATGGCTCCCGAATACGGCGCAACCTGCGGCATTTTCCCGGTAGACACTAAGACGATGGACTATATGAAACTCACCGGACGCGGCGACCGCGTGGCCGTCGTCGAAGCCTATTTTAAAGAGCAAGGACTCTGGTACGATGGCTCACAAGCCGACCCTACCTACACGGACACCCTTGAACTGGATTTGGGGAAGGTAGAGCCTGCCTTAGCAGGTCCCGCTCGCCCGCAAGACAGGGTCGCTCTCGCTCAAGCCCGCGAATCTTTCGAGAAAGCATTGCCCTCTTATTATCCTCAACTTCAAGGGGCAGAGTTTGAAAAACAAAAGATGACTTCAGTTGAAGTCAAAGCTCCTTCGGGGCAAAACTATTGTCTCGAACAGGGTGCCGTAGTCATCACCGCAATCACAAGCTGCACCAATACCTCCAACCCGAGTGTCTTAATTGCTGCAGGACTTTTAGCCAAAAATGCAGTTTCAAAGGGACTCAACATCAAGCCTTGGGTGAAGAGTTCCTTGGCTCCGGGATCTAAAGTGGTGACAGACTACCTCAAAGAGGCCGGCCTTTTAAGCTCTTTGGAAGCCCTCAAGTTTCATGTCGTGGGCTACGGCTGCACCACTTGTATCGGAAACGCAGGCCCTCTGCCCGATCACATTCAGGATGCGGTGGTTAAGGGCGACCTCGCCGTAGCGGCCGTCCTTTCTGGTAACCGGAATTTTGAAGGACGAATCCATCCGAACGTTCGCTCCAATTACTTGGCCTCACCCCCCTTGGTCGTGGCTTACGCCATCGCAGGTACCATGCGAATTGATCTCACCCATGAGCCGCTCGGTAAAGACGTCAATGGAACAGCCGTATACCTCAAGGACATTTGGCCAACTAACGAGCAAGTGGCTGACTATGTAGGTCGGTTCGTGACCTCCCAACAGTTTGCCAAGAGCTACGCCGATGTTTTCCGCGGTGAGCAGCAATGGCAAGACATTCAGGTTCCTACAGGCGACCTTTACAAGTGGGACACTTCATCCACCTACATCAAACAGCCGCCTTTCTTTGACGGAATCACCGCCACTCCGGTACCCGTCACCGACATTCATGCAGCCCGCGTCCTGGCTTTATTAGGTGACTCAGTAACGACCGATCACATCTCTCCGGCAGGTTCGTTCAAAAAGGAGAGCCCCGCTGGCCAATACTTGGTCGCCAAAGGTGTTGCCCCCAAAGACTTTAACTCCTATGGCGCTCGCCGGGGAAACCACGAAGTCATGGTGCGAGGAACCTTTGCCAATGTGCGCCTCAAAAACCTCCTTGTTCCGGGGGTTGAGGGTGGCGTGACTCGTCACTTGCCCGAAGGTAAGCAGATGTCCATTTTCGATGCAGCCATGCAATATATGGCTGATAAAATCCCCACCATTGTCATTGCGGGCAAAGAATACGGTACAGGATCATCCCGCGATTGGGCGGCAAAAGGTCCTAAGCTCCAAGGCATTCGAGCCGTCATTGCCGAAAGTTTTGAACGAATTCATCGCTCAAACCTCGTCGGAATGGGTATTCTTCCTCTTCAATTCAAAGACGGCGAAAGCGCTAAAACACTCGGCCTGACCGGCGAAGAAACTTATGAAATCTTGGGATTGGGCCAGGTGACTCCCGGTGCGGATGTAAAAGTCAAAGCGACGGACAGCTCTGGAAAAACCCACGAATTTACGACCCGTTCGCGCATCGACACCCCGAACGAAGTTGAGTATTTCCGTCATGGGGGAATTCTCCCTTACGTTCTTCGCCAACAGTTGGGAAAATAAAATGGATAAACTGCGAAAGCTTGAACTCCTTCAACGATCCTTGGGTTTGCGCCACAAGATCAAGGTCCACGAAAGCATGAAAGCGCCAGAATCCCATGAAGATTTGGCCATTATGACCTTGGCTAAGTGGGAACTTGAGGACGAGGTTCGGGCAATCGAAGATCTATTGGCAGAAGGGCGATCAAAAAATGTCGCCCTCAAACGAAAAGTGATTGGCTCAGAGGATGACAGCCTCCCGCTCGAAGAGCGAGGGGCTGCAGCCGCAGCCAGAATTAAGGCGAAACGAAACCCTCGAAAAGGCACTTAGTCGACTGCTAAAGATGTCGCATAGGCACCTTCCTTGCTTCCCATGTACTCATGTCACGGCCCACTCCTCCTCCTTCCACTGATTCACAGAAAACTGCGGAATTACGTGCCAAACTCGATCAGATTTTGACTCACCCCGGACTCATCGAAGCGAGCGTTTACGATGGCCAGGTTTTTTTAGCGGGCTCAGTTTTTGACGATGAGGTTCACTCGATCCTAGAAATAGCTAAGAAGCTTGTAGGGGTCACGCCCGTCATCCATCATTTGGAAGTCATGAACTCCTCTTCTGACAAACCGTCATCAGGACATCTGCCAGAAAACCGCTTCGGCTACCAACCCGGGTTTATTGCCGGTCGTTGGGCCCCCTGGCTTCGTGCTTTAGCAGGGCTGTCGGGGGTCATGATTATGATCCAAGGCTTCCGAACGAAGGAAAAGAAGGCCGGCTTAGGGAGTTTGCTTTCCCTAGGGATCGGCGGCCTCCTGCTTTCTCGCGCAATGACCAATCGAGACATCACTCAGGTCATCGGAAGCTTGATTCTTCCAGTCATTCAGATGAAAAGAACTCTTTCAGTCTCAACGAACGTGGAGGAAGCCTACAGCTTCTGGAGCCAATTCAAAAACTATCCGCGCTTTATGTCCTTTATTCGAGACGTCCAAATCAATGATTCTGGCGTATTAAGGTGGGCGGCCAAAGCGCCCGGTGGGGCGCAAGTCCACTGGGAAACGAGTGTTTTTGACCTGATACCCAACCAAAGGATCGCCTGGAAAAGTATCCCTGGTTCTTTGATCGCAACCGAAGGAAGCGTTCAATTTGAATCAATTGAAACGGGGGGCACCCGGCTCCATATCGAGCTTTCTTATGCGCCGCCCGCTGGAGCGCTGGGATACCTGGTCGCCCGTCTCTTAGGCTTTGACCCCAGAGATCGTATTGATCAAGACCTAGAAGTCATGAAGCTTTTACTTCAACATGGCCAACCCTCAGCCCGTAGCCCCAAAATGACGGCCGATTTTCAGCCGACTCCGCGCTCGGGTGCGCTCTCGAATCAGCAAAACCGGCCCTCTCGCATGGCGCAGTAAAAGTTTTATTTTTTCAGCCCGACCCTTTTTTAGAACTCCCTTCCACTCAAAAAGCAATAAGCTTTCGTTATTTTGCCTCACCCTCCATTTGATCTCTTCAATAACGTCTCCATAAGAATGGCAAAATTCTCGAATCACCTGTCTTTCACGCGGGGTAGACAGGGGACTTCCTTCGACCACCAGCTCCTCCACTAAGCGGGGGTACTCATGATGAAATTGGTCACGAATATGGCCTAGAACGGACTCATCACACTCGTTCTTAGGTTGGGAACTCGTGACGTGAAGGATATCCACGGGAAGGCCATGCTGATTCGCCAGGCGGATTCCGAAATCAAGAGCCTCGCTATCCCGCTTTTCCCCACTCATGGGTACCCAGATGGCATGAATAGGATCAGGCTTCATTCTTAGACCCGCCGGCACAATCCATACCGGCAATGAACATTGCTCTAATAGCTCAAACAGACTCGGACTTTTAGCGCTCAGAAGCAGGAGCCCTCTTTCTGAGTCTGCTGATTGTGAAACAAGTTTGAGAACCCCTTGCATAAATTGCCCCGACAGAGGGATGATAGAACACCGCACTTTTGAAGAAGCAAATTCGGCCCACCTTTGAAAGTCATTCTTCTGAGACTCTGATACAAGCCAATAAATCTGCGCACCCAACCATCCCGCCAGACTGACGCTGTTTCGCACAAAAAGTTCGACCTCTTCTGGCTCTTGATCAGGAAACACCGGGGCCCAAACACAATCCCACGGAAGCGGTCTCATGCGATTCCTTTCTTAAGGAAATGGAAAAATAATGCCTGCCAGGTCCCGCCCATGCAGCCAAGATGGATTCCCAGCGAGGTGTTTTGCATCAAATTTTGAAGGTCCAAGTTGAGACTTTCGTCCCAATAGTGCTCAGCCTCCTGTTTCAACCCTAAATCAGCTGCAATCGCGGCATGAACACCGGGCGAAAGACTGCTCCCATGATCGGTGATCAAAGAATAGTAGCGGTAATTTTTTTCCAAAACGTCTTTAGGCCAGACCCCCGGGAATAAAAAGGGAATCATCAGAACATCGGCTTGCTTGATCACTCGAAGTCGGTTAACAGCTTCCCAGTTCAACAAGCGATTCACTGGCGCATGCAAAAGCTCTTTGTCGCTCAGCTGGGTGGTTGAAAGGGAAAAAAATCCGTCAAACTGCTCAATGATTCCTTCCTGATTAGGCTCCGGAAAATAGAGAAGTTCGGCCACGGTTTTCCAATTTTGGATTTCATCCCGTTGCAACCCGAGTTGTCTCCTGAGTTCTTGCATCCGTCGCGGATGTTGGCCCTCTAGCCAGGCCACACACTCAGCGGCCCGTTTGAGATTGAGCCGCGCCATCCAATTGGTATAGGCGTTGTCATTCACGTCATGATGATACTCATCGGGCCCCACGACACCTAAAATGTGAACTCGCCCATCTTTCTCCGAAACTGCCGAAACCCGACTCACCCAAAAACGGGCCGTTTCAATCAAAATTTCCGCTCCAAAGTCCCGCACAAAGGCATCATCACCGGTCAAGTCCCAATAGCGAAAAACCGCGTACGCGATGTCGGCCGTAATATGAATCTGTTGAAAACCCGTAAAAATGGGCACTCTTTTTTTTGATTGCAGCAAAACAATGACCGAAGGAGTGACATCCGCGCCATCAACCGTCGACTCCCAAGCATAACAAGCGCCTTGATAGCCCAATGCCGCGGCACGCTTTCGTGCCCCCGATAAAGTACGGTACCGATAAAGCAGAATGTTTTTTGCCGCCTCCGGCAGCATAAAAAGGTAAAATGGAAAGACGAAAATTTCAGCATCCCAAAAAACATGCCCTTCATACGCTCGCCCTGTTAGACCTCGCGCACCCACGGAAGACCTATCGTTTGTGGGCGCGGCACTCCGTAATTGATACAGTCCGTACCGATGCGCCTGAATCAGTGCGGGCTGCTCAGAAAAACGAAGATCGGCTTTTTTCCAAAACTGTTTCCATGCAGTGACATGCCTGAAAATCTCCTGATCAAAACTCTCCCATGACTTCTCTTGAAGATGGATTTTTGCCGATTCGAGCACAAAATTTTCATCGCGGTTAGAAAACACACTGAACATCGACCGAAGAGCGATCCGATGTCCTGGTTCGGCCCGAAACCGGAAGATCGTGGCGCTCTGCTCCATTCCGTTAATCGCCATTTTTGCCGCCATTACAGCCTGAAAACGAGAGGCGGACGTCTCAAAATTCCAGGGCTCCGCGAGGGTCAGACCTAGGCGACTTAAAGGTACTTTGAGATGAGGATAACTGAGCGAAAAGTCCAAAAAAGGAGGAGCGGCATCAACCTCCATTAACATCGGTTCGTTACTAACTTGGCCGACGTGGGTCACTTGGATCTCAAGCTCATGGAGCAAAAGATGCGGATCAACCAGCGAAGCCATTCGCAATGATCGCAACCAAACCACGCAGCCCAGATCAGTAGTAAAGGAAAAAGTCTCAAACAATAGGCCTTGCTTCATGTCCAAAATGCGCTCGTGAGAACTCATCTGCAACTGTCCTTGTCCACCTCCCGAGCCTGGACATAATTCCTGCGCATCGCCGTGCTCGGTAGACAAGTGGATCCTCAAGCGAAACGGGGAGGGAAATAAAACCAGCTCGGCATAAGGATCTGTGCGGTTATCGTCCGCCTGGAACTCAGGTTCAGAATAAGCCAAACCTGCGGCCTTGTGATCGTAAATGCCGGCTAAATACAGTTCAGACTGAGAACTGGGAATGGGCAGATCCGTCGACCCACGCACGCCCAAAAACCCATTTCCAATCGAAAAAAGACTTTCCATCTCGTGCTCCCGCGAGGGATCAAAACCTTCCTGTTCGATCAACCACGAGGGATTGGAGGTGGGCTCATGCACGCCTTCAAAAAAGCCCACTCCCCCTTGCCCAAATTCTGCTCCCAGTTCCGCTTGATAGGCGAGCCACTGTTGAAAACGAGAGGGCCCACCCCCCAGACTCAGAATGCCTTCGGTCAGGTCTCTGGACATTGCGCCAACTGAAAAGAAAGTCGCGTCCTCCAGCTCTGGAATTTGCATCCAGCCGTCACTCCCCCGATTATCTTGTTGTCCGTTCAACTCATCGCCAACCACGGCCACAGTCTCAGGCTTCATTCCATTGGGCAGAACCACGTTTTCAAACACCCAGCGCACCGAGTCGGACTTACCCATCAAGCCCACTTTGAAGTGCCCCCCCGCAGAGAAGGACCAAACCTCCGACCCTCGATAGGTACAGATAAAAAGATGCACAAGGGCTTGTTTTGTGGCCAAATCCTTGTTTGAAATCAGGGCATTCAGTTGCCCTAACACCGAATCCAATTTTGTTCCGGTGACAATAACGACAAAAATCCCTTTTTGAAGTAACTGCGTCAAAGACTGGGCCAAAAAGGGTACTCGCTCCTTGCGGTCCAAAGCCGCAGTGCTATCCCAGTCAAAAATAATGAGGCGAAATTTTCGTCTCAGCTGATGCGGCCACTCCAGATGATTGGGACAACTCACCACCATGAGTTCAGCTCAACTGCCAGAGACGTACCAACCCAAAGCTAGTACAACTGTACTGTGTCGCCTTCTTGAAAGTTTGATCCAGTATGAACTTCAGTCAAAGCGCCATCAGGACCTATAAAATCCACTACTTCGAGCGTGCCCTTCAATTGCCCCTGCGAACGACCTAAAAACGCGCCCGTCGCTGGGTCATAAACATCGTCACCCGGTGACAGGACTTTGAGGATGTCTCCGCCCACCAATCCTGAAGCACGCCCAGCGTTAACATAGACTTTACTGCCTGCCACTTTGGCGATCCGCCCTTCCCAAGTCATTTTTTCAACGGTCCGCACCACCTCAGGCACCAATAAGGCTACTGCATTACGAACCGCAAGCTGAGTCAGCTCGGCCCGAAATTCGCGAGTTTCCAGGCTCTTTCCTTCAAAAGCCACCAACGAGCTACTTGAGGCATCCCCGGACTTCGAGATCGCCATCAGCTCGCGCCCCCCCGCCACGTCAAAGACCTTAATCTCAAGATCAACGCCAGCCAGTGATTGTTTTTGCCGAAGTAAACCTACCTCGTCTCCCCGCTGGCGAAAAGTGATCTTGCTGACACGACCGATGACCAATACGGCCACGCCGTGTTTACGGCCTTCACGAATCAATTGCGACACCCGTACCTTATCCCCCTGAATAAAGTCCTCGGTACCAAACGTCGTCTTCACTTCTGGCGGAACAATCATGCGCTGGGTAAGAAAGAGGCCACGCTTCAGCTCATCGGCGGCAAAGGGGCCGATGTCAACCATGGGAACCGGAGTGTCATTCCAAAAATTAAATACCATGACCCGTTTTTTAGGCTGGCCCATCTGTTCAATTCGGGTCGTGGCGCTCTTTGGCCCCTTTCCCGAGTAATAGCCTGGAGAAGAATCCGTTTTATAAAAATCCTGATCCCGTCTGTATTGATTGGAACGCTGACAAGACGCACTCAAAACGAGCACTCCCATCAGCCACCCCCCAGCCAGGGTGCGCACCCAACTTGACCCCTTCATGGCTCAACCTCCATTTGAATTTCCGAATCCCCACCCCAGCTCTTACTCCCTTCAGACAAAGCTTTTCGAACAGTTTCTGCTGATGTTTCGCCCACCAAGGCCACTCCGCCCTTGAGACGAGCTAACTTGCGCTCTTGCACCGAGGCATTCGGAAATCGAGTTTGAAGCCAGGTTTTGGCGCGCATCCATTGGGCAAAATTTTTGAAGCCTGAAATCATGACTTGAACTTCATTTTCAGAAAAAGTATCGGTTCGACTCATGTTGCGCTCCAACTGAGCCGTGCGCGCGCCAAGCTCGTTCAACCCGTCCGAAGCTAATCGGGAAAAAGCCGCCTCAAAATTATCGTTTTCAAGAAGGTCCATTTTGCCTTCGCTTCTAAAGCCACTGGGTCCACCAAACGACCGAAGCGTCAAACAAGAGCGAAGCGAATAGTGATTTTCATCGGCATGGGCGCTATCCATATCGTCGACCGGCATTTTCCCCCACTCCAGCACCCACGCTCCGACTGCGCCCCGCGACCCCGCGACTGCCATGACCTTGTCGTCCAACGCCTTGCCTTCGAGATCTTCGCCCGTAGGACCCAAATCTTCGGTGGTAAGAGACTGCAACTTAAATCCCCGCCGCACTGCCCGTGCCACCAGCAACTTACGCAACCCCTCGGTGGCATCCGTACACTTTTCACCACAATCCTCGCCCATTCTCAAAAACACGGCCAATACGGGCGCCTTGGGGGCGATCCCCAAGGCCTTAGGCGCATAAAATCGCAGGTAATCTTTGAGTGACTCCAAATCAATGTCGACAGCCAAACTACTATTGGCCGTGCCACTATGGGTTTGCGAAGAACGGTAATCCCGAATAAAGCGCTGATACTGAGGAACCACCTCTTCATCGAAGATCTTTTTCTGCCACGGTTCCAAAACCCCTAAACGGACTTCACTCTCGATAATTGCAGACTTGAGCTTATGCGTCACTGCATCGTCGATAGGGGCGCCAAAACTCACGCCCCCCCCCCAAGCCAGCAGTCCTAGAATCCACCCCCCAATGCCTGCATATACCCTCATATCATTCATCCTATCCGCGGACTCAATGAAGCGCCACCACATCCCGACCAAAGATTTGATTCACCGCCGAAACCATTTGAGGAGTTGCCGTGACCGAAACTGTCTTTGGAAGGTCGAGTCGTGTCTTAAAAAGCGGATCAATAAAGTCTATTCTAACCGGACACTTACCTCGAAATGTGAGCAAACTTTTCTTAAGGGCACGCAACTGGTCAGCACTGACCTCGGAGGGTGCAAGTCTCAAAACCACTTGTTGAACTCGGCCTTTGTGCGCTTCGGCAGCCCATTCAATCGTCTTAACCAATACTTTAGGGGCTTCGTCTCCAAACTCGACCTCGCCGTTCACAATGACCGCCTCAGCCTCAGTGGTCGCACGTTTAAGCAATTCCTGACACTGAGCGAAAGCCTCCGGAAAAAATACAATCTCAACCTTACCATGGAGATCTTCAAGTTGACCAAAGGCCATTCTGGACCCCTTTTTGGTCATCACCTCTCGCAACTCGCCCACTAAGCCCCCTATCCGGATTTCTTGCTTAGGCGGGCGCATCGACCGCGGTACAAACCCGTCATCGGAAGACGCCGAAGGGCTTGCTTTTTTCTGCGCCTGTTTTTCTTCGGCCGTTCGCTTCAGACGCTCCGTGCTCCACCCAAGCCAATCCTCACAGATTTTTTGCCAGGCATCCATGGGATGGCCCGAAACATAAAAACCGACCACCTTGCGCTCTTCCATTAATTTGCGCGAGGTTGGCCAATCTTCCTCCTGTTTAAAGATGGAATGAGTGGGGGTGAGTAACTTCACTTCAGCTGCCGAAAACGAATCGAAAAGCGAGCTTTGTCCGAGTTCTCTCTCGGCCTGCTCATCGCCCGCATGATCCAGTAAGCTCTCCAATGAAACAAAAAGGGATGCGCGATTCACCTCGGCAATCGAGTCAAACGCCCCGGCCGACGTCAGTGCCTCTAAAACCTTTTTATTCACCTTACGAGTGGAGACCCGTCGACAAAATTCAAGAACATTCTGAAAAGGTCCGCCTGAAACTCGGGACTCTAAAATCGTATCGACCGCAATCCCTCCCACGCCCTTGATCGCTTCTAATCCAAAACGAATGGCCTTAATGGGATGCGCGAGCTGTCCCTTTTTGATTAAAAGGTTGGGATAGGCGGCATCATTCGGCTTAAGCCACTCAACACTAAAACGTTTTTGCGAGTAATTGACATCGGGAGGCAACACCGGAATGTCATGGGCACGTGAATCACCAATGTATTTGGTGATCTTCTCAGTCGTATCCATTTCTGTCGTCATGAGCGCTGCCATGAACTCGGCCGAAAAATGAGTTTTTAGATACGCCGTTTGATACGTCAGAACCCCATAGGCTGCCGAATGAGACTTATTAAACCCATACTCAGCAAACTTGGCCATCAGATCAAAAATCGACTCAGCTTTGGCCGCGGGAAGGCCCTTGGCAATCGCACCCCTGACAAAAAGGTCACGTTGCTGAGCCATTTCCTCAGCTTTTTTCTTGCCCATCGCACGCCTGAGCAAGTCGGCTTGCCCGAGTGAATACCCCGCCAACTCGCGCGCGATCTGCATCACCTGCTCTTGATAGAGGATGACCCCATAAGTGTCCTTAAGAATGGACGCCAACATATCCACGTCGTAAACAATCGGCTTGCGACCATGTTTGCGGTCGATAAAATCATCGACCATTCCGGAACCCAAGGGACCTGGGCGATAAAGCGCATTAATGGCCGTAATGTCTTCAAGCGAATTGGGAATAATGCGCTGGCAAAGATCTTTCATTCCCGAGCTTTCGACCTGAAACACGCCATCCGTGTCGCCGGAAGAAATCAGCTCAAACACTTTGGGATCGCTATAATTGATTTTTTCAAGCTGAAATTCCGCATCAGCGGTTCCCGCCGCAGCCACGCTCCGAATCAACTTGACCGCATTATCAATGACCGTCAAAGTCTTTAAACCCAAAAAATCGAACTTAACGAGGCCGATTTTTTCGGAAAAATCCTTATCGAATTGCGTCACTGAATGACCATCTTTGCCCACAAAAAGTGGACAATAGGTGACCACCGGATTTTCGGTGATAATCACGCCTGCGGCGTGCATCCCCGCGCTTCGATACAATCCTTCAAGTTTAAGCGCATATTCCCACACCTTGCGCAGCCGAGGGTCCTGCTCAATCTTCTCACGAAGCCGTGGCTCCCTCTCGTAAGCATCTTTGAGCTCAATGCCGACTTCATCGCCCACGAGTTTAGTCAGCTGATCTGAGTCCGCAAAGGAAAGTCCTAACACGCGCGCCACATCTTTCAGCGCGGCCTTAGCCTGGAGCTTGCCAAACGTGATGATTTGGCAAACATTGTCGCGCCCGTACTTGCGAGCCACGTAGTCAATCACCTCACCGCGCCGATCTTGGCAGAAATCCACGTCAAAATCGGGCATCGAGATACGTTCTGGATTAATGAACCGCTCAAAAAGCAAATTAAACTGGATCGGGTCAATGTCGGTAATTTTAAGACTATAAGCGACCAATGAGCCAGCGCCCGAACCACGTCCTGGCCCCACCGGAATACCCTCGCCTTTAGCCCATTTGATAAAGTCAGAAACGATCAAAAAGTAACCGGCAAAACCGGTTCGTTCGATCATATTCAGTTCTTCTTCAAGGCGAGCCTCATAAATCTTCTGCTTTTCATCCCAATCTGGTTTCGATTTTTTCTCTAAAAACCAGGGTTCTCCAAAACGATCCCTCAATCCCGCCTGCGATTGCTCCCGAAAGTACCCAATCAAATCAAAAGGGGTATCCTTAGAAACCCCCGTGGGGCGAAAGTTCGGAAGGTGATAAATCGGACGACCTTTTTCATCCTTGAATTTAAAAATAACATCACACTTGGAAGCGATTTCTTGAGTGTGATCACAAGCATCAGGCCATCTTTCAAAATGCTCGCGCATCACGGCTTCAGGCTTAAGATAAAATTCTGAGGGGACCAAGCTTCTCGGGCGGTCGAAATCTAGATTTTTGCCATGCTCAATGCATTGGAGCACCTCGTGAGCCTCGCCGTCCTTAGGCTCCAAGTAATGGCAATCCGTAGTGGCCACACATCTAATGCCATGCCGCTGACCCCACGCATAAAGCTGTTCGTTGACCTGTTCTTGTTCAGGGAGGGTGGTGTCTTGAAGCTCGAGATAAAAATCCTCGCCAAACCGTTTTTTAAACCAAAGCATGGATTCAAGCGCGGCCTCGGTTTCACCTGTTAAGATTTTGTAAGGAAGTTCACCGCGCAAACACCCTGAAAGAACAACCAACCCATTTCCCCAACGATCGAGCAATTCGCGATCCACGATCGCACGAGGACCGGTCATCTTTTTATTTTCAGCCGCAAACGCAGCGCCATCAATATAGGAACGCGTCACCAGCTGACACAGATTTTGATAACCCTGGAGATCCTTACAAAGCAGAACTAAATGATGGATTTTGCATACATTTTGACTCTGTGCGCCACTACCCCCTGCCAAACCCGCGGCATGCATGCCAGCCCGCCCTCCGGGTGCATAAAAAATCTCACACCCAATAATGGGCTTGATACCGACTTCTTTTGCTTTGAGATAAAAATCAATGGCACCAAAAAGATTATGACTATCGGTAACCGCGATTGAATCCATCCCCATGGCTTTGACGCGCTCAAAGAGCCCATCGGTCTGAATGGCACCCTGCAGTAAGCTATATTGCGTGTGAACATGAAGATGAGTAAAGGCCATTGCGTTGAAAGGTCATCGCACACGTGGCCCGCCTCTGTCTATTGCGATCAAACTCCACGAACTCCTGGCACAACCGCTAAATGAGGGGTATGCACCGTCCCAACCCACCTTGCACCGCCCCATGTCATTATCGATTCATAGACCAGCATGGTTTGCCCCGGCCGCGGCACGGCGTCAGTCTTGGCAATGAATACTTTGATTTGCTCCCCTGAAGACAATTGAACACCCATCGCGCGAAGGTCATAAAACCACCCGAAAAATTCGGAAGGTGCTTCGGCAGGAGAAGTAATAACGCCACGACTCACGGGTTTCTGACTCGCTATTCGTCGAGAGAGTTGCTTCCTCACCCGTCGATAAGATCTCATCATAACCGACCAAAACAGCCCGCCGATGGCCCATGGGAGAAAGCTCAACAAAACGCCGTATTCTAAATGCTCCCAAAACTCACCACATTGTTTTTTCTGAAACTCGTTGACCGCATTATTGGCCCAGCAGACTTCAGGAATATGGGTCGAAAAATAATAAATCCTGCGCCAATGCTGAAGACCGCCATGAGTCGCTTGGGTAAGATCGGCCAGAACCTCACCCGATCCAGTGGATGACGCAGACCGAATAGGCTGCGGCTGAAACACAGTCGGGTCGGCTAAAACCCCCATGAGCATAACCCCGGTGGCAAAAACCACGCAAGCCAGAGGAAAAATGCGAAAACGAATCGAAGCCATACTCATGAGTAAAGTCGATAAAATTTAGCGTGAACCGCGCATCTTATTGATTGCGGAATTCACGAGTGGCGGCAAATCGCCAAAAAAATCTCCCTGCCTGAATTTGACCGAATATTGCACGGGCTCCTTACCTTCAGAAATAGCTCTAAAAAACCCCTTGAGTCGCACAATCGGTCCAGCGAGTCGGTGCGAAAAAACAAGAGTCAAAACCAGCGAAAGACAGAAAGCTACGACAAAAGCAATACCGATATACGAAGAAATCGTCGTACTCTGAAGATCCAAGAAGCGAAAATAAGCATGGCCCTCGGTCAACCCAGCGACGCGCCCCATCTCTTTGAGTTTCTGCATGGAACGGTGAAACTGATAGGCGACCAAGGCCATAGCTCCGGCCATGACCAAGGCATTCACTCCAATCAACCCCAGTTGAAATTTGGGGTAAATGAGCCAGTGGCCACGCAAAGCTTTCTTCTTGGTTTCGGATTTTTCTAGCATGCCAGTGGATTCCTCTTTGAATTCATTATCCAGGCAAAATAACTAAAAGACAACCCTTCAAGGGACAAAACGGCAGGGACCTACTCCAACGCCCTCTGAATCAAGTCCGGCGGTACCTGCGCCGCTGGCATTTGAAATCGCGCCCGGCCTTTTTTGCCGACCTGGACCTCCTCAAACCAGCACCTCACATCCTCGTCCAGCCCTGCCCCATGCATATAATTGTAAATGGCTTTTTTCAGCCCCACTCCCAACCGATCGTGATCGGCTCCTACAGGATCTTTGAAGACCAAATCGTTACGCGCAAAAACTCCAGCGACCGGAGGGGGCCGCTTCAAAATCCGAATGCCAAACTTTTCAGGCGCGCGCCCGATCGGGCTATGCACGGTTGCCGAAAATCGATGCCAGTATGCCGACTGAATGCAGCCAGCCGCAAAAAGTTGGCGCACACGATCAAGCGCATCCATGGTTTCGCCCTCGGTTTGAGTCGGAAAACCATACATCAGATAGGCATGCACCATAATGCCAGCTTGGGTAAATGAATTCGTCACACGAGCGACCTGCTCAACACTCACCCCTTTGTTCATCAATTTTAAAAGGCGGTCCGAGGCCACCTCGAGTCCCCCACTCACCGCCACACATCCGGAGCGAGCCAACAACTCAGCCAAAGCAGGGGTAAAGGCTTTTTCAAAACGGATATTACCCCACCAAGTGATCACCACTCCCCGCGCAAGCAACCTCTCCGCCATAGCTTTCAACAAAGTCGGAGGGGCGGCCTCATCCACGAGATGAAAACCCGATTGACCGGTCTCTTGCACCAGCGCCTCAATCCGATCCACGATTTGCTCCGCGGCCGCAGGATCATAACGACCGATATAGTCCAGATTCACATCACAAAAATTGCATTTCTTCCAATAACAGCCATGAGCAAGCGTCACTTTATTCCAACGACCATCTGACCAAATCCGATGCATCGGATTGAGCATTTCAACAATGGATAAGTATTGGTCGAGTTTGAGCCCCTCATAGGTCGGCGTTCCCACTTCTCGAAACGCAAAGTCAGTTAAGGAAGCATCATTTTTGAAAGCGACCTTTCCGCCTTCGCAAACAAAGGTACGCAAAAGCTGATCCGAGTTTCTCTTTCCCTCAAAAAGCTCCAAAAGACTTAAGAACGGCCGCTCCCCGTCATCCAGCGTAATAAAATCTACGTAATCAAAAACTCTTGGATCCGAAAGTTCTCTCAGCTCAGTATTGGCATACCCGCCCCCCAAAATCACCCGCGTGAGGGGCGTGAGCTTTTTGATTCGCCGAGCGATCCTGAGCCCGCCATACACATTGCCCGGAAAAGGCACTGAAATTCCCACAATATCGGGACGGTGCTGGGCGACAAGTTCCGTGGTCATCTCATCCAAAATCCGGTCGACCAACGTAGTTTCGGAGTTTTCCAACGCCTCACCCAGAGGATCAAAGCTTTCGGTACTGGCGGCCAGTTTTTCGGCATATTTGGACAGCTCAAAACGCGGATCAATCCCCTGGCGGATCACATCCGCCCAGTCATCGACAAAGAGACTCGCCAAATATTTTGCCCGATCTTGAACGCCTAATTGACCAAAAGCCCAAAATAACGGGTCCTCAGCTGACGTCCCGTCCCCCCCCTGCTCCTTGATCGTAGCGAAGCGAGGTCCTTCGGGCAAAAACTCACGACTTGCGATTCGAATCGCCAAACTCGGATCCTTACCCTGCAAAAACCGGATCGCAGGTTCCATCGCCCGCTCAATTGCGTCTTGGGCCTGCAAGACATCTTTAAACTTGTATCGATCCAAGTCCGCACAGACTCGCCTGACCCCCTTTTTTGAAAAAAGACGGAGCACCAGCTCAATCGCGGGGTCAGCCTGCCGCACATCCAGATCAGGACGCTCCTTGCGCAAAAACCCCTTCAAATACGCCGTCGCAGGATACGGAGTATTGAGCTGAGTCATAGGAGGGGTGAGCAACAAAATGCGCATCGCTTACCCTTAACATATTTTGACTAGGTGAGTCTACTTTAGCCTTTCGCAAACACCCCCGATTCGATAAGCTCATGCACCTATGTGGTCGCCTTGGCAAAAATTTTTGAATCCTCAACCCAAACTTAAACGACTGAGCAACCTCAAACACCTTGAGCTAGAAAGGCGGCCGGCAAACCGCCAAAGTGAAGCGCAATTTCTTGCGGGACGGCACTCGCGCTGGCGAGAGATGGGGCGACTCATCCGAATCGGCATCGAGTTTTGGCGAGGTTTTATGAAATTTCATCGCCTGGCTCCAACGGTGACCGTGTTTGGATCGGCACGCTTTCGCGAGGGCCACCCCTACTATGAACTTGCCCGCAAGATGGGTGGCGTGCTCGCGCGCGAGGGTTTTGCGGTCATGACCGGCGGAGGCCCGGGACTCATGGAAGCCGCTAATCGAGGTGCAAAAGAGGCAGGAGGGCAAGCGATCGGTTGTAACATTATCCTTCCTTACGAGCAGCGTCCCAATCCCTATCTGGATCACTTCATTACCTTTTATTACTTCTTTGTGCGAAAGGTGATGCTTGTCAAATACTCCTATGCTTTTGTGATCTTGCCAGGCGGAATGGGTACTTTGGACGAAATGACCGAAGCCGTTACCCTCATTCAAACCGGCAAGCTCTACGATTTTCCAGTCATCCTGATGGGAAAAAACTATTGGAAAGGTCTACTGGACTGGATTCGGGACACTCTCGTCGCACAGGGAGCCGTGGCGCCGACAGACCTCGATTTCATTCATCTCACCGATGATCCCGCCGAAGCACTGGAGATCATTCAAAAGACCGCCCGAGGCCTCGCCCTGAACCTCAGTCCGATAGCTTCAACTATCGATTAGAATTGCAGTTTTGATCATAAGCAGAGGCATGTTACTTTGAAATAGAGGAGATCCATGGGGCTTGTCTATCCATAAAGACTTTTCTACTTTGATCGGCTTGACCCTGTTTTTCCTGGTACTAGGACATCCCTGCGCCGCCGAAACGATCGAAAAAACCCCTAAAGATACTGCCCTTTATTTTTTGGGGGGGGCTCGCCCTAAAGCTCCCGATTTACAATTCACGGAAAAAGGGCCTGCAATCGAAATTCACACTCAAGGAAAGAAAATTTCCATCATCGCCCTGATTTCAGGCCATTGCCCGATCCCCCATGCCAGTCTGATTTGGAAAGACGACATCTTACCCGTCCGCGATGGCGGGGACTTTTCATTCCCTGCTACTCTCCTCGCGCAGAACAGTAAAATTGAGATCTCCGTCATTGACTCCCATGGCACAATCCGCAAACAAGAAGTGATCATTTACATCCCTGAATGGAAAAAACTCAAAGAAACACCGTCCCAAAAAAGAAACCTTTTTTTCGCCGGCGGAGGCCTCAGCAGGATCCAGGTGACCGATTCGCGGTTTGACCCATTCAACGAATGGGGGGTTACCAGCAAACTGGGTTACACTTTTCTTTTAGCTCCTCCCCGCTGGGACCTCGGGCTCACGACCTATTTTACCATCGCCTCGTTTGCTGCTAGTCGCGCCGATTCCGCGCGTTTTTTTGGAGTGAATCTACGACTTGGCTATGCCCTACCTTTTATTCAAGAACCTTGGAAGCTCTCTCTGTTTTTTGGCGGTTACTATACGACAATGTTTGTTGCCTCCAATACCTTTGGCTTCACAAATATGACAGGTCCTCAGATTTATCCAACTCTGCGTCGAACATTGAACAAGGGGGATTCGATCTTGGTGTATTTCAAATTCTCACCCGTATCTGCAGACTTTAGCCTTTCACCATTGACAAATCACGAAATCGCAACAGGTCTATCTTACACCTATCTGATGCTCTCTGGTCACACCTGGGGGCTCTCCCTCGACGCATCCCAGCTCAGTCTGGTCATCGATGGCGTAGCCACCAATGGGACGATTATACCAGTCACCATTACCTCCTCGTCCCTTTCTTTTGGGGCGAGCTTTGGGTATTGATCTAGCCATGTCTAAGCTCGAATCTCTTAAACGCCGCTTTTGGCGTGACCGCATGTGGATCGACGTACTTTTTGGCATACTTGCGCTAGCCGCGCTTAAAAGAATGTTTCGGGATAGTGAAGCGTATGCTGAAGATTTTCATGTTTATTGGAAAGCCGCCCATATCTGGCTTGCCGGAGGCAATCCTTACGCCTTTACGACAGAGGACCACGGGTTTGTGTTCAAATATCCCCCCTGGATTTTACCCCTTTTTCTTCCAATAGGCGCTCTCAGCTGGGAAGCCGCTCGCCACAGTTGGTTTGGCATCGAGGTTCTTTGTCTCGCCTATACTCTTTTTTGGTGTGTTCATCAGGGGGTGCCTCGGCGACTCGCTTGTTTTGTCGGATGTCTGTTTTGGTGGATGATTCATGCCCATTTTGCAGCAGGTCAATTTACGCTCATTTTACTCACCGCTTCACTTTGGGCTTATCCTGCGGATTTACGCCCCCAAGACCCCGCGACTCTTCAACAAGGCACCGGCTTCAGAGAAGGCCTGTTGGCCTGGGTGCTTTCCGCTAAGGTATTTTCGCTTTTTACCTTAGGCGGAATTTGGCGCCGCTTTCTCAGACCCGCTCCATGGCTTTGGGCCTCATTGATCGTCATCACCTCCCATGCGATCCTTGTTTTGGTTTCTTGGAAGACCGGCCAACAATCATTAACCCAGTATTATCGGGATTTTTCGATGGCCGCATCCAGCGGAGGCTCCCAGCTCGGCGCCGAAATCGTTCGCGGACAAGGCAACCACGGCCTCACCGCCCTGATTTTGCGGACTCTCAAGGTCAGTTCGCTCAGCGCTACCGCTGACATCGTAACGGCGGGATCTTTGGCCCTCATCTTGGGTACTCTTTGGCAACGCAATAGTGCGCGCCTCACCGAGGCCGAAAGATGGGCAGGTTGGATTGCGCTGGCCCTCATCGTACATCCACTGGCCTGGCACCATTCGTTTGTGCTCGCTTATCCGCTTTGCACCCTTGCAGTCGCTCGCGCGGTCAAGATCGGCAATCGACGTCTGATTGCAATCGCCATTCTGGGCACCTGCTGCATCGGAATTTTTATCCCTCAAGTCCTCGGGAAAACCCTGGTCAAACCGCTTGAATTAGCGGGCATTAAATCCTGGGGCGTGATCATCGCGGCCATCAGCCTGGTCCTATCCGCAAAGGAAACTCGAACATGAGCTTAGCCCAAAGCCGTGAATGGCGAAATTTCGTCATCCGATGGATGGGGCTTAGCCTCATTCTTCATATCATCACGGCCTGGTTCAGCCGAGGCTATCATTCGGCCGACGAATATTTTCAAATTCTTGAGTTCCTTAATTACAAACTCGGCGGAACGCCGATGAAAGATCTGGCGGTCGAATTCTCGGAACGAATGCGGCCGTGGATGCAGCCTTTTCTATATTGGTGCATGACTCAAACTTGGCTCGCGGTGGGGGTTAAAAGCCCATTCACCTGGGCCTTTAGTTTCAGGCTCGCCACCGGACTCATCGGTTGGGCGAGCTCGCTGGCCATCGCACTCAGGGCAACCGACTGGTTTGAATCCGAGCGAGCGCGGCGCTTGAGCGTAATGGCGGCCGCACTGCTATGGTTTTTACCTTCGCTTCATGTACGACCTTCCTCGGAGAGCCTCGCGGGTTCCGCATTTCTTCTGGGCATGGCTCTCTGTGATTGGCTCGCTACTCCTCACCCTAAAACCCTCACGACTGTAGGACCGCTGGTTTTACCTGATGCGATGATCCGTTTTCCTCTTTGGCTTTTGGCCGGAATGCTGCTGGGTTTGAGCTTTGAAGCCCGATTTCAAATGGGCTTTATGATCGTAGGCTTGGGAGCTTGGCTTTTTTTCCGTCCCGGTGCGACAGCTGCAACCTTTCCGCGTTTTCGAATCGGCCTGGCACTGGTTGTAGGTTTTGGACTGATGGTGGGACTCGGCCGTATTGTGGACCACTGGGGGTATGGCGAGTGGGTATTCAGTCCCTGGCGTTACTTGCACTACAACCTGATTCGCGGCGAGGTCAATCGCTTCGGTAACGCTCCCTGGTGGGACGTGTTCCGGATGTCGTTTACGGAGTCTTGGCCGTTCATCGGCACCGCGCTAGCGGCTATCACGCTGGTGGCGTGGGTTCGTCATCCCAGGCATATTCTAACCTGGAGCCAAGTACCGTTTTTCTTGGTGCATGAGTTGATCCCGCACAAAGAACTCCGATTTTTCTTTCCACTGGCTCTAGCGGGACCAGCGCTGATCACCTTGGCCCTTGTTTCTCGCCAAACCGGACGTTTTTTCGATCCCCTCGAAAGCCCTGCTTTTCGCTGGCTGTGGCGCTTTTTAGTGGCTAACAATATCCTCGCCCTCGCGGCGCTCTGCGTCCTTCCCTATTCTCGTACGGCTCAATTTTACGAGGCCGTGGCAGACCTCATTCCCGCGCAGGCCCAACGCTTTGAAATTTTTTATCAAGAACGGGATCCCTATCTCGTTTTAGGAAATCCTGTCTATTTTTATCGTCCTCCTCAGCTCGTCACCACGGCCTTTCAAGATTATGGACAGCTCGCTGAAAAACTTCAGAAACACCCCCAAGAACCTTTATGGGTGTTTTCTCACAAGTTTGATTTACCCCCTCAAGCCAGCCCGATCGCCGCGCATTGTACCCCGGCCTATCGAACGCTGGGAACTTGGGTCAAATACATCAACTTTTTTCAATGGCTGGAGCGCGCCAATGCCTGGACGCTGTTTCGTTGCCAACTTTAGGAGAATGTCATGAACCGCACGATTTTTTCGCTTTTTTTAGGACTTTTATTTTTCTTAAGTACCTCTTTTGGACCTTCGAATGCCAAGGCCGACTGGCAACTGCTTCCTAAGAATAGCCATCAACTTTATCAAACCTATGCGCTTTTTATTGACGAGCAAACCTCCCTTCTTTGGTACGGCGCGCAGCGCTCCTGGGGTGCGGTGGCCGGCAACTTTGCGATTTATGGCAATCCAGATTCACCCGCTCATCCTGAACTAGTGGCCATCGCTTCGGTCAATGCTTCAATGATTTTTAGCGATAGCGGACGCATCTACACGGATGAGTTCGATGTCCATGCAGGAGGTGTCTTTGAGTTTGCGCTCGATCCTGCTTATCGACTTTCGCTGGGTGCCATTCACTACTCCGGCCATCTTGCCGAAGGCGGCGTGGATCGAGACCTGCTTGATCCGAATTTGGGCGACAACCTCCTTTTTGCGCGTTTTCTCTATGACCTAGGTTTTTATGTGCGTGCCGGCGTCACCTTTTTACCAGTGATTCACGCTGGACCGTCAATGAACTTCTTCGGGGGTGAGGAATTTTTCGAACTTTTTCCTTTCGGCGGCGCCGATGACCGGCAAAAGCCTTCGCCCTATATCGCCTTCAGTTTCAAGCAAGCCGGCTCCGAGGAATTCGGCATGGCCAATATTTTTCATGCGCAGATCGGGGCCTACCTCGGCAATCACTTCACCACCGACCATGTGCAGACCGCGAGATTGGTCGCTGGATTTTATACGGGCGTGGATCCGCGACTTAAATACTTTGTATATAAAAACAAAACGGACACTTTTGGGTATCTGGGGGTGATGGCGGATTTTTAATGTCCCATTGGAAGCTGAAAACGGTGAAAATCACTCGGAACCGCAAAAATAGCATCCTGCAGTGAAATGATTTTGACGTTTTTGATCTCAGCGATCACTTCGCGTTCCTGATTGGTGCGAGAAACAGATTTTAGCATGAAGACTTCCTTGAGGTCCGTGGGACGCCAAATCTTGTGGTAAATCTTCGTGCCACCATGACTTTCACTTCCCTCTAAAATCACGCACGGGTGACCTTGAAGCACCTCTTTTCCGATCGATTTAAAACCTTTATTTTTAAAACAAGAATCAACATTATCCGTAGAACATAACACCAACTGCTGAGTCGTTTGATCCGCGGGCAACTCCATCACCATTTTCTGTTCCGCTAATAGCATCGAGTACTTTCCAGTCTTCATATCCGAAAGGATCACGACATTGTGTCCCTCCGCGGTTGCCTCGATTCGCATCCGAGAAGCCTTAGCAAAAACCTTTCCAGATCGATTGGGAGAAGCGCCCGCTCCCCCCGTATTCACCTCAAAGGTTCCTTGCCAATCAGCCTGTGCCTGACCCGACTGTAAAAAACAACCACCCAAAACCAGCACGCCCAAAAAAATAATTTGATTCATAGCTCAACCCTTCCCCCTCTAAAATGCATAGCCCAATGAAGCCCCAAACCACGGCACAATCGTTTTGCCCAAAATACCATAGGCGGCTACCCGAAAAAGATACCCGGCATCCGCACGGTTTTCATAGCCCACGCCCACCTGAGCAAGAATCGGGGTCGAAGAAGTAAATTCTACACCACTCAGGGTGGCCTTAAGACCCTTGGCCTCGCCGCTATTGGTAATTAGCGTTGCCCCCGCCGTCGCAAAAAAGGAACCGGCATCTCGGGTGAAGTAATAATTGGCATAGACCGGGATGAGCATCGTACTGACGCCCGCATCATTGCCGGCCAAATCATTGAGCGAAACCCGACCGAGGCTAACGCCTGCAGCAAGGTCATCGCTGACCACCCGATCAAAAGACAACCCATAAGTCAGCCCACGCCCAAAGAATTCAACACTGACCGCACTGGGGTTGGTTACCCGAGTGTGCTCGGCTTGTGCACAAGGAATCAAAAAGAATACCGCCGATAAACCCACGAGTCTCATGAATCCCATTTTAACTCTCCTTTGTTCCCCGTCCGCTATTCCCCATACAAATGCCACTTTTTCATCTGGGGATCAAAACCGATTTGATAAAGCACCGTATTAGGGATCCGTACCGGATCACTCCCCGGTGGTCTCAGGCGCTGCATCACTCGCCGAATGACCCCGCCGTGACACGAAACGCCGATTCGCACCAAATTCGTTTGGGTTTCCATAAAACGTTCCAAGGCCCCAAACACTCTCTCAATCACCTGTGTAGCCGTCTCACCCCCCGGATAAGAAACATCCGCATCAGTCGGCTGGCTGGAACGCCACCGCCCCGTGATATCTTCTCCAAATTGTTCAAGAATTTCCTGATAAGTCATCCCTTGGGCTGCCCCCAAATAGGCCTCTCGAAGCGCTGAATCAATAAAAACAGGGACCTTCAGCTCCGCTGCGACAATTTGCGCCGTCTCTACTGCCCTACTGAGATCACTACTCAAAATCGCCTCAATCCCCTTGCTCTGCAGCTTTTCAACCAGGGCGCGAGCTTGTTCACGGCCTCGGCTGTTGAGAGGAATATCGATATGCCCCTGAAATCGCCCCTGCGCATTCCAATCTGTTTCGCCATGTCGAAAGATAAAAAGCTCCATCATATTCCACCGGATTATGCTGCCATCTCGCTCAATCGGTCAAGACTTCACGACCTGACTGCCGAATTACCGTTGCGCACCGCATGAGTTTCAATTATAGTCCGCGTCAATTACACAGTGACTGTGCATGCTTCTGTTTTTTAGGGGGACCTCCGGGTGAAATTTTCTATCGGCTTGTCCGTTTTTTTAATCGGAACTCCGGCCTTTTGCAGCATTCCAGCTGCGAACGCCCAACGTGCCCAGGCCATTCGCGGTTTCCTTCAAGAGTTCAAGGCTCATCCCGCCCAAGTCATGAAACGGATTCCAAAAAAATTCGATTTAGCCTCGGGCCGACCGGCACCCTCCAACTCGGCCTTTACGGATGACGCCATCCTTACGGGTGAGTTCGTTCGGCAAAAAGACCAGCTCCGCAGAGGCATGTGTAAAACCACGAGAACTGGAAACCGCGTCTGTTTAAACGAAACCCTTCCCGGCCGTGCTCCCTACGAAGAAAATGACCTTGTCGAAGACTTAGTAGACAACACCGACACCCTGGTTCGCACTTTGGACCAAATGGAAACTCAAAATCTTAAAAGCGCTGAGCTTGCCGAAAGCCCCTGGTCTGACAGTTATTGGCCGATCTATTTAGGGACGCTGGGCCAACGTTATGCGGACAACCAATTCCCGGGTAACGCGAGCTGGTTCCTCAATCAACAATATGTCATCAACCCTGTGACGTCCGCGCTTTCGATCTTTCAGGCCGGTGATGTCACGGCCATTGATTCGTTGTCTCCTTCCGAAAAATACGACCTTCTCACCGGCGATTCCAATCAAGGACTCACTCAGGCCATGTGGAGTGACGGCGAAGGTTATTATCGAGAAAACGGTTCCGTCGAAAATTGGATGGGAATCTGTCACGGCTGGGCCCCGGCCTCCTATTCGCTCCCACGTCCGACCCGGACGGTTCAGGTTTTGGCTGCCAACGGACAAACCAGGCTTACTTTTTATCCATCGGATATCAAAGGCCTAGCCTCCCTCCTTTGGGCTAGGACTCGAACCGAGAGCCGGTTTATCGGGGGGCGCTGTAATGAAAAAGACCCACAAATGGACCCTAACGGCCGCATCATTTCGCAGGATTGTTTCGATACCAATCCAGGCACCTGGCATTTGACCATGATCAACCAAATCGGCGTTGCCAAACGCAGCATGGTGATCGATGCGACCTACGATTACGAAGTGTGGAACCAACCCGTCTACTCTTATCAATACTCCTATTTTAATCCCCAGACCGGAGAACCGGCTGAAACCCTCAGCGCCGCGCAGGTCGCTCTCAACGATTTTAAAGACGACAAGTTTAAAAGTTATCGATCCAAAAATGCCCGCACCGTGGTGGGCATTGCGATGGACCTCACCTACATTGAAGAAACCAACCCGAGTCATGCCAAAACCGATTCACCCAAAAACGACAATCCCACCACAGTGCGCTACATGTATGACCTCGAACTAGACACCCACGGAGCCATTATCGGCGGCGAATGGTACCAAAATGCACATCCCGACTTTATTTGGACTCCAGGACTGGGCGAAAAAGCCAAAACCCCCGGCGATCGCTTTGCCACCGGAAAATGGGAAGCCAATGAAGTTTTACCAGAAACCTGGCGCAAGGCGGCCGCCAAGACCGCCAAAGGCGGGATGCCACTCGCTAAGATCGTTGAGCAATTGATCGGGCTCGCACAGAAAAAATGACTATCCAGAACGGCCTGCGTTTCGCGTTCGCGATTCTTGTTTTCGTCGTCTGGTGTGGACCACTCGCTCAAGGCGCACAAGCGCGAAAGCCATGGAGCGTGTTGATCTACATGGCTGCGGACAATGAACTTTTGCCCTATGCTTACTGGGACTTGTACGAGATGGAGGCGGGTTACGAAAGTGGTCGGATTGCCGCCGGATCGACCGCGCGAGCTGACATGGTGGTGCAACTCAATACCCCCGAAGCCAAAGAGGGTCTGCGTTTCCACATCACGCAGGCAGCCGCTCCTTATCGCGCGAATCTCAAACTCGAAGATTTTTCGAGTCGATCACCCAGAGATATCCAATCCCCCCTTGTCGCCAAGGTTTCGCTCACGACCTCCGCCGGCGCACCGATTTCGGTGGCAGACGACTTTGAAGGTTTTTTAGAATGGGGGCTTCAACACTATCCAGCCGAGCACACGCTGGTCATTGTATGGGGCCATGGTCAAGGCTATGCCGGTTTGGCCTATTCAAAAAATCAAGCTGAATTTTTGAGCATTCAGCAACTTCACGATGCGCTTTTAGATGCTGAGCAAAATACGTTAGGAGGAAAACGCATTGACCTCTATGCTTCGGATGCCTGTCTGATGCAAACGATCGAAGTCAGTACTGAAATTTCAGATGTCACCCGCTTTGTGATCGGATCCTCACAAATCCAAAACTTTTTGGGTTTCCCCTATCGACGTATGATGTTCGAAATTAATACGGGACGTTTTTTAAATGAACGATCCAGTCCTAGCCTTGCAGGGAGTTCGCTCGCCCAAGACGAGGCCTTTTTACTGGCACGAATTCTGCCAAAACTTTTTAAAATGTCCGTAGCTGAAAACGGCCTTCACGGGCGTCATTTACCGGCCGCCAATCAAACCGCCACCCTCAGTTCAGTGGCCAGCGATGAACTCACCTACTCCCTACTTCCCGCTCTCAAGATTTTTGCCAGCGCTTTGAACCGCTACCTGGACGAAGACCCGCTGCGGGCGATCTCGATCGAAAATACGTTACACGCGGCCCCCGCTTATGCCGGAGGATCGCAAGAGCTAGGGGGGTTTTTGACTTTAATGCAACAAATGGTGCGCGATGAAGGCCCGCATTCATTGTCACTTGCACAAGCCACGAACGGAGCCCTAGCCGCACTCGACCGAACCGTTGTGTCCTATGCGTTGGGCAGCCATTATACAGGCACTGAACCTGACCTTTACCTTCTCAGATACAAAGGTCTCGCCGTATGGCTTCCAGGATCGGCCAAAGACCTTCAAAATCGGCTCAAAATTTTTCAACCCTCGCTTTTTTATCAGCAAATGGGTGGACACTGGCAAGCTTGGATGAGTAAAGTTTTTCAATAACCATCCCCTCATTCACCAGCAAAGGAGCCCTCCATGCGTGTTTCGATTATAATGGGAAGCGACTCGGACTTTCCGATCATGAAGGCCGCCGCCGAAGCGCTCGATCACCTTTCAATCGCTCATGAGCTTTCAGTGCTCTCGGCCCATCGCACGCCTCACGAGGCCGCCCTGTTTGCCCAAAATGCTCGCACGCGGGGGATTCGCGTTATTATTGCAGGAGCCGGGGGGGCCGCGCACCTGCCTGGGGTCATTGCAGCCTATACAGAACTTCCAGTCATTGGCGTGCCTGTTCCCATTGGTCCACTTCAAGGTCAGGACGCCCTTTTTTCAATGGTCCAAATGCCTAAGGGAGTCCCGGTGGCCACGGTGGCGATCGGAAACGCCTGGAATGCCGGCATCCTTGCCGCCCAGATTTTAGGTTCCGGAGATCCAGCTATTCTAGACCGGATTGTTCGTTACAAAGATGAAATGCGAACCCAAGTTCTTCAGAAAAAACTTCCGATCCGATAAAGACCCTCATAGGCTTTTGTGGGATGCTCGCTGCAAACCGTATCGACAAAAACATGCATCGCATCCGGAAAAATCTCGGCCAATGCAACTAAGTTGGGCGGCTCATTTTCAAAAGAAGCCACCAACGTCCCGTGCTCTCGAATATAGTGAGCGGCATCTTTTTTGTGATCCAAATCAGCCACATGGGCCGCAGACTTCATCAATAAATGGGTTCGATCCATTTGCCAAGGAAACCCATCCCGCAAAAGATTCGCGCGAGTTCCCTCCCCCATTCCCGGCTCATCCCGACCCGTGAGGTAAACAATCTCGGCCCCCAGCGCGTGGACCTTGCGTGTAAACTCAGGCGCCCCTGGATAAGCATGATCGTAGTGCAAATAAGTGCTCGTAAAAAACCGTTCTACCCAAAACGCCTTGATCTCCGGTAGCGCGGCCGCCACCTCAGGATCAAGAACATCTAAGCCAACCGCCTCTAACGTGTCCTTGACTGAATAACCCACATGCCAAGGCTCAGCCTCTTGAAGAGCCCTGCAAACACCCGGAAACTGTTGCGAGGAGGAGAGATCCATCCACTCGCACAAAATTCGATAAGTGCGCGGTCCCACCTCGTAGAGGGTCGAATCCAAATCCAGCAACACTAAAGGATGTGCCTGTTTGCGCCCTTCAGCCTTAGAGTTGACCTCAATGACCCGGCGAGCGACCTCGTGCAAAACCTCCGTCTCGCTTAAATCATGGAAATGACAAGCCGAAACCCACTGCTTGCGAACTAGGGGAGCCCAATCGGCACTCGGATTCTTAGACATATCAGGCGCTTATAGCCGAACTCCCCTCATTTGACAAACTCCATAGATCATACGAACATTTTAAAATGATGAACCCCGTAGAAGCCCTTCAACACGCGCAAATTTTTTCAGACCTCACCCTCGGCGAAATTACCTCGGTCGCTCAGCTCATTCAAGAAAGAAACGTGGCCCCCGGCGAAGTGCTCATCTATGAAGGCGATCACGCTTATTCGCTTTTTGTTCTGGAAGAAGGCAGTGTCGAAATCTTGCGAAACAGTACCAACGGCCAACTTTCTCGAATCACGGAGTTGGACGAAGGCTCCGTTTTTGGCGAAATGGCTTTCGCCGAACGAAAGCCTTCAGAAAAAAAACAAAGTTTTCTGAGAACAGCAGGCGTGGTTGCGCAAAATCATTGTCGTATTCTCGAACTCCGATACGACGACTTAGAGCGGCTGGTGGAGAAAAATCCAGCCTTAGGCGTAAAAATCTATCGAGGGATAGCCAAAAGCCTGAACCATAAACTTAAGGCCACGACGGACCATGTTCTTCCCCTGATCGCCTCAGCACGTTTGGCCGCCCTGGGGCAAATGACCGCCAATATTGTCCACGAGCTGAATAATCCACTCACCGTTTTAAAAAATCATGCTTATTTGATCGAGACCCGCCTCAAAAAAAACCCGCAGGATATCGAAGATATTTTGGATTCTGCCAGTAAAATCAATGCAACCATTGATCGAATCAGCCGAGTCTTAGCGGGCCTCAAAACCACAAGTCGGGACGGCCAAAAAGACCCACTCATTGATTTTAATCCCTCCTCAATAGTGCGCGAAACCATCGATTTTTGCGAAGAACGGCTGAGGCATTTTTCGATTAAGATCGAAACTCATATTCCTACTCAATGTCCCTTAATCCGCGGCAGACCCGTCCAGCTTTCACAGGCGTTTCTTAACCTTCTCAATAACGCCGTTGATGCACTTTCAGAGCTTCCAAAACCTCAACCCAGGTGGATCCAAATTGAAATCACGCCAGAAAAAAATCAGTTAGCCTTATTCGTGACAGACTCCGGCAATGGTATTTCAGAAGAACTAGCTGAAAAAATTTTTAAACCCTTCTACACGACCAAAGGCCTAGGCCAAGGCACTGGGCTTGGATTGAGTATCGCGCGTCAAGTTCTCGAGGAAAACGGGGGATCTTTAAGCCTAGACCGCGATTACGCCAATACACGATTCGTGATTCGCTTACCCCTGGCGTGATAAAAAGCCCGATCATCTAGGACGCCTTTTTTGGGCGCGCGCGTTCCGGGCTGTTGACGTGATTTTTTTTCAACCCGGGTTCGGAGCACCTGGGTTTTATACCATATGGTCACCGAGTCTCCCGGTTTCATGCTCTCAAGCGCCTCGTCCGTCTGAGGCGGCTCCTCTTGTTTTTCAAACCAAAGAATCTCCGAGCCCTGGCGCACGCCGATCTCGGTTTCACTCACCTGCTCGACCATTCCAGAAATCTGATAAACTCGCCTCAACGGCCCCCCGCCGGCCTCCATTGCGAGTGCCCCACCTAAGATCCAAATTCCTGCCACCATGAGCCTCATGACTTTCCCTTTCTTAAAACGCCCCTCTCTCAAAATGCATCATCCCAGGACTGTGAAATTTTCCAGGCCGTATTGATCAACCCCACGTGTGAGTAAGTTTGCGGAAAATTTCCCCAAAGCTCCCCTGTTTCAGGATCCATATCCTCCGACAGCAACCCCAGATGATTCACTTTATGAGTCACGGCCGAAAATAATTCACGCGCCTCGGCCTTGCGGCCCGCTCCCCATAACGCATCCGCCATCCAAAAAGCACATACGGTAAAGGTTGTCTTCGGCACGCCAAAATCATCCGGCGTGCGATATCGATAGACTCCTCGGCCGTAGCGAAGTTTTTCGTGATAAACCTCCAACATTTTTTGGAAACGCTCGTTGGAAAATGACATAAAATTTACCGCTGGAAAAAGCAGATTGGCGGCATCGGGACTTTCTGACTCGTAGGTTTGAGCATAGATCTGCTCTTTTTCAGACCAGGCTCGCGTCTCGATTTCAATTCTCATTCGTTCTCGAATCGGACCCCATTCAGCCACCCAATCATGCCGACCCACATGTCCAGCAATGCGGACTCCCCGGTCAACAGCCGCCCAATTCATCAACTTTGAAAATACCGAGTGCTTCATCGTCCCTCTGAACTCCCAAATTCCGGCATCTGGCTTTTCGAAGGTAATAATCGCTTGCTGAATCAAGTTTCGAACATTTTTTAAGGCCTGCTCCTGGTCCGTTCGGTCCAACCGCCGATCAAAAAATGCAGGGGTAATGGCCAAGACCATCTCCCCATAGACATCGTGTTGTTCCATTTTCCAGGCGGAATTTCCCACTCGAACTGGACCGAAGCCACGGAATCCGGAAAGCCAGGGAAGCTCTTGCTCCAAAAGCTCCTTTTCGCCCCCGATCCCATAGACCGGCTGCAGAACCCCAGAGGGTTCACTGGATGCGAGATTTTGAAGATACCGGATGAACGACTCCATCTCCTCAAAGTGTCCGAGTTGATTCAGCGCGGTTACCACGAAATAAGCGTCGCGCAGCCAGCAATAGCGATAATCCCACGTTCGTCCATGTTCTGGCCCCTCGGGTATCGAAGTTGTCGAGGCCGCGATGATGGCCCCCGTATCCTCAAAAATGTGTAATTTAAGGGCCAGCGCTGACCGCAGCACTTCGTTCTGAAATTCAAAAGGAATATTACAATTTTTAGCCCAACCCCGCCAATAGGCCAGAGTCCGGTCGAGTTGCTCTTGGGCTTCAAATTGAATGCGCCCGGCAAAAGGAGCACCATAAGAAAAAACAAAATCCCGGGATTCCTTGAGTTCAAAAGGAATCTCATTCAAAACGTAAGTAATCGAGGCATCCGTTGAAAGAAAAAAGACTTCCTGGTTTTCACTTCGATACTCGATCGCCGAGCCTAAGTTCACGATCCGTGGATTCTCTTTACCATAACCCGGACGGGGACGGCATCGGACCACCACCCGAGGGATCCCTCGCAAAGGCCTGAGTACCCGGACAATTTGGGGCGGTCGATAAAATTCATCACTACTCATCTGGAACCTGGGGGCAAAATCAATCGTCTCAAATTGTTCATCTTGAGGCCCGGTATGGGTGGTAACCAGCACATTGGTGTTGCGCATATAATGCTGTTTTGTTTCCCAGGGTCCGAGAACGCCATCAACCGCCGGCTCAATACTCCAAAAGCCTCCCTGCCGCGAATCCAAAAGCGAGGCAAAGACGGAGGGAGCATCAAATTTGGGCATACAACACCAAACAATTTTTCCGCTTTTTTCCAATAACGCCGAAATCTGGCAATTTCCAATTATGCCGTAGTCCATCTGAGACATGGGTCACCCGCTTCTCATTTGCTCTTAGGAACCATCAGCAAGACTGAGGCCATAATTTCTGCCAGTAATGCGCCTTGCGCTTTTCGATACTGAGGCGTGCTCGGGTGGCACGCGGGTTGCAATTTTATGCCCGCCGCATGAACCGGTACTACCGCTTATGGCTTTTGGCCGTCACCTTAACTGCACTCGCTTCAGCCGGTGCGCAGAGCATGCTCGAGGAACGAAAACTTCTGAGCGAAGCACGAGTTCGTGCCACCACAATTGTGCACGAGTTCGTGAACGAAATCCTTGCAAACAACCATTCTCGCCGTTTTGAACGCATCGCAAAAAATTTAGAGCAGTTCGAGGCCAGCTCCATTGTGACCCCGGCCGTCACCAGTCTCGGAATTTGTGCCTTCAATTCCAAAAAACAGTGGGATCCCTCACGTTCAATCTCCTTTCCACGACGAACCGATTGGAATGCAATTTGCCAAAACAAAACGCTCAATCGCGAAATCCCGCCGCCCACTCAAGGTTTGACCTGGCACTCCTCTGAAGATCACCGCCTGCTCCAATACTCCGCCTACCCGTTAAATGGCGCGCAGCTATTAACAGTCATTATCGCCCAAGATCTCTCTCCCCTGAAAACCCAGTGGATGAAAGCCTTTTTCAGAAGCTTCGGGGTCACCTGGGCCCTGGGTTCGGTTCTGCTTTTTATTTTCTGGCTCCAAACCCGAGGTTGGATTCAACGGGATCTCAAAAAGCTCCATAACAAGTTGCTCACGATGACCTCCACTCACCGTGATTCGGATTGGCTGGCAAAGCTCAAAGAAAGCATGGGCTCCAAAAAACTCACGATTATCGCAAACAGAGAGCCCTATATTCACCAACAGCAAGATGACAAAATTCAGGTCATCCGACCTGCGAGCGGATTGGTCACCGCCCTTGAACCTATTCTGAGGCAATGCGGCGGCTTATGGATCGCCCATGGCAGCGGCTCCGCGGATCGTCAGGTGGTGGATGCCCAAAACGAAGTCGCCGTGCCCCCCCAAAACCCTCGCTATCGACTGAGGCGTGTTTGGTTGACCCCCGAAGAAGAAAAAGGCTACTATTATGGCTTTTCCAATGAGGGCTTTTGGCCTCTTTGTCATTATGCCCACACCCGACCGATTTTTCGGCTTCCTGATTGGGAGCATTACAAAACCGTTAACCAAAAATTTGCCGACCAGATACCCGAACGCTCGCTTGCTCCCGACTCGGTGATCCTCGTTCAAGACTATCACTTTGCGCTCCTCCCTCGAATGATTCGGACGCGTTCCGACCAGCCAAAAATCGGGTTATTCTGGCACATTCCATGGCCCAACCCTGAGGCCTTTGGTATCTGCCCATGGAATCGGGATCTTCTCCGCGGAATGCTAGGGGCCGACGTGATTGGTTTTCATACCCAATATCATTGCAATAATTTTTTAGAGAGCTGCAATCGCTACCTAGAGGCTCGAATCGATTACGAGCATTTTTCGGTGACCATGGGAGACCATTCTACTGAAATCCGGGCCTTTCCGATTGGAATCGAAACCACCCCGGTTAAATTTCTGACCGATGTCGAAAGAGAGCAGCTCAAAATCCGATATGGCATAAAAACTCCGTGGGTGGCCGTAGGGGTCGACCGCCTCGATTATACCAAGGGTCTTGTGGAAAGAGTGGAAGCCGTCGAACGTTTTCTCGAGAAATATCCGAAATTTGTCGGGAAATTCACTTTTGTGCAAATGGGTTCGCCGAGCCGATCCCAAATTCCGGCCTATCAACAGCTCGCGGACCAACTCGAAAAAGCGGTCACGAGAGTCAATGGGCGCTACTCCCAACCTCCGATCATCTTCCTCCCCTCTCATCATGATTGGGAGGAAATTCAAAATTTCTATCAACTCGGCGACATCTGCTTAGTGACCTCACTTCACGATGGGATGAATCTCGTGGCCAAAGAATACGTCTGGTGCCAGCGTCCCGACCGTGGCGCACTCATCTTATCCAAATTTACCGGGGCTTCGCGCGAACTCACGGAAGCCTTCATCGTCAACCCGTACTCCATTGAAGAGATGGCCGATGCAATCCATGCGGCCCTGCTCCTGTCTCCTGAGGAACGGTTCAACCGAATGGCCTCGATGCGCGCTAAAGTACGCTCACGGAGTGCGTATCACTGGGCTTCTGACCTGATTCGAGCGACCATCAGCAAGACTGAAACTACGGAGACGGCCGGCCTAACAAAGCAAAAATTTGCGCCAACTGACCTCGGTCGGCAAATAAACCTCTGAAAATCGGCAAATACCGCCACCGAATGAATTGAAAAGTACTCGGGGAATGGCCGTGAGCGAGCAAGTAGGTAAACACTGCGGTCAAATCTGCATCGCTATCCAGACAATGCCCCGTTTGACAGGTCATCTCCCGCAGTGACCTTTTAAAAATCGGAAAGGCCTGGGCGGCTTCATCCCAATCCAAAACCCCTGAATCGTCTTGGTCATAGCGTGCAAAGATCACCTCGATATAATGCCCGATCATCCCAAAGCCCTCAGAGTCACTCGAGTTCATCATCTCTTGGCTGTACCCGCCTTTGCGGGCGCCATCCTCAATGGCCCGTTTCAACTCCTGTCGCTGCGCGGGCATCAACCCCTTTATATATTTGAGTAAATTGGGCATCTTGCCCCAAAATCTTTCGGCATTAGCAAAAAAAGTACGTCGATAACAATCCGCATCGATTAAACGATAATTGAAGGGATCCATCTCGCCTACTGGACACCCCGCATCGATCGCGAACTGATGAACTTGATTGGCTAACCGCTTAGCGGAAAGCATCAGTGCCAAAAGCTGGGCCCCTTCGGTGACGCTCAAAAATTCGTCGCCATTCCCAGAATAGGTAAAAAGCGCCGCTTCCCTAAACCGCTTTTGGGCAACCTTGTGATCATTGGGATCGAGATACTTGATATCAACCCCGACCGCGCGAATATCTTCACAAAAACGATTAAATTCTTCAAACGTCATCTTAGTTTCTGAATCATCAACATTCACTGCCCGTTCCGAATCTTCGGCATAGCCACGCACAACCAACCGAACCAGCTCATACATCCAATTACGTTCAGAAAGATTATGAAGCGATACTTTTTCTTTCACGCGCGACCCCGTAAAGCTGATCAAAGTATCTTCACCCAAAAAGAAAGGTCGCTCCTCGGCTATGACCTGGTTGAGACGCCGCGCAGGATCTGCAAGTCGCGCACGAGAAAACAACTGCTCCGAAAAAGCTTCTTTTTGCGACTGAGAGAAAATCGTTTCAAGGTACTGTTGCCCTTGCGCCCAATGCTCTAGCACTTCTAAAATTCTTTGAATCACAGGGCGCGTTAAGCCCACCGCTGCGCGACCTTTAAGGCCTGAGTCAGCCCCCGCAAAAACACGGAGCACTAACGGCCTCATAAACTGCTGAAGGTGTGCCAGCGTAATGGTCCCGGCTCCGCTAATCTCAAAGCCCGCTGGAAAAAAAGTTTCTAATAATGAATCGAGTTCTTCAAAAGTGAACTGCTCACGCGGATGACGAGCGATGGCCTCTTCCACTAAACCCAAACCTTCTTTGATCAGCTGTACAAAGGGCTCCCGGCCAGAGCCGAGAATGTAAGAATCGCTATGAGCGCTTAAGCTATTGAACTTCAAATAAAGACCATAGGCACGAGCCAGGGTCGAACTCAGCGATGACCACTCGTTTCCCGCAATTCGATCTTTTTCGGATCCCAGCACGCTGCCCTTGACGGCCCTAAGAATGGGGAGGTTTTCACGAGCCCGATTAAAAACCTGGGAGGTCTTCATAACCCCCTGTAGCTGCCGAAGTAACTCGCTCATTCGGTCAAAAGCATAGGGATTTCCGGTATTTTCGAGAGCCTTGCCCAGCGCCTGTGCCGCCTGTTGAAGAGCCTCCGAAGCCTGGCCCATTTCGTCGTAAGTTCGACTCCTTGCATTTTCGATCGTAAGCGGCATAAAAGAACGCAAACGCAGCGACTGCTCTTTAAAAATCAGCAAGAAAGATCGGACCGACTTAATTTCGTCCACGGTAAGAGAATCCGTCTTACCGCCGATGAGGGCTTTTTTTAGCGCCATGACTTCCGCGAGAAAACCATCTGAAATCTGAGCCTGAGTCAGGAAATATTTTGCCAAAAACGCCCGAAGTTCTCCTGGCGTATAATACCCGGAATTTTCACCCCTTGTGCGACCGACAAACAGATCCAATGACTGAATGGCACAATCCCAAACTCCGCCGGTCTGAGCATCGCTGGCCTTGCCAGCCAGATAGAGCGGCACACTTTCTGCCGCCCGGTCCAAACAACCCAGATCGCCTCCCCCGAGAGCCATCCCCATGCTTGAAGGCACATCTTTTTTGGCGCAACCACTATTCAAAAACAATTCGGCCACGACCACGCCGATACAGGCGATCCTAAAAAACATAGGTCACCCCGGCATGAACTCGATCATTTGCCCGGTACCGGCTCAAAAGATCACTGCCATCCAAATCCTCACCACTCGGCGCGGCTAAAAGATCTGCCCCGGCCCCCAACATCCAATTTTGATGAGGACGATAACGCAATTCTGTCGACCAGACCGTACCCTCATGACCAAAATCGTAAAGCACACGGGAAGAACCAGAAAAACTTGAAAAGAGCCGGGATTTAAGACCTAAACTCACCGCACTTTGATACGGGTAGCGCGCCTCAAAACTCGATGCCGATCCCCCAGTGGCTTCAGGCCCCTCATCTCCCGCATTGCCACCCCATTGCCGCAGATAACTCAGACCGATCGAGGTGGGAGACTCGATACTCCCCATGATACGCAGATCAAAGGCCGCACTCATCGCGAGCGACGGCACAATTTGCTGAGTCGTCCACTGAGCGGGCGTGGTATCCATCTCAGGGCGTTCTCCGAGCACGGAAAACCAGGTATTCATCCTCTCGCCTGAGTAACCAGCTTCGGCCGAAGTCAAATGGTGATACACGACTCGTGGATAGATCTGCGCATCCACATAAATCGGTTGACGATCGGATAACTGGAGCACCCCATCCGCCGCTAAAAGCAACTGATTGACCGGCTTGTATGCGTACCCCACCAAACCCCAAGGACCGCTTTCGGCCCCAACCCGAGCCATGATGCTGGCTCCGGGATGGGCGACTAAGTCGCCAAGTTCCGGCATCACCAAAGAGTAACGAACCGGCGTATCTTGTCCAAAAATCGGAATGGTCGCGGGCGGCGGAATGAACCAACGAGAATTTGAAGCAAACACGCCTTGCTTGGTTTCGATGGGTACCCCTCGTTCAGGAATAAAGAAGGGAGACCCCGAGACGACCACTCGAAAATAAGGAGTATCGAGATTCAAAAACGCACCCGTCAGCCCCACGGTTTCGGGATGCAGATAGTCCCACCGAAATCGGGGTTGCCAAAGCCCCAGTTGCCACTCTTCGTCGAGGTGACTGAAGTGTTCGAGTTTGCGTCCCAATTGGAGATTAAGCGGAAAAAGTTCCTTTGAAGTTCCAAAATACAATTCGGGTAATTCAAGATAGGGCGACGGTTTCAGAGAACCATCGGTCGCGCGCGTAAACATCAACATCAAATCCGTCTGGGCCCCCGCTTCAACCACCGGGCCCAAATAATGCGAATTGAGCTTGCCCACCAATTGAGGCGCCATTTGATTGCGAAACCCCTCTGAAGCTTCTTGAGAGACATGAAAATAACCTACGGAGTCCAAGCCGATGGAGGATTGCTCAGGCAATCGAGATTCTAGATTGGCTTGGGCGTCGTGGGTTGCATAGGACAACAAGGCCCAGGCGATGATGGTGATTTGTGCCGAAACTCTCAACATATGAAAGGATTTCGTATCCCAGAAAATGACGCATCGCAACAGATATTGTCAGCCATTACAAGTTATTGTTTTTATTGTGTTTTATTTAAAAAATAGGGGGCCGACGCCGCGTACTGCCTCCACGCGGCAGTAAACCGGACTCGGTGCGAGGTCAGCGCCACGAACTGCCTCCGCGCGGCAGTAGACCGGGTTCGGTACGAGGCCAGCGCCACGACCGAAGATGGGCGCTATCTGGATGAACTTTTGATGGCGCTGCTTTTGTAATTACCCCGACATTTTGACCAAAAAAACCATCGGATCGCTTTCAAAAAGCTCGTAGTTTTCTGGGGTGATAAAAATCATTTTTGCGCGTGGGTATTTTTCCTTAAATTGGAGGAGACCGCTTTTTTTCTTTTTTCGCCCACTTTTAACTTCGATCGCGTAAATATTCCGCCCGACTTTCAAAACAAAGTCGACTTCAAAATCGCCTTCTCGCCAATAATACAAATCGCCGTCCGCGCGAACCAACTGCGCTCCCACGGCCAATTCAAAAGCCCGTCCTCGCTCAGTGCCATCGTATTGATCAAGAACGGATAAGTAATAAAGGCAAGGGGCTAGTGGCAGAATCTTAGGTGAAGAAGATTTTACCTTGATCGTTTTCTCTGAAAATTTTTCGAGGGCCTTAATTAAAAATGCCCCCTCATACAAAGAAATATAATATTTGATGAGATCCGTATTTCCTTTGTCCTGAATTTGTCCCAAGAGCTTCGTGTAACTGATTTCTTGAGCTGGATACGAAATCAGGATTTCAAAAGCCTGTTTAAAAAGCGCGGGGCTTTTGACATTTTGGTATTGAAGAATGTCTTTTTCAATGACCGTGGAAATAATGGACTGCTTAACAAAACCGGTCCAATCGTTGGTCTTTATCAATGGATAGGACCCAGGGTATCCGCCGTAACGAAGATAGTCCTCAAAAGAGAGCCCATATCCCCGCTTGGACTCACAGGCGTTCCAATGAAAAACTTTGATCAACTGAAAACGACCGGTCAAACTTTCAGTCAAACCCTTTTGAATTTGCAAAGAACTCGATCCCAACAAAATGCACGTCAGCGTTTTCTTTTCTCTTTTAAACTGATCCCAAAGGGTCTTGATCGTTTCGGACCAATTTTCACATTTTTGGATTTCATCAACCACCAAGAGCTTTCGCTGTTGAAAGGCAATCTGCCACTGCTCAGCAAGCCAATCGTGCGAGGCATGGAAAACCGCATCCGCACTGACATAATGAAAACGGCCGGCATGCTGGTGCTCTAGATATTCAAGAATGGTCGTGGTTTTCCCGACCTGCCGGGGTCCAATAATCACCTGCAATAGACCGGTATTGAGTTTTATGTTATGCTCTAACTGCTGAATAAAACTAAGATTTATAAACTTTCTCACAAATACTAGGTTAACCTGGTATTTTTGCTAGGTCAACCTAGTATTTTAAGCAGAACACAAACACCCGGAGTGTATTCGATTGGAAGAGCAGCAAAAACGAGGTTAGATTGAGCGCACCCGCAAAATGGAATAGATGAGGAAGTTTACTAGACTAAAGGAGTTGGTTGCGGCGCAATAGGCGCAACATTCTTATCAAGCTTTTGTGTCCAAATGTTTGCGTCGATAGGCGATTTAATTCCCTCGCGATACAAAGACGACTGCGGTCCTAATCAAGAGGATTAGAACTGTCGAAAGCATCGCGACTCCCTACTTCCATTTCAATTTAAGTCATGACAACGGATCAGCAAGGGATGTTCCGTACACCGACCTATTGCCATGCGTCTATCGATATAACCCCTACTTCAGTTAAGTCTCACGCCGCAACGGAAGCAGTTGGGTGGTCCCGATCCAAAGTAATACGAACCGCTGGCAAATTTCGGAGGCAACTCTTTACACAGGGGGCATCGGTTCGCGAGCAATCCCAGCCATCCTCCGGTCACAACCATAAGTAAAGCGCCGAGAAATACATATTCGGGATGGCCAAAGAGGTGCGGCTGACTCTGTTTCACATAAAGGAGTGTGATACCTCCGACGATGGCAGCGAGGGGTGGCAACCAGTATCTTTGCCTCTGTTCCCGAAAACGAGAGACAAAGGCGTCCTCGCCCAATCTCTGGAACTCTGGATAGTCTTCTTTTCTTAGGGGGCGGACAGAGCTTGTTTGAGACTGAATGATGTGGATCAGCAATGCCACGATCACACAACCAATATAGATGTAAAGCTTGGCCTGGTGACTAACCCGATGACTAGTGCTCAAAAGCAAAGCTAGCCCAGCTATCATGAGGAGTAAACGCTGCATTTTTGGATTCAGCATGATTTGCATTTATTCTAAACGTCCGGGATGCTGAACACAAGAAGACTCACTTTTGACACAGAGGCTTAGAAAGCCCGACCCCGACATCCCACACCGATAATTCCTGCTTGACTGACAATGAATTTGACCTGATAGAATTCATCAATGACTCTTCTCAAAATTGTGAAGGTACTTTTGATGGCCCTCATGATTAATTCTCCTGCCGCCGCTGAGGACCAAGCCATAGTCCCTCTCGCTGGTGACCTGATCGATATGGGATCTAAGGAAGTTGCCGGACCCGTGATGATATCCTTGAAGGGGGCACCAGCAAAAATAACTTATCGTTCTCTTGCTATTAAAGAAGAAAAGCGTACGGATTATCCCGGAGCGATCCTAAAGGTCGGCTCACACATCTTTTGCCTCCATTTTCCAAAGCTTGAGAACTTGCCACAGGAATATCTCTGCAGATTTATGATTTACAACAAAGGAACTGTTTCTGGAGTTGAGTCACCGACGGTACCTGCGCCATCTAAGAAGGGCAAATAGCCACCCCCTGACCGAAGATCATCTCAATTTACAGAAGATCTCCAAATCCCTTTCGAAATTGTTGCAGTGTGTTCGTCCAGATCGGCAATCAAAAAGCGATAATCCGCCGAGGTCTCATTGCTCAACGGGGGGTTTTCCTGAATACGGCTGAGTGGCTAAGGGGATACCCCCTTCTGGCGATCAAATTTTACCGCTCAGTCGCTCCAAAAAACGATGAGACTTCGGTCATATCTTCAAGAAATCTATCGACCCGCTTTTTATTTCGCGCCAGCTTGCCGAGTAGGTTTCTCCGAACCTCATCCAATATTTGTGGACTGGTTACGGTCACAAAATCCCGGTTCAAAGCTCGCTCAAGGATTTGCAGCGGCTTTCCACCAAATCCGATTCCGGAAATGTAACTGTTTGCATCCAGGCAAACCGTCAGCTTGTTCATGAATTAGTCCTGAAAGGGACCGCCTAAGTCCTTCGGGGTCAGCTTCTTCCGTTTGACGACCTTACAGCCTTCCTGCGCCAAGGCGCGGAGATTCCGCTGGGACTGATATTGGCGAAAGGCTTCCCTGAGTAGTTCGCTCACAGTCCTGTGTTCTTCTTTTGCGACCTTTTCAATTTCCTTGCCCATTGCGACCGGCAACGAAATAGTGACTGTTTTAATGGCTTTAGCTGGCATAAGAATCTCCCTTCTTAAATATTCTTATTTCTTCTTATCACAATTGACACAAGGATACAATTGAGTGAACTCGGGTTCCGCGCACCTTCGCGGGTGTGGCCCCGGCTTCGTCAGACCCTAGTAAAAACGAGCTTAGCCACGACCGATTTGTCAAACGGGTGACCCTGCACGATTTTTTAACGGACACCCGGATTTATCCTGCTTATACTAGCTATTTAGCGACCTGAGTTTAGATGAATATATTAAAGCCGAGCACAGAAGTGGACGGTATGGCATTGGATGGAGCGTCGCCAACACAGCCAATAACTGGATGATTGCGTCGCCATTCATAGTGATGCCAATCGCATTAATTGCAGCAGGCTATCGATGGTCATGTAAGACTTGTGCTGGAGCTACGTCGGAATATGGTCAGTTTCTTTGCGGTTCTGTCTGCAAGTAAAGCGCGCATCCTTCCTTCTAGCTGAAAACCTCAGCTTATCAGTCCCAATTCGCCCCTTTGTGACACTCCTCATCCGCCCAACTGCTCCCCATTTCCCACGCCATGCCCCCCTACCGCCTCTTGAGCGACAACGTCAGCACAAACCTCGCCACGGGCTCCTGCCCCATCTTCGAAGGCACGGTCGCCACGACATGAACCGCGAGGTTTTCGCGCTCGCCAGATTCAATGGCTTTCCTCACTAAAGCCCGGATCTCCTGGCCTTGAATACAGGTAAAATGCACATCGCCTTCGGCCCTCTTGAGAAAGTCCGCATGAAAGTCTTTGAAAATGAGGGAGACTTTGCCGTCCCCTTCCGTTTGAATCGTCCGCATCGCAATCAGCCCGCCCGCGCAATCAGCGCCGGCGGCAAGGGCTCCAAAATACATGGAATTGAGATGGTTGCGCGAACGCCGGGTCAAAGGGATCTTGACCACGCACCGCTCGTCAGACACCTCCAACACGGAAGGTGAAATAAAAAAAAGCATGGGAATCTTTAGAATTCCAAAAGTACGAAGTAAGATCGTTTCTTTGAAGGTGGTGGGAATTGAACTGAGAACACGTCCTTGAAGCAGTTCGAACATTTAACCTCCCAAAATAGAAAAAGCCGTACACTCAAAATAAAGTGTACGGCCCCCTCAAGTCAAAAAGGAGTCAAAAAGAATCTAATTACTTCTTACGGCTCTTTTTCTTTCGAAAAGCGACCTTTTTTTCGTTGGCGCGCTTAGAACGGCCCTCAAAATAGGTCTTAGCAAATTCTTTATTGGTCTTTAACTTAGCGGTTAGCTTTTTTCGGCCAGCGGTCTTTTTTTGACGACGCAAAGCGCGCTTTTTGGCTATCTCAGTGGTTGGGGCTTGTGCGTTTGTTTGGGCGGTTGCCATAAATTCTCCTTGCCGTCACGCCTACCATAACTTGCCTAAAACGTGAAAGGATTTAAGATGCCCATCCACTTTCCTGATCCTAGAAAAGCCGGCCCGGAGGGACTCGTTGCCCTTGGCGCCAATCTGGAGGTGGAGACCTTGGTCCAAGCCTACCTCCAAGGCATCTTCCCTTGGCCGATTGAGGGATTCCCCGAAATGACTTGGTTTTCGCCTGCCGAAAGGGGGATTTTAGAATTCAAAGACCTCCATATTCCCCGAAGTTTGCGGACTTTTAAGAACAAATCCCCTTATCGTTTCACCTTCAACAAAGCCTTCGCAAACGTGCTCCAAGCCTGCTCAGCCGTACCCCGCCCCGATCAACCTGGCACCTGGATTACCCCTGAGATCCAAAGCGCCTATCTAGCCCTCCACCGGGCTGGCCATGCCCATAGCGTCGAAGCCTGGGATTCGACGTTGGATCAACTCGTCGGGGGCCTTTACGGAGTTTGGGTACAGGGGGTGTTTGCGGGCGAAAGCATGTTTCACACTGAACCCAACGCCTCAAAACTAGCGCTCATCACCCTCATCGACCATCTCCAGGCCCATGGAGTCCAGTGGATCGACATTCAAATGCTGACTCCCCATATGAAGAGCCTGGGAGCCAAAGCGATTAGCCGTGATGATTTTCTTGCCCGATTACAGCGGACTCATGAGCATTATCGCCTGAATCCCGCCGATCCTTGGGCTTAATATCAAAAACAAGCTCGCCATCCCGAACATGAACCTCGACCTCACCGCCCTGCTCAAGACGGCCAAAAAGAATCTCTTCAGCCAAAGGTTTTTTGATTCGATCCTGGATCAAACGATTCATGGGACGAGCGCCCATGCGCCGATCGTACCCCTTTTGAGCCAACCATTCCCGAGCCTCAGGGGCGACATCAATTTCCACCCCTTTGGCCAAAAGCTGACTCTCCAATTCAACCAATTGCTTACCCACCACCTGCCCCACTGTCAGGGGATCCAAAGTATGGAAATACACAATCGCGTCTAAACGATTACGAAATTCAGGACTAAACGTCTGTTCAACAGCCTTTTGAGCATTGGACTGCGTCGCATCGCCAGGCATGAGACCGAGCGAATGCCGCTCCACCTCGCGCGACCCCACGTTGGAGGTCATGATCAAGACAGCGTTCCTAAAATCAGCCTTGCGGCCGTTGTTATCGGTTAAAACCCCATGATCCATCACTTGAAGTAAAATATTCCAAATATCCGGATGTGCTTTTTCGACCTCATCCAACAAAACCACCGAGTGGGGATGCTTTAAAATTGCATCCGTCAAAAGCCCCGGTTGTTCAAAGCCGACATAACCGGGAGGCGCCCCAATCAAGCGAGAAACAGTATGCTTTTCGCCATATTCACTCATATCAAAACGTAAAAACGGAACGCCCATGCAATGTCCGAGCTGCTTGGAAAGTTCGGTTTTTCCAACCCCGGTGGGGCCACAAAACAAAAATGACCCCACGGGACGATCCCCCGAACGCAAACCCGAGCGGGCCAAACGAATGGAAACCACCAAGGCATCAATGGCGTGATCCTGCCCAAAGATACTCAGCTTGAGATCTCGTTCCAGATTTTTGAGCCGCTCTTTTTGCCCCGTGCTGACGGAACGCGCGGGAATCCTGGCAATTTGTGCGATAATTTCTTCAATAAAAGCCTGATCAATGATTTCGGGCACCTCCGACACCGTGGTCCCACGCCTCAGACGAGCCTTGGCCCCAGCCTCATCGATCACATCAATGGCTTTGTCGGGTAAGAATCGCTCGGTCAGATGCTTGGACGACAGCTCGACGGCGGCTCGGACGGCCTCACCGGAGTACCGAATCCCATGATGAGCCTCGAAGCGGGATTTAAGCCCATTTACGATCTGAATCGCTTCTTCTACCGAAGGTTCGGAAACATCGATTTTTTGGAATCGCCGTGCCAAAGCATGATCCTTCTCAAACACATTGCGATATTCGGTATAGGTCGTCGAGCCCAAGCACCGGATTTCACCCTGCGATAAAAGGGGTTTAAGAAGGTTGGCGGCATCCAAAGCCCCACCACTGACCGCGCCTGCTCCGATAATGGTGTGAATCTCATCAATGAGCAAGACCGGCATTTGCCCTTTTTCCCGCGTGCGTTCGAGGGCTTGAAGAACTTTTTTGAGCCGCTGCTCGAAATCGCCTCGAAATTTGGCACCCGCCAAGAGTGCCCCCATATCCAAGGCAAACACCACGACGTCCTTGAGAAGGTCTGGAACCTGCTTTTCAACCACACGAACAGCCAGTCCCTCGGCCAGGGCCGTTTTTCCAACTCCAGCCTCTCCCACCAGCAAGGGATTGTTTTTTCGACGACGACACAGTGTCTGGATCATCCGATCCAGTTCGTTTTGTCGCCCCACGAGGGGATCGATTTTACCCTGTTTTGCGCGTTCATTCAGGTTGGTGGTATAAAGAGCCAACGGGTCGTCTGCGACGTGCGGGATTGATTTGGGTTGGGCTGACGAACCATGATCCGTGTCCCGCTCCGGTTCCTCAGAATCCTTAGCATCGTTAGCATCGTTAGAATCATTAGGCTCACCGTGACTCACAAAATTCAAAACATCGAGACGCTCAACCCCCTGCAACGCAAGCAGATGGAGCGCATGTGAATCTTTGGATTGAAACAAGGCTACAAAAAGATCGAGCGGTTGGATTTCTTCTTTACCCGCTGACTGCACATGAAAAAGGGCTCTTTGAATGAGGCGCTGAATACTTAAAGTCGCTACCGGGTGCTCGGTGAAAGCGTCCTCCTGAGTAGGCTTGGAAGCTTTAGGAACTTCTGATTCCAGATAAATCTCCAATCCCTTACGGACCTGCGCGGAGTCTCCCCCACAGGCGCGGATCGTCTCCACGACGGAAGATTCAGACAGCAGGCTCCACAACACATGCTCAAGAGTAAAATACTCATGTTCATGGTCTACCGCGTAACGAACAGCGCGATTCAGAACTGTTTCTGCCTTACGACCTATCATTTTTTCCCTCTGCCCCTCCTGTCACGCCTATACTCTATTGCAAATACTCTGACATCGCGCACCGAGTTATATTTCTCTTTCAACCGTGCATTTCAAAGGAAAGCCCCGACCCCGAGCCGCCTCGGTCACCTGCGCAACCTTGGTTTCCGCAATTTCAAAACTATAGACGCCCGCCACACCGCTCCCATTCTGATGAACTTTCATCATAATCTCAAAGGCATTAGCCTCGACCTGATGAAAAAAACGTTTCAAAACCTCCATTACAAATTCCATGGTCGTGTAATCATCATTATGGAGAAGCACCGCATATTTGCTGGGCTCTTTCAACTGAGGTCGGCCATCTTGAACGACTACCCCTATGCCAGCGTCCGCATCATTTTCGTCCATTCCGGAACTCATAATTGGGATTATAACCGAATGCTTGACCTACTGGGGGGTTTCTTCCATTCTGGGGAAGAGGAAAGCTCATGACTCCAGAATCTAGTGAATCCCCGCTCACACTCAAGCGGCAACTCGAAATGACCCGGTTTGAACATGCCCGCGAGGTGGCCGAAAGCCTTGCGGATCACCGCGCCCTGCTCACCACTTCCGAACTTGCCCGTTTGAACAATATTTTGACGGGCAAACGGTCGGCTGATACCGATTTGGCCTGGCGACAACAAAAAGCGACGATCACCCTTCCGGGCGGCAAAACCGAAACTCTGGAAGTGATCGCCAATCAAATGGTCATCGCGCGGGAAAAACTGCACCATGCCACGGAAGTCGCGGAAGCCGGCCACCCGATTGATGCATCCATTGAGATTTATACTGGACTCGTGCTGGCACATTGCTTTGAGGACGCCAATCGCCGAACCGCAGTCCTAGCCGCGCATTACTTTTTCCGCCGCTACGGAATTCCGCTTTCCGGGCTCGCCCTCCATGAACTAGGACTCCCCGATCTCCGCGAAGAAGGCCAGATCGAACAGCTTCGCGAAACGGTAGGGCATATGGCTAAGTTTGCGGCTAAGCAGAAAAGTTAGGTGCTCCGCACCTTTTGGTAGAGCTAGTGCGTTAACTTCTTAAACTTCATCCGGTGCGGCTCCACCGCTTCGGAACCCAAGCGCTTTTTCTTATCTTCTTCGTACTCCTGGAAGTTACCCTCGAACATGACGACTTTTGAGTCACCCTCAAAAGCCATGATATGCGTGCAAATACGATCCAAGAACCAACGATCATGGCTGATCACCAAGGCGCAACCGGCATAATTCAGGAGTGCTTCTTCTAAGGCCCGGAGCGTATTGACGTCTAAATCGTTGGTAGGTTCATCGAGAAGCAGCACATTGCCGCCACTTTTCAAAAGCTTGGCCATATGAACGCGATTTCGCTCACCGCCTGAAAGAATACCGACCTTTTTCTGCTGATCCGCACCGGTAAAATTAAAACGCGCGCAATAAGCACGAGACGCGACTTCGCGATTTCCCAGCAGGATCATTTCATTTTTACCGTCGGCGATTTCTTCCCAAACCGTTTTTTCTGGATCCAGCGCATCACGAGACTGGTCAACGTAAGCGATCTTAACGGTTTCACCGATTCGAATCACCCCGGAATCCGGCTTTTCCCGGCCGGTGAGCATCCTAAAGAGCGTCGTTTTACCCGCACCGTTCCCACCGATCACCCCCACAATGCCGCCGGGGGGGATATTGAACGAAAGATCTTCAAACAATACTTTTTCGCCATAAGCTTTACTGATCTTATTGGCCTCAAAAACCAAATTCCCCAGGCGCGGTCCGGGTGGAATAAAAATTTCCATTTCTTCAACGGCTTTGGAAAAATCCTGACTGAGAAGTTTATCGTACGCAGAAATACGTGCTTTGCTCTTGGCCTGCCGAGCGCGCGGAGATTGCCGAATCCACTCCAACTCGCGTTCCAAACTCTTTTGCCGCTTCGTCTCTTGCTTTTCTTCCAGGGCCAAACGTCCCTGTTTTTGCTCCAGCCATGAAGAGTAATTCCCCTCCCAAGGGATTCCATGGCCGCGGTCGAGTTCCAAAATCCAACCCGCGATGTTGTCCAAAAAGTAACGATCGTGAGTGACCGCGAGCACAGTGCCCGGATAGCCATGAAGAAATTTTTCAAGCCAAGCGACCGACTCCGCGTCGAGATGATTGGTCGGCTCATCCAAGAGTAAAATGTCAGGTTTTTGAAGAAGGAGGCGGCAGAGGGCCACTCGGCGGCGCTCGCCCCCTGAAAGCTGTTTGACCGGCCAATCGGCAGGAGGGCAACGAAGCGCGTCCATCGCGATATCGAGCGTGCGATCAATGTCCCAGCCATTCGCATGCTCAATTTTTTCTTGAAGATTCCCCTGCTCTTCGAGCAGCTTTTCCATTTTGTCGGGATCCAAATCAGGATTGGAAAATGCCTCGGTAATTTCATTGAATCGAGCGAGCCATTTAACCACCTCGCCCAATCCCGACATGATGTTTTCACGAACGTTCTTGGTTTCGTCGAGCGCGGGTTCTTGGTGCAAATAGCCAATGCTCATGCCCTCAGTGGGCTTTGCCTCACCATTGAAGTTTTTTTCTTCACCGGCAATAATTTTGAGAAGGGTTGACTTTCCAGAACCATTCAGACCTAAAATACCGATTTTGGCGCCGTAATAAAAAGATAGCCAAATATCCCGAAGAACCTGTTTATTGGGGGGATAGCTCTTTCCAACACCCTGCATCGAATAAGCAAATTTTTGCGCCATAATATGGATATATGCTGGCAAAACACTTCACGCAATATCCAAAGCCGCCTTAATCCCGCTTTCAACTTCAGAAAGGATAGAGGCCGGAAGCATCCCAATTCGCTCTTTAAACTTGGAACGATCTAATGTTGTGATCTGATGACAAAGGGCGACACTACTGTATTTAAGATCGGCCGTTCCCTTTTGAAGAAAAACCGCGGAAGGACCACGCTGTGCCTGTTTTTCAGAGGTCGAGACAGGAACAATAATGATGGAATGCCACTGAGGGCTTTCGTTGAACACGTCATGCGAAATAATGATGACGGGTCTTCTGCCCAGCTGCTCGGACCCAGACCGAGGAATCAGGTCAGCCCAATAAATTTCGCCCCGCTTCATTTTATTTTCGCCCCCGCTTCTTGATCTAATAAATGCTCAATTCCGGCTGCCTCTAACTCCGGATCAAGATCATAGCGAGTTCCAGAATGGGTAGAAACGTAAGCCGCGAGCTGTTGCCGCAAAACTTCTTTTTTCCTTTGTTTTAGCCAAGTTTGAATCACCTCACGCACAAGCTGCGTGGCCGGACGATTCAGATCCTGAGAGGCTTCCCTGAGTTCCGAATAGGTCTCCTCCGGAAGAGGGACATGAAAATTAGTACTCTTAGCAGCAGATCTCATGGCCTAAGCATAGTACAAATTATGTGCCATGTCAATCTGCCATGAAATCTTGCCATGGATGCGCCATAAATGACACATTCCCAAACTCCTGGAGTTGTTCAATCATTAATACATAACCGCTCCGCTCAACTATCCAGAGGACCTCATGCCATCGCTAAAACTCACTCGCCGTCCGACGTTCTTCGTGACCTTTTTTGCCACTTTCTTTGTTTTTGTTCTCGCTCTCGCCCAGTCAGCAATCGCGGGAGCCCCGGGAGCAGGAGACGATCCTGATGATTACGATCGCCTCGACGGTACCGGAAAATCCGGCCGAAAAGTGCACGTCATCGAATGGGAGGGCAACCTCGAAGTCCACGTTTACCCCAGTGGTAGCCTCAAAGGACTCGCACTCAAACTCGACAAGCGAAATAAAGGCAGACCCGTCATGGTGATTGGATACCGCTTTACCAACGCGCCAGAAACCCAACTCATTCGACGGGCGATCCTCGGCATTGACCTTCAAGAAGGCTTCAAAACCTACCGTGACCCCAGCGAAAAGGAATTCGACAAGATCATCATTTCCAATAATGGCCTTTCAGACGGCGTCGTGGCTTATCGCCTCGAAGCAGAACCCACCCAGCTTTATCCGGACGGACACCCCGCTTTGGCTCAAGGCAAACCCGAGTCTGAAAAACGCGCGCCGGCCGCAGTATCCTCGGAGGATACTCCAAAAGCTAAAGCCCCCCCTGACCCATCCGTCGATGAAGATACGGGGACTATTCAGCCCTTTTATTTGAAGAATGAAGGTGCCATGAACCGAAGATAGCCCCGTTTCCAGTCTTACGCCGTGGCCGCTTTATTCAGATGACTTCGTTTGAACCCATAGCCGAAATAGACCGTAAGGCCAACCACGAGCCATAACCCAAAGCGCATCCAGTTCAGTACGCCAAGCTCGGTCATCAGATACCCGCAACTTGCTAACCCCAGAGAGGGAATCAGCGAGAGACGGTGCTTCATGCAAAGCCAGTTCAGGCAAACCATCCCAACTAAATAGGCCCACATCGGGAGATGGCTCAGAAATTTTTCGAACCCTTGAAACTTGAAATAATCTGCCACCCCGCTCGGATTGAAAACCAAAAGCAAAACAACGGCGATTGCACTTAAACTCGGAATAATCCATTGCCCATTCACATAGGGCACTTTAAAAGAGCGTTTGAGGTGGGGCTGATGATGTTCCAACATCAGAATCCCGCCACAAACCAGAATAAAAGCAAACAACGTACCAATACTTGTCAGATCGGTCACCTCAGTTAGGTTCAAAAACAACGAAGGGATCGCCACGACCGCGCCCGTCACCAACGTCGAAAACCACGGTGTTTGAAAACGGGGATGGACGGCGCTAAAAATCGGGGGAAGCAAACCATCACGGCTCATTGACATCCAAATACGGGGCTGGCCGAGCTGAAATACGAGCAAAACCCCGGCCATAGCAATTACTGCGCTGATCGCCACCACGCTCGCGATCCAAGGAATATTTGCACCTTTAGGGCCAAAAACAAACGAGAGTGGATCACCGACTTGCAGTTCTTTATAACTAATCATTCCGGTGAGCACGAGTGAGATCAAAATGTACAGAACCGTACAAATCACCAACGAGTAAATCATCCCACGTGGAAGATCCCGCTGCGGATTTTTACATTCTTCTGCCGTGGTAGAAATAGCATCAAAGCCGATGTAAGCAAAAAACACCGCTGAAACACCCTTCAAAACCCCACTCACCCCGTTCGGGGCAAACGGAATCCAATTTTCAGGGCGCACATAAAACGCGCCGATCACAATGACTGCTGCAATAATGCAAAGCTTGAGTCCCACCATGGCATTGGAGGCGCGCTTGGATTCACGAATCCCGATATAAACAATTGCTGTAATGACCACAGTAATGAGAAGCGCCGGCAAATTACAAACTACTGGGATCCCAAAAATACGAGGGGCGGTACTCCACGCCTCATAACCCGCCACCGAAGCGGAAGAAATCTCCGTAGCCGCACGGGCCAGCGTGCCTCCTTGGGCTAAAAATGTGCCTACTTTTTCAAAGGACCGATGAGCGCTCAGCATATCCATGGTGAAATAACCAGGAACGTGGACCCCATAACCCGCGAGCAGACTGCAAAAATAGTCACTCCACGAAATTGCCACTGCAATATTGCCAATGGCGTACTCCATGATGAGATCCCAGCCAATGATCCAGGCAACCAGTTCGCCAAAACTCGTGTAGGCATAGGTGTAGGCCGAACCCGCCATAGGCACCATGGAAGCAAATTCAGCATAACAAAGCGCCGAAAACGCGCACGCTATCGCCGTAAAAACAAACAAAAACACCACTGCCGGCCCACCATCAAAAGCAGCATTACCAATGGTGGAGAAAATCCCAGCCCCAATAATCGCCGCGATTCCGAGCGAGGTCAGATCCCAGACCCCCAAGGATCGGTGAAGCTTAATTCCCTCCCCCACATTGCCATGGGGGTCATCATCCGCACGAAGTTGATCAATCGGTTTGACCCGAAATAGCTGTTTCCGCAAGGTAACGTACTCCCCGTTTCAGTTCGAGCTTAAGCGCCGAATGCGGCTATTTTTGATGCCGTAGCCGAAATACACCACAAAACCAATCACGAGCCACACAATCATTCGGATCCAGGTATCCATCGGAAGGCCTGACATCACCCACAAACAAGCGATCGCGCCCAAGGGGCCGACAATCATCGCCATTGGAGTCTTGAACGGACGCTCCACGTCTGGATGGGTTTTTCGTAAAATGGGAACGCCCACACAAACCAAAACAAAGGCCAGTAAAGTCCCGATAGAAACCAATTCACCCACCAAACTCATGGGCATAAGTCCTCCGCAAATCGCCACAAAAATCCCCGTCACAATCGTAGCCACATAAGGCGTATGAAAATGGGGGTGTATTTTATGAAACCAAGGCAACAAACCATCACGCGACATCGAATAGAAAATACGCGTTTGCCCCAAAATAAGGACCAAAATCACCGAAGTGAGACCCGCGAGCGCACCGAGTTTCACGATAAAGGTAAAAATTTTCTGGGCGCCAATCGACCAACCTCGCAGCTGAACGATGCGGTCAATCCCCACGGCCACTGGATCCGGTACACCGAGTTCTTTGTAGGGAACAACACCAGTCAAAACCAAAGCCATCAAGATATACAATATCGTGCAGACTACGAGTGAACCCAGAATCCCGATGGGCATGTCCCGTTTCGGATTAATAGCCTCTTGCGCGGTTGTAGAAACCGCATCAAACCCAATGTAGGCGAAAAACACCACGCCGGCTCCAGTCAAAACCCCTGGAAAGCCATAAGCTGCAATTGCATGACCATCCCGCATCGCCTCGCCGCGAGGCGGAATCAGGGCCAAAAAACCCGTCACGGAAGAATCGGCAATCCAATTGGCATGATCAATCACCGACCATCCCAAAGCGATAAACACGCAAATAATCGTCACTTTGACAACAACGATGATATTATTGACAAACGCACTTTCACGCATCCCTCGAATCAAAATCCCCATAATACAAAGAGAAATAAAGGTGGCCGGAAGATTCCACACGCCGCCGACTTGAGTACCATCGCCGAGCGTGACAAGTTCCCAGGGGCCTTTGGTCAATCGAATCGCCCAATCCGGAAAATCAAACCCTAAGGTTTTATGAAACAAAGAATAAAAATAACCCGACCAAGAAGCTGAAACCGTCACCGCACCAAACGCGTATTCAAGCACCAAATCCCAACCGATAATCCAAGCAATCAACTCACCCAGTGTCGCGTAAGAATAGGCATAGGCTGAACCCGATACCGGCACCATTGCTGCCATTTCAGCGTAGCAAAGGCCTGCCAAAGCACAAAGAACCCCCCCAATGCAAAAGCTATAAACGATCCCGGGCCCTGCATAATTTGCGGCTGCGGCCCCGGTCAGCGAAAAAATCCCGGCTCCAATAATGCCACCAATCCCGAGCATCATGAGATTAAAGGCGGTCAGCGTGCGCTTAAGTGCTCCGTGAGGCGCCCCTGCATGCCCTTCCTGAACATTGGGATCACCCGCGTCTTGAATGAGAAGATTGAGATTTTTTTTGATAAAGAGATTTTTTGGGATTGCCATGATGAGGGCATTCTCACTTAGGCTTGCCGCAAAGCCAAGAATATAAGTCAAATACTCATTCATTAAAGTTAAACGTTCGTTTGACTTTCTACCCTATTCCTCTTATTTTTATTTTTACCCATGTCGCATGATGACACTCGCAATCGTTTAATCGAGGCGGCCACCCGCCTTTTTTCAGAACGCGGCTTTGACGGCACCAGCGTAAAAGAACTCGCGGAGGCTGCCGGAGTCAACGTGAGCCTCATTAGCTATCATTTTGGAGGAAAGGAAAACCTCTACCGCACCTGCCTGGAGCAGTTTGGCCGAGCCCGCCTGGCCGTGGCCGAACGAGTTTTACAGGCTCCCCAATCGCCAGAGGAGTTCCAACTGCGACTGAAGCTTTTTGTTGAGGAAATGTTTGGGGCCCATCTCGAAGATAGCCAACTCGCCCGAATCCTTCATCGCGAATGCGACCTCGAAATGCCCATCGCCCAGGATATCTTTCGCAACACTTTTCTCAAGGTCTTCGAAACCTTAGTTCAATTTATGGTGACGGCCCAAAAATCCGGGATTTTAAAACCTGAACTGGATGCTCAAATCGCCGCGTCCGCGATATTTGGAAGTCTGGTCCATTTTATGCGAATGGATCGAATCAGCGAAAAATTTTTCGGCAAAACAATCAAAAACAAAACCTATCGACAATCCGTGACTGAACACTTTCTGGAGATTCACCTTCACGGGCTCTTTCAAAAAAGGAGTTCACTATGAAACCTCGCTTTTTAATAACCGGCCTATTTTTATGGGCCTTCACCCCTGCCGCTCAGGCCGTCGTCCTGCCCTTAAATGAATTTTTGACTCAAGTTCGCCAGGGAAATACCGGCTTTCAAGGAGCCATCGAGGGATCCAAGGGTGCTGAGCTTCGCTCGCAAGAAGGCTCAATGATTACCATGCCGATGGCCTTTACCTCCTTACAATACGTCCATGATGGACGCCCACCGGCTCTCCCTCTTTACACCTATGACTTTCAGAATTCAGGCATCATTTCTCTGGGCGTTTCCCAACAAACCTGCTTCGGTGCCCAAGCCAAGCTTTCTTACTCTTTAATGAGCCTTAGTTTGGATAACCCTAATTTTGGCCTCTTTGCAGCCTTAGCGGGAGCAGCAGGAGCTTCTGCGACCTCAGGCCTTTCGAGCGCCGTAAGCGCTTATACCACGGCCACGACTTTTGAAATCAGCCAGCCTCTCTGGAGCAATGGTTTTGGACGTGGTGTTCAAGCCCAACAAACTTTGATAGAAGCCCAAGCCCTGGCCTCGAGCTTTGGAAATAGATTTGCGGCACGTGCTTCGCTCGCTGAAGCTGAAGGCACCTATTGGCGCTTAGTCACCGCAAGACAAGCGGTCCAACTCACCCAAGAAAATTTTGACCGCGCGCAAAAAACCTACGAATGGAGCGCCCGTCGCGCAAAGCTACAACTTGCCGATAGAAGCGATGAACTTCAAGCACAAGCCCAGCTCAGTGCTCGCAGACTTGAACTGCAACGTGCGCGCGACGAAGAAAGATCCGCCGCTCGCGCCTTAAATACTTCACGAGGGTCTTCCACCGAAGAGGTCAACGAGCAATTAACAACACTTACCCCTCAAATGGTTCAAACCCTGACGCCGCCCAAGCGGACAGAACTCCGCGATGACGTGCGCGCGGCCGAACAACAACAACGTGCGACTATAGCGGCGGCACAAGCAGCGGAAGAGCGAGAAAAACCCAATTTAGATGCCTTTGCTTCACTTTCGCTGAATGGACGAGATGCGAGCCTTGGCTCGGCGTTTTCACAGTCCACCGCTTTGACTCATCCTGCAGCAAGTATTGGCCTACGATTTCAAGCTCCGCTGGCGCTGAGCATTCCGGCCAATACCCGCGCTGGATATCAGAAAGACGAACAAGCCGCCGCTCTCAACTATCAACGCAAATTTTTTGAGCAAGAACGCGGCTGGCTCGACTTGAATGCGCGTTTCGGTGATGCTCAACATCGACTTGAATTAGCCGCCGGGCTTGAAAAAGTTCAAGAAGCCAAGCTCTTTCATGAGCGAGACCGTCTTCAAAGCGGAAGGTCCACCGCTTTTCAAGTGCTCACTTTCGAATCTGATTTTGCCACTGCTCAGCTCAACCGCATCCAAACTCAAAGTGAAGTTCTTGGAATTCTGACTCAGATGAAACTTTTCGGAGAAGACCTATGAATCTCGCAGATCTTTCTATTCGGCGGCCTGTCTTCATTACCTGCCTAGTGACCCTCATGCTCGCCGTTGGACTCCTTTCGATGTCTCGCCTCGGCGTGGACCTATTTCCCGATGTCACCTTCCCGGTGGTCACCATCACCACAGTTTATCCCGGCGCGGGCCCCTCGGAAATCGAAACCTTGATTTCCAAGCCACTCGAAGACGAACTCAGCACCCTCTCCGGAATCAAACGCCTGACCTCCAACAATAAGGAAGGCGTCAGTCGCCTCATTGCCGAGTTTACGATGGAAACCGACATCAAGTACGCGGAACAGCAAATCCGTGACCGCGTCGGCTCAGCTAAACGCAAACTGCCCATGGACATCAAAGAACCGGTCATTCGACGAATTGATCCCGCCGATCAGCCGGTCTTGACACTTGCCCTGAAGGCAAACCTCCCTGAAGGTCAGCTTTTTGATATGGCGGATGACATCATCCGACCGAAACTCGAGCAGGTCAACCAAGTGGGGCTCGTCGAAGTCATCGGCGGGCGAAAACGCGAAATTCGCGTCACCCTGGATCGCAATAAACTCAAAGCACACGAAATCTCCGCCACTGGCGTTTATTCTAAGTTGGCATCCGCCGGCGAAAACGTCCCGCTAGGAAAAGTCGTTGCAGGCAAACAAGACCTCGTCTTTCGAGCCATGGGCGAATTTAGTTCTTTAGCCGACATCCAAGGCACCATCGTCAATTTTTTTGGCAGCGACGTCCCGACGACCGTGGGCCAAGTAGGCACCGTGGTAGATACCCTCGAGGACGAAGCCTCGCGCGCCTATGTCAACGGTAGCCGCTCACTCTTCTTAAATGCCTTCCGACAATCTGGCTCGAACACCATTCAGGTGGTCGATTCGCTCAATAAAGCCATCGACAAAGTGAACACTGAAATGAAAACCCAACCCGGCCAACCTCACTTGACGGTGGTTCGCGACTCCAGCGTCTGGATCCGTGCCAATGTTCAGGACGTCAAAGAATCCATTTTGCTTGGGATCGGACTTGCCGTTTTTGTGGTGTTCTTTTTCTTAGGCAATGGGCGATCCACCATTATTACGGGCTTAGCGCTTCCTAACTCCCTCATTGGGGCCTTTGTCCTCATGGCCCTGGCCAACTTCACAATCAACATCATGACACTCCTCGCGCTTTCGTTGTCGGTAGGTCTCTTGATTGACGATGCCATTGTCGTGCGTGAAAATATTTTCAGACATATTGAAATGGGAAAAACGCCCATGCAGGCGGCCCGCGAAGGCACCGCCGAAGTTCGTCTCGCCGTCATTGCCACAACGATGGCGGTGCTGGCCGTTTTTGGTCCCGTCGGTTTCCTCAAGGGCGTCGTAGGCCAGTTCTTTCGACAATTCGGTCTGACCGTTTGCTTTGCGATGGCGATCTCTCTTTTTGACGCTTTGACGATTGCTCCGATGCTTTCAGCCTATTTCGCGGGCAGTGCGCATCCCAACAAAAAGAGCAATACGATTTGGTCAAAGACGGTGGGTGCCCTCGTACGGGGCTTTGATCGCTTTCAAACCTGGCTCGAAGATCGATACGAGGGAACGATGCGCGGGGTACTCAAACATCCGCTCAAAACCCTGGCCCTCACCTTGGTGATTTCCATGGGAAGCTGCGCCACAATCAAATTTGTGCCCAAGACGTTCTTACCCCCCCAAGATGCCGGTGAATTTGCAGTCGCCTTGGATCTGCCGCCCGGAACCAATTTGGATGCCATGAACGAAGTGGCGAACAAAGTAGACACCATCATTCGAGCGAATAACGAGGTCGAGATTTCAGCGATGACGGTAGGCTCGCGCGATGGAGAGCCTAATTTTGCAGATTTTTACGTCCATTTGACGCCCGCCAAAATGCGCAAACTCAACACGATTGAGATGAAAGAAAAACTGCGAGGCCAACTCAAGCCCTTTGCGTTCGCTAACCCGGCAGTCAAGGATTTCGATGCAGTAGGGGGCGGCCAACGCCCCCTCAATCTCAATATTATCGGACTTAACCAGAAACAACTCGAAGACGTCGCCACAAGGACTTTCGAAGCCCTTCGTAAACACCCTGGCCTCAAAGATGTATCCACCTCCTATAAGCCCGGTAAACCCGAATTTCAGGTCAAGCTGGACGAAAGTCGCGCCAAGACTTTGGGGATTTCCTCCAAGGCCTTGGGACTCGAACTGCGTGCGCAAATCGAGGGACTAGTACCGGCCAAGTTTCGAGAACTTGGACGAGAGTATGACGTTCGCGTGCGACTTCAAGACTCCCAGCGCAATCTCAAGCAAGGTTTTGCACAAACCTATGTTCCTAACGTCAACTTTAATTTGGTGCGACTCTCCGATGTTGCCACTCCGGTTGAAACCACGGGTCCAGCCAATATCGATCGTCAGGAGCGAGGACGTTTAATTCAAATTTCTGCTGATATTGCACCCGGTGCCGGCATCGGAGATGTCATGAGCGACATTAAAAACCTCATGGAAAACGAAATTAAAATCCCCCAGGGGATGCGGTATCTTTTTGTAGGCCAGGCTGAAAGTTTTCAAGAGTTAGCCTTTAATATGATGGTCGCCATGGGGTTTGGGATTCTCTTCATTTATCTGGTTTTAGCCAGTCTTTATGAGTCTTTCGTCCTCCCCTTCACCATCATGCTCGCCTTGCCGCTCGCGATGTGTGGGTCATTCGTCGCCCTGGCGATTACACATCAGTCGTTGAATATTTTTTCGATGATTGGCGGGATTATGCTTTTAGGGGTAGCTAGCAAGAATTCCATTCTACTGGTAGATTATACCCATCAACTCATCGAACAGGGAATGGACCGCACCCCAGCGTTGCTCAAAGCCGGCAGAACCCGACTCCGCCCGATTTTGATGACCACGATGGCTCTGATTGCAGGCACAGTCCCGATTGCGATGGGTCTGAACGAAGCCTCACGGCAACGCACGAGCATGGGGATCGCCATTATTGGGGGCTTGATTAGCTCGACTCTTCTGACCCTCATAGTGGTTCCGGCCGCCTATTCATTTATTGCTCGTTTCCGATACTGGAGTGGTTCGATCATGAAGCGCATCTTTATGCCAAAGAATACCCAATGACCCACTTAGATAGACAACAACGCCTGCGAGCCTCGCTCATTTCGATTATCGCCGGGTTAGGTATTTTAGGCTTAAAATATGTCGCCTATGCCATGACTGGCTCAACAGCTCTCAAGTCAGATGCTTACGAAAGCACGGTCAACGTGGCCGCAGCCGTTTTTGCGCTCGGGGCCATTCTCTTTGCGGAACAACCCGCGGATGAAGACCATCCCTATGGGCACGGTAAAATCGAGAATTTCTCCGCCGCTTTTGAAGGCGGCCTGATCACGCTTGCTTCCTTGCTGATCGCCTTCGAAGGGATCAAGTCCTTAATGAACCCGTCTGAGCTCAAAAGCCTGGATTTGGGTTTAGCGTTCAACATCGGGGCCGGCCTACTGAATGGACTCCTGGGAGCTTTTCTGATCCGCACGGGCAAACGGCTTCGTTCACGCGCCATCGAAGCCGATGGGCATCACGTCATGAGCGATTTTATCACTTCCGTGGCCCTCGTTATCGGGGTGGCTGTGGTTTGGCTAACCGGTTGGCGCTGGCTCGACTCGGTGCTAGCGATTACAATGGGCGGCTGGCTTTTTTACATTGGCTTCAAACTCGTGCGCGAATCGGCGGCTGCGCTACTCGATGTTGAAAATCCGGCCATTCTCACCGCCTTGGTCACCGCCGCCAATGCAGACCGCCCCGCTGAGATCGTGGCCCTTCACGGCCTGCGCACCTTGCGCTCAGGACGATTTACCCATGTCGACGTGCATGTCGTGGTGCCCGAGTTTTTGCCAGTTCGCCAAGCCCATGACCTTGTCGAGGCTTACGGCGCGCATGTTTTGCGCCAAGCGGGGATCGAAGGCGAGTTTCATTCGCACGTCGATCCTTGCATGCAAGAGCTCTGTGCTCAGTGCACCATGGGGGCCTGTCCTATTCGACATCAAGAGTTTCGAAGTCGACCTCTCATTGGGGTCGACACCGCAGTGTTGCCAGATGGGTATCAGGTTACTTTTTGATGCCCGGTGTGTCACAGGGACCACAGCCCCCCCTGACCCACTACCGTTTAATCCTTAGACACCTGCCTGACGCACCGGCAGAGATACCCCAAAGAACCCCACAAGTTACACGTGATTACTCTATAAAATCAAACACTCTTACAACTGGCACTATTCTTGAATCTTCTAGAGGCATGTGCAAGCGAACCCGTCCCCAAAAAGCCCAGTCTAGAGCCACCGTAGGTCTCCTTCTGGGACTCATGGGACTCACTTTGGCAAGCGCAGGATGGACACTCAGGGACCCGCACCAAGCCGAACTTCGTGCACGAGCTGAAAAAATATTTACCTATGACCGACAAAACGGTCACACACTTCCCGCTCACCGCCTCCGCGCGCTGTCCATCGCACTCGAATTTTATGATCATGAAAGCGCCCAACAGATCTTAAGTCAGCTTGAACCCGCGCTTCAGCTTCCACCCAAGACACAATGAACTACACTGAAACCACTTCCTGGACTTCTGGAATCGCTTCGCGCAACCGGGCTTCAATTCCCATCTTGAGCGTCATACTTGAGCTCGGGCAACCGGAACAAGCTCCCTGCAAATAGACATACACAACGCCATCTTCAAAACGGTCAAAAGTAATATCGCCGCCATCCATCGCGACAGCCGGACGAATTTCTTCATCGAGAATCTGACGAATTTTTTCTTCAATTTCAGTCGTCCCACCGCCATGGCCACTCGTCGGCGATTCATGTGAGTTCAAAATCGGCTCATCTTTGGCCAAATGCTCTTCAATCAGGGATGAAACTTTTTTATGCACCACATCCCAATCACCGTCGTCCGCCTTGGTCACAGTCACAAAATTCTTGCCAATCATGACCGCTGCAACTCCAGACACCGCAAAAAGCTTGGCAGCCAGCGGCGAGCGCACTGCTGCGTCTTCTTTGCGCGTCAAATTCACAGCGCCGTTTGGCAGAAGCTCGCGATTGACCGAATACTTGAGCGTATTAGGGTTGGGAGTAAATTCGAGCGAAACATAAACTTCTACGTCTTTGGTTTTTTTCGTGATCATAGAGACTCCTTTTTTACACCTCTCTCAATACGACTTCACGAGTCGTATTTCAAGTCTTTCGTTACAAAACCGAACGGAACAGCTAACCTAAAGCCATGCTTGCCACCGACTTCACCTTTGAACTATGCTGGAAAGTGGCCAAACGAATTTTGGAAGATGCGGGAATCACAGCAACCACTCCAAAGTCCGTCATTCGCGAACTCGGCGTTCACCCATGGGTCGAAAACGTGGAACAATGGCTCGACTTCCTAAAAGCCCGAAATGCATCGACTCACACCATCGAACGACTCAAAATACAATGAACACCTTCGGGTTGACTTCGACGCAATTCAATACCCTCTCTGAGATCCTGAAAAACGGAATCGGACCCACCCCCCCCTTCAAGGCCTGGGTTTTTGGATCACGAGCGAGAGGAACCCACCGTCCTTATAGTGACCTAGACCTTTTGATTGAGTCCACACCTCCGATTTCACCGCGTCAAAAAGAACTGTTACAAGAAGCTTTCGAAGAAAGTGATCTGCCATTCAAAGTCGATTTAGTCATCAGCGAAAATCTTTTGGAGGCCTATCGCAAAAATATCATGGAAGAGCGAAAAATCTTGGAGTTAAAATAGTCCCAGGGGAACCTCATGCTCATCGCCTTTACAATTTCTCTGGCTTCTCTTTCAGTGTCAGCTGCCTCCCCCAATAGTCCTGTCCTCGAATTTGATCGAACCGAAGAAAACCTGGTTTATTTCAAGACACCCAATGGCACATCCCCTCCTCGTCCGCTGAAAACCGAGCTTTTTGATCTCAAATATTTAGGCGCCCTCAAAACCCCAGCCAACACACTGCCTTCGTCTGCCTATTTTCTATTTAGCGGAAGGCCATGCAAAAACTGTCTTCAAGACGCCGCGATTTACGCGCTTAAGCCCTCGGGTGGCCCCCTCACCACGTTTGTGCACCCCGGTAAAATATTTGAATCTAAAACCCGCTCGCTCGTGCTTGAATCTCGTGCCTTTTTTGGAAAATGCCTCAGCAACTCCCTCTTGCCTGTCTATGTGATCTTTCAAAAAGAACGAATCGACAAACTCAAAGGGATGCAAGCCAGCGTCCTGATCGCCGAACCAGGGGCAGATCACCTCAGTGAACGCCTCCTCGAAAGGCATCTCCCACGTCTTCAAGACACGCTCAGGCTTGTCAAGCAAAAGACTTGTCGCGAAATCGAAGGGCGCAACCGGATCATGCTCTCAAAACCCCTCGATCTCAATCTCCGCAGAAAAGCAGAGGAAACAAACGACGAGGAGGTGGAATAACTCTTGCTGGAGTTGTTCCTAATGCGACTCACTACCGATGCAACCGATGAACGCGGTTTTCTGGACCCCCGCTATACTTTGGATCTCAATAATTCCTCGCCTGAAATCCGGTGGTCCGACATTCCACCTGAAACCAGAGGTTTTGCCCTCATTTTAGAAGACCACGACGCCCCGCGCGGTCTATTTACACACTGGTTAATTTACAATATCCCGTCTGAAATCCGACATTTGCCCACGGGGATTCCACCTCAAGAAATTCTTCCCAATGGTATTCAACAAGGCGTGAACGACTACGGAAAACTGGGCTATGGAGGACCCTACCCCCCCCTCATCGCTACATCTTTCGACTTTATGCCCTCCGCGAATTGCCAGAAATTCCGCCTCGCATAACACGCACCCAACTCCTCTCGCACCTCACGCCTTGCCTCATCACCACAACCGAACTGATCACCCGCTACCAACGCGGCAGGATGGGTACCACCAAGGACTGGTCAAAGACTTTCCCTAAAGCTGGGTGAAATCCACGAAAATGGCACTGCGGTTGCAAAAAGTTTCGACGCAATCCCGAACCAATCAAGGAGATCAAAATGAAAAAAATTATCCTCACAGTCTCTGCCTGCATGGTCATAGGCTTTGCCGTAGCTTTAGCCAATGCCAGTGATGATATGAATAGCCCACAAACAACCCAACAAACAACCCAACAAACAACCAAAGAAGCTCAGTCTTCCATGACTCAACAACCTGGGACCATGGCGCCAGAAACCCCTCTAAAAACTGAGTCCACTGCCTCCACAACCAGCACCGACAAGTGGACACACTCCAAAACATGTACGGACGCAAGCGGCGTAACCCATCACCGTGGAAAGAAGGGGTTCAGCCAGTGCATCGACGAAATGAAAAAATCTGACGCCAAAGAGCAAATGGGTGGCACGGCTGGGAGTGAATCCACCGAACCATCAAAGCCGAGTGACACATCTAGCAAGCCGAGCGATACGTCAAGCGGTAGCACCGCTCCAAAAGAAGGCCAAAGCGGTTAACTTATTATTGAGTTCTATCAGGCCGGTGCGCACTCTTTACGCACCGGCCTTTTCATGCTAGCACCCGTGTCATGGCTACCCGAAAACCCTCGAAAAAAATAACGCTTTCCAACCTTCGCCCCGATGGTGCGCGAATGATTCGTGAAGCAAAGCTCATGCGCTTTGCTAACCGCACTCAAGTTCGACGCTATAGCATCGAATTCAGTTGCCCCGAATTCACGTGCGTTTGCCCTGCGTCCGGATTTCCCGATTTTGCGACAATCCACATCAAATATATTCCACGTCAATGGTGCGTTGAACTTAAAAGCCTTAAACTCTATATCAACCAGTACCGAAATCGCGGTATCTTCCATGAAGACGTCGTCAACGTGATTCTCGATGATCTTCTTTCGCTTCTGGACCCCTGGGAAATCGAAGTCGTGGGTGATTTCAGTGTCCGAGGGAATATCAAAACCGTCGTTCGCGCCCAGCACATCAGGCAATAGACACAACCCACAAAATCAAGGTTGCCTTCTTCGACTCCACGGGCGTAGAAATTGGGGAGGGAGAATAGCCTAAACATGTCAACCATTCAGAAAATCATTGCCCGAGAACTCTTGGATTCACGCGGTTTTCCAACGATCGAAGTCGATCTCACGCTTCAGGGAGGAGCCACAGGTCGCGCCATTGTGCCGTCCGGAGCAAGTACCGGCGAGGGCGAAGCCCTTGAACTCCGAGATGGAGATAAATCCCGCTACCTCGGCAAAGGGGTCCTCAAAGCCGTAGGCCATGTCCGTGAAGATATCGCGCCTACAATCGTAGGCAAAGACTTCGCTCATCACCGTGCCTTGGACGAAAAACTTTGCGCCCTGGATGGAACCGAAAACAAATCGAAATTTGGCGCCAACGCGATTCTCGCGGTCAGTATGGCCTTTGCCCGGGCACAATCTCAGCAACAAGGGATTTCAACCTACGAACTCATTGCAAAAAGTTTTGGATCCGACGGAGTCACCTTACCAGTCCCCTTGATGAACATCGTCAACGGTGGAAAACACGCCGACAATGGTCTGGCCATCCAAGAATTCATGATTGTGCCGGCTGGCTTCAAGCGATTTTCAGAGGCGCTCCGCGCGGGTGCCGAAGTTTTCCATCACCTCAAAAAAATTCTTCACGACCGCGGCCTCTCCACGGGAGTCGGCGACGAAGGGGGCTTTGCACCCGTATTGGGCGGCGCCAATCCACATGAAGAAGTCATTAAGACCATTCTCCTCGCCATCACTCAAGCCGGTTATAAGCCCGGAACTGACGTCTTTTTGGCGCTCGACTGTGCCGCGAGCGAATTTGTCGATAAAAAGGCCGGCAGCTCCAGCGATGTTTACTATTCATTTGAAGGCAAGAGCCGCTCCTCTCAAGAAATGGTAGCGATCTACTCAAAATGGGTAGAAAATTATCCTATTGTGTCCATCGAAGACGGCCTTTCGGAACATGATTGGAAGGGCTGGGCCGAACAAACACAAGTGCTCGGTAGTCGATGTCAACTCGTGGGAGACGACCTGTTTGTGACCAACCAAAGTTATTTAAAACAGGGCATTGATAAAAAAATCGCTAATGCGATCCTCATCAAGCTCAATCAGATTGGCTCACTCACCGAAACGCTAGACACCATGAAAATGGCTAAAAATGCGGGCTACTCGCAAATCACGTCCCATCGTAGCGGCGAAACCGAAGACACCTTTATCGCCGATTTAGCGGTGGGCACCGATTGCGGCCAAATCAAAACCGGCTCCGCGTCTCGAACGGACCGTATCGCTAAATATAACCAACTGCTTCGAATCGAAGAAATGCTCGGCAGCCGTGCCCGCTATCTAGGATCGGAAGCTTTTAAGAAATTCAAAAAAACATGAACAAGACGCTCACTCCCGGAAAACTTTGGGCCTGCCTTTTTGGTCTTTGGGGTATTTTTCTTTCGGGAGTGGGCGCAACTTTTGTGGGGTCGCCTGGCGTAATCCAGTCCATTCGACTCCAAAGCCTGCTCAAATCCAAACAGGCTCAAGTGGAGCTGGTTCGGCAAGAAATCAAACGGCTTCAATCTGAGGCCTCACTCCTCGAAAAAAGTAAAGTCATCCAACAGCGTGAAATCAGACGTGTTTTAGGTTACGCTGCCCCCGACGAAATCATTTTTGATTTTTCTACCGCCGAAACTCTGACGTCCTTTTGACAGAACTTATGTTTTCTGTCCAAAATAGACTCAGAGGAGATTGTCTTCATGGCGGTAGGCAAGGTCAAATGGTTCAATGATTCGAAAGGATTCGGTTTTATTGAACGCCGGGATGGAGGAGACATTTTCGTCCACTACACCTCCATCCGCGGCGATGGTCATAAAACCCTTTCCGAAGGGCAAGAAGTTGAGTTCGAGGTCTATGAAGGCCAAAAGGGCCCCGAAGCTCACAACGTCGCTTCGAGGGATGTTTAGCGCTTCAAAATCACTTCGATCGTCTGCTTGGCAATAAAACGTGAAAAATTAGTAATCACGTCAGCCGTCACAGCGCGATCAAACCCCAAAGACTTGGCGCGATCCAGCGCGAAGCGCTGAATTTCAGTTTCAATGCGGCCAATATCCCCGGTAAGAGCACCCGTTACATCTCGCCTCAAGACCAATTTGTTTTGAAGCATGAAATCCCGAGTCTGCTCCAAAACAGCGCGCACACCCTCGGCACCGCCTACGTTACGCACGTAATAAGCCGAAAGCTGCGAACCATCCGAAAGACGCAAAAAGTCGGTCGTGGTTCGATCAAGAACCGTTTTTATATCTCGCGTGATTGTCTTGAGTGTCGACACTTCGCTAGGGTCAACGATCCCATCCGGCGTGTTAATATTGAAACGAACCACTTCGAGCGCCTCTTGCGCCGTAAAACCAATCATCTCAAGCTGTGCCGTGGAAGCACGATTCAAATTAATACGGGACGCATCAAAGCTTTTCAGCTGCACCAGCCGCTCGTTATAAGCAGAATCAAATTGCCGATCAAAATCCAGCTTCACTGACGAATCAGAAGCCACAAGATTATCATAGGCCTTACGGCAGATATCCTTGAATCCTTCTCTCCCGCGAGAGGAACCAGTATTTTGTGGAGAATACTCACCAGGAAGCCGCATCGCCCCCCCCCCGCGAACATCCCCCAGGTCGACCAACTCGCCAATCCCGAGATTACTATCGGTAATGGAAGCATGCATAAACCGGATATAATCCTTGCGTGCCATCAAATCGCCGGTTTGGGTGACCAACCAATTTGAAAATTCAGCCGGGGTCAGCTTTTTGCCCATCTCATCTTTCATGAGATCAGTCAAATAATTCACCAATTTATTCAGATCATTTCCCCTTACGCGAATCAAATCTTCCATCCGAAGAGCGGTCCGTGAAAGACGAACATAGTTCGATTTAGGGGTCGGCACGCTTTCAAAGCGTCCTATAGCCGAAGGACGTTCAACAGAAAGTACTCCCACATAAGTATCCACATTATTGTGGGCTAAAATCGTACTCACTTCAATATCCCGAATGGATTCATCGGCATTCAACGAACCCTGAGGCTGCTCGTCATGACCATGAACGGTGTTGCCACCGTATCCCTTGAGTGTCAGACCTTTGTAGATCTTACCATTCATTTTAAGATAAATATCTCCTTCAAGAATGCCCGCGCGGCCAACGTTGTCGGCCACGATATAACTAGAGGTGCCTGTAGCGGGATCCGAAACCACCCGAATCCCAAACTGTGCAAAAAGCGCATCCGCTTGAACAGGAGTGAGTTGCCGTGTACTCCAACCTTCCAACGTCACCCCTTCAATCTGCTCATTCAGCACCAGCTTTAACCCGGTACGATCCAATTGCTTCACAGGCTGACGTTTCGTGCCATTCAAAATCCGTTGAAGCTCATGCTCCGGATCCGCCGAAGCAAATGCGTTTAACGAGGCCAATACAAGAGCAAACCAACCCAATAGTTTTAATAATTTCATAATTTTTCCCAAAAACACTTATTTAAGCGCCCGAAATAAATATTCCGTCACCAAGATCCGAACCCCCTCGGCACTGATCCCAGGAACAACCAAGCTAGCCGCGCGAGTCTCAACCAGATCCGTAAAAATTCGAGATTTAAACTCACGAACCGAAACCTTTCCCAAATTTGACTTAAGGGTACGAGCCTCGTTCAACATTCCATCCAGCCGCGACCCTAAGCTACGTTCAAGCTCCGCCGCTTGAGCAATTTGCGAATGAGGTGCTAGAAACTCAATGGATCGTGATCCATCAAACCATTCACCATGCAACTCAGTGTTGGTCACCAGGGGTCCTTTCCCACCGTATTTGAGCACGACGTCTTCAAAGCTCTTCCCTTGAATCAAATCATTGATCGCGCGATTCGAGTCGATCGGAATGGGATTGATTGCCGTTTCAACGGGCATCATCGCGAAAAAGTCCTCCGTCACCCCATAATCCGCCCAGCCTGGATCCGAAATGTAATTAATCATATTGGATTTGATCTCAAGCCCCCGATATAGAACCTGACCTTGGGCATCTTTGACCAAATCGTAAACATGGACTTCTTCAGGACCTCGTACCGTGATTCGCGTAAAGCCATGACCACCAATAGGGTTCACAGTCGTACCTGAAATATTCATCGCCTTGATTCCATAAGGCTCACCTACGGCATGCACACCATGCGACAAGACGCAAGCTTGCGCAAAACAAGCGCCGCCGCCATTGGCCAAATCCCCCAGCAAGGGGCCGCCCCCCGGAGCATTGCGATTCATTTTAAAATGGTGAAACATCTCGACAATCAACGCCCGCTGCTTGGCATAAATTTCGGAAGCGGACGCGGTAAAATCGACTTCAAGACCTTGCGCAACGACCTTGTCCTTAAATTCACTCAGTTTTTTGATCCACTTTTGGTCGCGTGAGTAATCCACGGTGCTACCCGTGTCCGACCCCACCGATTGAGAACGAAACGAGCCATTATAGCGCTCCATTTCACTCAAAGAAAAAAGATATCGCTTTTTAGTAATATTGAAGGTGGGGCTATAATCCAACACCGGCCCCGGACGTCCGTCATAATACTTACCAGGAATGGTGTGCACTCCGCCCTTGGGACCATTGTCCACCCCGACTTCAACCAAAAAGAAAGTTTCTCTTTCGCCTTTGACGATATCGACAATCTGCCCTCTGGGGTTCACCCGTGCCTCGCTGTGATTATAGGGATGCTCACCCTGTTCGGCAGGCACCCACACCACATCACCCACCTGATAAGAAAAGGTACTTCGTAAAAACTTTTCTTGCGCCAGGAGTTGCTCCCGCATCGCCGAGGTCAGGGTAAAAGGCTGCCCTGCTGCCTGCACTACCCATTTGCGCCAACCCATCTCATCTAACCAACGAGCGGCGGCAGATTGCGGATCCAGAGGCTTGCCCTGTGAAGCTTCGAGCATTTGAATGATCTCAGTCACTTCAAATTGATAACGCACAAAAATCGACGGATTTACCGCCACTGAATTTGTGGCGTGTGCGCGTAAGGCAACAAAAGGGACCATCAAGGCTAAAACGGCAACCGCCAGCCTAATAGTCATCCTCTGTGGAAAATAAAAACGACTTCTCATACAAACTCCCTCAGTGTTCGCTATGCGTTGGTTTGATTGGCTCCGTATACAAGTCTTGACTACCCGTGTCCACTGCGCAGCGAAATATTTTATTAGAACAAGATATGTGCGTCTTTTTTTTAAATAAAAATCAATAATTTAAAACACTTAGATATATTTATATCTCATTGCTAAATATATTGCGCTGCGTTATATAGCTGTTGATGCAAAAGCCGAACGCACTCATCCTCACTCTCCGACGACTCTTTACGACCTTTTTTATCTTTCCATTTTTGTGGGCGTTTTTATGGAATTCGGCGCAAGCAAGCTGGTTCGAAGACCTGAGCCGCCTTTCAAGGACAGGACAACTCATCGAAAGTCGGCTTCGCGCCGAGATCCGCCAACACTCCTCTGTCGGTGAGATTCACGCCATTGAACAAGATTTTTTACCTTGGCGAGATCAGATTGAAATCCTCCTTGATCTTCCCAGTAATCCATCTCCACAAAACCCATCCGATGCTTACGCGCCGGTTGAAATCAAACTGCGCGCCTTTAATCTCTATCTTAACCAGGTTTCGCTGCTGGCCAATCTCCGCATTCAACTTGACCTTCCACATGACAATAAATGGCTGGACGCTTTCGCACTTCATACCTCGCAACGTTTTCTTGCCGAGCTCGGAGCCCAAGCCAACACGGTACAAAATCGGCTAGGAGATCGATTCCAACCGTTCGTCATTGACCGAAACTCAACAGGCGCCCCAGATCGAATTCTGATTAAATTGAGTATCAGCCAAATCCAAGGAATGGAAATCGCCCACCTCGCAGAGCACCCCAACAATGACACCCGCTTAACCATGATCCAGTTCATGACCGTGCGACAGCTTCTCAATAATCTGTCCAATTTGCGCTTTCTCAAAAAAAATCACGAGATCGTGATTCCCCAGATTCCCTCTCCACTGAAGGACAAACTTCAAACCCTCGGGTTTGCCTCTCAAATTGCGCAAGAACAACAACTTCAAATCGATGAACCCGCTGCCCACTTAGGCTTGCTTCAAAACCTCGAACCCATCGCTCAGACCCTTGCTCCTTTTGTGACGGACGACCTGGCCGGCCAACTGGCTGCCGTTTTTACCGACTCCCCCGAAGACCGCCATATCGCCGAGAAAAGCTTAAAAGAACTCCTTCTTAAGGCCGAACGAGAGCGCTTTCAAACATGCGTCACCCAAGAACTCAATGATGCCGGAACCCCACCACTCACCCCTTTACCCAACGCCGAACGTGAAAATCTTCTGAGGACGATCTTGGCCAATAGCAAAAACTGCACAGCAGTCGAGGCCATCACCGAACTCACCGCGAAAGACGTACTTGACCAACAAGAATCACTCTCCATCGAAAAACGGCAACAAATCATGTCCATCTTGGATTCGCGCGCCAATATTTATAAGCAGCAAATTTCCGCTGCGGCGATCCAGAATTGGAACCAGGGGAGCGCACAATCTGCGGATGATTTTTTGTTTACTCAGCAAAGACAAAACTTCATCGAAAATCTCTTGAGCACCGCACCCACCGTGGTCAAAAAAATCCAAGAAAGCTACTTAGGGGATGTCATCAACGTCGAAGCCCTTGTGAGCACACTGGAAGATGACCTCAAAGCTTTGAAACTCCGATCTTCAGTCAGACAGTGGATATCCGAAGTAAGGCACGCAGAGACCTATACCGAAGCCAAAGGCAAGTATGCCCAAATTATGGCCCGTGAGGCGAACTTCTCGGTCCTTGATAACAATAGTGACGACACGGTCCTTCCAGAGAGAGTGCGCGACTATCTAGACTCTCATGATTTTAGACCCGAGATTCATTTTCCACAAAATATCTCTCCTGCCGCAGCCGACGATCTGATCAAGCTGATCACCCAGGGTCGAAAAAAAGATCTTTCGGATTTTTTGAGCATTGGTGAACAATTTGGCTTCTTGAGAGCAACCGAATCCGTACGCGAAAGTATTCGGGATATCTTGAACTCTCAGCCCGCCATCGAACGCTACTTTCGTGCGCTCGACAATCAAAACCAAGGGATGTTTCCCTTCTTAAATACCCAAGTCACCGTTCATACGCCTCAGCAAGCTAATGCCAGCGTCCGCCTAGCCGATGCATTGGTCGCCTTGCACCCTCTTCACCAAGAAACCCCGGACTCGCTCATCCAGGTCGAACCCTTAATTGACCAAGCCCTCGAAAAAGTCGAGCAACAAACACGGAAAAACATCCAACGAATCGCGCAAGTCACCGATATCATGGAAATCAAGAGAATCGCCACTTCGGCCATGATGGTCAGTCTGACGCTCAAAGCCTTTCCCGAATTCAAAGGTCAAATGGAGGATCTCGCCCGCGAACTCGCTCACCCCTCGATCTCAAATCAATTCATGAACCGTTATGTACGCAATTATATGTGGGGAGCGGCAGCGGTGATGCTGGTCCATGGCGCAAACTGGGTCGCAGAAGGAGTCGTCAAGCGCTGGTCACCCTATAGTTTTCTAGTCATGAAAACAGTCGATGCCGTATCAGCGAGCTACATGGAATCGATCATGGGACTTATCCTTGCGGATGGGGCCTACCAATTTGCCGAAACGGTGGAAATTCACCAGGAAACCAAACAAGTCGAGGATTTCAGCCAAAGTTCAGTCCTGGGAAGCACTTCTTTATTCTTACCCCAAGAGCTTGAAATGGCCCAGCTTGAATCTAGGGCCGCCTGGCAGAACTTTTTTATTCGCGCGGCCATGGACTCGGTTTTCATGTACCTCCCCATGGCTCGGGGATTACTCACCCGCATGGGTGAACAGGTAACGATGAAAGAATTTGCCGAAAACACCCGCGATTTAGCGCGCCTAGATTTGAAACCAGACGAATTTTCCCAAGTTGCCGAACGACTCGAAATTGCCCGCGGAATGCAAAAGGCCAATAGGATCACAGGCTCCCCTGAAGCGTGGGCCAAAAAAATTGAGGCAGGAGAGCGGCTCCTCAACAAGATACAGCGGGGACGGACCTATCGACTACCCAACGTTTACTCTGAAATGCTCATCCGCGATGCGTTTTCAGAACTCGGCCTGAGTACCACTTCTAAAAAGAGTTGGAATAAAATCAACGCAGCTCTGAAGTTACATACAAATACCGGTCGAACGGCCGCCCAAAAAAATACTGCACAAAGAGCGGCAGAATTCTTGAAAAAAACACTAGAAGAAAATCCATCGGTTCAAGCCTCGCGCGGTTCCATCTCCGATGCCGAGATTCGACTCGCTAAAGCAATCAGGCATACCTCGACCCGAAACGCCCTTTGGAACGAATGGGCCCAATGGTACAAAAAACAAAGGGGGGGATCTTGAGTACCAGGCACGCCCCGGCAGTCACGCTCGTCGTTTTGCTTGCACTCGGAATACAGGCAAGTTCTCCGACAGGGGCTTATGCGGATGACCCACTGGCCAGCATCCCGCCACCCTCGCGGGGAAAGGCGCATCTTACCCCGGCGGCGATTCCATCCTCAAAAAAAACCAATGCCACGCAGGCCGCTCTGCCCCAAGCTTTTGAATTCTTGCTGAACGGATATATCTCAGCTTTTTACGCGAACAACTCGCTTGAAACCCTCGATTATCAACGTCGACTAAGCATCCGCATCTGGGCCTCGCCTAGCCTCACGGAGTACCAGGACCTCTTGCACGCCATTGACCAAAACGCCAAGCAAGCGCCAGAAGCGATTTTTGACCTGGCTCGGGTTTTACAGCTCGAATGGGAGGCCAGCCACACTCACGGGCTTGCGGAACTCAGACTCAAAACAATCACTCAAGGGGCTGAAAGCGGAGCCTTGGTCGGCCTTTTTACGATGGGTTTGATTTTTGTGACAAAAGGGCGAGCCGCCCCTCGGTACTTTAGCCTTTGGCGGAGGGTTTCCCCGTTGATACCCGTCGCCCTAGGAACCGCTGCCGGGTGGGAAATCAATCAGGATCGCGAAAAACAGCAAAAAGCACTTCAGCCATCCCCTGCTCAGATCATGCATCTGGGAATTGAAAATGACGACGCCGCTTACGAAGAAAAAGAGCTTTTAGCCGATTTGGCGTCCTTGGGCGTCTCCCTGAGCGTGGGAGCGGCCGCCTCGTCAGCAACTGCAAATACCGCACTCAGATTACTTAAATCGGCTCGGCTGGCGAGCACCCCTCTTAAAGCCAATGTCTACGGATTCATTGCTGGAACTCTGATCGGCGGTTTTTTGGACACTGGCGTGCAAATGGTTCGAGACACCCGTCAAAACCGACGCCTCCGTGAACAAGTCCTTCACACGCAGGCAGATTTTGAACGTGCATCATTGGGCCAGGATCTCGTAGCACTTTTTCAAGCCGCGGATCAACTCTTTCAAGCCTCGCGCAATCTCTCCTTATTTTATACTCCAGACGGTTCAGAGGGTGAAAAACTGCCCAACACCGGTATTCAACCGGATGCGGATTATGAAGACCTTTTTGTCCTTAAATTTGTATCAGAAACCCAAGAAGCTCTGTTAGACCCCGCTGAATCCAGCGCGTTAATTGCTCCCTTAGGAAGTAACGCAATAGCTAAAGCCACGGTCTTTGCGCGCAACCCAAGCAAAATTCCAGAGCGTATTTCAGCAAAATACCGGCAATTAGCCGATGAGTTACGAGCCGGTCAAATCAGAGGCCAGGACCCCACCCATATTCTTCTTCAAGCTGCGGCCGTGATTCGGTCTTCTCGCCAAGATTATGTCCAGTCGTGGGCGGACCAACTCGAACACGCAGCTGACCTCAATGACCTTGCCCTCAGAACCACCTTGACCCAACTCGCAGAAGAAGCACGAACTAGCCCTGGTCATCCAGAATTACCCGAAGGAGGCGTGCCAGAGCAAGATTCGCTCTGACGCCTTAAGAAAAGGATTGAAAATGCGCCTTCAAAAATGGGTTTCTCTCTCACTCATTGCCTCCCTTCTCATGACATCAATCGCCTCAGCGGCTGGTCATCGCTCGAATTTGGGGCAAAACGCGGTTGAAGATCTCATCCAAGTGTATTTTAACCATCTCAAGGCGCCTGATTTAGCCGATATTTCGGAAGTTGACCAAGAGACTTACGCCCAAGGTTTGGCGGATCAACTTTTACTTTTGTCAGCCGCGCAATTCAATGACGTCTGGAACCATGTAGCCGCTGATTTTGTTCAACACACCGAGCACCGCGAAGCCATGGCCAAGTTGGTCGCCGCGTTTGGTCTAGATTCATCACCGCAAGCCCATCCCTCAGCCGGGGCTGAGGCGATTCGGGCGGTCTTTTATGAAGAGATCAATCGAAATCGGGAACTCAGTGAACATCCCACTGAAAAGTATGTACAAATGATTTTAGATGGCGCCCTTGCCGTTTTTGCCGCCACTTTTACCTTTCAGCTCGGCTACGGAATGTGGAAAGGGACCGCCACTCAAAGCAAGGGCATGCTGCGTTTTAAGACCATCCTGAGAATGGGAAGATATACCGTCGCCCAAGGCAAGAATGCCCGCGCGATTGGGGCACTCGTAGGCGCGGATATCGGGCTCGTGCAGGCGGCGGTTCGAGCCTTTGAAACCCGTCGGGGTGACCCCCGTCGAGTCCTTGAAATTGCTCAAGAGCAGGTCCTCCAACTGAATACTGACAAAGCCTCGCTCTTACGCGACGAGATGAGAACCCTGCTTGCGGAACCTCAAGATCAACTCCGCAGCTATTTGACCGATTATCGAAAGCGAATCACGGAAATGGATGATGAGGTCACCTCCATCCAAAACGACTTACGTAACCTACCGCTCAGCAGAAACAACCCTCTCATTGCCGATCTGATTGAGGTCAGAAATGGCGTAAGGACGCTCGCCATGGTGTTGGATCGAATGGAAGTCACTCAGTCCTTTTAAAAACTGCTTATTTGATTCGATCTTCGCGCTTCACGCTTCGCAGATTTTGGGGCATGATCTTTTTTCGGATTCGGACCGTTTTTGGAGTGACTTCGATCCATTCGTCTTCATCAATCCACTCGATACACTGTTCCAGAGACATGCGACGAATCCCGGCCAGCGTAACCAAAAACTCCGCACCCGCAGACCGAATATTGGTGAGCTTTTTTTCGCGGCAAGGATTCACATTGAGATCGTTTTCCTTGCTATGCTCTCCAATGATCATGCCCTCATAAACCGAAATCCCGGGCCCCATGAATAACAAACCTCGGTCTTCCAACCCCATCAGCCCGTACTCAACCGTTTGACCAAGACGGTCTGAAACCAAGGCACCGCTGGTCCGATGAGGTAATTCACCCTTATGCGGCCCATAACCCAAAAGCTGAGTACTCAACAACCCCGCGCCACGCGTTGCCGTTAAATAACGAGAGCGCATTCCGAGCAGGCCCCGCGTGGGGATATCAAATTCCAAGCGCACGCGATCTTTACCGTCTCCGGATCCGCCTTCGTACTTTGTTAAAATCCCTTTACGAACCTGAAACATGGCGGTCACGTCACCGGTCGAGACTTCTGGAAGGTCTAGCACGGCGCGCTCCATCGGCTCTTCGCGATCGCCATTGGGTGCCGTCTTGTAAAGGACCGTGGGCTTACCCACCATAAATTCAAAGCCCTCGCGTCGCATCTGCTCGATTAAGATCGCAAATTGCAGTTCGCCACGCCCCAATACTCGAAACTGATCAGTGGCCCCGATGTCTTCATATCTGAGCGCCACATTGGTTCTCACTTCTCGAACCAAACGATCCCTTAGTTTTCGCGATTGAATGGCCTCGCCCTCTTGCCCAGAAAGAGGTGACGTATTGACCGAAAAAATCATGCCCAAAGTAGGTTTCTCAACCACAATGCGAGGAAGCGGACCCATGGAATCAGCGCCCACCATGGTGTCGCCGATCTCGGCAAGTTCAGTTCCCGCTAAAACTCCGATATCGCCGGCATCCAGTGATTCAACCTCGGTTTGTTTCAAACCCTCGAAAGTATAGACTTGAGCCACCGTAAAGTTTTCGTTTTTGCTGTTTCCAGCTTCGTCTACTCCCCGGCGAATCACTTTTTGACCCTTTTTGACGGATCCAGAGGTCACGCGACCAATCGCCAGACGACCCACATAATCCGAATAAGAAAGGTTCGAGACCATCATTTGAAACTCAACACCATCAACCACTTGGGGCGGCGGAATATCTTTGAGAATCTCGTCAAACAACGGTTTGAGAGTGCCTTGCTTGTTGCCAGCGACCATATCCGCCACTTGGTCAAAATCAAGCGTGCACCAGCCCTGCCGAGCGCAAGCATAAATAATCGGGAAATCGGCCTGTTTTGAACTAGCCCCTAATTCAATAAATAGATCGAAAGCTTGATTCACAACCTCTTGCACACGAGCGTCTGGACGATCCACCTTATTGATCACCAAAATGACTTTAAGGCCTTGTCGGAGTGCCTTTTGAAGAACAAACCGAGTTTGCGGCAGCGGGCCTTCGGCGGCATCAACGAGCAGCAAAGCGCCATCCACCATACCCATGATACGCTCGACTTCGCCTCCAAAGTCGGCATGTCCTGGGGTATCTACAATATTGATCTTATTATCACCTACGCGCACGGAGGTGTTTTTGGACAAAATCGTGATCCCACGCTCACGTTCCAAATCGTTGGAGTCCATCACACGGTCAACCATGTGATAATGGGCTTTGAATGAACCGGCTTGCTTGAGCAAAAAATCAACTAACGTGGTCTTGCCATGATCGACGTGCGCGATGATACAGATATTACGAATTTTGTCGGGGGCTTGCATAGACGATAGCGTATACCGGGCAAACGCTGAGAGGCAAAGACCTATTTTTCAGGATACGCCTTTTAGTTCGGAATTTGGAAGCAAGTACCAATCAGGCGGCGTAAACTTTTCTTTAGGAAAAGGCAATCGATTCAGCGCTATTTCGTCCATAAATGAAGGCAGATAGCCAGTTGGAATCATTTCGCCCACAATTTTTCCCTCGGCCGTACGCCCTCTTTGCACAAACTTAAAGATGTCCTGAACCACGTATTTACCATGGTCATCCACCTCGGGAATCACTTCGGAAATATGAGAGACCTTGCGGGTCCCGTCATTCATACGCTTGATCTGGACCACCAAATGAATAGCCGCCGCTATTTGCCTGCGAATAGCACCCACCGGCACCTGAGTATCCCCCATCATCGACAGAGTTTCTAACCGGACCAAAGCATCATATGGGGTATTCGCATGGGTAGTCCCCATAGACCCCCCGTGCCCAGTGTTCATGGCCGTGACCAAATCAAGGGCTTCGGGCCCACGGACCTCGCCGACGACGATCCGATCGGGACGCAAACGAAGCGCGGAGCGAATCAAATCTCGAACGCTGACCCCCCCATTTCCCATCTCGTCGGGATGCTTAGTCTCAAAAAACACCACATGATCGGTGTGAATTTTAAGTTCAGAGGAGTCTTCAATAATCAGCAACCGCTGATTGCCTGGAATGCGCGAACCCAACACATTGAGCAAGGTGGTCTTGCCTGAGCCAGTGCCGCCGGAAATAATAATATTTCTAGCCAGATAGATGCATACATCTAAAAAACGCGCAGCATCCTTGGAAATGGACCCGCGATTAATCAAGTCGACAAAACTAGGGCTGCCTTTGGAAAATTTTCGAATCGACAGCGTGGCGCCCTTACGCGAACACGGCGGGAACACGGCGGCCACGCGACTGCCGTCCGGCAACCGTGCGTCCAAAATCGGATTGTCTTCGTCAATCCGTCGCCCGACGAATTGAGCAATGTTTCGAATCGCGGCTTGCAAAGCCTGCTCGTCGGTAAATTTGGCGGCAACCCGCTCAAGCAAGCCTTTGCGTTCGATAAAGATTTCATAGGGTCCGTTCACCAAGACTTCCGAAACCGAATCATCGGCGAGATAATCTTTGACCGGCGCAAGAAAGGTGGCTACTGAGTCTTCAAAAACGCCCATTTTAATCCTCGCGCGCCGGCGCCGCCGAATTCGACAGCACGGAATCTTGGGGCCCCGCAAACTCTTTGACGATCAGCGACCCTTCCATACCATTAACCGGGCAATAAAAGCGGTATTTTCCGGGCACATTAGGCGTAAAAGTCACTTCTTCGATTCTTTGCGAACGCACCTGTTTACGCACCTGAAACGAATCCATCATAATGCACAAGGTGTTCTTGCTCGAACCGGTGACATACATCCGTACCGGTACGTCGCGACTCACAAAGATATTTTTTGGAAAAAAACCAAGGTCACTCGCGATCACGGCCACCTCTTGAACCCCCTTTCGGGTCATCACCGAAGAAGGCTCCACCGCAGGCGGCTGTGGAGCCTGCGCGGGCGTAGACGTGGGTCCGGATATCTGACCATCATATTCGAGCCCAGCGGGAGAACGCCCGCCCCCGCGGGGACCGGCCCCATCATCGTTGCCCGATTCCATTTCCTCGACCGCCCGGCCTGCGTAGCCCTTGCTCACGCCCATATCCACCGAAGAGGGCGCTCTCCCAAATCGAGATTCAGGATAAACCTCGCCCGGACCGGCCTTTTCTACTTTTTCAGGCTTAGCCATCACTACCCCCGCCTCCGCCCCCGGCATAGCGGCTGAAATAGCTAAAGCGGTAATAAAAATTCCTATTAAAAACAGGATCTTAGTTTTAATATCCCCAATACTTTCCATAATTGATTCCACCTGTCTCAAGACCTGATCGGCTCAATCTCTTGGAATATTAAGGAGAATAGACTTCGTGGGTCTGATTAAAAGCGCTCTCACTTCCCTGACAAATTTTGCTTCTCATCGCTGGTACCTACCCCTAGTGGCCTTGTTGAGCGGCATAGATGCTTTTGTTTTCTTTATTCCCAATGAAGCCCTACTTATCCCAGCCGTCATGGCCCGGCCTAAAAACTGGCTGAGAGTGGCTGCCTGGGTCAGTCTAGGCTCAGCCCTCGGCGCGACGCTGTTTTCACAGCTCTGCGGATCTTTTGGTCCCAGGGTGATCGAGTTTTTCGCGCCTCACCTGACTGAGTCAGAAAACTGGCGCAAGGCAATCACGCTCGTTCACCAATATGGCTTACCCGGAGTCACACTCGCCTCACTCAGCCCAGCCCCTCAACACGCAGCCGTTGCCATCGCGGGCCTCGCGCATTTGTCATGGGCCGGAATATTTTGTGCCGTTTTTATCGGCCGGTTCATCAAGTATGGAGTCATCGCCTGGCTGACGGTTTCCGCACCCAAGGCCGTTAAAAGCGCCCGCCGCTAATTAGTCCCGACGCGATCAATGGACCAAGCGGCGCAATAGTTCCCTTTTTTGGCGCAGTAACCAAACGCTAACAACTGATAGCCGTCAAATTGGTCTGAAGTACCCCACGAATTTTTAACCAAAAGATACCCGCCCCCTTCCACCGTATCATCGAGCCTATAGCCGACAATCGCTATGGCATGCCCCCCTCCGGTATTTCCGGAGTCGGCATTGATCACGGGTTTTTTGGCATACATTTCAGAGGGTGTATTGATGGCAAAGTAGAGTGGGCTGCCTCGATCGAGGGCCTCAAGCATAGCCACAATATTGTCTTCGAGAGCATGAGACTCAAGGACTTTATAACGGGTGGCCTTGGAGTAATTAGAAGTAGGGTTTACCGAGTTCTCAGGCCAATAGCTGTCCTCGACCACGCCTTTACCAGAGGTGATGGTGTCGATGGCTACTGCGCTCGAAGCTACGCAGTATTGACTCCAAAGCTGCCGCTCAGAAAGCTCAATGCCTCCGCCCAACACATTCTCAACTGCTGCCGCCAAGCCAAAGGCCGAGCAGGTACCCACTTTTGAGTGAATAACCCCAACACACTTTTTAGCAGCGAACTGGGCTTTGACGGGGGTATCCCGATTTCGCAAATCCACTTCTTTGCTTCCGTTGAAATTTTGAAGGAGGGGTTCGAACGCGAGAGCGCGACTCCTTTGATCCTTGCGCTGATCGATTTTATTTTGAAGGGTTTTGGGAATCAGGGAATCCAGCGAGGATTCAGCCGAATGAGCCGCAAGAGCGCCTTGCGAGGAAAACGCGACCGCTAAAGAAAGAACCATAACCGATGTAATTTGATTAATTTTGGCCATACACCCTCCTTGGGTATGAAGTCGAAACGAACGTCGGTACTGCTTTAGAAACGTTTCGGAGGGTGGGGCGAAATATTGAGAATTTTTTAGCGTTTTTTTAGCGTTGCGAGACGTCAGGAAAATGGCGCAGTTTTTACGAGAACTAAAACCGCAAAAAAAATTTGACAACACAAGTGATAGTAGCTATCAGTTGTGAATGTTCAAAACAGGATCCAAAGATCAACACGCTTTTGCACGGCTCCAGCTCAAGGCTTACTTAGAAGCCAAGGGCATTCGTTATTCTAAAAGTCGCGAACACATTTTTGAGCTTCTTTTGCGGTCCAAAACTCACCTAGAGCTCGCAGACATCCTCGCCCAAGCCCGCAAACTCGACATCGGTGAGGCCACCGTTTACCGGGCCCTCAAAACTTTTCAGGAAGCTTTGATCGTCACCCGCCTTGAAATGGGCTCCGGACAGATTTGCTACGAGATTACAAACGGACACCACGACCATATGGTCTGCTCAAGTTGCGGACAGGTAATCGAATTCCACTCGGAACTCATCGAAAACCTCCAACGTCAAATCGCGGCCCAACACGGTTTTTTAATTCAATCGCACCGTCACGACCTCCGCGGGCTCTGCGCTCGTTGCCACTCTTAACCCAATCTCACCCTGAACTCAAACTAAATGATAGAAGGTATCACATATGAAACACCCCCTCTCAATCCCACTCTTTCTTCTGGCCCTCACCACTCCTCCAGCGGCGCAAGCCATGGACGCCTTTGAAATCCAAGTCTACGAAGCCGAGACCAATAATCCCGGCCAGGCAGGAATAGAACTTCACTACAACACCGTAGTTAAAGGGCGAACCACCCCAGAGTATGACGGCGAAGTCACCCCTCATGGCCTGACCCACCTCACCCTTGAACCTTCTTATGGGGTTACCCAGTGGTGGGAGCTTGGCGGCTATCTCCAAATGGCCATGACCTCCGACCGGCAGTTTTACTATGGGGGTTTCAAACTTCGCTCGAAGTTTATCCTTCCTAAAGAACTCTCCGCTCCGATTCAACTGGGGCTGAATGTAGAACTCGGACGCGTCCCCAAAGAATTTGAAGAGGGGGGCTGGGCCTCCGAGTTTCGGCCGATCATCGCCTATGAACTCGGCCCTTTTCTTTTTGACTTTAACCCGATCTTTGGCTGGTCCTTCAGTGGCTCCACGCTCGCCCCCGAACTCGAGCCCGCTTTCAAAATCCGCTACAACACAGGCAAAGGTTTTGGCTTGGGCACCGAATATTATGCGACCTTAGGAGAGCTGAACACTATTCCAGGCTTTGCCGAACAAGAACATCTGTTGTTTTTAGTCGGTGACCTCATCGATGGACCTATCGAATTCAACGTTGGCCTGGGTAAAGGGCTTTCAAGCGCGTCAAATGACTGGACGTTCAAAATGATCTTCGGAAAAACCTTTTAATGGGGCACTCGGGAGCCTCAGTGCTCAGCCGCCAGGCGGAGCCGGGGCTCCACCCAGTTCCAGGGCAAAACACTCAGCAGATCAAATAGGCCTGCACTCGCTGCCCGTCCACTCACCCACAACCGCATCGGGCCTACAAAATCTCCGAGCTTGAGTCCATGACGGGTTCCCATTTCTCGAAGACAAGCATCAATCTCCTCGTGGGTCATCCCCACATCACCTAAGGAAGGCACCGTTCCCCACAACAAATCATTACCTGTACGGGCCACATTGCCTGCCACTTGGATCTTGGCCGAAAAAACCTCGATCGCCTCGCGAATCCCGGCCTGCGTCGGCGCCTTAAGTTCCGGATTTTTATTCCACTTGAGACTTGAAGTATCGACGTTGCCAACCCCGCTCGCACAGAGCGGCAGCAACTGCTCAGTAAGTTCTTTTACGGTTTTTACCTTAGGCTGAATCAAACCCACCAACTTAACCCCGACAGGCGAGCACGCGCGCCTCAACTCTTCTGGCGCAGTAAATTGCGCCGCAAAGTCCTCCTCCACGATTTTAGCGAGACGCTCTGGCGTGGTTCGGCGCATATGTTCGCCGTTGAGCCAAGTCAGCTTTTCGGTATTAAATACGCCAGAAGATTTTTGAACATGATCAAAATCAAAAAACTGGATCATTTCATCTACCGTAAAAACTTCTTGGTCTCCATGGCTCCAACCAATACGAGCCAAGAAATTAAGCATCGTTTCAGGTAAATACCCTTCCTCACGATAAGCGTTGGCCGAAACCGCGCCATGGCGCTTGGAAAGCTTCTTTTTGTCCTGGCCCAAAATCATGGGCAAATGAGCAAACTTAGGAATGGGGTAATTGAAAAATCGGTACAGATGCAGCTGTTTCGGGGTATTATTGATATGATCATCCCCCCGCACGATGTGGGTCATTTTCGAATACACATCGTCCACCACGCACGACATATTGTAAGTGGGCGCCCCATTCGACCGAATGATCACAAAATCATCCAGCTCTGCGTTATTGACCCGGATATCCCCGCGGATCATGTCGTGAAATTCAACCGAACCCGTGAGCGGCACCTTGGCCCGAATCACAAAAGGCGCACCCACTGGCCCTGGTTCAGCTCGCTCGCGACAGCGGCGATCGTACATCGGCTTTTTGCCCTCAGCCGTGGCCTGGGTACGCATGGCCTCCACTTCAGCCTCCGTGCACCAACAGCGATAGGCATGGCCTCCCTCTAAAAGTTCTTGGGCTTTCTGCCGGTAAACATCGAGGCGTTTGCTCTGAAAAATCGGCTCTTCGTCCCAGGTTAATCCCATCCATTGAAGAGAGGCTAAAATATCCTGAGTATATCGGTCCTCGGAACGATCTAAGTCGGTGTTTTCAATTCGAAGTAGGAACTGGCCGCCAAAATGACGGGCGTAAAGCCAGTTAAAGAGCGCAGCGCGAACGCCGCCAATATGTAAAAAACCGGTAGGGGAAGGCGCAAAACGAACACGCACGTTTGACATAGTGAGGGGGTTATAGCACTGGCCGCACCTTGGCACACGCCCAAACTATCCCCTCGTACTCTTGAGCAAATCGCTCAAGCGCGAGCGGCACCCACTCTTCGGGCAAAACCCCGAGTTCCTGGAGCCCGATGGCTGGCACCGGAGCCCCGGTTGGGTCAATATTAATTCCAGCATGAAGAAGGACCGAAACGGGAGAGGCCGTCACGATCGAAACAGAAAGCTTGCGATCCCCTACGAAAAGATCATCGCCATCCCTTCGCACCCCGTCGCCAGCTCGGCCCCCTTGATGCAGCGACTCATTGACCAAATCGCCCAAAGTCGCCATAAACAGGCGCTGCAAAAATACGCCTTCACGAAGGCCCATGCCAAAAAATTCGCCAATGAAGTGAACCATCCAGCGCGCCTCAATCCGATCCTGGGCAAGACGATCTTCCCAGTCCACCAGATGTTCCGTCTGAACGTGACAGGGTCCGATAAAGGCGCCGATCGCCGACCCCTTGAGGTTCATCTGGGTGAGCAAAAAATGAGGTTTCAGTTCAACCCCTGTGTAGGGGCGTTCCTCTTTCGAAAACCGAGTTGCGAGTAAGGTCATGACTCTCTCTGTAAACCGGCCGGAAGCGGTCCGCAAGAACCCAACTCAAAAAGACGATTTTTAGCCCGGTAGGCCAGATTTTTAACCGCCGCTGCACTCAATCCCAGCTTTCGCGCAATTTCCTGGTCCGAAAGCTGGTGAACCATCCTCATCCAAAGAACCTTCTTTTGCATCCTCGGCAAAGTGCGGATCATTTTGAGGAGTCCCTTTTTTTCGTCTTTTTTCTGCAGCAGATCTTCAGCGTTTCTCAAAGGAGAAGGAAGTTCCTCGGGAGATATCGGCTCGTGCTCTCCTGGCTTTCCGCGCAGATGATCAATCACGGTGTACTTGGCAATAGTCCAAAGCCAAGTGGAAACCGCATATTTCGAGTCATAGCGATGACTGAATCGAAACGCCTTCATAAAAATATCCTGAACTAATTCCTCCGCGCTTTCGCGGTCCCTGACTCTACCGATGACATAATCCAACAGGGGATTTTTAAATCTTCGGTAAGCCTCAGAAAAGCCCTCGTTAGTTTCGCAATTCATTTACTAAAACCGTAGAACAACGCAGATCTATTTTTCAACTTTTTTATTTAAATACTCTTCTCGCTCGCTACCCAGCAGTGAGACTATTCCGAAACGCGCTCGTATCACTCAGAAATCCCAAATGAATGAATCAAGGAGATCCCATTGCTCAATCGAATATTTTCAGTCTGCACCGCCTCTTGGGTTGCGCTTTCTCTTTGCGCTTGCGTAGGTACGACCGTCACCCCTGCGACCCCACTTCCGAGTGAGAACACCGCCACCACGGAGGATGCACAAAACTCAAATACTCCAATCAACCCCATCCCTACCGCCTTCTCAACTCCAACAGTCACCCCCACCCCCTCTTCTACTTCTACCCCTACTCCGACGCCAACACCTCCGGTGGGCAATACACAAAGAACCTATAAAACCGACGTCTTACTCTTTGCCGGGAGCGGAACCTGGAGCGCCGAGGTCGCCTCGCTCGCCAGCATTCTCACGAGTCATGGCGCAACACACCAAGAAGTCAATTCAGCGCAACTGAATGCTATGACTGTGGATGAAATCTCGCAATTCGGCTTGGTGATCTTTCCCGGGGGCGCCGGAGGCACTGAGGCAAGCAGCCTAAGCGCAGCCACTCACGCCCACCTCCGAACCGCCGTTCAACAAAATGGCGTCAGTTACTTTGGAATATGCGCGGGAGCCTTTATCGCCGACGCTCCTGCACCCGCATTGGGGCAAGATGTGAGCTATGGACTGGGCGTTGTTAACGGCCCGATCCTCGACTACTACTACCTTGAAAATCAAGGCACCTCCTACTCCATGACCCTCGAAACATTTGCCGATGGGACGACGGCCGATATCTTGTGGTATGGGGGCCCAGTCACACCCAATCTGACGGGCGGAGTGATTGCCACATACCCCGACGGCAATCCGGCCATTAGCCAAATATGGTCAGGAAAGGGTTTTGTGATTATTTCCGGAGTCCATCCTACGGCCACTCAATCGATCTTAAGTTCGCTGGGGCTCACCTCGACGGACGGAGTCCACCTCGATCTCACTTGGAAACTGATTAACGCTGCCCTTCAGCAGATTCCCCTTCCTGCTTTCTAGAGCGTTGGCACCGTTTTTGTAAATGGGGGCACCCATGACTGCCCCCATTTTACCACAAAACTATTATCGACTTCCTTGGTCTCTCGCCGACAATGGTATTTCTTGGCTCGAAGTGACAACCGCATGCAATCTCGCCTGCAAAGGTTGTTATCGCCCTCATGTCAAGGGCCATAAAACCTTGGACCAAATTGCCAGAGATTTATCGGTATTTCAAAAAGAACGAAAAAGCGATTGCATGAGCATTGCAGGTGGCGATCCCCTCGTGCATCCCGAAATCGTCGAAATCGTTAAAATGATCAAACAAGGGGGATGGAAGCCCATTCTCAACACCAATGGGCTGGCACTCACCCGATCTAAACTCAAGGAACTCAAAAAGGCCGGAGCCTTCGGATTCACTTTTCATATCGATACCTCACAACGTCGGCATGATTCAAAGGCGAGCAGTGAGGGGGAGTTTAATTTTCTCCGTCACAAATACGCTGAAATGCTCGCCTCCGAAGGTGGCCTCGCATATTCCTTCAATCAAACGGTCACCGAAGATACTTTGAGCCAAATCCCAGAAGTCATCCGCTGAGCTACGCGCCACCCCGACCTCGTCCATACCGTCGTTTTTATCCTGTATCGCGAGCCCAGGCTTTTTGGCCCCTTTGATTTTTTTGTCGGCGACAAAAAAATTCCACTCCAAGACACCTACGAAAAAACGGAGACTCAACACTGGGGCGGTGACCGCCCCATCCAGGCGACCGAAGTCGTCGAAAAAATTCGCAGCGTCCTGCCTCACTATGAGCCGAGCAGCTACCTCAATGGAACTGAGGACGCCGGAAGCGTCAAATGGCTCCTTGCAACTCATGTCGCCAACCACGAGGAGTCGTTTGGTTTTGTATCGCCCCGATTTATGGAAATCAGTCAAAACACGCATCACGCGCTCACTCAAAAATGGCTCAGCTACTCCAGTCCAAAAATGCTCAAAGCCGGCCGTTCTGCGACGCTAGGCTTTAGCCTGATCGACCCGAAAATGCGAAAAATCGCGAAAAAATACTTATCCTGGGCCGCAAAAAACCCACGTCAAGCATGGAAGCCCGCATTTTTTCAAACTTTTACGATCATTCAACCTATTGATGTTCTACCGGATGGCCGGATGAACATGTGCGACGGATGCCCTGACATGACCGTACACGACGGAAAGCTCTACTGGAGTTGCCGCCTTGAAGAAGTAAAAGAACATGGACGTTTTGTGCATGCAACGGCGAGAGTCTAAGCGAGCTCACCTGAGGCCTGGGCGCGGGCGAACCGCAGACAGCTTTCACACTCCTGACAGGGATGAGAACCGCCCAGATAACAGCTCCACACTCGATCAAAAGGAAAAGAAGTTTTAAGTTTTCGAAGCTCCGCCACGATTTGCCGTTTATTCCACTGGGTCGTGTAACAATAAACCCTCACGCCATTGGCGGTCGAATACTCGAGCGAAGAGGTGGTACGTTGCAAAAATTCCTCTGAATTATCAGGAAAAGTTACGGCTTCTTCCACATTAAAACCCACCACCACGCGCGTTGCTGCCAATCGCTCGGCATAAGCGGCGGCCACGTTAATCAACACTCCGTTGCGATTTGGAACCCACACGGCCCGTGCGCTGGCCTCGGTCGTACTTCGATCATCCAATAACGAAGTCAGCAATTTAGGAACCTCTTGAGCCGCCGAGGTCAATGAACTGCCCCCAAGCTGGCCTAGCCAGCGCAAATCCACCCGTGCATGCGGAACGCCATAATAATCACAAAAGGCTTGGGCCGCTCTGAGTTCAGGTTCAAAAGCACGTTGCCCATAGTCAGCGGTCAACGCCAAAACGGGCTCATCCGCCTCGCGACAAAATGCGAGATTAGCGGCCGAATCCAGCCCCCCTGAAAGCAACACGACTGATAAAGTACGGCGAGGAGCAATCATGCTATTTATCGGCACTTTTTTTCATCAAAATAAGAAGCAGAACATCGTTCATTTTCCCAAACGGTCACTCGCTCGATCCATGTCTCCCCGCTGTCAATGATGGCCGAAAGCCGATCGTAAGCCAAACGCGCGATCTGCTCAGCGGAAGGATTAATGGTGCGAAAATCCTGAAGCTGATTGAGATCTTGATGATCCCACGGAGCAATCAATTCTTTTACCGCCCCTTTGAGGGCGCGAAAATCCATCGCCATCCCAATGGAATCGAGCCGCTTGGAGCGGGCAAAAACCTCAAGGCCCCAATTATGCCCATGGGGTCTCGCACAATCGCCGGGGTAACCTTCAAGGTGATGGGCTGCTGGAAAATCTGCTTTGACTCTCAATTCATACATATAAGGTTCTCTTAAGCCGCGGGGGGCTGGGATTCAAAGATCGTTTTTGTTTCTGGCTGATAAAATCTAAAATCGGGAACACCCCGGCGAATCGCATCGAAATACTTTCGGCTATTGACAGGCTGAAAGCTTTTTCGAAGCCTCAATTCATCCACCTTACCGGGCCCCACGTTGTACGCAGCGACCAAGAAGAAAGGAGACAGCCCCTCATAACGATCCCGCAGAAAAGCGAGATAACTCACGCCGATTTTCAAATTAAAAAAAGGATCCAGAAGTGCGCTTCCCAGGCTCTGGTGCGTTTCTGCCCTGAGCAAATTCAAGCCCAGCCCCTCAGCCACTTTAAGAGCAGTTGCAGGCATGACCTGCATTAACCCAACAGCACCATCGGGCGAAACCGCTTTAACCCGAAAAGAACTCTCTACCTGGATCAAAGAAAGCACAAAAGCCGGGTCAAACCGATATTGACGGCAAAGTTCGAGGAGATGACGCGAAAGTTTGGACGCTTCAGATCGGGGAAAGAGATCCAGGCGATCCTGAAAAATCTCCGTCACGCGATGCTCGGGCATCAAACGAAAAACCTCAAACTGCTGAGAATGGTCCAGCGTAAAGCTGAAATCATCCGTTGGATCGGCCTGTTGCTTTCCTGCGCCTCTCAAACAAAGCGACAGGGCGATCGCAGCGGTCCATGTCGAAATCAGACCAAAATACTTCATAAATCAGGTCACGACCATACTCTGGTCGTCAGCGCCTGTAAAGGGGTATCCCGGTAAAAGCTGTCGGGGTCGGCCTTCCTTAGCCTCCGCGCTAAAAACGCGCTTCCTGCGCGCGCGGATCCCCTCACTTTTACCGGGATCCCCCACGTG
>JBBCAW010000020.1:0-1289 GCA_051382295.1 Bdellovibrionota bacterium FG-1 | reverse complement strand
CTTGGCCCCGTTGGCTCACTTCAGTGGAACTCGGAATCAGCGGTTCAAGCAACGCTTCCGCTCCAGGCCCTTTTTGCGCGCGCTTTGCGGATCCTACCGAAAGTGCAGTTTCACAATGTTCAATCGATGTTCCCGTGGTTGGGCAACCCGGGGTGATGGCGGTAAAACAGCTGCCCTGTGGTGGCCCCGCCGGCTACTACCGCGTGAGCGAGTATGACTGCGCGGAAACTCCTACGACGATCGGAACTGGCGGCCCCACGGACGGCGTCTATGTGCGCGTGCAACTCAACCGAGAATCCGCGGCGATTGCGCCTGGAGAAAATCTGCTCGCGATCCTCGAGTACACTGCTTCGGGTTTGAACAATGCGCCCTTGCAGCCGACGGATTGTGTGAAAAATGGCCAGCTCGCGGCCGAAAATTGCTCCGATATGACTTGGAAAGTGTTCATCAAGCACACCGCCACCGATATCGTACAACCGTTTCTCCTGATGGCGCCTCCGTTGCTCGTGCGGATGCAACCTGAGGGAGTAGTGGGGAGTTCTGAGATTCAGACGAAGCAAATAGTGATTCCGCTTGCTTCTGATCCTGCACTTTCGGTTGTGCAATTCTCGCGCATCTCAGGCGCGGCCGATCCGACGCGTGTATCTTCGATCAAGACTTTCTGCCAGGGCGGACAATCTTCTGGGAGCTCTCCTCTTTGTGCGGGGATGGTTCTCTATTCACTCACGCTGATGAGGTTTTAGAAATGTTTGCTTCGCACGCTACGCCAACACTCTCAGACCGCCGATCTAAAAAAGTAGGGTGCGCGTGCGTGATATTGAGCCTGGCCTTTAGCTTGGCCGTCGGCTGCACCGGTAACCCCCGTGCTTTTGACAAAGGCGAAACCTCAACCGTCAAAAATATTTTACAAGACCAGCTTCAGTCGCAACGCAACCTCGCTTCGAGCAGCTTAGGGGTTCGAGTAAAGTTTCAGTTTTTGGATTTTTACTCTTTGGTGTCGCCGAATCGCCAAAACAGTTGCGCAGGCGATGCGCGGACCTATTATGATCCGTTGAAGCTGACCCCCAATTTTACACCGCTGAAATTTCCCGAGGACGCTTTGGATCCATCGACGACGATCACGCCTTCGTTCATCAAAAACGTGTCTGTGGATCTGACGAATGCGAACACGCCTTCGACACTCAATGCGGCGCTTTCGTGCAGCCTAGGTTCCGACCCGAGTCTTCCACCTCCCTCGAGCTGTGCGACGTTTGACTATGGCGCATTGGGAGGGCTGGACGCATCACTTG
>JBBCAW010000019.1:0-45361 GCA_051382295.1 Bdellovibrionota bacterium FG-1 | reverse complement strand
AACCGGGTCTCAAATGATGATTGAGTCATAGTGTTTTCCTTTTAGACAGAAAAACACAAAAGGCCCCCTAAACTACGCACTTTGTGAAAAAGGACACCAACGAGGGAGTCGATCTTCATCGTTGGTTTGCAGGAATCATCCTGAATAAGCCGGCATCTGATGTCAGCAAGCAGGACCGACTTTATGCGAAAGCTTGTAATTTCGGATTCCCAGGTGGGTTAGGCGTTAAGAATTTCATGAGCTATGCCAGTTCCACCTACGGGATTGAAGATCTGACTATGGGAAGAGCTAAGGAGCTTCGTGATCGCTGGCTCGAATCGTTCCCGGAGATGAACCAGTATCTCGCGGTACCCAAAGGCCAGGGGTATCAATCCAGGTCTGCCGTAGAAACCGTGAGTGGTCGTATCCGATCCAATTGCAGCTACACTCAAGGCAAGAACTTTCCATTTCAGGGGCTAGCGGCTGATGGCGCGAAACTCGCACTTTATCTGCTCGTCAGGAATGGGTACCGGGTGGTCAATTACATCCACGACGAGTTTGTGGTCGAAGTTCCAGCGGACCAAGCAGACGTTCAGTCCAGCGGCATTCAAGACCTGATGATCCAGGGGATGCGGCAGGTATGTCCGGACGTTCGGATCACGGTGGAGATGGGTATCTTCGATTGCTGGAAGAAGCCGTAGCTATTATTGTAACCACTCAAGATTTGAGCAGGCAAAGTCATCGTCGGACAGTTCCTCGCAACCACAAAGCATGACTTCTTCATGGACGGGATTACCAGCAGGATCCACCGTTCCTGTCTTCGGTTCGTTCTCATCGCATTGCTTTCGATCGAAAGCTTTCCCGCTCAACTTCTTATATTGTTGAAGGTTCGACTGATAGCCCTGGCTCGACATGACCTTCTGTTGACCGATCTTATAACGGGCGTATTTGTTGACCACACCTGATTCCTTGGTTACGTCATCTTCCATTTTCTTTGCAGCATCTGCGTGTTCAATATTCGTTGACGCTTGGCAGAGCGAAATGACGAGGCGGAAGCTCTTGCACTCTTTTGATTTCTGCTTAACTTTTGCCTGTCTTAAGGTGTCATCGACGAATTTCTTGTAATTCTTTCCGCGTTCATTCTGTTTCTTAGCTGCTTGGATGTTGTCGTCGAGCTGATCCGCCCAAGCAATCGGTCCGATTAAGGCAGTAGCTGTGATGAGCAGTAAAATGGAAGGGTATGCTTTATTCCACCGCTGTCCCGTTCTAAATAACCTCAAATTTATGTTTCGCATTTAAGCTCCTCCAATGATGACGAATCGAACGCTCTCGATGCCCTCCCATAGAAAGATCAGCAGAGTCTCGAATGCTCACCTCTCTTTCTCGGCCATTACCCAAGGGGACTTTAGAAAATAGGGTGTTTGTAACTTCGTAAAATCACCCTAGTAATGAGGATTCTGAATTCCAGACTAGTTCAATAGAATTTAGGGGAGTTCAGAAGATGAAAAAGATCACTAGTTCTTCAAAACGCACAGATTTGGATCGAGAGCTGGAAGTCTTGGTGAAGAAGATTGGCTCTAGGATTCGATATTTTAGGGTTCAACAGGGCTTGAAGCAGGCTCAGCTTGCCGAGCGTGGAAATCTTGGAGCTGAGAGTCGGATCTCAGATATCGAACGTGGTCAATGGGCCATTGGACTCAGAACGCTCATGCGTATTTCAAAGGCTCTCGGCGTGGATCTCTACCAGCTCTTTCAGTTCGACGTGACCGCCCAACAGGGAATTAGCAAGGCCGTCGTTAAGAAGAGACTCGGTGCCGTAGACGAAATGCTCGATCAGTCGCTTACCCAGGCGAAGCATCTCAAGAATGAAGTCCGAAAACTCCTCAAGTCCGTTGATTCAGAGGGATGACCAGGCGTGATCGAATTGAATGAGTTCGAAACGGATCACCCGATCCGATTTCGCTTACCCTATTACCTATTACCCGCGGTCACATCAGCCATAACGCACCGTGATATAGTCGGAATCAGGTTTCAACTTTGCTCGGTACCCCTCGTGCCGGTCTTAGTAGCGATCTAGCGCTTTTTCGAGATAGTCGAGCACGCGACCGTCACCTGATTTCCGATCAACGTGGACCTTGGATAAGTAGCCTGCCCTTTGGAAATCCTTGTAAATCCTAAGTACGAAATTCCGTTGCCTGGAGCGATGAGTTTTTGACTGATCGAGCTTGAGCACCTTCAATAGCTCGTCAAAGGTCGCGGATCTCGAAGGGTGCTCCGAGCGCATTAACCAATATTGGAGCAACCAGTGCTCCTCATTGACGCGTACGCCTGAAGATCGGAGCCGGTCGTAGAAGTCAGTATCCATGGGCCGCCAGAACTTGGCATGGACGAGCTGTTCACAAACCTTTGCCGTGATCTCCTCAGGTGATGCGCCCATCAGTTTTCCTCGGACCTCATGGAAGGTCATGCCCTCGTAGCGGTGACTGACTTCGAGAACGGCTCGGTTCGGAATCGCGACTACCGCGATCTTCCTGGTGTTGGGGTTTCTATGGATCGTAAAGAGGCAGCGGTAACGCTTATCACTCAGGCTATTGAGGGCGCTCAATGCCTCCGTCCGGGAGGTGCCGGGATAGCTGGAGCTGCCGTAGCTTTTGTAGCCCATCGCTTTGCAAAGCTCATAGGGAGTGAAAGTGACACCAGATTGGATTGTAGCGTCCGTGAATCCGCGTTCGTTGTAGAGCTTAAACAGAGCAAATAGTGCCCGATGCTCTGTCGAGGTTAGTTCAATCGACTCGAAGCCGGTCACGAGCTCGTGCCGCGCCTCCTCGCTCATCGAGTGACCTGACAGCTCGTCCCGATTCGCCAAAACCGCTGTCGTATAGTGGCTCGGCATTCTGATGGTGGTCACGCCCTCCTTGGGCTTGCTCCTTTTCATTAGAAAAACCCCTTTTCGATTTCGTCGAAATACCAGAGAGGTCGGATGGATCTGTAGGTCGCTATTTCTCCAGGCTCGAGTTCTCGGGATGCGATCATGTTCAGAGTCAATTCCTTCCCTTGTGGGTCATCACGGTTCTTACGAGTAAGCTGAATCATGTGGTCGAAGGAATATTCGAGATCACCGGACTCTTTCCATGAACTAATTCCACATTGCTCGTAACCGGATCTGGCAAGTTCCGAGATGACAATGATCGTCGCGTTCTCCGTGTCACGGACGTTCTCAAAGAATCGGATCCAGCCATCAATACCTTCACGCCTGGCGCCAAGATTCATGGGAAGTTTTTGGACCGAATCAACCACCAAGAGGACTCGATCATGACCTGTTAGCTTTTTAACGTGGCGGATTTGGCTCAAAATTATTTCCTCGGTCAGCCGGCGATCATTTTCTATGAAAAGAGTTCTTATGGCGGGACGGAGCCCATCTTGAGCAGCCTCGACCTGCTTGGCGTGGTCGGGAGATCCCAATGAAATGTGGTCAGGGTGAACTTTAGATTTTCTTGCCAGCATCTTGAGAATGATGCGACTGAATCCGTTTTCAAAGTCGTAATAGAGGACCGGGTATCCTTGAGCTGCTACGTCCGTCGCTATTTGGATCGTCAGCGTTGACTTGCCTACTTTTGGTGGCGCACCAATGCCGATCATTCCACGAATGCCACGCATGTACTTCGTTAGCATCGGAAAACAGGGTATGTCGAAACCTAGGAGCCGACCTCCTTTCAGTCCGTCCAGGTATTTCTGAAATTCAGGGAGTCGGTCCGATGCGGAAAGGATGATTGGCGACTGGGCTGAAGTGGTATTCGTGATCAGCTCCTGGTCGAAGATCTCATTGAAGCGGTCACCGAGCTTAAGAAAATGGTCGTTCACGTCGTAGCCGTCATCCGCCTCCCGACGTTTCCACTGAAAGATAAAACAATTCGGACCGATGAACTCGGCGATCCTCTTTGCTCCACTGCGTCCAGCAGCATCATTGTCGAAGACGACGATGACTCGCTTGAATTGCTCGAAGAGGAAGGCATACTCTTTTTTGAAGCCCTGCGTTCCTGAGACTCCGACGACGTCGTAACCGGCCTGGGCCAGTATCAGGGCGTCCTTTTCACCCTCGGCCAATAGGATCGTGTCACGGTAATTGAGCTTGGCGTTAGGTACCGCGGAAATGTTGAAAAGCTTAATCGCGTTTTTAGAAACGCTGAAGAAGGTGAGCTTGCCAGGGTCAGTGCTGATAGCCTTAAATCCATCGCACCGTCCGGCAGCATCGAGATACGGATAGGTGATCTTATCTCCGAGCGATCCGAGCTTGAATTTATTGATCGTCTCGATGCGAACACCGCGAGCATTGAGGTAACGAACATGCTCCTCCGTGAGTTGCCGATGGTAGGTCACAACGGAAGTGGAGTAGTCCGGTTGTAAGCCGCTCACGTTACCCCGACTACCGAGGCGATTCTCGAATTCTCTTACTCCACCAGAGGCATCACATTCCCCGAAGCATTTCCAAACACCCTTTTGGGTATTTACGGAAAATGCCGGCGTATCGGTATTTTCATGAAATGGGCAGAGCGCCTTGTGCTGGTGCTCCTGGCCTGTCGGAAGGAGCTTCAAATGTTTGCTGTAAAATCCTAGATAATCAAATTGTTCCAAAAATAACCCCTTCATCACGTCGCGAATCAGCGTCTTTTGACGGGAACGCTTGCACGTACCCGTCGTCTTAGGCTGAATGACCCCTAACCCCCGGTGCTTACCGTTTTACTCAGCCCCTCAAATAGGGACGCAAAGCCTCCTGAGTTTCGTTAAGTAGCGCCCGACAATCGTCCGAAACTCAGCGGAATCATCTGCATCCCGGATATTTTGAAAAGTTTTCGGCCTGTCTCGTAGCTCTTTGCTCGGATCATTTTGCGCTCTTGGACCCTATTGAACAGTCGGGCGCTTGTAATCGGTGGATGAGTACCTTGAGTCGTATTGCCGCCGTAGCTCATCCAGCCTACGTAAAACGGATTGCTGAGGAGTTCGCCGATGGAGTCAGGGTGCAGTTCGCAGCCGGTCGCGAGCTTAAGTTTGCGTATGCTCAAGTCCTGGTTGGCATAGCGGTGAAATAGTTGGCGGACGATTTCGGCGTGGATAGGGTCCCATACTAACCCTTTACCGTGAGGGTTGAGGCTGTAGCCGTAGGGAATAGGGCCGCCATTCCAACCGCCATGTGCGGCGAGCTCATATTTGCCTTCCATCAGGCGCTGAACGATTCGCTTCCTCTCAAACTCGGCGAAGCCTCCTAACATACTCAGCATGAGGCGGCCTTCCGAGGTACTGGAGTCGAAGCTCTCGGTTACGCTCTTCAGGCCAATTCCAAGCGGGTCAAGCTGGTCCTCGATCAAAATGAGAATGTCCTTTAGGCTCCTGGAAATCCGATCAAGCTTCGGCACAAGAATCAGGTCAACGGCCCGGACGCCATTTGTTTGTACTGACGCCGTAAGCATTTGTTGGTAGGCATTTCGATCTGTGTTGCTGCCGGTATCTCCCCGGTCACAAAAGAGATACACCAGCTCCCACGACTGAGATTCCGTGAAGGAGCGGATGGACCGCTCCTGCGCCTGGAGCGACAGGTTATCGCTTTCAATTGACCGACGGATGTATCCAAAAACACGCTTTGCCATTGGCGCCTTTCGGACGGGACAACGGCGATGCGCCCCTCGGTGGCTTTGCTGGTCCGAGGTCTGGTAACTTTTATCAATGAGGCGTTCGACTGGCCTCTCGCACACATGGATCTGGACGGATTGTCGCCATCGTTACTTTCTTCGTACCAATAGCTCGAGACAAGCCAGATCTTTCCAGGAATCGGCTCCCTTCTGCTCAGTCAGTTCCAGTGCTCCGCAAAAAGTCCGAGCGATATTCGGTTGAGCTTTTACTAGAGAGCTGAATGCATCGATGAAGTCCGAAGCAAACCTAGCTCCAATTGAAAAACGCGTCCCGATGCAAGCCTCTGCGCCTAATCGGATGAGCTCTGGAGCAGCCCCTAAAGGATAGTCTGACCAATGCATTCCATAGACGCCAGACTCGCAGGCGGACAATATTACCAGCGGTGCCTTTACATGTGGTGGAAAGATAGAGCCGACTGGAAAATCTCCATCGTTCAGCGCGAGAACGAGCTGCCCGTCGTATATTCGCGGATTGACAGAGCCGTGGCACGAGATCAGCACAGCCGCATCCTGCTGTAGGGCATCGGTTAGATGCTGACGGGTGCACTGTTCAGTAAGCGTGGCAGAGGCCCCGAGGGCGGCTACAAACAATCGTGCTTCTTCGTTCAAATCGATCGTTTCAGCGTACCCGTTTCCCAATGCGAGAAACTTCAATGGCAGTTTAGGGCCAGGGCCGTTACCTTGTGTTCGCAACATGAGTCCGAACTCAGTTCCGAACTGGAGCTGATTCCAAGGAACTCCAGCATTACGGAGGATCATTCGCCACGGAACTGAGTGGAGGCGCGAGTAAGGCATTAACGCTGATACTTTTCTTAGCCCTACGTTAGACTTGAGTTGAGTCGTGAGTTTTTGAATTAAGTCAGGGATCGCTCGGGCGCCCACGCCCGCATGTAACCTTGTTGGAATCGCATCGATTTCTTTAAACAATGCCTCGCAACCATCGAGCGTATCTGGGAGAGGTTCGAATATAGCAGCCACAGCATCACTGCTGATAATAAATGCGATTACATCCGGCGGCAAAATGGAGAAAGCCACAATTACCTCGTCAGGACTCAGGACTTTCTGCGTTCGATGTAGGGAGGTAAGTGCAATCGTCTTACCATCGGCTGAGAATGGGTTGATTGATCCAACTTCGTTCAGTAAGGCAGGTTCCACTTCGATTGCGTAGCTGAGTGCTCTCCCTGCTTCAAATGCGACGAGAGACTCCGGTATGCGCCTGACGTCGAGAAGTTTACGAGCCAGCAACCGAAAATGTTCATGCATTTCAGAAGTTGTTGCTTGAACATCTCCGTCAATCAATCTTGGCCCTAATTGAGCATACCAGAGATGCGCGCCTTGGATTAGTGTATGAATAACGTCATCTTTTGGGGCGTTGTTTTGAATGAGGAGCTGGGTCTCCGTCATGCGTAGACGCGGTGGATTGGGATCGCTCGCTTCGAGGTGAGTCTCAAGCGTCTTTGCCTTCTCGATCATCGATAGGCCAAACGTGGTTTTTCCCGTCTCTGCCGCCCAACTCGCGGCAATAGCACGACGCAAATAGGCAGCGCTGAACCTGCCCGACGATTCACACTCATTCGCAGCCAGTTCGAGAATCGAATAAGCCTCTAATTCCGGCAGAGAGGATGAGCCAATCTGGATTAGTGCAAGCTGGACGCGGAATATCTGATCTTTCGAATCCATCTCCTTCGCGTATTTGAGCGCCTCAATCAGGGAGAACTCCGCTTCCGTGAATTTTTCAAGAAGTCGATATGCATGGGCGCAATTTGTGAGGACTTCCGATATCCCGATCGAATTTATACCTGCGTGGGTTCGATAAATTTCGCGGGCAGCATTAAAGATATTGATCGCCACGGGATACTGCCGGAGATTGAGGTGGGCAGCTCCCCAGGAGTTCAGGGTATGTGCCTTTTCAAGTTCGATATCTGTGGCAAAGTCCGGGTGTTTAGCGATGAGTGCGTCGGCAGTCAGACAGGCCGAGTTAAAGTGTGGCAGTGACTCTGCCGATCGGCCCTGTCCGGCGATCGCTTCGGCCAAATTTCGTAGAATCTGAACGCCCGAGGGGGGGTGAGGACACCCGGTGAGCTGCATTTTTGTGGCGGCTTTTCTGGCTAGATTTTCGCCCTTCTCTCGTTGATCAAGGCGAATAAGGCTCAGGGCCGCATTGCCGATCGCAAGGCCATAGCACGGAGAGTCCTCAGGTTCTGATGTTAGAATCGAAACCGCTTCTTGGAGGCTCCCCGCCGCAATGGCTTGCATCCCATTCAGGTAGGTGGGAGTAAGTTCGTGTGCAGGCTGATAGTGACGGAAGGTGTCATCGCTCAAGAAATTTCGCTCCTCAAAATAGCTACTAGAAAAACGCTAGTCGTGCTTTATCACCCATCCAACTGCCTAGCAATCCACACGACTGGGACCCGCACCCGACCAAATCAATAAATGACTGAAGATTTGCACCTTATCGAGTCGCATACGCCGCCGCTGTAAGCGGTCCAAGATGATACCCCAATGCCTTGAGTTTTAGCAGGAACTTGTTGAACTTCCTCGTCGCGGTGTATCCGGCACCACGCTTGGCTGTGATTAGTCCGTGCTTCTTGAGTGGCTCCATGTAGCTGCAGACTATTTTTCGATCCATGTCGATGACGTTACTGATGTCATTGCCGGTCATTTCCGGATTTCTAATGAAAAGAGATATGAGCTCGGCGTTTCGATTTCGAATCCCAAGGCAAATGAGGTCCCCTGGAAGTAGCTCTTCCTTGATGAGGTTGAATTCATCGTCAGTTAAGTTGGACTCATCGGTCATCATCGCAGCGTAGGAGTCGAGGCCAAAATTGCCGTTGGAATAGATTGTATTCAAGAGGTTCAGAACCGATTTTACATCCTCTTCTGTGACCACGACTACCTCGCCACTGTCGTCGGTGCGATGGTTGGCCGTAGCATAGGCCACAGAAAGGCGAAGGACCTTATCTCTGATATCGCTCGTCACAACCGGGATATCAGTCGCGGTGCCGTATTTTTCGAAGAGAGCTCCTGCGCATCGGGAGATGATCGAAGAAATGCCTTCCGCAAAGCGGATCTGATCAGGCTTTCTAGACCAGGCGAAAAGGATGGAGTTCCTGAGGGCCTCTGGCGTGAGCCAATTGCACTGGGAGTCATTACTTCGCTCGCTTCTGACCAGGACTTCCTTGCTAACGTCAGTGGTACTAAGCGACTGAATCAGATCGAAGCGACGGATGTCCTTGGTAGTAAAGAGCTGCTTCACATGGACGCAAGGATATAATTCGGAGTCGATTTGCTTCCCGTCTTTGGGATTGGCGGATACGATTAGGCGAGTGCGAGACGGGTGTTCGCCCTTAGCCGCTCGATCTACCGTAAGTACCCCTTCACTCCGTGCTACTGACAGCTTTTCCCAGTCAAAGGGTGAAATGTCCTGGCCCTCGTCAATGATGAGGAGGCCCATGTCGTTTGTAGGGAACGCGCCCCACTGAATTTCCCAGGTTCCATTCATCTGAATCACGGCGTAGCTCAATCCCGTGCGGGAGGAGCATGACCCCGTCATAAATTGGCCCAGCCTTAGTTTTTGGATCATCGTTTTTAGGATCATGGTTTTCCCGACCCCTGCGTCACCAATAAATAGACCTTCAAGCGTCCCCTTGATGTTTTTGCCGTCGAAACGAAATGAGATCACGCTATGAAAAATAAGCAGGATGAGGAGATGAGTGAGCTGACGGTCATAAATTTGAGTCATTGACGATAGTGCATCGGCCACGCCGGAAAGTCCGGCTTCATTTAACATTTTGAACTGCTCTCGAATTTCGTCCGACAATCTAAAATTTCTGAAGTCGTCTAATACGTTTTTCGTCTCCAGTATGGCGATGGTCGGCACTTGGTTCTTTGGGTTTGGGTGCACTCTCCCAATAATGGTTAGGGCTGATGCGGTCGAGAGCAGATCAGCTCCTTCGGAAATGCTGAAAAGAGTCTGTGCGCGAAATGGGTTCCCCGATTCATCAATGATCGAATCCCCGGTCCCACTTCTTTCGATGATTTTAGCAGATGGATAGAAGACGGCCTCTCTGACCCCCAAGACTTCGGGCTCTTTTACCTGAGCCTTATATCGGAATTCATCGACCTTACATGGAGAGCGAGAGAGCGTGACCGCGGTGACAAACGCTGTTTTTTGCTTGTAAGAAGCGATGATGCGCACGTCATCCTTTTTTATTTCATGAACAAACGCTCCTTCCTTGTTCTGTATTGAGAAATCGTACAATTCACATTGAAACGAAGCGCCGTCTTTTTCGGCTAGAGCTTTTGCTGGGCAGTGGTCTTGTTTTCCATCTGCAACAGGACAGCGCATGAAGAACCGGTATGGAATCAGGCTGACAGGACCAATGAGAACGGGTCGGGCATCCACTTCAATCAGTTTAGAAACATTAGAAGGCTTCTCTATCTCGGTGAGATGGATCTTCTCGGGCTTTGCCATGTCTGGCGAATTTACTCGGGCAAATTGTTCGTTTTCACTCATAGCGGGATCTCCTTGCTTAATACGTGTCGCCTTGGAGTCATTAGAGGCTCACAGGCTTATTACGACAATGAGCTGGACACGTTTTTGCGGAGGCTGGGTCGCCTCTGCGGAATAGGGGGAATTAGGGGCGCTAGAGCGCGGACTTGCGCCTCTTGCACCTCTAAGTTTCGCGAGGCCAGACCCTGTCAATCAGTGATCGGAGGATTGTCCACTCGTGCTTCGTTATCGGTAATGGGAGGACTTATTATGTCCAAAGACAAAGGCGGCAGCAGCGTTCCAAGTATCTTTCTGAGTGGCGGTAAGTGTGACGATATGTATTCGGTTGATATAAAACTAACTTTCCACCCAAAAAATCCGTGGCCGGTTGAAAGAATATTTCGGAGGCATGGATTCCCTGGAAAACGCCATGAAGTATTTTGCGGAAAAGACTATTCTAGCTTCTGCGAGTATTGCGAGCTGATCGAGTTTCGGAAAGGCAGTTTCCCGCTTGACCTGTGGACCGTCCAGACGAAAGTAGTTGGAATGTTTTACGGGTTTCTTTGTTCGGATGACTACCTTTACAAAGGAAACTCTCTGCCGATAGGAAGTTTATGTAACTGGAAGATGACGGCCCATGACCTGAGACAGGTCACTAACTTAACATACAATCCGGCTATGAATGCTGCCCTGTTATCGCCTAAAGGTGCAGCGATTCGGCTAACTATGAATCCGAAGGCAAACTTCAAATCAGGCCATCAGCGATGCAATATTGAGGTTGCTTCCAAGGTACAAGAGGAGCCTTTTATTTTTCCTGAGGGAGTTCCGACATTGGATGAGGTGGGTTATCCGACGAGTGGTCCGACCAACGGACAACTTGAGGAGTATAACAAGGCAGTCGATACATTTAGGGGGATGGTTGATGGAACGATTCCACCTTCGAGAAGGAGGACTTGGACCTGGTAGTGGCCGCCAGAGGTTTGGCCGGTGTGCTTCTAATTGCCCTTGGTAGCTTTCACGACCGGTGTGAGCAGGTTTATTTTGTGACCGCGAAGGGCGGCCCCGCGCAGCCAAATATCGCTGTAAAGGGCTTTACTATACGAAATGGATGTCGAGGGTCCTGACTGTCACCATTTTTAGATCCAAGATCATGGCTCGATACTTCTAATCGTCCACGCGCTGAGCGTTGAGGATGATGAGGAGGCACTCGAGTTTAATGAAACTGGATAATGAAGCGCATCCAGAGAAGGCTTTTAGAAAATGTGTGGACTGTGCGTGTGAACGCTTGATTGAAAATTTCCCAAGGAAGGGAAATGCTCGGAGTGAGTCACGTTGTAAGGAGTGTTTCAACCGTAGGAGAAAAATGAAACGGAGCGCTGCTAAGGTTAAGACCTGGGCAGTAGCAGGACTGCCCGTCTCTGTTCTTCAGCTGAGTTCCGTCGATTCGGAATGGGTGAAAATGCTGTTCGGCCTCATGAAGGAGAACGGAATGTTGGAAATTGAAAATGGTGATTTTGACTTGGATATATTGCTGAAGAGGCAATCTCGAGTAGAGCAGTTAATCGCATGAGAAGAGATGAAAATGAGAAAAGTCGGATTATACGCAAGGGTTTCCACGGAGGAGCAGGCAAAAGTTGAGGAAGGGTCGATCAAAAATCAGATCACCAGTCTCGAAAAGTATATCGAGGGCGAGAATCTCAAGGAAGGGGGCCAATGGGGTCAGGCTGTTGATGTCTACAAAGATGAGGGCTTTTCTGGGAAGAGCTTGGAGCGACCGGAGGTTAGGCGACTCCTAAAGGATATTTCCAAGAAAAAGGTCGATACAGTGATCATTACGGAGATTTCTCGAATGAGTCGATCCGTTCGTGACTGGATCGATCTACGCGCTTTTTTCGACGACAGCGAGTCCTCGTTTATTTCTATTCGACAGAAGTTCGATACCTCAAGCGCGATGGGCCGGGCCATGCTGAACTTCGCGATCGAATTCGCTCAGCTCGAACGCGAAATTACTGCCGAGCGCGTGAAGGTTAGCTACCAGGCCAGAGCAGGAAGAGGGTTGTGGCCTGGAGGGCCGGTTCCATACGGATTGGATCTTTCCCCTGAGCGTCCGGGCTACCTTCAAGTCAATGCTGCCAAGCAAGTTGTCGCTGAGGAAATTCTCAATATCTTTCTCAATAAGGCCGGGTACGTTAGCAAGGCTCTGGAGCTGATTCGTGAGGCTGGGTACAAGCGAGATCATGGGTTGGATTGGGATGACAGCTCACTCATCCGCTGGATCAGGCATCGTTCTATCGTCGGTGAGATCGAGCTAAATCGGAAGAATCGAAAGAAAGACCCGGAAAGGGTACCTGAGTCGGAGCGCTACCGTATCGTCAAAACGGTCTGGGCCTCCGTTGTTGATCGGGAGCGATGGGAACAGGCGAATATTCTTCTGGATGAAAACTACAAGAAGCTGAAGGTTCCCAGGTGGAAGTACCACGAGTTCTTGCTGACGGGACTCATCGAGTGCCCCAGGGGTGTTCGTTTGGTGGGTGGGAGTGGATGGGGAAGGTCGGAAAAGAAATTTATCCAGTATCGACACGCGAAGAAATGCACTTGTCATTTTTCGTCGCTACCGGCGAATGCTGTCGAGAAGGTTGTAATTGGAAAGCTGATGCAGCTTGCCAAGAGTCCTGAGGTCGTCAAGGCGTTGGTCGCTCGGGCAAACGAAGAGTTTAAATCGAGCCAACCTGATTACAAGGATGCTCTCCTGGCATTGAGTCGGCGGCTAGAGGGCACCATTCGGAAGCTTGATCAGGTCATGGACGAGATTTTGGGGGCACCGACGACTGAGGAGAAGCGGAGTTGGATGGAGAAATCCCAGAGGCTTCAGCAGGAGAAGCAGGATTTGGAACGGCAGGCGGAGGATATCAAAAAGAGGATGGGAAATGGATCGGCGGCCCTGTTGGGTGTTGATGCGATTCAGAAGGCTCTGGAACGTTTCGGAGAGGACTTTGGAAAGCTCCCGATCGCTTCTCGGCAGGCATTCCTGAAGGCCATCCTCGATAAGATCGAGGTCAAAAAAGACGAGATTGTCCTGCACATAAAAAACCCAGGCTTTACAATGGGTTCAGAAACAAAAATCCCCAGAACCGGTTGTGGTCCTGGGGATCAATTTTTAGTTTACAGCAATATTTGGGGTGACTTTTCGAAAGTGAACAAGTTCAAAACCTTGTCGCTTCCGCGCGGTGGAACCTCCACCTGCGCCCCAAAAAATAAGCCAAACTCGGAAATCGTTTTCGGATTCATCACCCCATCATCATATAGCACTTGTCTCATCAGGCCCCCTGCGCCTTCCGGCGTCGGGTCTCTTCTAGCTCCAGCTTCGCGGCTTCCGCCACGGCTGGATCTGAAGAGAGTAACCGATCCATCAGATCCAGGGCAGGTGCCGCCGCCGTAGCCTTGCGGGCCTCTGAGCCCGGCACGAGTTTTAAGACTCTTGCCGGTCGCTCCTTCGGCCCGGTAGACAACGAATCAGTGGCCCCGTCGAGTTCAATCCCGGACAGTCTCACATAACGGTGCATGGTTTCTGGGTCGGACCAGCCGCCCATTGCCATGACCTTTGTTGAGGAGACCCCGTTCTTGAGAAGCTGGGTTGCCCAACACGCCCGCAGAGTATGGAAGCAGATCGAGGGTACCCCGATCTCATCGCAAAACTTCCGCAGCGGTTCGGCTGCCGATCCATAAACCCAGGCTGTAACCCTGGGAAATATGTAGTCCTCCGGCCCCATGTCCTTTGCGCCAAGTTCCATCAACAGATCATAAAGATCATCGTTGATGGGCACATGCCGCCATTCTCCATCTTTGAGGTCTTCCACTTGTTTGTAGACGAAGTTCCATTTCTCCTCGAAATGGATCATTCGCTCGACCAGATCCACATGCTTTCGCTTAAGCTGGAACAGCTCTCCGCTGCGCCCGCCCGAGTGATAAGCACCTTTCCAGACCTGTCGCCAGGGACTCCCTCTCCGATAGCCTTCTGAAATGAGGAATTCGCTCTGCGAGACATTCAAAATCTCGGGCCGCTTGGATTCCTTCCGACTAATGCCAAAGCCTTGAGTCGGCGGAACCGCGAGCCCTCGAATCATCCGTCTTGCCATTCCCCACTTGAAGCACTTACTGATGGCGACCTTTGCGTTGTACATGCGGCAGTTGGAGTAACCCAACCGCTTCATGTCCAAGAACACGTCCTCCACATCAGCAGGCGTGATCTCTGAGGCGGGCTTTTTCCACCAAGTCTGCGTGAAATCATTCACGGACTGGAGATAACCCCGCGCCGTTGACCACTTGACGGGCTTTCTCAGTCCGTCAATCTCAGGCCACTTTGCCTCTTCTTCAAGTGCCTTTGTCCACTTCTGAACCAGCTCGCCCCAGGTGCAGCCCAAGTGTGAACGCTCGATCGCGTCACTCTTGGCCTCACTCATGAGCCGCGAGTAAATCCGGTCCAGGTGTTTCTTCACTACCTCCGGGTCTCTTTCTTCAAGAACCCCGGTATCACGTCGGTCTGCACAATATTCTCGGTCAGTGACAACCTTCGCTACCGCGCGAACGCTGTAGTGAAGCTTGCCGTCTTCTTCCCACGTTTTGATCGCCATGCCTCTATCCTCCTGTCGTTGGAGAAAGAGCCACGAGCCGCATCAGTTCTGACCTACGAAACAAGAGCCGCCCGAAAAAACGGTGCGCGGCGAGCTTGCCCCGGTAGATCATCGTGTGAATCGCGCCGACAGAGGGTTTTCCGTCCTTCTTCCGAAACTTCCGAAGAATGATGGCGGCCTCTTCCGAGTTCGCCCATTCGTTCGGATCAAAGGAAACGGGCGGGTTAAGCACATGAACTGTGTCATGCGTTTTCTCGCCCTTGTACGGTGCCCGTCTCATTGCAGCACCTCCGACGTTAGGTGATTCCGATAACGCTCCGAATTGTCAAAGAACTGTTGTCCGAACTCCATCCCTTTCCGAACGGAGCTGCCAGATACAAAATACATATCATTTCTCCTGCTCAGTAGTGAGTGAAAAAGCGCGAGAAAATGCGATTATTACGCGGCAATCATGCGTTTTTTTGCAAATCTGCGGAGCCGGTTTTCGGCTCCGGCTCCGCTGGGATTGCTCCGTTCAAACGCTTGCCCAGATATTCGTCGCGCGAAATCTTCCCGTGCTTCGCAACGTAGCGCGCGAAGTCTCGCTCGAAGCGATCCTTGTTGGAGAGCGATGTCTCCTGAATCCCCAAGATATCGCCCTGTGTCACGCGCCCTATTGCAATCGCGATCACCGCGTCGGCACCCACACGCTTTCCGAAATCCTTTTTGTTGATCTGGTCGAGGATCTGCTGAACGAGCCTCCCGGTCGTTTTTTCGACTCGAATTGCGACATGGGTGCTTTTCTTTGCGGCCTTCTGTTCCTTCTTATTTGCAACAGTCGTTTCCATGTTTTGCCTTCCTTCTGGGTTTCACCTCGCCGCTAACGCCTTGGCTCGTGAAACCTCGATTTGGGCTCGCATCCTGCTCGCCCGGTAAATCTTCAAATGCTTAACTCCAGTCCCCGACGCGTGAGCGCCCTCTCCTGGCCGGTGAAGTGCACCTTGACTTCCAAACCCGTCAACTTCGATTTGAGGTTGCCAAAGAAGTCGAGCTCGCCCTGAGCGGGCTTGCTCGGACTCGTCGTCACAATCTCGATGGTCTTGACGTGTGGATTGGACTTCAAATAGTCGGCCACCCTGTCTTCGTTGGGCTCCATCAGGACCAGAATCCCGTCGTTGCGTTTGCGATCCGCGAAAAGCTCCTTTCCGCGCTTCTGGATGTACTGTTTCGGATCGGTGAAGAGCACAACAGTCTCGCCGCTACCGCGGCTTGAGTGAAAGGGCGTCTTGAAGCGCCCCCGGCGCTTCGGTTGCCACTTTTCGAATTCATCTTCGACGAATTCGAGCGAATTCTTGTTATCGCCCTTTGGGTAAAGTCGTATCGCGCCGTTTCGCCTCACGCGCGCCTGATCGCTCATGAGCAGGGCTTCGCCCACCCCAGGATTGGTACCAAACGAAGTGAGAAATCGCCCAAGCCGCTCGATCGCGGCGGGATACGCCGCTTCGTGCCGTCTGGGTACATGAAAGGAAGTGAACTTGCGACTGGCCGGTCCGAAATGGGTCTCAAGTTCCAAAAGCGAAGGCGTGTTGTTGATTTTCGCGATCGACTGCAAATAGGTCAGGTTTCCATGCGTCGCCACCAGCTCAATTGCAGTTCCTTTGGTTTTATTTCGCGTGTTCGTCCAGGTCGTCTCTTCGAGTTCAACATGGGGTCGGCCCTGGAGCGCACGCTTGCCTCGTTCATTGGTCATCAGTCCGATTTTATTGCGCACGCAGTATTCGAGGATGTTCGCAGTGCGGGCGTGGCGAATGGCTTCAATAGGAATAATGCTGTTGCGAAGTTTATCATCAGAAGGAGTGCTGCGATCACCATAAGCGCGTGAACTTTTCGTGTAAGCCTGGACGTCATTTGGCCGATGCCTTGCATCGTCCCGTCCGTCCAAAAGTACACCGCCCGAAGCTCCCAAAGTAGATCTGCCAGCCCCTGAGGCGCGCTCGAATTCTGATCGAATTCTCGCGCGCAGCTCGGGCCTGGCTGAGAACAGCTCGTGGTTTCGCTTGAATGCATCGCCCAATCCCTCTTTTGTAAATTCTCTTCCAAGTTTATCGCCTCGCTTTCCCTTTGCCTTGTCTTCATAAAAATAGGTGATCGTTTTATCCTTGATTCGAAGATGCACCCCCAAGGCATCGAGGTAACCCGCATACTCGTCAAAGTTTGTGGCGTAGTGCCTGGCAAACTGCGCTTTGTCCTTCATCGCGCGGATGTACGAGTTTCCATTGTAGCGGTCGATTTTCTGAGCGCGATCCGGCATATTTTCTCGGCGCTGCTTCGCCTCGCCGTCGATCACCGAAAGCCCATTCTCGCGGCAAATATTATCGCTGATGTCTCGGAGCTTGTAGAGATGCTTCTTTTTATTGGTGACGCGTTTCCCGGTATCTGTATGCGTGGAATTGACGACGATATGGTTGTGGTGATGATCGTCATGGGTATGCGTGACGACGAGATATTGATGACCTTCAAAGTAGCGTCCCGCTAGCTCCTGTCCCATCTTGTTCATGTGTTCGGCGGTAAGCTTCTTGCTCTCTTCAGGACTCCAAGACTGAATGACATGCAAAGCCTGGATGCCTTCTTTGACTTTGTGAAGGTCGCGCACCGCCTCAAAAGCGTTCTTCGCGCCCTGCTCATTGGGCGGACAATCCTCGCCATGAGCAGGGTCGTCGGGCGCTTTTTCTTTGAACACATACTTAATCAGGCTGTCAGCATTCTTGCGATACGCAACCTTCACATACGCCATGTCCATTACTCCTTTATTCGGCTTCTTTCAGTTTCAGCACCTTGCCGCGCAGAAGCGCGGTCATCCCCGTAAGAGCGCGGCCAATGTTGGCAAGTTCCTGCTTCACATTGGCCGCGATGCCCGCATTCACCTGCCGCGTGAGTTGGTTCAAGTTATTGCCCTGGCGAAGCAGCTCCGTGAGAACGGCTCTTGTTTCCTCCTTCGCCATCAGAATTGCCGTTGGTCTGCCGCTGAAGTACGCATCTCTAAGAAGCACCGGGATAGAAATGCCGCGCTCCTTTTCATCTTTTAAAAGCTGCCCGTACTCACGTTCGCTGAAGCGAACATTCGCACGAGGCCCGCCCTTCTGCTTCGGTTTGGATTCACTTTCGTTTTCCATCGCTCACTCCTTTTGCAATACCGTTACTGCTGTGCGCCGACACTGACGCCAATGATTGCGAGCAACGCCTTTCCGATGGCGGTGATCCAGTTGCCCACCTCCTGTGGCTCGTCGGCGCAGCTTCCGTTCTCACTATTCAGCTCGTCCGTCAGCGCACCGACCTTGCCGACTTCTGCGGCTACTCCGTTTCCTATTTGCTCGAACGTGGAATCCCGATTTTTCTTCATTTCTCGTTCTCCTTTGTTTCTTGCGTTCAACGTGCCGCTTTCACGGCGCTGTTTGAACGCGTCACCATGTCGATCACCATGTTGAGATGTTCCTCGGCGGCCTTGAGGTCGGGATCAGCCTGAACTTTGGTTGATACCCGCGTATCCGCGCGTTCAACCTTCAGTTTCCCCAACATCACACCTTGCTCGTCAAGAACGCGGCCCGCGCTCTCGTGCCGATGGCACGTCGAGCTGCACGCGACGAGCGAAGGCAAGGCCGCCGCTACCGCTAAAGACAAGACCGCTCGCACCCACGGCCTACGGCCTGGGTGCATCGATTCGGGTACGGAATGGATCATAAGGGCTCCTTTCGATTGCATGGTTACGAGACAATTCGGATGTGTCTTTTTGCCAAGGCCGCTGCATCGCTCGGGCTTCGCCCGTTGCTCTTCAGGCCCGTTCAAGGCGTCACAATCAGTCGTGAAATTGTATGAAGGCCAAATCCTGAATGTGACGAAGACCAGGCCCATGTCGTGACACAAGTGGGACTTCAGGAGTGGCGCGGCAGAAAAGGCAAAAGGGTGAACAGAAAAATAGGAAGGTGATGCAGAAGAGGGAGGAAAAATAGAAAGGATAAAACAGGAAAAAAAATGGGTAAAACTAGGGCTCGCAAGCATGGCTGGTGGCGCCACCAGCCTATAAAACTTCTGGTTGGCTTCGCCCCCCAGTCCCCCTTGGGGAGCCTGCGGCTCCCCTGAAGACACAGGTCCGCGCCGGAGCTGTGCTCCGGCGCGGACGCTGAGAGAATGCTTTGAAAGCAAGAAAAGGTAATTCATAGTACCGCTCCTGCCACTTGAGCGCCAGTCGTGACCGCATTGGCCGAGTTCTCGATAAACTCAGGCGTCGAGTCACCACGACCATCTCGCAAAAGCGGAACAATCCACCACAACACCCCTCCCGTAAAAAGGGTGCCTACAACCAACTGAAGCCAAGAGTAGACTTCAAACAGGTGATAGATGCGGGCATTGACAAGTTCAGCGCCATAAAGCGAAACGCCGTCGCTGAGTCTGCCCAGAGCGTCCATCGTCTCGGCGGAAAGCGCGATGCCGACCATGATGTGGTACATGAGCGTCCAGATCGGCGCCCACAGCAGCACTGAGAAATAGATAACAAACCAAACGTAAAGAACCTGGTAATGGCCGGCGACGACGAAAAAGATGAGCCAGGGGAACAGAAAGATACAGAACATCTTGATGAAGCCCGCCACATGCGGTGCCCTCGCCAGGTTCTCGCTGAACTCTTTAGCCCTCGCCGCTGAAACCCAAACGCCTTGCGCTTCCTTCATCCCAAAGATGCTCAAGATCCCATCCACGCTAATAATCCGGTTGAGGTACTGCGCGATCCGGCCCCCGGTGGTGGGGATCAGTGAGCCCTTCTGAACACCCATCCAGCCTTCATGCTCGGTCAGGTAATGATCCACCAGCATCGAGGACACCTGGAGGTTTAGGAAATTCTCAGAACGCAAAGAGCCACGGTCGCCCATCGTCGTGTTGATCGTCGTACCGAAGTCCTTTTGACGACTCATGGCGTAGGCCCGCAGGCTTTCGGTCACGTCTTTCTTCACGTCCAGACAGGTGTAGTTCACACGATCCGGGAGCTGGATCGGCATTTCGGAGAGCTTCTGATCGATCACGGAGCTGTCGGCGAAAAACCCGTCCAATTTGTTTTGATTCTTGACTTCCTTCACCAGCGGGAGCACGCGGTTGAAGCACTCTTCGGTATAAAAATGGATGCTACGCTTGAGATCTACGTCCTCAATGGTAGCAGCAGCGCCGTACATGATGGCTTTGAAAAAAAAGTTAGGGGCATCAAGCTGAGAGTGCGTGGAACCCACCAGCTGATCAATGGTGCGAGCGAGCAAAGCGGCGAACTCCTCGGCAGTGCGACTCATCAAATCGAAGATCAGGCTCACCTTGTACTCGGGTTCGACCTGCCTGAGCTGCCCATGAATGTAGGAATTTTGATGCCAGGACTCGCCGTTAAATCGCTTCACACTCGTCGAAAAGCGGGCTTCCAGAAGTGCGATCCCGAGAAACAAACAGCCGATCACTTTGATGAATTTTGACAGAGGGACCGGCTTTCGATGAACCGTCGGCCCCGGGATGTAACGGGAAAAAAACTGAGTGGCCGTTACGAAAAACATCACGCCAAAGATGAACAAGATGACCGCGCCAAAAACCTTGTGGGAGGTGATGATGTCAATGGACTTGGCGTGAAGCTCAAGCCCCAGGTACTGATACATCGCCTCGAATGCAGTATTGGAAAACATCTTACACCCCCTTCACTCGCACATGACAGCATCAGAACAATTCATCAGCTCATGGGTGTTTGCCGCCCCACGGGCCGCCGCCGCATCCCGCGCAAAATCCTGACCTATGGAATCACTTTCGAGCGCCCCCCCCATCTCGTTGATCTGCGAGAGCACCCGATTCAGCGGTTCATTCCGGCTCTGTTGAAGAGTGACGGTCATTTCGACTTGTTCTTTCAACGCAAGGCGCTTGAGTTCGATCTCTTTTTTACGATTATCTGGGAGATTGGGGTTCTGCGACAGCATCGTCAAGATATCGAGTGACCGATTGATATCCGTCGAAAACACGGTCAGCGCTACAGCGTCAGCCAGCTTCTGGCAAGCGGCCTGCCGCTGATTAGGACCCAAATGGATGAGCGCCCGGATGGTCTGCCGGTCAACCAGGATGGCGTGGGTGGGACTTAGGCTCCGTAATTCTTCATCGCTGACCACCTTGTCCACGTTAACAGCGTCACCGACAGCGACTACCCTCTTTATGATCCCGCCGCAAAGCTTATCGTAGGTGGTCTTCTCGACCGACTGAAGGTAGGTGCGAGGGGTGAGTGCCGTCTTATAGGGGCCGTAATCCACGCTCACGTTACCGCGCGAGACGACGGTATCGCCCACCAACGACTTGACCAAATCAAGCGGCCCGCGCGATTCCGAATTGTCCATTCCCGCCCATTTGGCCGAAGAATCGATGAGGCGGTTACTTTCAGCCTTGCCGCCAAAACGGCTTCCCGCCCAATTGGAAAGATCCGCCTGCCACAAGCGATTCCCATTACAGGACTGCATAGCGGCTTCCATATCGCCGCCATTTTTTTCAATCGCCTGGCGCACGCAGCCCTGGCGCTCCTGATAGAAATCATCCACCCGACTGTCGGTGTACTTGTCCATGAGCGAGCACTGGTCCAGGCGCATCTGCGAAAGCCAGTGGGCGCTGAGCTGACTGTGCTTGAGGATCGCGCACCAGGTCGGCGAAAAATAGCAAGTCAACAGCATTGGCGAAGCGGCAAGGATATCCGAACCCATGTTGCCAAAGTATTTCGTATCGAGCACATTACCCAGAGTGGCACGAAGGGTGTTTTTAAAATCGATTCTTCCACAATCAGAGCCAACCCCGACCGTCGCGGAAAGGTCAATCACGCGGGCGTGATCGAAAACCGGATCATGCCGAGGCTCCCGAGATTGAAGCAGGTATTCGCTTGGATAGAGCTGAGTGGATTGACGAAATTCGCGCGTGTCGGCGTAGACTGTGGGATTGGTCAGACATAAATAGGCCGCTACCAACAAAACCACGACCATCCAAAGCAACGATGAACCCTTAAGCATCACTTCTTACCTCCGAACCGTTGTAGGATCCACCTCGACAATGGGCGCGGCGATGATCGAAATACTCTCACTTTCGGGCTCAATCACCAGCTCATCGGCTTCGGGATATTTCGCACCCCCTGCAACTTCTTCGCCTTGCATCACTTTATGCAAGACCGGTCTTTCATCGTGCATTGGTTCATATTGGCTCTTAGGCTCCAATGGAGTGCCCAACGAAATATCCGGTACCTCAACCAAGTTCGGGGTCGAAGCATAGACCCTGCCGATGACGACAAACACCACTAACGCCATTCTTAACTCAGGTCTGGACATGAGATTTGTCATGGGTTCTCATCCTTTCTTCGTTTTGGGCTTCCTCAAACTTTTCGACCCCTTGTGGAAATCGCGCAGCCAGGTATTCGAGTGCCTGCCACTTGGCACCTTTAAACTGCTTAAGCGCCCGCCCAGCCTCGCGTGAATCCTTGGCATTGCTTGGGCATAGCCAGCGATCAAGTCCGGTCTGGATGAACCGAAAGGCCCCGCACCAGGTCTTCTTTTTGTTCATATAAAAGACATCGGCGTACTCGCCCAAGACCGTACGAAGCGAACCAATAATCTGGCTACTCGCCTCATCAATAAGATCTGAATGCTCCTTGAGATATTTAATGTTGTCCGCGCCCATCTGAAGAAACAGAAAGTTGTCGGCCACCGACCACATCGCCCGGCCCGCTTCCAGCTCAAAATAGTTCTGCGGACGCGGGGTTAGGGAAAATAGCCACATATCGAGCTTTCGCCCGGTTTCCGCAAAATCCACGATGAAGGGTCCAGCGGTGGGATTATTTCGCCCAAGCATTCCGAGTTCTTCGAGAATCACAAAAGACATGCGATTCTCATTTTCAGGGAGCTTCCGAATTCTACGGACTTCCTCAAAAACGGCCATCGTCATCAAGGCCTGAAGCGTCGGATCAGTTTCAAGAGCGTCCAGGTCGTAAACATAAAGCAGCGGACGCTTGCCCGAACGCCGCTTGGCTGATCCTCGAAAATATTTGGCATAGTCTCCGTTGCCATAAAACGGCATCAGCCGCTGCGTCAGTGCGTCCACCACCGAACCAAATGACTCAAAGCCCTTCACGGACGGAAGAGCCGCAAGCTCAACAATCAGATCATCCATGGTCAACACCACTTCGGTCGCCGCTGAGTTTTGCTTCAAAAGCTCGCCGTCCACATAGGCCAGCCCGGCTTCCTTGACCTTCTTCTCGTAGGCCAGCCGCAAAGACTGATGGATCGCCGACCCATGAAGGCTATCGAATTCGAAGTGAGAGGAGGTGAGTTTAATTCCACATTCCAATAACTTCGCTAAAAACGAGAACTTCTCTTCGTCGTAAACTCCTCGAAAGGGACTGAAGGGCATCTCTTTATCCCGATCAAAAATAGTCAAATCCCCGTCAAAACACTCAGAAAGCATGACCGAGCTTGATTTTTTGTCGATCACAAACACCAGTGGCTCAGGCGTCATTCGCTTTGCATTTTGGATGCAGTCAATGATGAACGCACTTTTCCCGGACCCGCTGTCCGCGAGCACCACCGTGTGATTCGAGGTCTGATTTTCCAGCGTAGAAAACCGGACCAGATTTCTTTCCCGCGAAAGGTAAAGTCCAAGCGGCTTTTTTGTTCCACGAAAGGAATCAAAGATCGGAACAAAGTTAACGAGATCGGAGCGCAAAATACGGATAAAGCGTTGGCTAGAGTAATCCGACTTGGCAATATAATTGAGCGGGAGCGTATTCAGGCACAAGCCAAGCCCGATGTCATCCTCCAAGACGGTTTCACACTCCAGGTTGTTGTTAAAAAGATTGACCACCTCACGAACCCGGGATTCCAGCTCTCCATCCGTTGCCCCCTCAATGGTCACGGTAATAGTAGCATGGAGACAGCGGTCCTCACGCGCCAGGCGCTCCTGGACAACCATCACCTCTTCGCGCTGCCTCCGCGCCCGGGCCGATGGCGTATTTTGGAGAAAAAATTCTTTCATATCGAAGAACGTCTTGACCTGCCGTTTAGTAGGAAACGTGACATTGATCGAGAGTTTGAAGGGAAACGGTAGCTTCGTGAAATAGGCCATCCCGCCCGGATAAGCAAACTGTGGAGAGGTCTTAAGCGAAAGCGTGCGCGTTTTGATCCCTTCACACTCAATGCCCGCGTAATCCAGCGTGGGATTATTATAAAGAATCTGCTCCGAGAGCATGACGTTCGGGTTGTATTTAGCGAAGCTTCTCTTGTAGTAGGTCTTTGGATTGAAAAATCGACGAAGCACGTCCAACAACTCTTGCGCATTCAGGATACGAAGCGGCACTTTTGAGTTGTGTTGAAAGTCCGCGATAATCTGGGAAAAATGACGACTTTCACGGACAAAGGACTTCATTTCCCGATGAAGAATACTTTCTGACCGCTTGACGAATTTAAGCCCCAGCCGCAGCCCGCGGCCCTCTGGAAAATAACGAATCGAGACCAACGCCCGACGGGCCAGCGGCGTCAGCTTCTGATCGGCATTACAAGCTGCCTTGAGATTCCCAATGCGCCGACTAAAAAGCGCCTGGGAAACCGGGTGCGGCGTGGGATAGTAGCGCTCGATATCATCAAAGAGCAGATCAAGCGCCGAGATGTTGGCTTGATCAAAGAGAATCTGGAGCGTGCATTGAGTGGGGAGATTGAACCAGGTTTTGAGCGACTCGACTGATGCCCGCACGGCGTCAACGCCCATGGGCTCGTGTTCGAGAAGCGATACCTCAAAAACGACCCCCAGTGATCCATCCTTGTTTCTAAAGATGCCACTTTCAGCAATGTACTCGTCATACGGAAGAAGCGCCGAAAGCGATTCAGGCCGGGTGAAGAGGGCCTTCACGAAAATGTCCTGTTTAGCTAGCGCCTCTTGAATCGGCCTGGGGAGCTTTTCCTTTAAAGATTTCATTTTGTACTTCCTTCCAAAGCCGCATCCACAACGCCGGGCGCGGGTGGCAGCCGCCCGGGTTGAGTCAACACCCACTGCGGCTGCTCAGTCACAATCGAGATCCAGCCGCCCCAGAAATAATCCCGACTTGCCGTCTCGTGCGGAAAAATCCAGACGGGCGCCACCTGGGCGCGAGTTCTGACGGGGATGGGGGCGTTGTGGAACCCCGCCAATCCCGCCTCTTTGAGATGAGGAGAGGTGTCGCCACGACCTGGTGCCTCGTATTCCGAACGACGATCCAGCATCCGCAGGCTGTCAGCCCGATTCATACTGCATCCCGAGAACAAAACGATCCCACTAATCCAACACACGGCTAAGATACGAGTAAACGCCATCATTTTGGCCTCCTTTCGAACTTTTCTTGAAGTAATCGGTCGGGAGTTTCACCGTGTCCTGCATGATGACCCACACGTCTTGCCCGGATCCAATATTGATGGTTGGGAGCAGATTCTGAGCCTGCTTCAAATACCACTGCGTCACCATTGAAGCTGCGCTCGACGCCCCTCCGGCCGCCATGTATTCGGCACTACTACCCGTCACCGCCGATTGCGAGCCCCCGAGCGGTGTAGTCTGTTGCGTGGTCTGAGCCTGCTGAATCGCCTTTCCAACTCCTTCGACAATCGAAGAGAGAAACGCCATGGCTGCCACGCGATCTTGTTTGGAATTGACCGACCCCATCACCGCAAAGCTATTGTCCTTGTCGTCAGCGATAAAGCCGCTCACCTCGCGTTCAAACATGCGCCCCTCCTTGGAGACGCAGGAGAGCTTTGACGCCTGCATCTGAACACGCTCCGTGGACAGATCGCCTTGAGATTTCGCAATCATAAAGCACCCAGAAAGATCAACCCGATGTTTATTGGGTACGATGTAGGCGTAATCGAGCTGAAGAAGAACCGGATAGGTTTTTCCTTCTGGAGCCTCGACCCCCGTCATGAGTTTGGCTTTCACATAGCTTCCAGCAGGAAGTACGATTCCCTGACTCCGATCCAAAACCACCTCCTTGACCGGAAACGAGATAATCGAGCCAACGGTGCCAGTCTCCCTCCCCCCTCGCGAATGCCGACTACTGCGCTCGCCCCCCTGAGATTCTCTCACTCGGGTCACCGGCAGTTCTTCGACCGGCTGCCCAGTTCGGACCGCCTCGATGGTGTCCTTGCCTATAATCCCGGTCTTGCCCGCATTGGCCTCCCCCTTTAAATTCTCGGCCGACACCATCGTCGCAAGACCGAGGGGCTTTCCGCTTTCCACAACGTCAAGCCGTGACTGAATCTTTGCCGTTGCATCCTTAAGCGTTGTGAGAGTCGTTTGAATCTCTCGCACGGTTTTTGAAAATAGACGTTCTTTGCCTGCATAGATGGAGTCCCCCTGATAACCCAACACCCGACCCTCTTTAAATTCATGAGCTTCCTCACTTTTGTAGACGTAGGTCGTGGCTTCGCGTACCTTAGACACGCCGTAGACCACCAGAATAATCACTGCCATCGCCACATAGGGAAGCTTGTCCCGGTGAGGCAACACCCATTCGTGAACACCCCGCATGATTCGATTCATCGCCATCACTTCCTTTCCGCCACCTGAATGGGAAGCCTGAGCTCGTTGTAAATCGAGGTCGACTTGGCCACGATCCGCAGATGCGTCTTGTGCCGCCCGGTGGATTTGGGCTCAATGAGTGCGTCATCCACCGACCCCAGTAACGCCACATTGGGATCGCCCAGGCTCATGTTCTGCACATTCACAAATAGCTTTTGATTTTTGGTCGTATTCACGATCTCAAAAATGTAGCCATTGAATTGGTTGCCCGTATAAATCCGCACCAACTGGATATTGACCCCTTTAATCCCCGGACTGATCGACCGGGCCAGGTTACGAACTTCATAGCCCAAAACCTCATCTCCCCGAATAATCGCCTTCATCAAGTCCAACTCAGGCATGGATGCGCCGGTCTTGGTCTCTCCATCCGGTTGAATCAGGGTTTCTTTGGATTTGAATTCATAGATGGAATCCGTCTTCTCGGGGATTACCCGCGAAACCACCACCAGCCGGGTTTTAATGATCGTGCCGTCGTTGAAGATAAACGCCACCTCACTTGATCCCGTGGCAAAGCGCGGCGTCACGGACAAGAGCGCATAATTGGGTGAATCACCGTTAGCGGGCGTGATCTGAAAACGCTGAGCCTGAGAAATCGTCCGGATTTCACCCGAAAATCGAAAAATCGTAGCCCCACCGTAGACAATCGGCACAACCTCCGTCTCACTTCCAAAGTAGATCGTCCTGGCCTGGGCCACGGTCACACCGACTCCAAAGGTTATAATGAGCGGAACCCATTTGAGATATTTCATGTCTCTTCATCCTCCTACTTTCCTTTTTTGGCCCGAAACGTTTCAGCGGCCTCGCGTGACAAAGAGTTGATTTGCACGTACCAAGGCCGATCCCGCTTGGGCGCTATGAGCTGAAGCACCATTTCAATCACCTCATCGGTATGGCCGACGTACTCGTTATTGAGATAACGATCCCGGCGAGCCAGTGCGACTACATGGAAGAACCCGTCCGCGCTCGGCGTGATCTCCCGCTGAGTCACCGTCAGCATTTCCGAGATCGACTCCGCTTTAATCTTCGCTTTGAAATCAATAGCCTCGGCCTCAAACCTCACTTTGAGCTGTGGACTCATGAACTTCGCCAACAGCGAATACTGCTCGTCGATATTTCCCGGATTCACGTTCCCCAGCTGATTAATGAAGTCGGTTACGGCATCAGCCGTATAGCTCTCAGGCACGGTTTGCGGATTGGCGGGTGTGAAATCCTGGACCCCGGGTGCCAGAATGTATTCTTTGGCCCGGAGTTTCCCGTACAGGGAGTAAATTTCATACCGACTCATGCCATACTGAACCACCAGCAAACCCGCCAAGATCAGGTTGATGTATTGATGAGTCAATTTATTGTGAAGCAACGCCGCCCGAAAGGAGATGTACTTAGGCAGGATCGAGAGATCCACGCCCTCATAAGCCCCCACGGGCGGCGTCGCCAACCGCGCCGCTGCGATCCCTTTCTCAAGAGGCCCGATCATTTTCTTTCCTTGCTCGTTTAGCTTTACCAACACTGGTCGCAGCCTCTTGAGCCAAAGCAGCATCTTTATTCTTACGAATCGCTGCCAGGTAATTAATATGAATAAAAGTCCGCGTGATAGTATCGACAAAATACCACTTGCCGTCCTTCGACATGCCAATCCGAACAAACTGCTTAGGCTGCCCGTCTTCTCGACATGATCCATTGCTTCCTTTTTGCTCTTCCATTTTTCACTTCCCCCTTCGTTTATGAGTTCCATACGGTCACTTCCTTCTTCTGAGCCTGAGCTGAGCCAGCACTCAGTCTGAAAACTTTCTTCGCCCTCGCGGATTAATCAACCCCGGAAGGCGCATCCGCCAGTTTCGATAAGGCCAGTGCAAAAATATGCCACGGTTGTGGTTCCTCTTAATCATGGGGACCGCGACTAACACTACAAGCAGCGCCATACACATCGCACCCCAGGCGTAAGCAATCACCCCGAGTGCGAGCACGACAAAGAGCGCTGCGAACGCCTCCGGCAGCTCCCACACATCCACAATCATGATGGGTGAGTCGATAGTCTGACTGACCCGTTTTCCGAACTCCTGGCGGAGACGGCTATAGTCATGCACCAAACTCACCCCTCTCTTGATCAACCGCTCGCCCAGCAGGAAGCACGGTCTGCGAAAACAACCCCTGATTATCACCTACGTCGAAGATGTTTTTGACCCACTTGGGCGTGGTCCCGATCACCACGGCCCCCGCAACACAAATAGCGGCCACCCCAAAGCGTTGCTCCTTGAGTGCCCAGCCCCCTGACATGACCAAAAGCCCGGCGAACACTTTCGCGGCCCATTTGAATAAACCCGTGTCAATCAGCTTGAGCAGGGTGCCTGCCGCTTCAAGCCTGTCGGATACATCATCTCCGGGCAGATGAGTGCTTGCGGCCAGTGCATGGGGTATGGAAAGGAGGGTGCCCAGCAGTACCAGGGCAAACACCAAAACCACCATGGCCGCCAACATTTTCGGCCAAAAGGGAAACCGCCCCGAATAATCACGAGTCGTTTGCAAGGGAAGCATAGGAAAAATACCTCTTTAGAAAATCAGCCGTTCAAACTCGTCCTCATTTTGAATGAGGCTCACTCATGCCAAAGCTGCGCACAGCCTGCGGCGGTGCTGCTTTGCCAAGAGCCAGTCATCCGCAATGAAACCGAAAAAATCCTTGGCCTGCCGATAGGCACCCCGACCGATCAGGATTTCCATGATGGATCGGTGCTGGCCGGCTGCCGCCGCCATCAAAGCCGTGGTTCCGTCAAATCGGCTTCGAACATTGATCGCCGCTCCATGCTTGACTAGGAATTTAACAATTTGCTCGTGACCCGTCTGTGCAGCCATCATCAATGCAGTCTCACCATCGTGATCCTTGAGATTGATATCGGCACCCGCACCAATGAGGACACAGACGCCACCTTGATTACCAGCACGGGCGGCGTGCATGAGCGCAGTCATTCCCAGGTAATCGCGTTGATTGACATCCTCCCGTTCCCCATAAGGGAAAAGTGCCGCCAAAACGTCAGCACCCGAGCTCCCCGCCGCGTACATGAGCGGCGTGCAACCCTGATCGTCAATAGCCTTCAAATCTCCGTTCAATATTTTCACTGCCGTCGTCATTGCTCATCTCCCTTTGGTAACGCAGCCAACACCTGCGCCGTGGTTTGATACCCATTAATCCGGTAAACAACCTTCTTGAACAAATCGCCCACCAAAAGAACAGGGACACTTTTAATCTCTTTTTCCTTCATCTCGCCCGGCAGGGCCTGCTCCACCGGGATGGTGACCCCGGAGAGCTCGCGGGTGTCTTGATCGACCTGCTTGGCCTCAACGAAATAGCCCTGCGTTTGCAGCTCGGCCATCGTACTCAGCATTCGCTTGCAATGCGGGCAATGGGAGTCAAAATACAAACGAAACCGGTAGCGCTGGGCAGTGGGAGCGGAGCGGGGAAGCGCCGCCAGCTGCGCCGAAACGCGCTCTTTCTCCAAAGCCGGAATGGCGGGGCCGTTTTTCACCAGATACTCCTGCATTCGCGTTTGCAGCCGGCTTGAAAGCTCGTTTTTCTTCGAGATATAGCCAAACCACATCTTGAGATTAGCGTCGGTGGGGTTTCGCACGATTTCCATAAAAGGCTCGGGCGGCGTGTAGTCGCCTTCACGAAAGAACTCCTTGTTCTTCGGATCGAGGTACTGGTGCCAAGGAAAGGCACCATCCGCAGGAGCGGACTTCATGGCAGGTACGAAGGGCTGCCAAAAATCTATACCATGATCAAAATACTGAACTTCATCCGCCGGGGCCGGGGCGAACGGAAGTCCCAGCAATAATAGTCCGACAAGCGACTTATTCGAGTTCAAGGATTTCGAAAACATCCGTCTCCCCTTTCTCCACGTGCCGTAAGGCCATCTCCCTCATTGTCAGGTGCGGTGGCACCTCACACCCCTGGCTTTTGAGGTATGCACTTACTTGGACCGATTTCAGATATTCCAAAACCGGAATGCGGCCGATAACCCCCTGACGACACGCCAAACAGCCGCTCGGGTTTCGCACCCGAAGATCCGCATCCTTGCTCACGCGAAAGTTTCGCTGAAGACACAGTTCATTCAACGAGGCGCGGGCCGAAGGAGGCGCGACTACTCGGCACTGCGGACACAGCTTTTTGACTAACCGCTGCGCCGCCGAGAACCGCAGGCAGGATTGCAACATGTAGCGATCCACCCCGAGATTTAAAAGTCGCGTGATGACCTCAACGGCACTGTTGGCGTGAAGGGTGGAGAGCACCAGATGCCCGGTCGATGCGGCTTTTACGCAGAGATCCGCAGTTTCTGCATCTCGGATCTCCCCCACCAAGATCACATCGGGGTCTTGTCGAAGAATGACACGTAAAGCACGAGCAAACGAGAGCTTGGGCGTGACCTGAACCTGGGTCAGGCCCGCAATACTGTACTCTATGGGATCTTCCAGGGTAATGATGTTTTTTCCGACGCGATCCAAAGCGCATAACAGAGTATAAAGCAACGTCGTCTTGCCGCTGCCCGTGGGGCCTGAGACAATAACCACCCCGTTTTTTGCCCTCAAGGCTTCACGCAGCTCGGAAGTGACCCCCGTCTCCAGGCCACTTTGATCCAGCTTGAACTCCCGCGAGAGGTCTAGGAGCCGGAGCACAATCTTTTCGCCATACTGAGCCGGAACCAAACTCGTTCTCAGGTCAAGCTTACGCGCGGGAAAAGAAACCCGGCCATCCTGCTCTTCACCGCTTCGGGCAATAGAAAGACCACAAAGCCGCTTGGCTTCATTGATAAAACTTTGGCGATGCTCAACCCCAAGCCGCTTGAAAACCTCCATGTCTCCATTCACGCGCAATCGGATCTCAACCGAGTCACGCTCGGGCTGGATATGGATGTCACTTGCCCCCTCCCGCTGGGCGTGGTTCAGCACATCCTGAAACAAGGCAACATAGGGACTCACCAACCCTGCGGCTACATCAATCTTCATAAACTCCCCAATCCCTGGCAAACAATATTCATCGCCGCGATGGCGGCCACGGCGGTTGGAACTTCAGCCAATTCACGACAACAACTCACTTTGCTCCATACCGCAAAGAGGTAACCCTTCATTTTTCCAGAGGTCAGGCGCCCGATTTCGCGAACATCCTTGATCGTGTCCAAAATGGCCACGTTCTGCCCCTCCCTAAAGCAGGAAGAAGACTGCGGATAGATCATCTGCCAACGCTCCTCTAGCGACCCCGGCGTAGTATGAAACACCTCATTCGAAATACTCTTCATTCGAGCCGCGACCATGAGCGCGCCGGTTGTCGGACTGGGTCCGTTGTAGACGCCTGAACGCGGATAGAACGTGCCCCACCCGGTGCACGCCGAATGGCTGGACGGTGGATATTTCGGCATCCACGACATCGGAACCGCACAGCCCGAAACCGTGGGATATCCAACTGTCAACTCACCGAACAGCGACATTGCAGCGCCTTTCACGAGACAACCCTTGGGACTCAAGCTCCAGGCTAAAAAATTAGGTTGAAAACTATCGGCACTTCCCGTCATCCAATTTGAACCCAGATACTCACTCATCCCCTCAAAACAGGGCCGACCATTCGGCGCTCCAGCGCACGGCATGGTGTCGAATGGAATCTGGGTGAAGGGCACCGAGACCACATGTGAATGATACGAATGCGTGTCATCATCGCTTTCGGCACCATAAGGCACCGGATTTTTACCTGCCGCGCCGAGCTGAATGGCGGCCCCCGGCAAGTCGCCAAAATAGGACTCCCGCTCGTTGGGCATGACTTCAATGAACGTTTGCGGAATAAAGTAGGAGAAGTTCGCGCAGGGGTGCGGGATCGGCCACCCGCACATGCAGACGCCAACACTGAAGTCCATGCATGACTTCGCCTCCGAGGTTTTTAGAATCGTGCAAACCTGGGGAAAGGCCTCGGCGCTTGTCGTGACCCCTCCCACTAGCACACCCGACGCCAGAGCTATCACCATGAACGGAACCGCCACCGGCCGCATGGACTCAATGATTTTTGCGTGAAACGCTCGCTTATCTTGCAGATAGTCTGGCTTGAGAAATAGCTTGATAAAGAACGAACGGACGCCATCATACACCATCGCGTAGGACTCGTAGGAGGTCAGGATTGCCAGGTCATGAGCAGTCACGGCATCTCCTTTCTGTTCACTCTCGCTCACGGACTCGCTCACGCTCGCCTTTTTTACAAAACCCAGCCCCGCAGCATCCTCCCTGGAGTGTTGAGAGATGCTGCGGGAGATCTGCTTACGATCCACCTTGCCCGCCAGTGATTGATAGGCGCTAGTCGTAGCGCCATCCGTTGCCTGACACAGAATCCGAGTACGGAAACAGCTAGTCAGCACTTGCGTCGGCTTGGCCCGTCCAATCGCGTTTTCGAGCGCCGAAAGACTTTGGGTCGCAACGATAGTAATGGCATTAGCCTCACGCCCCTCGGCCAAGAAGATTTCGTCACCGAAGTCACTGCCATAACCGGTCGTTACGACGTCTTGGTACTCGTCAATGATCAACACCCCGGCTCGTGCGGTCGATCTGCCTAGCTTAAGACGATTGAGCAGGGCCTTCTCGTAATGAAGCTTGACGAAAGTCCCCATGGACCGCGCAAGACCGTCGTTGGTGATGTCAAACAGCAGCAGCATTCCCTCGGTCACGACATCATCCATGGAACGAATGACCAGCTCTTTTTCCGCCGGACAGAAAATCTTGCTCGCCTGATACTCTTGAAACTGATTGAGAAAGCTCGTCGAGGTCGCCAAAATTCCGGTTTTTACCTTGGAATCAAGCTGCTGGTATTCACACCGAAAATACTGAACCGCAAATTCAATGTTGGCCCTTTCTTCTTCATCAAAGGTATCCTTTTTAAGACACGCCGCAAGCTCCTCAATAAACTCCTTTTCATTCGATACCGCCCGAACCATCGCGGTGTAGAGATCATTAAGCGTGTAATAGCCCTTGGTCGCCGCGCAATAGATGAGACAGTTTTTTACCAGCGTGGCGGCGGATTGCTCCCAGAAAGAGGAATCAAACGATTTCCCCATGTAATTGACCGCCGCTGACCGCACCATCTTAGCGATATCCGAGAAGGCCCCTGATTTGAGCGCCGATGGTTGATAGATCGGATTGAACGTCACGTCACCATCGAGCTTCATGTGAAGGATGAACTTTTCCATCTTAAGCTCTTCGGCAATGACTTTAATCTGCTTGGCGATCTTACCCTTGGGGTCAATAGCCAGAACCGAAGGTCGAATCCGAAAATTGGTCAAGATCTGACGGATGTAACTGAAGATCGTGCCCCAAGTCTTGCCGCTCCCAATGCTGCCAGTAACAAGAATGTTCCCAACCAGGCCGCGCAACCCAAGAATCACCCAGCTGGGTTTTTCCTCTAAATTGTGCTCATTCACGGAACCTAAAACAATTGCATCCAAAAGTCTGGGAAACTTTGGCATTCGCCCAGTCGATAATTTGAGCAGAGACCTTAAAAACGGCGAACGACCCACTAAATAGCCAGGAATGAGTGCGAAGATTGAAAACGCTATTCGAAAGAATTGATCGAGGAGGAAATGGAGATACGCTCCCTTAACGTGAAACACGTTCAATTTTCCAGGGAGCCAGACATACGCAAGAAGCCAATAGGTTCCCAGCGCAATCAAAACGGACAGCCCCATGGCCTGGAATTCTAAAAGGGAAGTATTTCTCCCGGTGCCGCTCTGATTGCTATTTTCAGCCGCCCCCACTGACTTATCTCCATTGACCCGGCCTACCAGCATGGCAATCCGCCAAACCGCCGCGCCGGCGCCTAACAGCGCGCCCCCCATCCCCGCGATGACCAGCTGAGCGTCGCGTTCCACCAACATCGATAGCAAGCGATAGGCGCCGGTTACCGTATCCCAGTGCCCGACCGCATAAACCGCACCGACCACCGCCAGCAGAATCGTAATACCCAATCCCGCTCCTATTTCTGTTTTTGTGTTCGCCTGAACATCGCCAAAACTCACGCTATACCCCCTAAAAAAAAAGCAAACAAAAAGGGCTCATCCCTGAGCCGACCCCTCGAATCCAATGATCCACCCGGCTCAATAGTCTCAGCGCTCAAAACGTCCCACTTGATGAAAAAACGAATCATCCAGCGTCCTTGAATGCTCAACTTTTGCCGGCACCGTGGTACAGGCACCCAAAACAGAGAGCGACAACACGATCACCAAAATCAACATGAGGTTCATTTGCAAATCTCCTTTTTCGTGCTCACAAAGCGCAACGAAGGTGATGAAAACTCCGCGCATAATAATCGTGCATCCTGGCCTGGGTACGACGATCTAGCTCGCCTGATTCTGCCCACTTACGCTCCACATGGCGAAAGCCACGAACGACCCAGCCCCAAATGGTCTTGCAGGATTTTTGGGTTGCGCGACCAATCGCCTGGATCAATTTGGTGACGATCTCCTGAAACTCAGGGGTTGTTAGCCCAGCTACTTTATTCATATTTTCCTCCGGGTTATTGCTCAAGCGACTGCGGCTATCGCCGCCGCATTGATGAGGGTGAAGAGACTATCTTTGGGATCATCGACGGCTTTTTGCGCCCAAAACGGAATAGGCAGATCGACAGTCATGTCGAAGTCCGGGCTATAATCACAACTTACACAGTAATCGTGAGACGAGAGCCGCTCGTAGCCCTGGTCCCCGCATCGCGGACAAGTAGAAAATCTCATTTTAAAACCTCCAACAGTTTACTCATTTGGACGGCGACCCTCGCAGTCCTCACCTTCTTTCAAAGCAAGTCCGTGCCAACGTTCGAATGAAAACGCGAAAGGACTACGTGAAAACGAGAAATGAATTAAATCCGGGAGTTAAAATGAGGGGCCGCATCGAAGTCGAAGTAAAAACAATAGCGGTATAGCGCTACTATAGCGGTCGATCCGTCACAAAAGCCGCAATGGTTTTGAATCGACGCTGATCTCGACCGATGAGCAGCAAAACCCGGGCGCGATCAACCACCGCAAAGACCACCCAGAACGTTAACCAGAAATACCTTAAATAACGGCTATTTAATTATTATCTAACATTACTAGAATAAATTTGTCAGGTATATGGATTCATGGTAAAAACGCATTGTCATTTTTGGCTCGTTCCTCGCAAATACACCGAATGGCAAAAGGAGGTAATCAGTGGAAAAGAAGAAAAAGAGGATTGTTTTTAGCGCGGCGGGCGTGATTCTTGGAATCACAGCGGTTGCTTTTATAGGTCACGGATCGGCCACGACGAAGGCCCCGGCTCGACGCTACGTCAAAGCGCTTTACGCCGAACCCCCATCACTCGATCCCGCCCAGATGGACGACACCGCCTCCCTTTTGGTTTCCAAATTGATTTATGACGGACTCCTGAGTTTTACCGCCAACCTCGATCTTCATGGCGCTATCGCCGAATCATGGAATACCAGTCCAGATGGGCGCACTCTTCATTTCAAGCTCAGAAAAAGAATTTTTTTCCAAAATGGCGAGGCGATCACGCCCTCAGACGTGGTCCGCTCCCTGACCCGAGTCGTCGCTCCGAACAGCAAGGTCTTCACCTATTATGACTGCATTATGGGAGCAGAGGCATTTCACCAAGGTAAGACCGCCAGTGTCGCCGGCCTTCGCGCCATTGGCGCTGATCAAGTCGAGATTGTATTAAAATACCCCTTTCCACCATTTCTATCAGTACTTGCTGGCGCAACCGCGCAGATTTTACCGCGCGAGGTAGAGCACCCTGATTTTTTTAAAGCACCCATTGGCTCCGGTCCATTCAAGTATATGAGAACCGAACGACATGAACGCTACACCGACATCGTGCTCGATCGAGCCGGCACCTATTATGCGGATCGTCCTAAAATTGACGAAATGGTGCTGCGGGTGATGGATGAAAGCGAAGCCATCAAGCAAGCAAAGGCCGGCCTGGTGGACGATCTCGCAAGCTTTCCACTGAATGGGACAGAAGATGTATTTGCCAAAGGCCAGCACTTCGTGGCGCCCGTGGCGGCAACTTGGGTGGTCGGCCTCAATACTCGACTCCCCCCCTTTGATCACATCTCCGTGCGGCGCGCCTTTCGCGATAGCATCGATGCAGAGAACTTTCGCAAAACCTTTCACCCCGATGCGGTTGCCGCGAAAGGGTATATTCCCCCCGGTCTACCCGGCTATCAGCACTCCTACCGACGTGCGAGCACGCCGCTCCAGCTTCAGAAACGCCTAAAACAGCATTTGATTCGGATTGCGATTCCAGAAATCTTGGCACGGAGCCAAGAGATGAAGCTGTTTTTCGAGCAGTCTTTGCGCGCCCAAGGCTGGAATGTCGAGGCGGTGCCAATGAGCTGGGGTCGGTTGATGAAGGGCTATTCGGACAAGACCCTCCAAGCATTTCTAGTCTCCATGAACATGGACTACCCGGACACCGAGTTCCTGGTTCGTAACTTCGAATCAACCAATCCCGATAATTTCAGCGGCCTCCATGACGAAAAAACGGATGCCTTGATCCGCAAGGCTCGATCCACCCAGGATCGCGTCCTGCGGCAGAATATGTATGTCGATCTTGTCGAAAGTCTGCACGATTCGGCAGTCACCGTCGATCTGTTTCACCCGCGCGGCCACTACTGGGCCGCCGACTGCGTTCGTGGCTTTGAGCCCAACATCCTAGCCGACGTTTACATCGATTACCGCGCGGTCTCGCTGGAGCCGGGCTGCGCAAATACGAAAGTAGCGGGGTTGTAAATGGGGACACCAAAAGCCATTCCTCTTGCATCCCACGTTGACCAAACTCTCGGAAAATACCGGCGAGGGATCCAGGCGGCCACGGCCGTGCTCATTAGCCTAGCCTTTGGAGGAACCGTTCTCGTGGCGGAGCTACGAACTGACGTCCAAATCCTGCAAGCCGTTAGCGCCCATGTTGCGAGTTTGGTCGAGACCCAGGATCGTCCTGAGCTTCAGCGCCTGGCAAAATCGATCGGTACTGAGAAAAACAGCGCCGTGATGATCGTCGATGATGGAATCGTCTATGCCTCTTCGGGTTCCCTTTCCGAGCTGGACCAGCCCTACGATCCACCCCCCTCATTGCGCCTCAGCTCACAAAGCTTCCTTACTACGCGCGGCCTCCTGACCCAAATTCCACTTCATCGTCCCAATGGCCCAAAACAGGAAGACGCCAGAATCATCATGGTCACACCGCTTTACTCAATTCTATGCTGGTCCGTGTTCATGGCGCTGGTTGTTTTGGCCATCGGCCTTCTCATTGGCAGCATGGCCAGAAATAAACTCAAACACACGATCGAGCGTGCCCTTCGTCCCGTAGCAGATTTGGATGAGGCCATTCGGTCCCTTAAAACACTCAGAAATCCAGCAGCACTTACCCCCACCGCCATCATGGAACTGGATCACATTCGGGACGCCATCCTTGAAACCCATCTGGCTCTCGTAAGTGCCCTCGATGCACTCGCTGAAAAGCGGGCCAAGGAGCTTGCCACCGAAGCTTATAAACGCCTGATCCATGACCTTCACAATCCAGTCGCGGCACTCCAGACTCTCATTAAAGTGACAGGCCTGCCGCATCTTACTGCCGAAGAGCGAAAGGATAGCGCTGAACGGATCCCCCTGATTGCCGAACAGATTCTTAACCAGGTAACCGTCGCCCGGGCGAATCTCGATTTCGAGGCCGAGGTTCTCAAAACGGAAGATATCCGCGCTTGCATCACTGCGGCCACAGAGTTGGCAAATCTCGCGTCTCCGCGTTTTGGATTGGTTCATGTTGAAAGCCAGATCCCGGACACCGCGGTAGTGGTGGCCCATGACACTCAACTTCTTGGCCGGGCAGTCGGCAATCTGGTGAAAAACGCGCTCGACGCTTGCCGCGACCGGGTCCGAGTCGTCGTAAAGAACCTCACCGATGCGACCACCATTGAGGTGATGGATGACGGACCGGGATTGGCACAGGATCAGGTCGGCCTTTATCTCCAAGGTCGAGCCAAATCAACCAAGAATGACAGACAAGCCTTTGGCCTTGCGACGGCCAATCACATCATAAGAGCACATGGTGGAAGGATCATTTATCGCGTCTCCGAAATGGGAGGCGCCTGCTTTGAAATCAGGCTTTCGAGGTAAATATTATGCAGGGCCAAAATCGTCCAAAAATTTTATTGATTGATGATGATCTCGACCTTCTGAGGAATGCCCAGATCCTTTTGCGCGATGCCTACGACGTACTGACCGCAAGCTCGGTTAACGCCGGAAAGGCGACCGCCCGCAATAACCCGATCGATGTCGTAGTGGTCGATCTTAACTTTGAAGGCCAGGAAAATGACGGCCTCGACTTCATGGATTGGGCTTTCCATGAAAAACCGGAGCTTTCTATCGTGGTTTTGAGCGGTGACCGCACGACCAAGCGGGTCGTCGAAGCCATGCGTCGCCCTCTGGTCGATTTCATTACTAAGTCGAATGACTACGAGCGGGATCTCCGGGTGGCCATCAATAAGGGTTTCGACCTAAAACAGCGCCGGACCAAAGAAAGCGGCGCTTTCACTTTTCAAACTCGCTCGCCGCAGGTTAAACGGGTTTTAGACACCGTTGAGCGGATCGCCCGGAGCGGCGTGAGCTGCACAATCCTCATCACCGGCGAAACCGGCGCGGGCAAAGAGGTTCTTGCGAAGCACTACGCCTCCCGCATGAAAAAGAAAATGGTTACGGCAAACATGGCGACCATCCCACGCGATACAGCTGAGTCCCAGCTTTTTGGTCACGCCCGGGGCTCATTTACCGGCGCCCATGCTGACCAGCTTGGACTGATTGCGCAGGCGCATAATGGAATCTTCTTTCTTGATGAGCTGGGCGAATGTTCCCTGCCGGTCCAGGCAAAGCTCCTCCGGGCGATTCAGGAAAAGGAAATTCAACCCCTGGGATCGAAGCGCTCCATGAAAGTTGATGTTCAGTTCGTCGCCGCCACCAATCGAGATCTTGATGAGATGGTTAAAGGTAACGATTTCCGCCTGGATCTTCTTCAACGGATCAACGCAGTAACAGTCCACCTCCCCCCTCTTCGCGAACGCCCCGAAGACATCGAATACTACACGACAACCTTTTTGAGTGATCTCTGCGGAGATCAACCTTTCGCCGTCCGCGCGAGTGGCATTGATGCGCTCCTTGCGCATTCATGGCGCGGCAATACGCGTGAACTTCAAAACGTGATCCAGAAGATCGTGATTCTTTCCAACAAGCGAGAACTGGACGGCGACACCGTTCGCGAAGCCTTGTCAGGCATCGGTACCCCCGCCACCAGCGCCGAAGCGAGTCCGTTGATCTCGCGCTATCAACAGATCCGAACGGAGATTCTGACCGCGTTAGAAAAAACCCACGGAAACAGGACAACGGCCGCCAAGTCCTTATCCATGCATCCCACCACGCTTTTTCGGTGGATCAAAAAACTCGGAATCGGAAACGCGATGCTATCCAAGCCCGGACGGCCCTTGCTCTCTATTGATCCCCAAGGAGGTCCGACGTGAAAGCGAAACTGACCCAAATACGGAGTTCCCATCCACACGCCGGGGCACGGCCGATGATTTGTTTTATTCCGGGCGGACCCGGCCTGAGTTCCGCCACACTTCGTTCAATGGACGTGCTCGCGCGTTCATTCAATATTTCATATGTAGATACGCCGGGGAGTGGCGAGCAGGAAGAGGCCGCGAATCCAACCTTTGACTCCGTGGTGAGCGCCATCGAGGCGACACTGATGGAACTCAAGGGTCCCCTGATTCTATGCGGACACTCCTTTGGCGCGCTTTTTTGCGCACAACTCGCTCAGCGTAATCGCCTTGAATTGGGCGGCCTCATTGCCATCGCAACCCCTTTTAGCGCCGCTGCATATGCCGTCGCGGTCCAGCAATATTTCAAGTACATGACGCCGGAACTCAGCGCAGCCGACGTTGAGTGGGAGAGAAATCCATCGCGAGAAACCTTGACGCGGTTACTTTCAAGCTACGGCCTGTTGTATTTTTCGCCCGCCACGGTCGAACGCGGAAAGCGTCTTTTAACGGCTGATCTTGTTTCCTGGAAGACGTTCGAGCAAGTGCTCCCGGTTCTCAGTCAAGGAGCCCCCAAGATTGATTTCGTCGAAATGCTCCGGCTTCTCTCGATTCCAAAATATTTCATTGCCGGTGAACTTGACCTCATGCTTCCACCGGCTACGCTTGAGACCGACGCGCGTATGATTGGCGCAGAATTTAGGTTAGTTGCTGGGGCCGGACATTTTGTCACATTTGATCAACCTGATGCTGTCGCAGGTCTGATCGAAGAATTAATCATCGACAGCAAAAAGGATGATGTATGAAACGAGTACTTCAAGTGTTCGCGATTATTCTTGCGGTAGGAGCCGCCATTCAGAGCATAAGTCCGGTCTTCGCCGGTAAGGTGGGCGCGATGATCCTGATGGACCGCGATGGTGGCGGTAACCCGGGTCCCTAATGCCCCGCCACTAGGTAAAAATCATGACGATCATGCGATGGCTGCAAAGCAAGCTCAGGAACGACTTATCAGGGATGGGTGGTGCTCTACTGATGATGGCGTTTGCAGCCATCGCCGGGTGGCGATGGTCCCATTCGGAACGTCTGTTTTATGCCTTTCTCTTCTTCAGAGACTTGCTGTGGTCGGTCTTTCTTTTAGCGAGGGTACCGGCCATTAAGCAGGGCACCATCAGGCAGGCGGCCCTTGCCTACATTTCGACCGCGCTCCCGCTTTTTTATGCCGTACCGAGAGTTCCAGTCCCCACATGGATGATCATGATTGCGGATTTCGGAGCTGTAGTTGGCTTTCTCCTGGCGACACTTGCCACTATCGAGCTGGGGACAAGAGTGGGCGTTTCACCAGGACTTCGCGGTCAAGAATGCCGAGAAGGCGTCTATCGATGGGTTCGGCATCCGATGTACACAGGTTACGTGATCGCCGAGTTAGGATGGGTTCTGCTTTTACCGGAAAACGTCGTACTTTTCATCGTATCCGTACTTTGTTATTGGGCAAGAAGTCGGGCGGAGCGCTGCGTGTTGACCGCCACGCGGCTCAAACCGTGAAACGTACCCTGGGAACCACCGTTTAACGTGTCATTCTCATGAGTGTAGGTCCTGCCGAAATTTCGGCTTTTCGCGGTTCGATATCAATGGTTATTGCAGACTCCGAGATCAATTTGCACCGTTTTTTTGGGCGAGGGGGACCAAAGGATCGGAGTGTCGAATCCCGTCGCATCGACCAGACACCAACTTTTTCTGCGGACGTGTCTGGGCGCCTGCTTTACTTGCAAATCTTCCAAACTAACTAATCACTTTTCTGGACATCTTAAGCGCTTCACGCACTACCCCAACAGTGCGCTCACTTGAGTCTTCCAAAAACTTAACTGAGCCATTTCTTCGTAATTCACAGGAAGTAACGCCACCAGAATTAAAATTCCACCGAATCAAAGCCTTTACCACCCTATACTGGCGATCTCTCACGAAAGACTTCAATTCTCTCCGAACATCTTGATCGCTAGTAATTCGTACGATTCCACTAGCGTGTGCGGACAACTCAACAGAATCAATATCAAGAGATAAGACCCCGAAATCTTCTACCGCTCTTTCGATATGATCGAGCCAATCCAAAACTTCAATTTCAACGCGACTAATATTAAATTGTACACCTAGATATTCTCGCAAACGCCGTCCAAACGAAGCGGATCCCCGGGAGCAATCACGCAACTCAATAGAAGGCCAGTCCTCGGTAAGTGAGAAATTAACATTACTGTATTCAGTGCGTGGATAAGTAGATTTTACGCCAAAAGGGTCAACTGATACGTAGTTAAACTCAAGCTTTTCAAAGTACGTACCGTTGATCTCTTTTGGACGCTTGCTCAACACACGAAACCCAGACCCACGGCTCCGTGTTACTCCATGCTTCAGCATTGCATCGCCCAGGATAGAGAGATCAGACGCAGAGAGAGAGGCATTGAACCAATGAAGAAGAACTGCCATTACCTTTTTGTCTCTCGGTGGCTTTTCTCATCCTGCATCGTGGCAGTTCCCGATTCGCTAACTTGGACACCATGAGTAGTAGAACTAGCATCTTTTGGACTGTCAACAACTACTGCAAGATGAGCAGCTTTGGCCGCTCTCTCGATCAAAGATAGATATTTTGCGCGGTCGGAAGCCGCGACAGCGGCACGGGTCTTTTTAACCTCTTGGTTGCCGCGAGTCTTCCGACTGTAAATCCCAAGAACATTATATCTAAAACCCGCGCAATTCTTCGCATCTTCAAAATCAGCTTCAAAGTCTAACTCGTTTCCACCTTGGCGGGACTCGCTCGACCGCCAAACTGCTCGACTCAAGAAAAATCTGTCCTTCTTCAATTGATCAAACTGGGGGGAGCCCAAGAGATTCTCTCCATGGAGCGCCACTTTCCGCACGACACTAAGCATTGCGGCGGTTTCTTCCACCGTCTCTTCGGCGTTTTCATCCGGAGTAGACCCCTCGCTCTCAAAATCATCCTGATCCACTAATGAGCCACTTCCTAGTTCTGCTTCAAACTTAGAATGATCGTCCTCTTCGGCAGCTACGCGATCAACACTGACGGAAGTGACATTAACCAACTTGAAACCTTGAAGATTTTGGATGAGATGCAGAAAAAACTCTGTTCGCTTAGCTGGATCTTTAATACCAGCTAAACTAAGTCGTTCAGGGACCACTGGCGCCTCTAACTCACGTGGTAGTTTTTCGATAATCTTTGAAACAATTTCTCGACCACGTTCGTTTGCGTTGTGTCGAAATACATACCCGTCTTCAGTTTTTTCGATCTCCATCAGCAGGTCTCTCTGAACTCTCTGACTTAGCCGCGTTCTGGACGGCTCAAAATCGGTGTAACTAACCTTGATAGTTACTTTGTCATCATCACCTTTATGGATGCTGTAGACTTCATCGCTTTTTTCGCTACGTTCCTTCTTAACTGCGATAGCCGCCTCTTGCAGTTTGGCGGCCTCAAGCTTCGTCGTGACAGTCTCGTTCGCTACTTTTTCAGTTCGATCTCGACTTTCAGTTAATGCAACAAGTTCTTGAATTTGTAACCATCCCCACGTGAGTCTGGAAAGGTATTGAACCAAATCATCTCGACTAGTAGATGCACTCAAGATAATCCCGCGCTTCCGTGCGATCTGTATCAGTCGGTTATCATCAAAAATCCGCTTTGAAGACGCCAGCAGATCGAACACATCTTTGTCTTCAGCAAAATAAATTGGGTAATGGACTTTCTTGCTCATCGCTCCATTCCAATCTGAATATGATCAAAAAAAGTAGTTTTTGTTGGGATTCTTTCAAAGCCGATAACTTGCAATCGCTTCTGAAAAACGTCTTTTTCTAAAGGGTGGACAGCGGCGGCGTACTCCCCCTTCGCTTTGTCAAAAATGGCTGCCGAATCACTCTGATCAGAGCTAGATCGAACCATGCGTACCTGAATCTTATTTTTCTGTTCTACAAGTTGATATCTAAACAAAAAGTCCAAGAGGTATTTGAAATCATCAACGGTCGGGCTGCCATGATCGAAATATACGAGAGTATTTTTTCCGGACTTAATAATTTGCCATGGTCCCGTTAGCCACTCCAAAGTGGCTGCATCTGCCTCGCGATCATTCTTAGCCTTTAGATTGATTAAATCCGGAAAATAAAATTTGTACTCACCTTCTATTTGCCCTCGTCCTTTCAGATAAATCAGGTCAAGAGCGACATTGTATAAATAGGAAATCTTATCTGGGCCCATCAGGAACATCCGACGATCTTGGGGAATGGCGTAGTTCACTTCCGCAATTTGCTGTGAGAGCGCTGAAAAACTTTTTTCAAATTCACCATCATGATTATAGACAAAAAGTAGCCCCACAACTTCCCAGTGTGCAGTTTCCGAATTCCTAACGTAGAGACTTGTGAACTTATCTGAAAGGTTTGCACACGTTGTTGCCTTGCCGAGCGATGCGATCGCCCCCGCAACACTGGCAGTCGTAATGGATGCCGCTGCATAGCTCTTTAAATCAACGCTGACATAGACAGACCCCTTCTTATAAGGATCATCGTAATGAAAGACAACATCCGAGGGATGTGTATTCGCGCCAGTTTGGTGCTCTTCGGGCTGAGCACAAGTCCAGTTTTGGTTAATTGGACCGACCCTTTCCCAGCCAAAAGCAGAGAACAACTCGTCAGAAACTTTTTTTGCAATCTTAGAAATATTCTCAGTTTCGGCCATACGAATTTCAGTAAGCTCCTCGCCGCTTTAGGCAGACATAGTTATAGCTACGCCCTGCGCGATTTTGACCGAATCTTCCGGCTGACGATCTAGGTATTGAATCACGCGGCAATATTCTCCAATTTGACGAACCGCCGCTAACCCAGTCGGGTCTGGCACCCTATTGACGCTTCTATCAGGTTCATCAAACTAAGACACGCAATAGAACGCCAAATTATGTGTAACTCATATAGTTTTTCCGATTTTTCCCGACTCGTATTAGGAGCGTGCCCCCATCAATAAGGAATGACACAATATGTCATCTTTTCTACCGACGACTCCGATGGACCTATTAAAATTTCTCTTTGGCGCTCTCGGCGCTGCCTGGGCAATCTACCAGTTCGTGCTCCAGGCTAGAATGCGAAGCTTCGACTTGTGCTTGAAGCTCGAAGAGAAATTCGACTCCACCATTTTCCGGGCCCCTTTTGGTGACAAACGGGGCTTTCTATTTGAAATCATTAACAGAGTTTTCGCGCAGTTACCCAGTTCCTACGGCATCCCACATGACCCGATATGACTGGAGTTGGCTAGTTTCTGGCTAAGATCCCCGCCGGGGAGATCTGGCTAAGCGGTCAATTCGTACGATTTTTTCCAAGCCAAATTGTCTACGCAGCTTAGCCC
>JBBCAW010000018.1:0-87950 GCA_051382295.1 Bdellovibrionota bacterium FG-1 | reverse complement strand
CGCGGAATGACCTCGATAAAATGCTGAGCAAGCTTCACTTGTGCCATGAGGCCCTCTTTTATCAGGTTAATTGCCAATCACAATAGTTATCTTTGGTAACTATTGTGAGTTACTTTTCAGTTGGCAGTGTAGGTTTTCTGAAGTATTACACAACCACAAATGAACAAATTGGACAGATTAACCAGAACCCTCCACACCATGAGTTTAACCGCCGTTTTGGTGACCCTCATCCTGACTTTTTCAGCTTGCCGGGTCTCCGATCTCGCCTCGGCCACGGGGCAGTACTCGGGGTTTGTGACGGAAAAGGCCAACGGAAAAACCGAGCAAGATCGCGTAGTCGGAACCTTGGCAGTCCCCACGGCCTCTTCCCAATCCACGCTGCTTCTCAGTATAAACAGTCTCGATGGAAAACGCCGTTGGAGTTACACGATTGAAGTCACCTCACGCGGCCAAGTCTCACTGCTCAATCATCAAACTCAGGCACCCACCCCTTTACGTTCGACCAACGACAGCTGTTTTGTGAATCTCGCGGCCAAAACCGGGGCGGATGCCCATACGCGCGTTTGTTTTGACGGCCGCGAGGTCAATCTCGATTTACGGGCCCCAGAGGGGGCAGTCACGGATATTTCATTTTTACTGGATCGCGCCGACCCTACCGTCCTGCCCCACCTTGAAACCCCGGCGCCCTACAAAGTCTCAGAACTCATGCTCAAGGCCATGAATCGCAATTTCGCGTCTCAGGTCGAGTTTGAGCACGTCGTCCAGGCCCGCATGGCCGCGCTGAACTCGCACCTGAACCTCCTTCCTCATTTTACACTCAACACGATACTCGGCCTGGTTTCATTCAGTTGGAGCTCCATTATTCGGTCTGTCGGGGATTTGGCCCCGTTCCTCCTCCCGACTCGTTGGTTTCGCGCAAAAGAAGCCGGATTCAAGTCTGCCGCCGAATCTGCGGCCTGGATCCTCATGAAGGCTGACACGGCCAATATCGCCGAGGGCCTCGCCTATACGATTGCGCGCGACACCAAGAGCCTGGCTTGCATGGGCGAAAATCGCGATTGGATTCAGGCGATTCGGCAAATCATTTGGGAAAGGGAAAGACTGGGCCTGATCAAGGAACACTCGACGGAAAAGATCGATGCCCTTCTATTGGGGGTGGATAAGGCGGTTCTCTTACTGGGGCAAACAGTTAAGGAAGAATTCACCGATCTCGCGCAAGTCGCCGGATTTTTCAATCCGCAGGCGATTCAATCCATCGTGGTGGATACGGACCTCTCCATTGAACACCCGATCACGATCGATCCGAAGCTCATCTCGGAAGTCGCGCTTTTAAAGTCATTTGAACTCAAACAAATGGACTCCCTCATCGGTTACGCCAAAACAAGCCGCACTGAACGTTTTTTCAATTGGCTGGATCCCACCGGGGAAGATGCAGGAGCGATCGGGCTGGGCTTCGGCGCCTATATTGCCATCGGCCAATCCCAAATCCGAGAAATGGGCCTGCGACGCCAGCAACTCCAGTCCATTCTTCTTCAAAAGGTAGATAACATCTCTACCGAGTTAACGGATTCGATCCAGCTGCGATCCCTAGCCTTTAAAACCAGGGATTTACAACAAAGCATCGTCGACCACATGTTGCAAGACATGAGCACTGGCCAACTCATTTCCTTCACAGATCTGACCAACGCCCTTCAAGAAGAACTTCGAGCCGACCTCGACACGGTCAACGCCGAATTTGCCTATTTAGTCAGTGTTTCTAAGCTCAAACGAGTGCAGTACGAAGACCTCTATGCCCAGGCGGCGACCCCGCAGGCGCCTTAGTTTCAATCGACTTTCTGGAGCTGGCAAATTCGCTCCGTTAGTCCTGTAAAAACAACAGAAGTACTTCGCAATTAAGATTGAGGGCAACAATCTCTTCATTGCTCCCGCCCTTATCAGGATGAAAGACTCGCGACAATTTTTTCTTAGCTTCGTTGACGATGGCTTTATCAGGACCCAGCGGCATCGGAAATCCATTGTCCGAGAAATAGACCAAGGCTCTTTCAATTTCTGGTGGAAACGATGAAACGGAGACCGACTTTTCGCCCCCCCGACTCTCCCGTTTGCGCTCTTTTGCGCGCGATTTCTGTTTCTGATATTGATCTTTTCGATACTCCGCCGCCTTGAGTTTCGCCGAGGCCTGCCGGGCATTCACGGCTTCAGACCTCACGCCGGAGGCGGGGTCAGGTTTTTCGATGTTTCGTTTCGCGCTCAGGAAGTCGGGGTATTTCTTCTCCACGCACACAAGCGTGGCCCAGACGTGTTTACAGAATTGACTCTTCTTAGCCAAAGGACAGGAGCATTCGGCCACGAATGATTCGCTGTCAATCTCAGCGGCTGAAAGATGGACCCTTACTAATGGCGACGTCCGCACGTAACCCTGAATCGCGGTGTCAGAGGCCCCCGGCACCGAAACTTTGCCCTGCGCATACAGTTTCAAACCGCTGGCCATCACTTCTGATTTAAAAAACTTTCCAAAGAATTCCTCAAGCGACGTCACCATCACCTCCTGACCTCCTCGATGATTTAGGCGACTTCTACCAAAGCTTTCGCAAAACCGCATCGGGATAATAGTGTTTGAGGATCGTCGCAGTTTTGAAGCCCTGCTCACCCATGGTTTTTGCGCCCCACTGGCACATTCCCACACCATGGCCGTTGCCACGCCCCTGAAAAGTCCAACGCCCAAAATCACCCGCGCCCTGCGAAACCACCTGAAAAGTCGCACTTTTCAAACGCGTCGGGCCGATCCAATCGCGCAAACTCGCCCCCCGTAAAGGCAGGGAAAGCGGCCCCTGCGGGGTCTGCCAAACCGAAGTCACCTGATCCACCCGTCCTTGCAAATCCTTGCCATCCGCGCGCAACGCGATCAAATGCCCCCCCCGAATCGCCTGCCGCCAACCTTTAGGCCAAACGCGCGCCGAGGCCGGAGAGCGACCTTCGCCAAACAGCCCTTTTTGAAAAGCTTGCGCCAATTCCCAGCCCGCGATCTCGGCTTTCCAATTGAAGGCCGGCGAAGAATTACAATAACCGCAACGAACGGAATGCCGAAACCCCTTAAAGCCTCTTCCCCAGACATGCTCAGGAAGCTCAGTCACTCCCCCACAAGTCGAATGATAAAACGCTTTGAGCGGTTCAGGATGCGAGGCACTTCCCACCGTCAGCACCAGCCCCCGCGTGCGCCTGACACTTCGAGAGGAGCGAAAATCCTCTTTGATCGAGCCATCATAAACCTGATCCCGAGTCGAGGCATCCACGTCAAAGTGCCGCTCAAGATCCGCACGTGCCACCAACGCTTGGTGAAGTGCATAAGTTCGCGCTGCAATGACCTGCGCGCCCACGGACTCCTCGTTCCAACGCGCACTGAACTCGGAGTTCACCAAACCATCGAGGTATTTTTCGATTTCGACGTGATTGACGACTTCGCAGGAGGATCCGATGGCATGAATCTGAATTTCCTGCCGATAGGGGCGCCCCTGAAAGTGCACAAAACCGGAGGCTGACTCAATCGACACACCATCGCGAAAATCGAGCATTTTGGCCTTGGAAGTCCCGCGAACGTTGCCTTTTTGACAGCGAAACTCCCAATCGCTTTGCCGATCAGGCGCGCTGGCCAAGCGGCGGCTAGCCAAAGGGGCATTCCTAGGTTGGACTTCATAAATTTTTAGATCGAAGCCACGGATACGGACACTAGGCATGGCCTCAGCAAGGCGAACGCGAATTTCGGCCGGATATTGAGTCACGCCGGTGAGAGGACGCGTCGGTCCCACTGGACTCAGCGCCGCTAACGCAACGGAACTGCAAATGAGGCCGAAAACTTCGGTAAAAGAACAGGAGAGTAAAAGAAGCTTCATGCTTTTCAAAAAGGTCCCTAGAAGGGCCCCATCTTGGGGCCCAAGTCTAATTATGGGACAGGGGGTGCATTGAGGCCAGCGGATTCTAAGGAATGACGCAGATCTCAACCAAAAGGTGCGGAGCACCTTTTTTAGTGGAGAAACACCTCCGAGAACTTTGCACGGGCTTGATCCCGCCCCGCCACCATTCCGTGAAGGACGTTGAGTGCGGCCGGGCTTAATTTGGCCTGAATTTGAGCCCACGCAGGGGCGCCTTCGGGGGCCGCCATTTTGGGCAAGGCCGAATACATTCCGCCCCGCACGATCGCGCTTTGCGCTTGAATCGAAAAAAACCAATCATAAATCTTTTGAGTCGTCTGCGGGTGGTCCGTCTCCCGCAAAATCGCGATTAGGCCCGGAATCGGGATCACGCCATCCGCCGGAAAAATCGGCAGGACCTTACGTTGTCCGCCCGCCCGCAAAACCGCATCCAAGGGCAAAACACCCACGGGACGCTCACCCGTTTCAATGCGTGTGAGCACCGAGGTATGGGACCCTTCCGCGACGACATCTCGCTTTCGAAGCTCGGCAAAATATTCCCAGCCATAGAGCTGCGAGAGAACCGCAACCACGCCAAAATTTGAAACCGACTCCAGAGGACTTCCCATCGAGGCCTTAGCTTGAAAGCGACTATGGGTCAGGTCTTTCCAACGCTCAGGGATATCGGAAGCCGAAATCGCCTTGGGATTATAGGCAAGCACCATCACGGGAACACGGACCACCGAAAACATATGCTCGGGATCTTGAAAGGACGGCAATACCGTTTGGGCAGAGGGACTTTCATAGGGAAGGAGTCTGCCGCGCTTTTTCATCTCAAAAAACCAAAAGGGATCGCTCGTGAGCACCAGGTCCGCTTTGACTTTGCCACTCTCCATCTCCGTACTGAGACGATTGGCCACGTTTTCGCTCGCACTTTGATACCATTTGACGTTTGCCTCGGGAACGGAGGCCTGCAACGGCTCCGCCATCTCGGCAATCACTTCCTTTGAAAGACTCGTATAAATCCAGATGTCTTTATGACTCGTGCAACCCGCTGAAACCATGAGCCCAAAGCCTAAAACCCCACCCCCAACAACCCCAGTATTCCAAAGCCACTGAAAAAACCTCATCCCTCAACGCTACGAAACCTCGCCCAAGGGAGTCAATGATCCTCACGCCAAGGCAGCAAATTTTTCCCGTTTAGAGAATTCGCCCAACACCGATGAGTTCATTGTCAGATCGGTTCCACAACCACAACGGGGCCCTCTGAGAGCAAAACTAAGGAGATTCGAGATGAACGAGAGAAAGGAACCCATGAGCAATGACTCAACCGCTTCTGAGATCGCCGGACTCTCGCCCATTTTTGGCACCGCAAAGGACGTAGTCGCCCGCTACACACACTGCGCCATTTGCGGTGCTAATCTCCACTTCACCCATACGACGGATTTCGTCAGAAACTTGACGCACGAGTCCGCGCGTTGTCCCGAGTGTGGTATCAAGGCACGCCAAGCGATGCATCGACTCCAGTAGACTTTCCCGCTCAAATCATCGATAGTCCCCATCATGTGCGCCCAAACTACCTGGAAAGGCTTTCTGCCTGATCGAACTTTGGTCATGGCTCGTCCTATCGGTACAACCGCCACAACCGCTGCTACCGAAGCCCGCCTCATTTTTGTGGGTGAATATCCTGCAAGCGACCTCCTCAAAAAAATGATCAGCGCTATGGGACTCGATCTCAGTCAGGTTCATATCTGTGACTGTCTTCCCGAGAACATTCCCTCCTCGCAAGTCCAAGTCATTGTCACATTGGGCCAAGCGGCTACCCAGGCTCTTTTAAAAACTGAAACCCCGCTCTCAGACCTGAGGGGCCGGTTTCATCCCTTTCAAGGCAAGCAGCAGAGCCCTCAGATCATGCCCACTTTTCATCCCGCTGATCTTCTTCGTCATCCCGAATCTAAACGCGAAGCCTGGTCTGACCTTCAAGCGGTCGCTCGCGAACTCGGCCTCACTCTACCCTCCCCTCGGCTCCCCTCCCGCACTTCTCAGAAAGGTTAATGTCCAATGGAACTTCTTTCCGGTGGTTTTTTATTCTTAGTCATCCTGATGGGTCTCTTCCTCTTCCTCAGCGTTAAAGTTCTCAATGAATATGAACGCGGCGTGATTTTCAGACTGGGACGCATCATCGGAGCCAAGGGGCCTGGCTTGATTATCCTCATTCCCATTGTCGATCGCATGGTGCGCGTGGATTTGCGCACCATCACCATGGATGTTCCGCCTCAAGATGTCATTTCGCGCGACAACGTCACGATTAAGGTCAACGCTGTCGTTTATTTCAAAGTCGTGGATCCCAATCGCGCTGTAGTTGAAGTTGAAAACTACCTCATGGCGACCTCCAAGTTGGCGCAGACCACTTTGCGATCCGTACTCGGCCAAGTCGAGCTGGACGAATTGCTCTCCTCCCGTGATTCGATCAATCACCGCCTGCAATCCATCTTAGATGCCCAGACTGAAGGCTGGGGCGTCAAAGTGGCCAACGTCGAGGTCAAACAAATTGACCTTCCCGTCGAAATGCAACGTGCGATGGCCCGCCAAGCTGAGGCCGAACGCGAACGACGCGCTAAAATCATCGCCGCCGAAGGTGAACTCCAAGCTTCCGAAAAGCTCTCGCAAGCCGCGATGGTCATGGAGCGCGCGCCCATGAGTTTACAACTTCGCTATCTTCAAACGATTACCGAAATCGCGAGCGAAACCAATACGCACACCATTATTCCGTTGCCCATTGAACTCCTCAAAGCATTTTTGAATAAATAGCGCGATCCACTTACCCCAGACTTCGCTTACCTCGCAGAAGCCTGTGATAAGTGATAGCAAAGCGATGCGCCTCGTCCCGCACATGGGTCAGCAATTTGTACGCCGCAGTATGAGGGAGGAGTGGCACTGGGTTCTTGCGATTCGGAATAAAAATGCGCTCTTGCGACGACTTCACCTCAGTGGCCTGAAAATCGCTTTCGGTGCGCGCCTTTGCCAGGCCCACCACGCTCACGCCCTGGATATTGAGTTCGGATAAAATAGCCACGGCTTGCGAAAGCTGTCCCTTACCCCCATCGACGACCACTAAGTCCGGCAAAGTTGTGTCGTTCGAAAAACGCCGATCCAAAACCTCGCGCATCATCGCAAAATCGTTGGAGCCTTGAACCGTTTTAATTTTATACCGACGATAAAGATTTTTATCGGGCGCGCCGTCGATAAACACCACGCGCGAAGCCACCGACTCTTCGCCCTGCGTATTTGAAATATCATAACATTCGATGCGATGCGGGAACTGGGGCAGATGGAGCTTTTCTTGGACTTCTTGGAGCGCCACCAAGCCATGTCCTTCGGCCTTTTTCAAGGCCTGCTCCAGAGCATAGCGGGCATTAGCCTGCGCGACCTGGAGCAATTGCTCATCCTTGGGATTTTCGGCCACTTTCAGCGCAACGCCAAAGGTCCGCTCAAACCATTCGGACTCATCCGGCGCCATAGGAACCAAAACCTCGGGCGGCAAACTCGCATCCTCCCCGCCTCCCTCGGCAATCGAAGCATAATACTGCGACACAAACTCTGAAAGAACCGCGGCATCCGTGAGCGAGGGATCCGTGTTTTGCAGCTGAAAATGTTGAACCGCGACCATTCTTCCCTGCCGGACCCGCAATAATGTTCCGTGGGCGAAATCACCTTGCCGCGCAAGTGCCATCACATCCCGATCACGACGGGATCCTGCTTCATCGACTGCTTGGGTTTCGGTCACAATCATTAAATTACGGATTTGATCGCGGTACTCGGCCGCAAGCTCGTACTCTTCGTGTTCAGCCGCGTCCTCCATTCCCTGACGCAATTCATGAACCAGTCGATCCATCTGATCGGGCTTACCTTCCAAAATACCGACGACCTTTGCAATCGCCTCCTGATAATCGGACTCACTCACTTGCCTGACACAAGCGCCTGAGCATTTGCCAATTTGAAACAAGATGCAAGGTCGAGAACGATGCCGAAACGTATTATCCGAACAATCCCGTAGCTTAAAGGTTTCGTTCAAGAGTTCCATCACCTGACGAGCCGACCACGCCGATGGAAACGGGCCAAAATAGCGCGCGCCGTCGTTTTGGGGCCGCCGCGTCCACTCAATCCGAGGATAAGAATCCTGAACCTGAATTTTGAGATAAGGATAAGCCTTGTCGTCTTTGAGCCTGACGTTAAACTTGGGTTTGTGTTTCTTGATGAGGGTCGCTTCAAGAATCAAAGCCTCAGCCTCAGTACCGGTCAAAATAACTTCGAAACGATCAACTCGGTTAACCATCATCTCAGTTCGAGGAATCAAATGAGGCGCTGGCTGAAAATATTGACTTACCCTATTTGTCAGGTTTTTAGCTTTTCCGACGTAGACGATGATTCCAGAGGCATCTTTCATCAAATAAACGCCCGGAGAGGTCGTCGTATCCTTGGCTTTCACCAAAAGTTCAGCCCTAAGCGCACTAAGATGAGCAGTAAGTACAGAACTCTGTTGATTTTCCATCCCACTCCACTATAACCACAAAAAGCATTTAAGGAGAAATTCATGCCCACAAAAGCTGGCACCACCGCCGTAGCCTCCGAGACGATCGCTTACTGCACAACCTGCAAGATGGACCTCAATTCTGTGATTGTAGCTATGAAAGGCGATCGAATCGCTAAAGTGCAATGCTACACATGCAAAAAAGAGCATGCTTACAAGGCTCCCAAGGGTATTGACACGCCGACTGCAGCCCCAAAAGCGAAGCGAGCCAGCAAAAAGAAAGAGTCTGAAGAATCTGTCAGCCACTCCATCGAAGTCGAATGGGAAAAGCTGATGGCGTCTCATAAAGATACCCCACTCAAGAGCTACTCCACCAAAGGGCATTTTCTTTTAGGGGACAAGCTCAATCACCCTTCGTTTGGCGAAGGCATTGTGGGCAAACTCATTTATCCCAATAAAATTGAAGTCATCTTTCGCACCGACCTCAAGATCCTGATCTACGCCGGTGTGCTTCAATCGATGTAAGTTGAGCAAGGCAGTTGGCTTTTTTTCCCTCATCGTTGGCCTGGCGGCTACGGGGTGCTCGCATGCCGCCAAGAAAAAGCCAGTCCTCTCGGAATTAGAGGGCAAAAAAGTAGCCTTAATCGAAATTGAAGGCGAAGCCACGGCTCGCGCGGTCGTCGAGGTCGCCCTGATCAACCAATTGGTTCAACGGGGCAGCTTTGAAATTATTCCAAAACAAGAGATCAATCAGGCGCGCACGGCTACGGAGCAAGATCCTACTGATTGGGTGGGCATTGCTCGCCGCGCGGGGGCTGATTACGCGCTCAAGGCCAAGGTGCTCCAGTTTAGTGCCGAGCAAAAAGACGGCTATTCGAGCGAAGAGCTCTACGATAGCCAGCTTGCCGCCGAGCGGGGTGAAAAAGAAGGCAAAACCCAGCGGCTTTTCAAGGTCAAATCGCTTTCAGCTAAAGTTCAAGTGCAGCTCGATTTTGAACACACGGACCCAAAGAATCCGGACCGCCGAAGTGGGGTTGCCGAGGCCGAACGCACCGTCACTGCGGAAAGCAAAACCGAAGCGGCCCACCTCCCGCCGCGCTTGAGATTCTTGGAAGAACTTTCAAACGAAGCCTTTAATAAATTTTTCAAAGCCCAAGACTGAGCATTTTTAGCCGCTTGAGCCGATCTCGAAGTTCCGCCGCTTTCTCAAACTGCATGGCTCGCGCGGCATCCTTCATGTCGGTCTCCATCCGAGTAATGGTCTGCGCTAACTTGGCGGCTGATTCAAAATAATCCCCGGCCGCTTCTTGAATTTGCGCTAACTGAGCGGCGCCATCCAAAAGATCAAGCTCACTCTCCGCGGCCCGCAAAAGCCGATTACTCTCCCCAAATCCCGATCCTGCCCCAGTTCTCAAAGCCCTTTTGGCTAAGGCGGCTGTGTCCATCCGACCCGAAGAATCCCGCGTCTCTTCATCCCCCCCCGCCCCCCCCAGCGTCATCGGCGCCGGAATCGCCTTTCGAATCGTCTGAGGGGTGATGCCATGCACTTGGTTGTACTCCCGCTGAATCTCCCGACGTCGATTGGTCTCGTCAATCGCCTTGCGCATACTCTCGGTCATGCGATCCGCGTACAAAATGACATAACCATCAATATTTCGAGCCGCCCGGCCGATCGTTTGAATCAGGGAGCGAAAACTTCGCAAAAATCCCTCTTTGTCCGCATCCAAAATAGCGACTAACGAAACCTCGGGAAGATCCAAACCCTCTCGAAGTAAATTGATCCCGACCAAAACGTCAAAAGTGCCTAAACGTAAATCCCGCAAAATTTCAATCCGCTCCAGCGTATCGATATCCGAATGCAGGTATTTCACGCGCACGCCTTGCTCTTGATAATAGCGGGTCAAATCCTCGGCCAACTTCTTCGTCAAGACCGTGACCAAAACCCGGTCGCCTTTACCCACGCGTTTGCGGATCTCGATCAAGAGGTTGTCGACTTGCGAAGTCGCGGGCCGGACCTCGACTTCAGGATCCAAAAGGCCCGTAGGTCGAATCACCTGCTCGACGACTTCTCCGTTGGTTTTGCCTAATTCATATTCGCCTGGCGTAGCCGACACATAGAGCGTCTGATTGAGCGAGCGTTCCCATTCCTCAAAATTCAGGGGTCGATTATCTAGCGCCGATGGCAACCGAAACCCATGCTCCACCAACGTCATCTTGCGAGCCCGGTCGCCACGCGACATCCCCCCGATCTGAGGAACCGAGACGTGACTTTCGTCCACGATAAGTAGCCAATCTTTCTTCGGAAAATATTCCAACAACGTGGGCGGCGCCTCGCCCGGAGCCCGTCCGGTCAGGTGCCTGGAATAGTTTTCAATCCCCTGACAAAAACCCAGCTCTTCCATCATTTCCAGATCAAAAAGTGTCCGTTGCGTCAGCCGCTGCGCTTCGACCAATCTTCCATTCTCATTGAGCCTCGCCAAATGCTCGCGCAACTCCACCCGAACGGTCTCAATCGCCCGCTTGCGATTTTCCACGGTCGTCACATAATGGCTCCCTGGAAAAACCGTCACGCGATTCAGTTTGGCCGTGCGCACCCCGCGCAAGGGATCGACCTCCGAGATCGCCTCTATCTCATCCCCAAAAAATTCGACGCGAATGGCCCGCTCTTCTTCGTAAGCGGGAAAAATCTCAATCACATCTCCCCGCACGCGAAACGTGCCGCGGTGAAAATCCACGTCGTTGCGCTTGTATTGAATTTCGATTAATTTCTTGAGCACATCCTGGCGCTTCATCTCGCGCCCGACTTCCAGATACAAAAGCATACCCTCGTAGGCTTCGGGCGAGCCCAAACCATAAATACACGAAATCGAGGACACGATAATCACATCATCCCGTTCTAACAAAGAACGGGTCGCCGAGTGCCTGAGTTTATCGATCTCGTCATTGATCTGGGAGTCTTTTTCAATATAGGTATCGGACGAAGGAATATAGGCTTCGGGTTGATAGTAATCGTAATAACTCACAAAATACTCAACCGCATTTTTCGGGAAAAACTCCCGAAACTCCGAAAACAACTGCGCCGCCAGCGTTTTGTTATGACTCAAAATCAACGTCGGTCGACCCAGCTGCGCAATCACATTGGCCATGGTAAAAGTTTTGCCCGACCCCGTGACCCCCAGCAAAACCTGCGCGCTCTTGCCGGCCTTCAGTTCTTTCACCAGACGTTTAATTGCCGCCGGCTGGTCGCCGGTGGGCTCAAACGGAGTTTGCAACTCAAAGGGGCGTCGAGTTTTGGTGGTCATGATTTATCTATTACCACACCCCAATAGGCGTTATCCTTAGCTAGATGTCAAATTCGCCCACGCTCAAACACCCGATTGTTTTGGTCCACGGACTAGGATCCCGCAGCTCCCTGGGACCACTCGACTATTTTTATGGGCTTCATGCGATTCTCAGAGAGGCAAAAATTCCCTTTCTGGTCGCCAAACTATCATTATGGCACTCGATTGAATTTCGCGCCAAGCAGCTCAAGGCGCAGATTGAAAAAGCTTTTCCCGCGGGCAAGGTCAATCTCATTGGTCACAGTATGGGCGGCCTGGACTCTCGCTACGTCACCTCCCAACTCGACTTCGGAGAACGTATTGCCAGCGTGACGAGTATTGGCACCCCTCACCGAGGCACCCTGATGGGGGATATCGCGACCGCCGTCATAGGCCAAAAGAATCTGACGGCGACCAATCGCTTTTTGCACCATCTGGGCTTGAGCAACGACGGACTCAAGCAACTGACCACCCAGTACAATGCCGAAGTCTGGTCCTCGCAAATGCCCGATGTCCCCGGCGTAGCTTACTTCAGCGCCACCAGTGCGATCCCCAAAACCTTTGTTCAACATTCGCTTCCGATTTTCTGGGGTCCCTACCACCTTTTGCGCAAACTCGAAGGCGATAACGACGGCTTTGTGTCAGTGCACTCGGCCACGTGGGGCACGCACATCTGCACCTACCGCGGCGATCATTATGCGCAGATTGGCCAATTTATGGGTCATACGCGAGGTCTGGATTACCTCAAATTTTATCGCGAAATTTTGGATCGCCTGCACCGCGAGGCGATGTAAACCCTATTGATCTTAGTTGGTCCGGTAGCCGGGAGTCACTTTAAACTGCTGGCAGACTTTTTCAATTTGAGAGGCCTTTTTAGCTAGACTTTTATACCGGCTCACCAAAGATGCCTCATCGACTTCAGAGTCAGCATCGCAGGCGGCCTCTGAAACTAGGCAGGCCTGTTCGTTTCGGACGGTCCTAAACCATTCTGCCCAGGCGTTGAGTGCTTTCTCATGGGTCAGGTTGTGCGGAGCGAGCGCGTCTTTGACACGAGCCGCGGAGGCGTATTCTTTCTCGGCCGACAGCACTGCTTCGTCATACGCGTTCCTGACATCAACTTTGCGTTTACCTAAATCAATAAAGGGGCGGCGTCCGTTGAGGTAGTTTTCGCACCAATTTCGATAGGATTTTCGGCCTCGAACTAAAGCCGCAAAAACAGGGATCTGTCCCCCGATCGTCGCTCCGTTTTTTTGCTGGCACTGCTCGCGCTGGGACGACTGCCATTTCTCCCAACGAACCAGGTAGTCGCTGTAAGATTCAAGATAAAGACGGCGATCCAATGAAGTATTTGGATTTTTTTGCTCGAGGGTCATTTGGCGACGACGCTCCCCCATATCGATTGCGGCGTCTCGATCAAAACGATCACAGATTTTTCCTTCATCAATATCTACAACGCAGTTATTGATTTCGCGATCCACGATTTTCTGGATGGCCTCCAATTCATGATCGCGGTTTTCCTCGGCAAAGTTAATCCGGTTTTCACGTGCTTTTTGGTAACTCGCAAAATGGGACGCCTTGGCAGTATCATGGATATCTTTACTGCCCTTGACAAACTCGTTATGGCGGTCCTCCATGAATGAGGTTTCGGCACCTATGATGATCTTTCGGGCATCTTCGAGTGCCCCTTCCGTCTTTCGGATAGCGCGCAATTTATCCAGGAGTCCTTCACAAAACGCCTGATCTCCGAAAACACCGTCAAGCGCTTTGCCAATGTCTTCGTATTCCCTGATCTTGCGATTAATTTGATTAATAGTTCCCGATAATTCTTCGGCACAAGCTCTATCCCCGGCCCTCAGGGCCTGGTTTCGACGCTCAGTGTTGATAACAATATCTCCGCGAAGCAATTCGGTTTCGGTGCCGAGCTTACTGATGACTTCTTCACGGGAGAGGCTAAAGCCCTTGCCGATCTTGCGCCATTCCATCATGTTATCGATGGTCTTTTCGAGTTCTTTAGCCGCTAAATTCGATTTTTCGAAAATTTCGCGGGCCTTTTGAAAAGCTTCCAGGCGTTTTGCCTTATCCTTCTCGTGGGTAATCGCCTCGTAAATGGCGCCGCCTGCCTCGCTCAGTCCCTGAACCGCCATGTTGACAGCGAGCGCACCCAGCGTCGCTCCGGCGGCGGCGGACGCAGCGAACGCGAAAGCGTTAGCGGGATCCATGAATTTTTCCATGAGATCGTTGGTGCGTTTAAACTGAAAATTAAAATCCTGCGCGTTCTTATTAGCATCCACCAGTTGGCGATTGGTGGCGGCCCAATTCGCATTGGATTTTGTGACTTCTGCATTTGTTTGCTGCCAATCATCAACCCCCTGCGATGCATGACCATTGACGCCATTGATGGCAGTGGCCATATCACCACCCGCAGACCCCAGTGCACCGAGTTGCCCCATAAAAGCACCTTCATGGCAGCTTGCCGCGGCGGCCCAGCAACCCGGGGGATCTACGCCAACGGTACAGCTCGCACAGGGTCCGGCATTCGCCGATTGAAAGAACTCGAACGAAGCCCAGGAGGAGAATAGAAAACTGGTCCATAGAGACGAGGGGGACGAGTTTTCGGCACTCGATACAACGCGCGTCTCGGGGTTACGAAGCCACTTCTCCATCCACGGGCGCGGTTTGTCCATGGCATTGGCGAGGTGGCGCTGAATCCATTCGGATTCAAGGGCAAAGGTTTCGGCAAAGGCAGGCCGGTAGGTCGCAATCGAGTAGGCATACGTTTCGCTGGTTTCCCAGATATACACACGCATCGAGCGATTCACGGCTGCCCACTCGGCTTCATACACCGACGCATCTTTTTGTTTTCGTTGATTCCAGGCTTTAAAGCCCATCGCTTGGCGAATCGTTTCGGCGATTTCTTTGCGATCGAAGACGGGTTTTCCGTCAGCTCCTTTTGGAAGGCCCGCCTTGGGAAAACGGAATGAAATAATGCTACCGATGTTGAACGCGGGTTGGTTGTCGATCCAAACAAAGCGTTGGAATAATTGGCCGGAGTATTTACCGTTAGGACCTTGACGTTCGATTTCATGACCACCCCACCAGCGACTCAGGAAAGTCGCGGGATCTGAAGCTCCTTTTTCATTGGCCCAGGCGGTCGTCGCCGTAAAAAGGATGATCGCGCAGCCAGACAACAGGCTTTTTATGCCCGCCAGACCGCGAATGCGACTCATCAAAACCATCCCCATGCTTTCCATCCTTACTTCAGATCGGTATCCGGGAGATAAAAGATTAGCAGATCGCTCAACCGAGTCAATGTGTCCTATTTAACACAGGGGAAACCTTACAAAACTCCTGCACTAAGCCACTCCACAACCCCAGCGGAAGCAACGGTGTCTGTTTAAAACCAAAATCGACCTCAGCCAATCGATGCTGAAGCTCGCACACTTCATCTAAGGTCCAACGTGGAGCCCAACGCTTAAAACGCTCCGCCAGATAGGGATTCATCCGCGCAGAACGGGACCCTTGCTGCTGATCATAAACAATCAAAGCCAATTGCCGGACATTCCACGAAAAAAGCCCCAAAAGCGGCAACGCTTCATCAGGCTGATCCGCAAAGGACGCCACGCGTTCCATAGCCTGCTTCAAATTTTTGTGAAAAAACGCGTCCAAAAACGCATCTGCGCCGCCCCTCGCCCCAAAACTCAAATCATCCACCAACAGAACCTCAGTGCCCCCGCCCCCGAGTTGCGAAAGTGCGAGTTTCTCGAGCTCCTGATCGACAATATCCAAAGACCAAGGATCCAAGGTACTGAGCTGCGCGCTGGATTCGGGTGCAAGCTGAAGCCCCTTCTTCTTAGCAAGATATTGAATCCAAGCTTCGCGCTCCGCCTCGCCCACTTCTTCACAACTTACCACGGCGGCTTTTTCCACCAGAGTTTTCGAGAATTTTTTGCGGCCGTCCAAGTCTTTGGACAAAAACACGACCACGCTCATGAGTTGCTCGGCTTTGGCCTTAACGCCCAAGAGAGGGACTAAGTCTTCAGATTCCTTAACCAGGTGGGCATCCCGCACGACGATCAAGCGCACCCCCCCACCTAACGAAGGACTCAGAGCTGCATCTAAAATCGTGGGTACATCCACCTCCGCGCCCTCTAAAAGGGTTTCTGCGCAAAACACTTGGATGGTTTCACCGAGAGCCACCTTTCGAATCCGGCTCAACACTTCACGTGACTTCATCCGCTCGGATCCGTAAAGCCAATAAACCGGCCAAAGCAGCCCCGAATCCAACTCTTTTTGAACTTGTTTGGGATCCATCTTAGGCATGGGTGTGCCCTCCGTCAGAATCGCGCCAACATCGATTCATGAACGTCCTCCATCATACTGACTGCAAGCTCGCCCACCGCACGATCAAACTCACTCGCGTTAATGAGAGCGGAGGTTGTTCCGGGAACGTCTATATGATTTGAACCCGGAAATGGCTTATCTTTTGAAAAAGACCCCGACCAAAGAGATGCCGTTATCATTCCCGGAAGCACCTTGACCCGAGTTAAAGCAAAGCTGCAGCCCAAGCTCGCCGTATAACCGGATGCTATGGGTAACTCAGCCAAAGACGTGGTTGGGCCACCAAAGCCATAATTGATGGGTTGCCCATAGGTCCCTACCGGAGTCGGAGCTAACACAGAATACTGAGCGGTCCCCACTGACCCTGACAAAATCGCATCGGCTTGCTCCGGTTTATTGACGACACGCACCTGACCATGAGCCAATAAAATGCGGACCAATGCGTTATAGACAACGTTTTCTACCCCGGGTTGATAAGTACTATTTGTTAATGGTTTCACATAGATGGTAGATACATGCTCTTTTGTCAAAAGCTCATTTTTAGTTCCTTGAAAGGCGTAGCCGCATCCCACAAGGTTCCCTAAAACCAGCACAGTAATAAAGAAATTTAAAAGGAATCTCATTTTCTTTCCTATTTTTTCATGATGATCATCATCAGAGTGAACTCAATAATGCAAGCCCATCTCACCTGCTTTTATGGCCTTTGATCGCCTTTTAGATATCCTAAAAAAGGCGGGCGCGCGTTACCCTTTGCTAACCCGCCGAATGGACGAAGCTCAAGCGCTGGGCCGCTGGGACAAAGCGGTAGGCCCGGCGATTGCCAAACACTCTCGCGCTATCCGAGTGCAAGACTCTGTGCTATGCGTCGAAGTCGATCATCCCATCTGGAAATCTGAACTCCATCACCGAAAACGTCAGATCCTTGACATCCTCAATGGCGTCGCTCCCAACCACCAAAACCAATCTGTGGTTTTGGGGTTCGAGCCGCCGCTGACCGACCTTTTCTTTGTCTTGTCTCCCTCCCCTCCGACAAAAAAATAACTGTGTGAAGGCAAGGGACTTAAATCTTTACCCTACGTACGAAAAATACACTTTTTTTTGAAAAAGTATTTAAAATCTACATCATACGGAAAGGACTCAGGTGATGCCGCAACTGGATGTCAATTTCTTCAAACCTTTTATCGATGGAACACTAAACACCTTAAAGATTCAGTGTCAATTGGAGGCAACCCACGCCAAGCCGTTTATCAAAGGAACTCAGCCACAACCCAAATTTGAGATCGCCGGAGTCATTGGCCTCACCAGTGAAACTTTTGCAGGAAATATCACAATTTGCTTTCCTGCGGTCGTTTACTTGACTTTAATGAGCAATATGCTGGGCGAAAAATACACCGAAATCACCCAGGAACTCCAGGATGGCGCGGCCGAGCTGCTCAATATTATCTTTGGAAGCGCAAAGGCCATTCTGAACAAGCAAGGGTACACCATTCAAAAGGCTATCCCGACAGTCATTCGGGGCGAATCCTTGCAGACCAGTTATATTGGTTCAGGACAAGTCATAGTCTTGCCGTTTGTTACTCCTGCAGGGGACTTTCATATTGAAATTAGCATGGAAACCAAATCCCTGTCGTAAAGGCATTTCAAAAAAATTATTAAATTGTTAGAGTTACTGGGTACCCATGACCCGCATGGCCGGTACGAAAGGAAGAGAAAATGTTTGATCCAAAAACCCGCATCCTCGTCGTTGATGATATGCTCACGATGCGAAAGCTCGTCTCAAAAGTCTGCAGAGAACTAGGCTTTACCGATTTGACCGAGGCCGCTGACGGAGCCCTCGCCTGGCAAACCATTATTTCAGCCAACCCCCCTTTTGGGCTGATTATCTCAGACTGGAACATGCCCAATTGCTCCGGGCTGGATTTACTCAAGCGGGTTCGCGGGGATGCCAAGCAAGCCAAAACACCGTTTGTTTTAGTCACCGCCGAAGCAGAACAACACCAGATTGTAGAAGCCGTCAAAGCGGGGGTGAATAACTATGTGGTCAAACCCTTTACGGCCGATATTTTGAAGCAAAAACTCGAACAAGTGCACGTAAAACTCTTGGCGGCCGCCCCTAAGTGAATCGATGAATCAAACCAGCAGCGCACAAGTCGTCTCATTCGGTCTAGACTCCATCTCCGAAAGCGTTCTAACGGCCGCAGCCAAAGGGAGAGCTATTGCCCAATGGGAAAACGACCTTGAAAAGCTGATGGAAATGAACGCGACCGCGGCGGTCCGAATCATTGTTTGTGGCCCCCCTCCTTCCGGCGTTGCCCTCAACGAAGTCGCCCAGTTTTTGCGCATGACCTATCCCGACACCGCGATCTATTATCTCACCACCAACCGCACCGGTTTTATCCGCAAGGACTACATCAAAAACGGTTTTACCGACGCATTTTTGCTCCCTTTGGACTCTCCCACCTTTACGACCACCTTTCAGGAAATGACCGCCCGCCTGGATGGCTCACGAGTCTATCGATCCGTTAAACTGGTCGATATGCAGCCGGGGCAAGCGCTCGATTTTGACACCTACATTTACCTTCCGACCAACAAGAAACATATCCGGATGACCAATCCCGGTGATCAACTGGATGCTGAGCGCATCGAAAAATTTCAAAAACATAAAGTCGGAAATTTACATATCAATGCCGACGATATGGAAAAGTTTTATCAATGGACTGCGCAACAACTCAAAAATCTCGGACAGTCCAATACCTTAAGTGCGACTGAAAAACGCGATCGAATGTCGGGCGCGGTTCGTGAACTCATCAGCGATATTTTCCAGGATTCGAGCGCGGATCAGAGCTTCGAAAAAGGCAAGACCGTCGTCAAAGACTGCGAAGAGATCGTCAAAGCTTACATTTTATCCTCAGTCTCGGGTGCGGACACCAATTGGTATGAGAAGATGATCCAACTGAGTCAGAGCGATAACACGATCTATACCATGGCCTCGAACGTCGCGACCTTCTCAGCGATGTTTTCAATGGCTTTAGGCATCGGTAACCCTGAAAACCTGGCTATGGCCGGACTTCTTCACGACATCGGCATCTCCGAAATTCCGGCTGAAATTCAATCAAAATTCGAAATTAACCGCACCCCCGAAGAAACCGCCACCTATCAACAGCACCCCAAAATTTCGGTCCATTTGATCCAAACTCGAAAAATGGTCATCCCTGAAATTGTGCTAAAAATCGTCGCTCAACACCACGAACGCTACGATGGAAACGGCTATCCCGACAAACTCCGCGGCACGAAAATACGCCCCGAAGCCCAGATTCTAGCCTTGGCCGATGAATTAGTCTCCATGATTACTCCCCGTGAGGGAGTCCCCCCTATGAGCCCGCTTCAAGCCATCCAAAAAATCTATGACGATATCCCGGTGGGCGAAGAAGGACACAAATACGACCCCGCCATTGTTCGAAGACTTTACGAACTCTTTAAGCCGAAGACCTGAGAATTCTCAGCACCGCCACGACAATCCCGCAAATCATCACGACCAAAACCCAAGCTAATCCTCGCCAAATTGAAGGTGTTTCAATTGAGGGACTCACCCTCATTCGAGGCGCAAACTCCTGCGGCGCCAACGACCCGCCGGAACGGGGAGTCCCTGGAAGGGAGGCAGAAAGAATGGGTTGAAGGCCAGTCTGAGTTTTGACACTTTCGGTTTGGGTTTCAGTGATCTCTTCTTCCTCACCCGGGTCGCCCGGCGCGCGAGGCATCCGAATGCCGAGCTGACGCTCGACTTCCTGATACTCATGAAGAGACACCCAATACCCATTTGCGCAACAAACCTCGTCCTGCAGACCCAGCTTTCCGCTCTGAATCAGCTCAATAATTTGCGGCCGTGGGTAGGGTCCCGCCACAAAACCGCTTGCTGTACGAATCAACCATTGCTCCATGTTCACTCTAGATTACCTGGGGCCGGCGAGAATTTAAACTTCAAACGCGCGAAGAGTTCGCTCTTCTGCTTTCAAAAATGCTTGAATCGCCGAATGTTCGGATTTTCTGAAATCTTTGGGCACTCCCCAAAATACAATCTCCCCCTGATGTAAGAAGGCAATTCGATCAGCCAAAAGCAAGGCGGAAGGAATATCGTGACTAATCACCACTGAGGTGAGTGTGAGCTCCCTTTTAAGGGTTTCAATCAGCTCGTCCACCGTCGTACGAGTCACGGGATCTAGCCCTGTCGTCGGCTCGTCATAAAGCAAAACGGAAGGTTCCCGAATAATGGCTCGCGCCAGGCCCACTCGCTTTTTCATGCCGCCAGAAAGTTCATTGGGAAACTTGTCATAGCCCCGGGGCATTCCCAAAATAGTCAAGTTTTTGGTGACCTTTTCGAGAATTTCCTCTTCCGTCAGAGTCGTATGTTCACGCAACGGAAAAGCCACGTTTTCGTAAATCGTCATGTCATCAAAAAGGGCCGAATTTTGAAAAAGCATCCCAAATATTTTTCGAAAAGCCGAGCGAGCTCTGCCGCGCAAGCGGGACATGTCTTGCCCCGCTACGAAAACCCGCCCTTGATCGGGGTGCAAAAGCCCCAAAATATGCTTAATCATGACGGACTTGCCCGCGCCCGAAGAACCCAAAATATAGGTCAATTGCCCCGCTGGAAGTTCCAGATCAATCCCCCGGAGAACTTTATCGCGCCCATCTCGAAAGGATTTATGGACGTTTTCAAACCGAATGTTGTTAGTAACCGCATTAGACATAAGTTCTTTGTACCCGTGCCGATAAAGACGTCAAAAGCTCATAGGGAATAGTTCCGGCCGCCCTGGACTGCGCCCAAAGATCAACATGGGGGCCAATGATTTCAGCCATATCCCCCACTCGCGTGAAGGGCACTGCGACCACCGCCGAAAGATCCATACTCACCATTCCTAAAAAACGAGTCGAGCGCCCATTTAACCACGCGTAGCCCTGATTAGAAAGCATCCGCTGAATCCCGTCCGCATAACCGGCCGAAAGAATCGCGGCCGAAACCGTTTCAGTGGCTTTGGAAGAAACTTTGTAAGTCGCTCCATAGCCAATACTTTCTCCCGGCTTGAGCAAATGATGCGCCACCACTCGCGCCTTAAAAGTCATCACAGGTAACAAACCCCGCGAAGGAGCATCGGCCCAAGGAGCCACGCCGTAAAGGGCTAGGCCGGGACGCACAATGTCAGTTAAACCACTGAGGCCAAAGCGCTTTTGATTCCATATCGCCCCGCTATTGGCCAAATGAAACAAGGTCGCGGGAAAGGCCGTAGTCAGTTCGGATTTAATCGCAATAAATCGCTCGAGCTGCATTTGACTCAGCCTAGAGTCTGGCGTTTCACTCATCGCCATATGGGTCAAGACCGCCTCGGGATGAGCTTCCGGTGGCAACCCCTGAAGTCCTTTAATCACGACTCGAACCATCGACGGACTCAAACCCAGCCGATTCATCCCGGTATTGAATTTGATTTGATAAGAAATCCTGCCAGGCCATTGCTGCGTCACAAAGGCCTTCCAATCGTCGTCATCCGCAATCACAGGAGTCAGGCCATGCGTCTCACAATAATGACCTTTTTGCTCGGTCCAAGGGATCGCTCCAGAGAAAACGACAATCCGAATGCGCCGACCTCGTACCCCCAAAACCGCACGCAAGGCCGCCCCCTCCTCGAGCGTGGCCACGCCAAAACCGAAAAGACGCGAAAACCCCGTCAATAGACCGGCCGCCCAATCCGCGCCATGCCCATAGGCATCTGCCTTGACCATGGGTAAAATCGCCTGATCGGGCACCAGGTCACAGATGGCTTTGTAGTTATTTTGAAGAGCTTTCCCATCCAGCTCGAGAACCGCGCGGGGAGCGACGACGTCATCTTGCGCAGCCCCAAAATTCCGGTACCGATGAATACGACTTTTGTCGATCGAACTTCGACTAGACATGCAAAACTTCCGTACTGGTACCCAGGACTGGATCGTGGGCCGTTGGCGACGAGTGGAGGATGGTGTGTACCCCCTTACGAGGAACCACCAAAATTCCCAGCAAGGCTCCCTCCACATCAGTCACTGGCCAAGCGTCACAACAAGGACTCGCTAAACGCTTAGCCAAAAGCAACGCCAAACCCGGATCATCCGACAACGAGGCGGTTCGACCTTCGCGCCGGTACCTGGCAACCCTCTCCAACATAACTGAACTCACCGGAAAAGACATCCCCCGAACATCCAGCTGTTCCCCCGGCTCAAACCCAGATTGAGCCTGAAGCACTGCTGAACTCGAAGCCGGCAAATACCCAAAAAACAAGGCCGGAGCCCCGGCGACCGCGGCCGCCTTATAAGCAAGATTTCTCGCCTTGATCAAGGGTATGACAGCCCCCCCCAGCTCAGATCCAGATGTTTTTGTCGCAAAAATAACATCCCGCACAAATTGATCTTCGAGATCCTCACCGAATTCGGGAGGTAGTTCACGTCGTTCGGGCGACCCGACTCGCGGTTCAGCCTCTAAATCTGGTGCTACGCCCTCTTGACGAATAACCCCTCTCAAAAGCATCCAAATACCCAGAGCGGTCGCAATCCAAACCACTCCCAATAAGCCAAAAGCCGCCAAAATCTCAATCGGCGCGTGAGATATCCTCTGAAGGGGCGCATTGAACAACGAAGGCAAGGGCGCTGGCAAGACCCGCTCCACCACGGCAGCCACGGGTAATGACCCCGGACGCGCGTAAGCCACGCTCACCAGCATTCCATCAATGCCCTTATAAGTGCCCGCGCCGCTCACCACGCGTCCAGAAAGAAGATTTCGGACCCCCTCTTGAAAAACCTGGGTTGCCGCGAAATTCGCGGAAACATAGGATCTTTGCGAATGGGCTAACACCGCGCCGTCTGCAGCAACGAGATAACCGCGCAAATTTCCGCCCTCACTCCGCGTAGTCCATCTTCGAAAAATCGGCATCGCCTCCACCGGATCCACTAGAACTAAGACCAAACTCGTCTCTGAGGCCAGAAACGCCATTCCCAACCACTCGGGACGTCGAGCGGGATCTTGCTTGACCCGCACGAAACCAACGCCGTTTTCACGGATTTCATCCAAATGAACCTGTTTTAGCGTATTTTCTAGATAATCTTTTTCAAACTGCGCGGCATCCGAGCCGACCGCCCCCAGCCGTAAAGACGGATTAGCCACCGTCTGCTTGACGGCTCCCAAGGAGTCCGCTTGAACCTCGATTTCGGCCCAATGCAAAACACGTCCCTCAGGAATTGCCGCAGGAACCCCCAGACGGGCTTGAAGTTGCCTGATTTGCCACAAAGCCAAAGCCTGCGTTTTGACTGTTTCGATCGCGCTCCAAACAGCATCGACCAAAAGCCGATCCTGAGCGATGACCTCCTCGGTCCCTAATCGAGCGGTTTCCTGCCGGGGTTCGTCGGCGATCCGCACCCCCAACCACAATGCCGTACCTGCGGCCGCCACCACCGGAATGGTCGCAAAAACCAAAAGTGTCCAAAATCTCGGTATTCCTGCCGTTGACCGTCTTTCCATTTCCGGCCCCCATTCTGCTCCGTTTATGGTAGCATAGACACAATCGTTATGACGCTGGAATCTCCACAATCTCGGGTTTTGATCCTAGGCACCGGCATTGCCGGGCTGAGCGCTGCTTTAAAGTTTGCAAAGGCTCTTCCGAACGCCATAGAAGTGACACTCGTTGCGAAAACAGAGGCCACCGAAGGAGCCACCCGCTATGCCCAAGGTGGCATCGCATCGGTTTGGTCCAAACAAGACAGTTTTGAGGAACATCACCAGGACACTCTCGTGGCGGGAGCCGGTCTTTGCCATGCGGACATTGTCGATGTTTGCGTCCGCGAAGGACCCGCGCGCGTTCAGGAGTTGATTGAACTGGGAGTGGCGTTCACCAAGCTGGCCTCGAATGATTTTTCACTCCACCGCGAGGGCGGCCATGGCCAACGTCGCATCTTACACGCCGATGACCTCACGGGCTGGGCCATCGAAAAAGCCCTTTTGGACCAAGTCTATCGAACACCCAATATCCGTCTTTTGGAACACTACATCGGCGTAGACCTCATTACCGAGGGTAAGTTGCTCAAGAGATGGCGCCGCCCCGGCCGCTGTTTAGGCGCTTACATTTTAAACACGCGCACCGGCAAGGTGGAGACCTTCGGCGCGGATGTCACGGTGCTCGCCACCGGAGGCGCCGGAAAAGTCTATCTCTACACCACTAATCCCGATACTTCGACGGGCGACGGTATTGCGATGGCCCACCGAGCAGGCGCTGAGGTTGCAAATCTTGAATTCATTCAGTTTCACCCGACCTGCCTTTATCACCCCAGTGCCCGCACTTTTTTGATTACGGAAGCGATGCGCGGCGAAGGGGCGATTTTAAAAAACCTGGCAGGCGAGCAGTTTATGAATCGCCATCATCCTTTGGCCTCCCTCGCCCCTCGTGATGTGGTGGCACGCGCGATTGACATGGAAATGAAGCGAACGGGCGACAAACACGTGGTACTGGATGCCACGCATATTCCGGCCGATGAACTCCGAAAAAAATTCCCGAACATTTATGAAACCTGTTTGGGTTATGGCCTGGATATCGCCAAAACTCCGATTCCCGTCGTGCCCGCCTGCCACTACACCTGTGGCGGCGTCTTAGTGGACGTCAATGCCCAGACCAATATCGAAGGCTTGTACGCTGTCGGCGAAGTAGCCTGCACCGGCCTCCATGGAGCCAATCGCCTGGCGAGCAATTCCTTACTAGAAGCGGTCGTCTTTGCCCATCGCACCGTCGAGCATTCCCTGGGCCGACTCCAAAGCCTCATCCAGGCGCGCAGCCAGGGGGCCCCCGGTGTGGACTCCGCCTTGCTTCCGACTCTCCCCGAGTGGGATGTGGGCCACGCCGCTCCGCTCGAAGAGCAGATTGATATTGCCGCCAATTGGCTCGAAATTCGTTATCTCATGTGGAACTACGTTGGCATTGTGCGGAGCGATCGACGGCTTGATCGCGCGCTAAGAAGGCTTGAGCTTCTGCGGGCCGAAGTGAATGCGTATTACTGGGACTTTTTGCTCACCAAAGATTTGGTTGAACTTCGTAATCTACTCACCGTGGCTGAACTGATTGTCCGTTGCGCTTCACTTCGCAAAGAAAGCCGCGGTCTACACTACACCACGGACTATCCGGAAAAAAATGACCGAAATGCCCTGCATGACACCGTCATCTAAGGGCTAGCCTGAACATCGGCAAGAGTGGTCAGCCAATAATAAGGGACCCCGACCGCTTCAAAAGCCGTCGCGCCCCCGGAGGCCCGATCCACCACGGTCACCACGGCTACGGGCTTGAGTCCTTCGGCACGCAGCCGCTCAATCGCTTTGACACTGGAGCCGCCCGTCGTGACGACATCCTCAAGAACCACCACGGCCGCACCGGGTTTGAGATTTTCCATCCCCTCAATATACTTTCCGGTCCCATGATCCTTGGGTTCTTTTCGAACAATAAAAGCGGGCCAGGTTTCGCCATGGGTCCGCGCGCAAAGCGACAAAGCCGTGGCTAAAGGATCCGCGCCCAACGTGAGCCCCCCCACTCCTTCGACCTGGATGCCCAGACGCTTCAGGAGGACAAATGCGGCTTCGCCAATCAAATGTGCGCCTTCGGGATGCAAGGTCGTCGCCTTGAGATCGACGTAAAAACGACTCTTTTTTCCGGAGGCCAGAGTAAAATCCCCCTCCCGATAACTGAGTTTGCGAACCCACTGGGTGAGTTTGGCCCTTAATTCGAGTTCTTGGGGGCCGAGTGCGTTTGAATCCATGTGCGTAAATCCTCAAAAGCTTGTTCTTTACCGACTTCATTGAAGGGTTCGTGAAAAAATCCAGGGTAGGTCTTCAGTTGTTTCTCGCGCAACTTGAGCGAACGAAAGAATTGTTGGGAACATTGGGGATCAACAATTTGATCCTGAAGCGGCACGAGCATCTGCAAGGGGACGTCGATTCCCGAATCACGCCTGAGCGTGTCGGCTATCGCGTGGTGCATTTCGACATAAAATTTAGGCGTCCCCTTTCGATGAACCAAGCGATCGGCGACATACGCCGCGGCCACCTCGCTATCATGAGAGAGAAGTTTGGGGTTCACTTCGCTACTCATCTGCAGGGAACCCCAAACTCGCGCTAAAAGCTGAGCGGCCACGCGCTTAGCGATCGAAAGCTCAACTTTAACCCCCAAGAGTGGCGCTGAAACTGTGGCGCTCGCGATCGGAAGGCCAGGGTTCAAAAACAGCATCCGGAGCACAATAAGACCACCCATACTGTGACCCAAGACATGAATCTCAGAATGGCCGAAGCGTTTGCGAAGCTTTTCGTCGATTCGCTTAATCGTGAGCGCCGCATCAGCGGAAAAAACATCAAAACTCTCGACATGGCCCCGTAATCCCTCCGATCGGCCATGCCCGCGATGGTCGAGCATAAAAACCGCGTCGACTTCGGACTGTAAATAATGAGGGACATGAAGATACCGCCCCCCATGTTCACCTAGGCCATGAAAAACCACCAAAACTTTGGGCCGCACCCATTGCTGGGCATGGTGCTCCACCAGAAAGAGCTGCAGTTTTCCATCCGAAGACGGAAAAGTTTCCCACTCGGAAACCCACCCGGCGGGCAACCCAGGAAAGCTCTTGGCTTGTAAAATTCCCTGATAATTTTTAAGGTTCGAACCTGAAGCTTCAATACTTACCATTCCACCACGAAACCATCAGACGCCGGCAGCTTCAATATATTTCTCTATGGCGCGCTGTGACGCTTCTGGAAGCCGTTCAAACCTAAAGCTAAAACCTCGACCATCCTCCAACACTCGTACCACCACCCCCTCAGCTACAAAAGGCTCAATATCCCCCTGAGCAACGTCCGCTGCGCCGGAACGGCCAGCAGGACTCACATTCAGTTTGATGCGGGTGCCCGGTTTTCCGGGGATGCGGTCCGTCAAAACCTGCATCCCTCCTATGCTAATGTCTCGACAAATCGCAACAATCAAAGCTTCTTGATTCGCCATCATGATTTTAGCCACGACGGGCTTACGCAGAGTCTTTCGCTGCTCCTTTTCCTTTTCAGACTCACGCGGGGCCGGCGGAGTCTTGCCCTGACCGGCTACCTTTTTCTCACGAGCTTGTTTAGCTTCGGCCACATCCGCTAAAAACTGGGTCACCGCCTCGATCTTGGTCCAATTAGGCATTCCATCGCGCCAAATATGAACGCGTCCATGGATTTTCCCCACCCGCAAAAACCGACTTATTTCTTCGGAAGAAAAAGGGCCAAACTGAGTTTCGTTATAATAGAGAAACCATTCCGAAACGGTGGGCGCTTTGGGAACCGCCACCACCCGCGTTGCAGCTGGCGGGGGCGCCGTTTTAGGAGCTTCCGCTTTGGGAGGAAGCGCGGGCACCACGCTTTGGAACGCCTTAACGTCGCAGATGCGCTTCCATTCCGCTTGCCCCGCCTTCCAGACAAAATGCGCCCACGAGATCTCTTGCTCCACTACCTTCTTGTAGACGTCCGCCGCCGAAAGTGGCCCCACCCAGCGCTCACCCAGCGCCACATACCATTGAGGTGAATCATCCTTGAATAGAACCTTGCCGGTGTTTTCCATATCTAGAATTCTAAAGGGATGCGGGCCAGAGCGAAACAGTTTTATCGATTTTTCGACCGTCTAACGATTTGACAGTCGTTTAGACAAACCACTCAAATTTTCCTCCCCATGAAACCCCACCCATCCAGAACGAGGCCCAACACCTTGTAATTAAATGCTTTTAATTAATTACCCAACCCTCAGTCGTTGGCATCGGCCTTGCCTTACTCATCAGTATGAAAAAGGCATTCAAAGCCCCCGTAGCCCTTTCAATCAGTTTAACCGCCATGACGGCCCTTTTGTCATCGGGCTGCGGTCCTCAATCCTTTCAGGCCACCGCAAGCCAAGACCAACAAGTCGCCCCCGGCACCTTTACGATAGCGCCTAAGGTGGACATCCTTTTGGTCGAAGACGATCTCGGCTCGATTCGAGAAGTTTTCTCTAATGTTTCGAGTCAAATGGGTCAATTTCTGAGCGGCCTCCAAACGCGCGGTTGGGATTACCACCTGGCGACGATCCCACTCACGACCTTTAGACCTATCCAACAGATTCAAGCCTCTCAATACGACGTCAATTGGGGCTCGCAATGGTTAGCGCCCTTTCCGGGTGCCACCCAATCCACCGTCGGCGGACAGGTCGCTTCAGCCAACTTTCGATTTCCGAGTGACTACACGGACTTTTTGGATGGAAGCCACACGAGCCTCTCCAGCCAGGCTCCGGGGCTTCACAATATTCGGCAAACGCTCCTCGATTCGCGCACCACTCAATCAGGATTTTTGCGAAACGATGCCTTTCTCGCGGTCGTCGTAATCAGTACCGACGAAGACACCTCCGAGCGCAACCTCTGCACGCAAGCCAATGGACACGCCCGCAACGACGGCTGGGAAGGCCCGTGCGATATGATTCAAGATGATCTAGCGGGCGGAAACCCCTCGATTGTGTGCGGTCAATCCGGCGCCAATCCTAAACCCTATTGCAATAATAACGTCAGCAGCCTCAATGCCTACACGACCTTTTTTCAGAATTTCAAAGGGAACTCCCAACAGATCCGCTTTTACTCGTTGACCTCCAAAAGCCGACAAATCGCCGGTGGCTGCATGGGCGCCAATAGTTTTGCGGGCACTCGTTTGATCCAAATGTCTTCGAATCTCAATAGCCCCGCCTACGACGTGTGTACGGTTCCGATCCCTGCAGCACTCGATCAGATCGCCAACAATCTTCAAACGATCCGGCTCAATATTCGGACGCGTTACCTGTTTTTGGCGCAAGAACCCGACGCCACCACGATTACCGTTACTCGTCACGCCGGTGGCGACAATAGCAAAAATGCCACGATCGCGCGCGATACCAACCATTCGGACGGCTGGGATTATGTGGGCAATGTCTCCGACGTCTACGCGATCGACTACCCGACCAATATGAATCTCACTTCGGGCTATGCGATTGAGCTCTATGGTTCCGCCAAACTGGTCGGAGCCGACACCGCCACGGTGGAGTCCACGCCGGCCGCAGTTCATAACGCGGTTTCGAAATAAAACGCCTTCGAAATTCGCGAGCTTTAAATGACAACTGACTGCGCGAATGAGTAGGGTTTTCCGGACGTAAAAACTTATTTCAAAAGTAGGGGTTTAAAAAGCCGGTGCTGTAAAAAAAGGACTCTACATAGAGATTGCACCGAATCAAATCAGCCCAGAAATTGCCGATGCCTTTTGCTTCTTTTCGGGCAATTCCCCGAATCAGGGCAACAGCTACCGATATGCCGACAGCCGCTGAAACGAAATTATGAAAAGTAAGGCCCACCATCTGCGAGAGATAACTCAATGTACTCTCTCCTCCGTATGCCTGCCAATTGGTATTGGTGGTGAAACTCATCGCGGTGTTGAACGCGAGATGAGGGCTCACGACGCCCATCCCCGCTGGATTCAGCGGTAGCATGTGTTGGAGCCTAAGAATGGCATAAGTGAACGCGAGACCGACCGCACTAAAAACGAGCATGTGAACCGCATACTTGGTCCAGGGCTGATCCTCGTCCGGGTTAACGCCCATAAGTAGATAGATCAATCGCTCAATGGGGCCAATGACCGGCGAGAGAAAAGTCTTCGTCCCGTCGAAGACCTTGTCCATGTATATTCCAAGCGGTTTTGCAGTGGCTAGGAGGATTCCCAGAAAAAGTGCAAGCTGTAAATAATCTCGAAATGTCATGTTCATATCTCCCGTTTCTCTGGCGCCTCAAAATTTCTCTGGATGGATCAGTGCGTACATCAAGTAGGCAAAGATCAGTAGCGAAACACTCAAAAGGCCCGCATCAATTATGGTCATCGTCATCACCTCATCTTTTTATTTCATTCGGTCGCAGGCCCACACGAACCCGATACCCAGGCCGAAGGTGAGCAGCAGAAATCCTAAGTTCATCAAGTCCGTCATGGCGCAACTCTCCGTTTCTATAAAATCATGTTAAAAGCAAGTGGAAGGCCAAACACGTCAAAACGAGCAAGAATAAATAAGGGTCAGAATCCAAGGGGTTGAATCGTGACGCAGTGTTAAACCCCTTGAATCTCGAATGTTTCGAATTACAAAATGTAAGAAAGGATTAAATTTTGAAATACCCAGCCATGAGCCACCGATAAAGCGGCTGCAATCGGATCCTCTTTCCACCCAAGGTGAGTGACTCCTCGCGCGAAAGGGTGAGAACCGTGCCCTCGTCTAAACCCGTGTCATTCAGACATTCGAGCAACGCTCCAGTTTCTCGCTCAAAAACCTCCGGCTCGCGCATATCGGAATAGCAAACCTGAATAGCCGCCACGGGTGCGCCATTTTCAACCGTGAGAAAATCGACCTCTTGCTTTTTACTCCAGTAATAGACGTCCTGCTTTCTCCGTCTGAGTTCGATATACACCGCATTTTCAGCGAGTTTTCCAAAATCGTCGACCGAATTCGAAACCGTGTGCGCGTTTCTCAGGCCCGTATCGATTGCGTAGATCTTCTTAGGATCCCTGGAGCTAATCTTGAGATTGGCGTGAAACCGACTGACCTCGAATAACAAAAAAGCGTCTTGCAAAAACCCGGTGTACTGGCCCGCTGTTTCAGTACTGATCTCATACCCTTTTTTAATGGCCGTATAGGAATGAAGCTTGCTGATGTTTCTAAAATAGTGCGCAACCACGACATCGAGGGCTCTTTTGTTGCGAATCTCGTTTCGGCTGATCACGTCTTTCAAAATCAAGTCATTCATATATTGGCGAAGCAAGTCGCGCTTTTCTTGCGGGTCTTGCGTTAAAACGACTTCAGGAAACCCCCCCCATTGCAAAAATATTCGCATCGCGGCGAGATACTCGTCTTGAGAGCTCGCTTTGTTATTTGAAAATTTCAGAAACTCGCCAAACGAGAGCGGCCAAACGGTCTTTTCAATGCAACGCCCTGCAATGGAGGTTGAAATTTCAGAACTCAGAAGCTTAGAAGATGAGCCGGTCAGAATCAGACCGAATTGACCCATATCCACCGCTTTACGCACCCAACGTTCCCAGCCGTCGATATTCTGGATCTCATCGAAAACAACCAACTCCGGAAGACGCTGGTTAAATTCAACATAAACAGAGAGCAATTCTTCCAAATTTCCAACTGAGTTGTCCTCGTAAAATGCCGGATCCTCAAAGTTGATATATAGAACGTTCTCCAAAGTTTTAGCGATCTGCACGCCATAACTAGTCTTTCCACCCCGCCGAACCCCGATGAGGGCCAAAGCATTTTTCCGCGGCAAGGTCAGGACTTCCTGGCGTGGGGAGAGATCCACTCTTGCGCGCTCAAACCAACCATTCCAATCATCGATCACTTTTTTGAGATCAGCGCGTGAGACCATGACTTACTTTAGCTGTTATAACCGCCAAAGTCATCATCTATATGATGGTTATAACCGCTATACATTTATCCATGATCTGTTTTTATTAGTCTTTTTTAGCTAGTCAGCCATCAGCTAACAGGCGTCAGCTGAGACGAATAAAAACAAGAATTTATAAATCTGTCTGAGACAAATTCATTTGTTTGTATTTTTTAACTATTTAAACTATTATTAACAAATGAACCCCGTGCGACTCATCCCATTATTCTTCCTCACCGCATCCCTAGCCCTTTCGATGATCTCGGGAATCGCCTGCACGGGTCAGCTCCCCAACTCTTTTCGACTCAAAACCGCTGAAGAAACTTTTTCGACCACCCAAGACGTCAACACCAAGATCGACATGCTGTGGGTCGTGGACAATTCGGCCAGCATGGACCCTTCCCAAAAAAGTCTGCGTAATGGCTTCTCTGCTTTTGCCCGAAAATACATGCGCCCGAACTGGGACATTCAAGTCGGAGTCATTACCACCGATACCTACCTCGCCAATCCTCGTTATGCCACCTACCGCACCCAAGCCGCCTACCCCAAGTGGCAGCAGAACTGGGGCCTGCTTTTGCCAGGCAACCATGACGGCCCCATGGCCTCAGCTTGCACCGCCGCTAATCCTTATTTCTATACCGGTTATGGACAATGCACCGTGCGCGACGGCCAAGTCGGCGCTCAGCTCACCGGAATTGCGGAATGCCTCAATCCCGCAACAGGTCAGGACAGCGCCATTTTATGCGTCAACACCCTCAACAACGACAACATCCACTCCAACAACCCTCTGGTCAAAACCCTTCTACCCACGGGGACAGATCCTGACGTTTGGACGCAAAAACTGATCAACGATTTTATGACCAACGTCAGCACGGGAGCCGCAGGATCCGGAATCGAACGCGGGCTCGGCTCCATTTTGCAATTTGTCGCCGACAATGAGCTCAGCACCCAAGGCACTGCACCCAATCCCCTTTTCAGACCCAATTCACTTCGCGTGATTTTGATTGTTTCGGACGAAGATGACCAAACCGTTGATCCCAATGTCAATACAGCTTCAAGCCCCGTCACTGGCTACCAATACGATGTAGGAGACATAGGTGATGGAGGAGTAGGCCATTGCCGTTCTCGCACAGTCGCCTGCCCCTCGGGAACCTGCACGCAAGTGCCTTGCACGGATAACTCCAACAACCTGTGCACCAATCCTGACAGCACTTTTTCGACTTACACCTACACGATTAGCCTCTGCCCCCCCCAGCCTGAGACCCAAACCCTGATGCCTCCCACGCAGGTCAAAACTCAGATGGATCAGTTTTTTACCGATCTCGACAAAACCACCGGAACGGATGGAGCCAACCCCAATTACTTTTCAGTCTCGGTCATTCCCTTGAGTGGCGAATCCCTCATGGCGCTTCACAAAAACCGAGGTGACGAAGACGTTCATGTCTTGGGCAACGGACGACGTCGGATTACCAGCGATCGCGGAGATCGCTATATTGCCTTTGATCAAGCCGTCGGGAATGGCTCCTTTGAAATGGAACTCATCGACCCCAACAATCCGGATACGACCAATTTTCAGCCCATTTTGGACAAAATCGGAACCGTCATTGTCGGCAAGAAATCTATTTTTACCCTTCAGCGCGCCCCCACAGGTGCCGAAGACATGCTCGTGGCCGTCAAACATACCGACGGCACAAGTACAACCGTGCGCTCGGATCAATACACCGTGGTTGACAAAACACTGACCATCACAGATCTGGATTTCATGCTTAATCTGACCTCGACGGATCAAATGTCGATCAGTTATCAGCCGAAGACGGTGTTTTAGTCCCTACTCCGCCACCGCCGCCCCTTCACCACGAAAATCTGGTGCGCCCCACACTCGCCCATTTGGAAAACGCTCAAGCGCATGCACCTTTGCGGAGGCAGTCACGTCTTCCAGTGAATACCCCATCTCCACCAAGCGCCGTCTCGTATCCGTCGAAAAGCCGTACCGCTCCAACTTGATTGCAGCGGGCCGCCACTGCTGATGAAGGCGAGAGGCCGCCACTGCATCCGTCAAACTCATGCCAAATTGAAAGCGATTGAAGATCGATAGAAAAACTGAAGTCGTAATCCTCGGCCCCCCCGCCGCCCCGATGACGATTCGCGCATTCCCTTGTGCATCGCGGACAATCGTAGGCGACATCGAACTGAGAGGGCGCTTATGCGGAGCAATCGCATTGGCTTCCGTGCCCACAAGCCCAAATAAATTAGGCGTGCCGGGCTGAATGCTAAAATCATCCATCTCATTATTCATCACTACACCCGTACTGGGAGGCGTAAACCCAGAGCCGAAATTATCATTCACCGTCGTAGTAATCGCCACGGCGTTTCCTTCGCGGTCGATGACCGAAAAATGCGTCGTATGCGAGCCTTCTATCCGAAGATCCCCCGCTTTTTCGGGCAAATGTGCACGAGACGAATCAAAGGTCTGCCAACGCGAATCCAGATAAGGCGCCGACAACAACGTGTCCAGGGGAACCTTCCAAAAACCGGGATCCCCAAAATATTCAGCGCGATCGGCAAACGCAAGCGCCATTCCATGCGCAATCGCATGAACCGTCTGAGCGGCCCCATACCCCTGAGACAGCGCCCCCGCAGCGGCTGCTCTTTGCATATACCCTAACATCATCAACAGCCCCGCACCTCCCGCCGAGGGCGGAGGCATCGAAACGATTTCCATCCCCTTAAACTTGCCGTACAGCGGCTCTCGCCAAATGGGTTTGTAACTTTTGAGATCCTCTAAACTCATGATCCCATGGGAGGCTTTGAGACCCTCCACAATCTTTTGAGCCACCGGACCCTCATAAAATCCTGGCGCGCCTTTTTTGTCGATGACCTCAAGAACACGGGCTAAATCATGCTGTTTGATTCGAGTCTGCGGCGCACACGGTGCTTTAGGAACGCCTTTTCGCGAAGGCTTATCTTGCCAAGGAATCCCTTTTTCATCACACCCAAAAATACGGCGAGTCTCTCCATTCATATGGGTCCAACGATCTTGAGCGGCAACCTCGCCATGAGATGAAAACAAAAACCCATCACGAGCTAAGACAATTGGACGTGAGAGAATTTTATGTCGTGGTAATGTACCGAATTTTTCTAAAGCCGCGAGCAACCCCGCAGTCACACCCGGGACCCCCGAAGCCAGCGCGCCATTTTGTGAAAGCTCGGTATGAGCCTTTCCATCATGCACATACATATCACGCGTGGCCGCACTCGGAGCTTCTTCGCGATAATCCAAACTCTGACAAGGCTGAGGCTTTCCCTTTTCGGGCTTGGGGCAATAAACCATAAACCCCCCACCCCCTAACGATGCGTAATGAGGGCGAGTGACCGCCATCGCAAATGCCGTCGCGACAGCGGCATCGATGGCATTTCCGCCGCGACGCATGATTTCCACGCCCCATTCCGCAGCTTCGCGGTCGTCAGCAACCACCATGCCGCGGGTTCCCACAACCGGATGGTAACGACTCTCCGCCTCAGTCATGACCTCACCGGTCCAATGGCCTGAATCCATTGAACTACCGATAGCTGCAGCAGGCGGTGGAGAGGATAAGGCGCACCCCGCCATACTCACCCAACACCAGATCAACACCGCAGACCAGCCCACGCATTGTTTTTTCGTCATATTGCGCCATCATAGCTCGGCTGAAGAGCGAGTCCATGCCTTCATGCCGATTTTTTTCATCTGAGACGTTTTGTTGATTGAACCCAGGGAAGTCAGGCCATAAAGTCAGGCGCATGTCAAAATACCAATCCCTCAATTACATGGAAATCGACTCCCTTTTCACCGAAGAAGAATTGGCGATCCGCAGCACGGTGCGAGAATTCGTCGATGATCAAATCATACCGGTTTTGCAGGAATGCAATCGCAACGAGCAGTTTCCGGCGCATTTGATTCCGGAGATGGGCAAGCTGGGCCTTTTCGGTTCAAGCCTCAAAGGCTATGGCTGTCCTGGAATCGGCCATGTCGCTTACGGATTGGTCATGCAGGAACTCGAACGCGCTGATTCGGGGATTCGCTCCATGGCTTCCGTTCAAGGCGCTTTGGTGATGTATCCAATCCACGCTTATGGAAGCGAAGCCCAAAAGCAAAAGTATCTGCCAAAACTGGCCACCGGCGAATGGGTGGGCTGTTTTGGACTGACCGAGCCTGATTTTGGTTCTGACCCAGGCGGGATGATCACCCGCGCGGAGAAAGTCCCCGGAGGCTATCGCCTCAACGGAAACAAGATGTGGATTACCAACGGATCCGTTTCCAATGTCGCAATCGTCTGGGCAAGATTAGAAGGCAAAATCCGGGGATTTATCGTGGAAAAAGGAACCCCTGGATTTTCAACCACCCTCATGAAGGGCAAGTTTTCTTTGCGCGTGAGCGTCACTTCAGAACTGCACTTTGAAAATTGCATCGTCCCCGAAGACAACATCCTTCCTCATGGTGAAGGCCTTAAAGCCCCACTCGGCTGCCTCACTCAAGCCAGGTATGGAATCGCCTGGGGCGTGCTCGGCGCAGCAAATCAAGTTTACCATACCGCGCTCGACTATACGAAAGAGCGCAAGATCTTCAATTCTCCGATGGCACGATTTCAACTCGTACAGGCCAAGTTGGCGAAGATGGTTCAGGAAATCACCAAAGGTCAGCTTTTAGTTCTTCAGTTAGGACGCCTCAAGGAAGCGGGCAAGGCTCAACCTCACCAAGTCTCACTCGCCAAAATGAATAACTGCCGAATGGCTCTGGACTGCGCACGCGACGCGCGCGATATGCTCGGCGCCAACGGAATTATCGACGAGTATCCGGTGATTCGCCATATGATGAATCTCGAAACCGTCAACACCTACGAAGGCACTGAAGACATTCATCGCCTGGTCATTGGAGCGGAGGTCACGGGCATTCCGGCTTATCGTTAACTCTTTCGAGGATCATCATCCGTGGCCACACGTACCGAAATTGTCGATCAGAATTTTGTCCAGGCTTTAAAATGCGGAATACTGCCCCCCGCTTTGGGAGAGTCACTCTCTCCTGAAGCCGTGGGACTCTCCCCTCATGAAGTGGTCGACCTTTTTGAAACCCAGGTCATGAGTCGACACCTCGATTTCATGGCGCGGATTCTGCGTGAAAAAGCCGTGGGCTATTATACGATCGGGAGTTCCGGGCACGAAGGCACCGCCGCGATCGCCCAAGCGTTTCGCACCACGGACATGGCGTTTTTGCATTACCGAAGCGCCGCTTTCTTTATTCAACGACTGAAATCGGTTCCGGGGTCAACCCCGCTTTATGATGTGCTGTTATCCCAGGCGGCATCCGCGGATGATCCGATTTCTGGAGGCCGGCATAAAGTTTTAGGAAGCCTCCCGGGGTTTGTGCCGCCGCAAACGAGCACGATCGCCTCGCAGCTCCCTAAATCGATGGGAGCCGCCTTTGCTATTTCGCGAGCCAATGCACTGGGACTGAAGCTGGAAGTCCCTCACGACTCGGTTGCGATCTGTAGTTTCGGAGATGCCTCGGCCAACCACTCCACCGCCCAAGGGGCTTTTAACACCTCCGAATGGATTGCTTATCAAGGCATTCCGATGCCGCTGGTTTTTGTTTGCGAAGACAATGGTCTCGGAATTTCGGTTCGCACCCCGAATCATTGGATCGAGAGCGCTTTTTCGCATCGTCCCGTGCTGAAATACATGGCTTGTGATGGCCTCAATCTTTTGGACACTTTTAGGTGTGCCCGGGAAGCCGCAACCTATGCGCGTGAGCGACGCCGCCCAGTTTTCTTACATGTGCGAACGATTCGACTTTTTGGCCATGCAGGCGCTGACGTCGAGACTACGTACCGTAGTTTAGACGAAATCGCATCCGTAGAAGCTCATGATCCTCTTTTGCATTCCGCGCGGATTCTTTTGGAAAATGGAATTCTTTCCGCGGCAGAAATTTTGAATATCTACGAAAGTGTCCGTGCCCGAGTGGCCCGAATTGCCGAAGAAACCCCGCGCCGTCCCCGACTCAAAACCGCCTTCGAAGTCATGGCGTCCATTGTTCCACCTCCGTCTTCCTTCCTGCACTCCCCTCCCGCCCCCAGTGAAGAGACCAGGCAAATTGTTTTTACCAAAGACTCCGCCCAAATGGCCGCCAAACAACATCTGGCACGGCTGCTGAACTGGGCGCTTGCCGATCTTTTGCTTCAATATCCCAATACGGTGATTTTGGGCGAAGATGTGGGTAAAAAAGGAGGCGTTTATAACGTCACGACGGGACTGCAAGAAAAATTTGGAATTAAACGGGTTTTTGACTCTATTTTGGATGAACAAAGTATCCTAGGTGTCGCCATCGGAATGGCCCATTTCGGCTTTGTGCCCATTCCAGAAATTCAATTCGTGGCCTACGTTCATAATGCCGAAGATCAAATTCGCGGCGAAGCGGCGACCCTCTCCTTCTTTTCTGAAGGGCGCTTCACCAATCCGATGGTGATTCGGATTGCCGGCCTTCCTTATCAAAAAGGATTCGGCGGGCATTTCCACAATGACAACTCGCTAGCTGTTTTTAGGGACATCCCAGGCCTCGTGATCGCCTGCCCTTCGAATGGTGAGGACGCGGTTCAGATGCTTCGTGAATGCGTGCGCCTGGCCCACGAAGAACGACGAGTCGTGGTTTTTATCGAACCCATCGCGCTCTATATGACCCGCGATTTACATGCGGCGGGCGACCAGCAGTGGTGTTTTAAATACCCGGCTCCGGGATCGCTTGCGCCTATTCGAGCAGGCCAGCTTGGAATGATCGAGGGCCAAAAAGATCTCTGCATCATCAGCTACGCCAATGGTTATTACCTCTCCAGACAAGCGGCAAAAATTCTGGAGGAAAAACACGGCATTCACCCCACCCTCATCGATTTGCGCTGGATTGCCCCCATCGACAAGGACGCACTTGCTCGTCAGGCATTTACTTGTAAGCATGTCTTAGTGGTCGACGAATGCCGACAAACAGGGTCGGTGAGTGAAGAGATTGTCACGACGTTGGTCGAACATGCTCGCGGAAACCCCGCACAAATGCCTAAAATCGCACGAATTACAGCGACCGATTCATTTATTCCGCTAGGTGAGGCTTCGACGATTACTTTGCCTTCGCGTGACGGAATTGTCCAAGCGGCCCTTGAGCTGTTAGGAAAAACAGTATGAAGAAAGAAACTGCGCTGGTCATTTGCCCCGGCCGGGGCACCTATACTGCGACTGAATTGGGATATCTGAAAAGAAATTATCCCGCGCGACCTTCCATTGTCGAGGCCGTCGATCATTACCGAGCTCAACAAGGACGCGCCACCATCACCGAGACCGACTCAGCAGCCACCTACTCGGCTTCGCTACACACCTCCTATGAAAACGCGCCGGCCCTCATTCATGCCTGCGCGATGGCCGACTTTGCGGCGATCGACCGCGATCGTTTTGAAATCGTGGCCGTCACCGGCAATTCGATGGGATGGTACATTGCCCTAGCCGCCGCAGGAGCACTCACGCACGAAGGATCCACTCACCTGATCAGCACGATGGGCCTCTTGACAGGCGGAACAGCTTTGGGTGGCCAAATCATTTATCCTCTTTTCGATGAACAATGGCATGAGGACCGAGAGCGCGTGGCGCTCTTGAATCGCGCCATCGAGGAAGTCGGCAGCGAGCCCGGTTACGAACTTTATCGTTCGATTCACCTCGGAGGATTTGAAGTCATCGCAGGCACCGACCTTGGCCTCAAACGGCTTTCGCAAAAACTTCCGAACCTTGAAAATCGCTATCCGATGCGTTTGATCAATCATGGGGCTTTTCATACCCCGATGATGACCCCAGCCTCCCAACAGGGCTTCGCACAACTGGGACCCGAATTATTCAGAGCTCCCCGAGCTGCACTCGTCGATGGCCGCGGGCAAATTTGGCAGCCCTACTCGACTGATCCGGCCCGTTTGCGCGAGTACACGTTGGGTCACCAAGTCACGCAGCCCTATGACTTTACGGCGTCGCTTCGAGTCGCGATTCGTGAATTTGCGCCTTCAAAACTCATCTTGCTCGGCCCGGGATCCAATTTAGGCGGCGCGATCGGCCAAACCCTCGTTCAAATGCGTTGGAACGGCATTTCCAGCAAACAAGACTTCACGGTCCTTCAGGAAAAAGACCCGATCTTGCTCGCGGTAGGACGTGATCGCTAAAATTTCATTTCTGGGACATCCGCCGGAATTTCCATTTTGGCCGCAGTGGCTTTACGGATCTCCTCAACGGACACACCAGGCGCGCGTTCGCGCAAGACCAACCCCTTGGGGGTGACTTCAATGACCGCGAGTTCAGAGACAATCTTTTTCACGCAGCCCACTCCGGTCAACGGAAGAGTGCATTTCGGGAGAATTTTGCTGGACCCGTCTTTGGCCACATGCTGCATGGCCACGATCACGTTACGAGCGCTAGCCACCAAATCCATCGCACCGCCCATCCCTTTGACCATCTTACCCGGAATCATCCAGTTGGCGATACTTCCAGTCTCATCCACTTCCATGGCGCCAAGCACGGTAAGGTCGACGTGACCGCCGCGAATCATCGCAAAAGAATCCGCGCTTGAAAAGAAAGCCGAACCCGCAATCGTGGTCACGGTTTCTTTGCCGGCATTGATCAAATCAGCATCCACTTGGGCCTCGGTCGGATAAGGGCCTACGCCCAGTAAGCCATTTTCGCTCTGAAGAACGACGGAAATCCCGGCGGGAATATAATTCGCGACGAGAGTCGGAATCCCGATTCCAAGATTCACGTAATAACCATCTTTAAGTTCCTGGGCGATTCGTTGCGCAATCTGTTCACGAGTCAGTGCCATAATCTCAACCCTGCCTTACGGTGCGCCGTTCAATGCGCTTTTGATAATCTTTACCTTCAAAAATTCGTTTCACGTAAATCCCGGGCACATGAATATGATTGGGATCTAACTCACCCGCCGGCACCAGATGCTCGACCTCCGCGATGGTTTTGTAACTTGCGGTCGCGATCATGGGGTTAAAGTTGCTCGCAGTACCGCGAAAAAGGAGGTTTCCCATCGTATCGCCCATCCAAGCTTTGACGATCGAAAAATCGGCAAAGAGCGAACGCTCGAGCACATATTGCCGGCCATTAAATTCACGCACTTCCTTGCCTTCGGCGATGAGCGTCCCTACTCCCGTGGGCGTAAAAAATGCCGGAATCCCCGCGCCGCCCGCGCGAAGCTTCTCTGCCAAAGTCCCTTGCGGGGTGAGCTCAAGCTCCATTTCGCCTGAAAGCACGAGCTGTTCAAAAAGCTTATTTTCGCCGACGTAGCTCGAAATCATCTTTTTGACTTGCCGCTTCTGCAACATCAAACCGATTCCGAAGTCGTCCACGCCTGCATTGTTCGAAATACAGGTCAAGTTCTTGATGCCCTTTTCGACGAGCGCGGCAATACAGTTCTCAGGGATTCCACACAGTCCGAACCCCCCCAGCGCTAACACTGCGCCATCAGGAATATCACGCACCGCTTCAGTCGCATTTTTGACCACTTTTTTCATTTTAGCCCTGCTCCTCCTCTATGCTTAATGTCAAACCCTCGAGAGTGCAAGGAGGCGCTTCCGGTAAAAGGGGTCGGGGTCGTCCATCCCCTCACCTTTTACCGGAAGCGCCCACGTGGGGAATGGCATTGCAAATGCCATTTTCCAGTATATAATGGCATTATGTATGCCAGACTTCTAAAACTCCCCAAGGACGACAGTGTCCTGCTTTTTGGACCTCGTGGGGTGGGTAAAACGTCACTCTTGGACACCATGGATGCCCAAGCCGTTCGAATTGATCTTCTGGATGACGATGTCTATCGAAGACTCCTCAATCAGCCGACTCGTTTGCGGGAGTGGACTGATCAGGCAAAAAAGGGACAACCCATTTTCATCGATGAAATCCAAAAAGTTCCCGCCCTCCTTGATGAAGTGCATTTGCAGATTGAAAAACAAAAGCGTGTTTTTGTGTTGACTGGCTCGAGCGCTCGAAAATTGAAGGCAGCGGGAGTTAATTTGCTCGGGGGGCGAGCGCAGACCCATCTCCTTCACCCCTTGACGGCCTGTGAGCTTCGCAAGAGCTTTGATTTAGATAAAGCCTTGCAGTATGGCCTTTTACCCAAAGCTTATAGTCTCAAGAATCCGGCCGCCTTTTTATCAAGTTATGTAAAGACCTATCTGAAAGAGGAAGTGCTTCAAGAGGGGCTTACCCGCAACCTGGGACCCTTTTCTCGATTTTTGGAAGCCGCCAGTTTTTCGCAGGCGTCAGTACTTAATTATTCAAACCTGGCAAGCGATACGGGGATTCCGAGAAGAACCGTTCAGTCCTATTTTGAACTCGTAGAAGATCTCCTCCTTGGGGTTCGTCTTCCCGTCTTTTTAAAGCGCGCCAAGCGAGACATGTCCCAGCACCCGAAATTTCTCTTTTTTGATGCGGGCGTTTACCGCACTCTCCGTCCTAAGGGTCCATTGGACAGGCCTGAAGAGATTGATGGTGCGGCCTTGGAGACTCTCGTTTTTCAGGAACTTCGTGCGCTCAACGATTACCTTCAACTGGGGTACACTCTTTCGTTTTGGCGAACGGCGGAACATCTTGAGGTCGACTTTATTGTTTATGGCGAAAGAGGTTTTCTTGCAATAGAGGTAAAACGATCGAATCGCATTAGAGATGAAGACCTCAAGGGGCTCAGGTTATTTGGAAATGATTACCCCACGGCCAACCGTATTCTGCTTTACGGCGGCAAAGAAACAATTGTCCGTGACGGAATTCGGATTACTCCCCTGCTTAAGTTTTTTGAATCGGCCTCGGTTTGGCTTTCAAATCCTGCGCGAGAGTTTGGCGCCAGTCTCAGTAAGCAAGATTTCACGTGAGGATGATTAGGCGGCGGTGTATTCAATCGGATCTTGTACGGCGTGTTCAGGCGCAAGTATTTCCACCTTAGCCTCCAGACGCACTCCGAGTTTCTCTGAAAAAAACACTCGCACAAAAGCCTCTTCAGCGCGGTCCAGTCGGTTTTCTTCGGCTTTCTCCCAGTTTATGACAGTAGGATGAGAAACGCCGATGGCACTCGCAAATTCTCGAATTCCCATTCCAGTGATTTTGCGAATCACCTTGAGTTCTTGGCCTCGAATGGGGCGAGGAGATGCAATCAGTAGGATTGCTATGGCTTTATCGATCGCTTTGAATCGGTCGGCACTGAAAACAGGTCCATGTTCGTCACTCACTCGATCGGCGCGGACATGAACGGTGATGTACCTGAGGCCCAGATAATTTTTAAACTCGACCATCGGATGTTCAGATTGTGTTCGTTTGGTTGGCATTTCTTTCTCCTCTTCTGGTCCTTTAAAAAACCGATACAATGACTACTCCACCTTCATACGCGGCTACTACAGACATCTCATCTATGAGAAATCACCAAATCGTCTTAGCTGAGATCAAAAACGCAGTCGCCCAAGAACGGAAGTGTCAGCTCAAGGTGCTGCATCTGCTCCGCGAAGTGGAGCGCGACGGACATTATCTTGAAATGGGGTATCCGTCCCTCTTCGAATTCACGACACAAGCCTTGGGATACTCTTCTGGCTCCGCCCATCGCCGCATCCAGTCCATGCGACTACTCAAAATTTTGCCAGAAATGGAGAGTAAGATCGAGGATGGCAGCCTCTCGCTTTGCGTTGCAGCCAAGACGCAGAGTTTTTTTCGCACCGAGGATCAGAAACGTAAAAGCGAAGGCGACGAAAAACTTGGCCTGCAAGCCAAACAAGAAATCGCCCAGTCGATGCTCGGCACCTCGATGCGGGAGTGTGAAAAAAAGTTGGCGGAGATTTCGCCTGAGTCTGCTCTTCCGCCCGAGAAGACAAGGGAACTTTCACGGGGTAAGACCTTGATCCAGTTTTCCGCAGACGCAGAATTGATGGAAAAGATCGAGAAACTTAAGGGCTTGCTGGCTCATCAAAATCCCGATGGCAGTTACGAAGGACTGTTTGAAATTCTAGCCGAGTTGGCCCTAAAAAAGATCGAGCCTAAGAAACCGAATCCAGAATCCCCTCAGCCAGAACCCTCTGGAAATGACGCAAATACCCCGTCCGTTTCCACGTTGGAAACGCAGAGGTCCCGCACCATTCCGGCGGAGGTCAAAAGGCAGGTCTTCGCACGTGATGGTGGCTGTTGCACCTACCAAGATCAGAGCACAGGCAAGCGTTGTGGAAGTCGATTTGCGATCGAGTACGATCATATCCAGCCGTTCGCCTGGGGAGGGGAGACGATTGCAAAAAATTTACGTATTCGGTGCCGTTTTCATAATTCTTACACGGCGAAAAAACAGGGGTTGATTCGTGATTCAAAATCGCTTTGAGTTCTCGAAAGTTATGCATTGCATAAACAATACCGGACTATTGTGGTTTAATATCGTATAAGTTCGCTCAGTCTTTAACCGTCCGCAGGCTCTTGGTGGAGAATGGTCTCCTACAAACCTGGGACAAAATCCTGAATTGAAAAGATGTTTATGAAAACAACGAATTGGATGCTGGTTTTTTTGGGTGTGATGGCGGCAGTTCAACTGTCGACGGGCGCTGCTCGGGCAGCTGAGGTTTGCGATACATTAGATGCTTGCCGAGTACTTCAGGCCAAAGCTGAGGCACGGATCGAGGTGCTTTCAAAGAATTTCGTTCCAGACCTAACGGACATTGTGCGAAACGCAGATGGCAAAGTCCGCCATATGTATCAGACAGAGGCGGATAGTTACTGTCGAAATCAGGGCCAACGACTGCCCACTACCCGTGAACTGGCGCTTTACGCCCAAAGCAGGGGGGCGCAAGGGATCAGTGAAACCCCGAAATTTGACTATGATCTCATAAAAGGATCGGACAGCCTGGGTAATCCCGACAATTTCTACTATAGCAACAGAGGTTATCAGCGTCCGGCAGGGGATCTCGGGAGCCAATATTTCTGGTCTTCGTCGGTTACCCGTGACGACTTTTCCTTTTTTGCGTATCACATGGGCGGTGAAGATGCTCTCTTCTTAATCGGCAGCGGTGGCGACAACTACGGGTCGGTGCGGTGCCTGCGGTCGTTACCTCAGCTCATGCTATAGCATCCTCATTTCGGGCCGGAGATTTTATGCACTTTTATCGCGTATTATATAAACAATGCTATCTACCATCAAACACGCGCACCGCAGCAACCCAAATAACTTAGCTCACCATAAAACCAATCATTGCTCCCTGAATCTTTGCAGATTAAACTTCTGCATAATAAATTAAAGGAGCCAGGGAAAATGCTGAACATCGCGATTAATGGATTTGGTCGAATTGGACGTCAAGTGATCAGTGCCATGGTGGAAAAAGACGTTTGGGGAAAAGAGATCTGTGTCGTGGCCGTCGTCGATGTTTCAACCGATGCCCATTACTTCGCCTACCAGCTTAAGTACGACTCCGTTCACGGTCGATTCAAGGGCGAAGTGCATACCGAAAAAAGCAAACCCGATCTCAAAGAAGAGGACGTCATTGTCGTCAACGGCAAAAAAATTCGCTGCCTACCCGCCGCCAAAGACCTGTCACTTCTTCCCTGGAAAGAGCTGGGCGTGGACATCGTCATCGAATCCACCGGGCTTTTCACCGACTCAGAATTGGCGCGCGGTCACCTCACTGCTGGCGCAAAGAAAGTTCTCATCTCAGCCCCGGGCAAAGGCGCCGAAGTCAAAACAATCGTGATGGGCGTCAATGACAATGAATACGATGCCGCCAAACACCACATCGTTTCGAACGCCTCATGCACCACCAACTGTCTTGCGCCTGTGGTTCATGTTCTGATGAAGGAAGGCATTGGGATTGAAACAGGTCTCATGACCACCATTCACTCCTACACCGCCACCCAAAAGACCGTGGACGGTCCATCCAAAAAAGATTGGCGCGGCGGCCGCGCGGCGGCAGTCAACATCATTCCATCCTCAACCGGCGCTGCTAAAGCCGTTGGCGAATGCATCCCTGCAGTCAAGGGCAAGCTCACCGGAATGGCCTTCCGCGTGCCCACGCCCGACGTCTCTTGCGTGGATCTGACGTTTCGCTCCGTTCGCGACACCACGATCGAAGAAATTGATCAACTCATGAAAACAGCCTCCCAAACCTATTTAAAGGGAATTTTAGGCGTTACGACCGAAGAACTCGTCTCGACTGATTTTATTCACGATGATCGTTCATCGATTTACGACTCCAAAGCCACCCTCGAGAACAACCTCAAGGGCGAAAAGCGCATGTTCAAAATCGTCAGCTGGTATGACAACGAATGGGGTTATTCCATGCGCGTGGTCGATCTCGCCCTCCACATGGGACGTTTCTGACGATGGCTATCCATCCTCTGGCAGGGAAACCCGCGCCGAAGGAAATTCTGATCGATGTCGATCAATTAGTGCGCGCTTATGAACAATTTCCAGTTGATCCTAAACAACTCAGCCAAAAAGTGAGCTTTGGGACCTCAGGTCATCGCGGCACCTCTATTGAAGGTAGTTTCAATCGCGCTCATGTCCTTGCGATGGCGCAGGCCGTGTGTGATTGCCGTAAACAGGCAGGTATCGGGGGTCCGCTTTATCTTGGAATCGATTCGCACGCCCTCTCACGTCCGGCACTTGAAACAACTCTTGAGGTTCTGGCTGCAAATCAAGTGGATGCCTTTATTCAGGGGGATTATGGCCTCACTCCGACCCCCGTCATTTCACACGCAATCCTGACCTATAATAAGGGCAGGACCACGGGCTTAGCCGATGGGATCGTAATCACCCCCTCTCATAACCCGCCAGGTGATGGCGGATTTAAATATAACCCACCGCATGGGGGGCCCGCCGGAACCGAGACCACTGACCAGATCGAAAAGCGCGCCAATGAGCTTCTGCTTGAAGGAAATCGGAACGTAAAAGCCGTTCCATTAGAACAAGCCTTACGATCCCCTCAGGTGCATCTTCACGATTTTATCGCAGGCTATGTCGACGACCTCCGAAATGTAATCGATATGGACGTGATCCGCCAATCGGGCATTCGTATCGGTGTTGACCCCATGGGTGGGGCTAATCTGGCTTTCTGGAAACCCATTTCTGAGAAGTACGGACTGAATATTCAGGTCGTTAATGATCGGATCGATCCTACCTTTGGATTTATGTGCGTCGACAAGGATGGAAAAATCCGGATGGACTGCTCATCCCCCTACGCGATGGCGAGTCTCGTCGCACTCAAGGATCGGTTCGATATCGCTTTTGGAAACGACACGGACTCGGACCGACATGGAATCGTCACGCCAACCTCTGGACTGATGAATCCTAACCACTATTTGTCGGTCGCGATTTTGTATCTCTTTTCGAATCGCCCCGGCTGGAAACCGACTGCCGCGATCGGAAAAACTTTGGTTTCAAGCGCGATGATTGATCGAGTCGCCAAGAAGATCGGACGCAAACTTTGTGAAGTGCCCGTGGGCTTTAAGTGGTTTGTGGATGGTCTCTTGACGGGCGATTATGGCTTTGGCGGAGAAGAGAGCGCGGGAGCGTCGTTTTTACGTCACAATGGAACAGTTTGGACCACCGACAAAGATGGAATTATTTTGGATCTCCTGGCGGCGGAGATTACGGCAAAAACGAGACGAGATCCGGGCCTGCATTACCTGGGGCTCACGCGTGAATTCGGGAGTCCGCTCTACGAACGCCTCGATGCGCCGGCTGATTTAAAAAGCCGCGAGATCTTAAAAAAAATGAGCCCAGAAAGTGTCCAAGCGACGACCCTTGCAGGTGAACCGATCCTTCAAAAACTCACTCGCGCCCCTGGCAATCATGCAGCCATCGGCGGCCTCAAAGTAGTGACCGAAAACGGCTGGTTCGCCGCCCGCCCATCAGGGACCGAGAACGTTTACAAGATTTACACCGAGAGCTTCAAAGGCAAGGAACACCTTGCCCTGATCAAGCAGGAAGCTCAGGCGATCGTCGAGAAAGTGATGCAGGGCGAGTCGCGGTAAAAGTCCCCGACTGTTATCGCTTCGCTTCTAACGCGCGTCCTGTATGATTCGAGACGGATTTTTTTGGGACTTTTGTGGTTTTCTCGGGGGCGTTTTTGTTATTCAGTTGAATATTCTGGGCTTGTCTCAGCTCAGCTTCCGCTTTTAACCAATCTTCCTTTTCATTCCCGTTTTTCCGCCCCTTTGCTAAGTACAATTCATAAGCTCGTTTGGCGATATCACCGTGCGAGAGCGTAGATTTTCCAGTCATTTTTGAATCTTTCATTTCATCCTCCAAACGAATTTAGGTAAAAACAACGTTGAATCCATTGCATACTAAGATGAAAGAAATTTGAAGTACAGATCAAGGATGTTTAATATTTCCACGGATCGGGTGGGGCGGGAACCAAATCTTAACGCAGAGCTTCTTGCGCACATAGCAACCACACCGCGAAAATACCCGCGTCAACGGGGAGATGCGGGATGCCCCGCAAAAGGGTCGCATACCGCCTTAAATTAGGATAGTAATCACCCTCACTATGACCCTCGATCTTGTCCTGCTTTCCCGCCTGCAGTTCGCCTTGACCATCATGTTTCACTACCTCTTTCCGCCCCTCACCATCGGAATAGGAGTGGTTCTGGTTTATTTAGAAGGCATGCATCTTTGGACCGGGGAGCCGATTTATGAAAGTGCGGCGAGATTTTGGACGCAGATTTTTGCAGTCACCTTTGCGATGGGGGTGGCAACCGGCATTGTCATGGAGTTTCAATTCGGCACAAACTGGGCGACTTATTCTCGTTTTGTCGGCGACGTGTTTGGCTCTGCGCTGGCGGCCGAGGGCATTTTCGCGTTTTTCTTGGAATCAGGATTTCTCTCCGTACTGGTCTTTGGTTGGGATCGCGTCGGACCCCGCTTTCATTTTTTTGCGACCTTAATGGTTTCCTTGGGTTCCATTTTTTCGTCCGTTTGGATCGTCGTTGCCAATAGCTGGCAACAAACTCCGGCGGGCCACCATATCGTTCAGATGCTCAGGGATGGAAAACCTTGGCAGGTGAACGGACTCCCGGTGATGCGTGCGGAGATCGTGGACTTCTGGAAACTCATGCTGAATCCCTCTTCCATGGACAGGCTGGTTCATACCTTGATCGGCGCGTTTATCATGGGGGCGCTTTTTATCATGAGTATTTCAGCCTACTACCTGCTTCGCCGCAAGCATGAAGACTTTGCGCGCCGTTCATTCACTGGCGCCCTGCTTTTTGCCACGGTGTTTAGCTTAGCGCAGCTCGTTTCCGGCCATTCCAACGCGAGAATGATCGCAGAAAATCAGCCTGCCAAGCTCGCCGCTTTCGAGGGACACTTTCGAACCGGCCCCGCCTCTCTGAGCTTAATAGGATTGCCCGCTGAATCGACTCAAACCGTGGAGTATCAGCTCGCGCTCCCGGGCGCCCTGAGCTTCTTGCTCTCAGGGGATACCAAGACGGTAGTCCTGGGGCTCGACAAAATTGAACGTGAATACTGGCCCCCGGTGCGCGCAGTTTTTCTGTCCTACCATCTCATGGTGGGGATCGGGATGTTTCTGATCGCCCTGACCGTTTTTGCATCCTACCTCAGATTGCGCGGCACCCTTTTTAATCATCGCTGGCTGCTCACGCTCTTTGTGGGGACGGTCGTCTTGGGTGTGCTTGCTAATCAAATTGGGTGGGTCTCCGCCGAAATGGGCAGGCAACCCTGGACTGTTCATCCCTCGGTTGTTCACGATGCCCTGGGAAAGATCCAATTTGATACGGGGGGATTCGTGCAGTATCGCATGGAAGAGGGGCTGCTGACGTCGCGAGCGGTCTCGGAAGCGGTCACGGGCAAGCAGGTTCTTGGGTCCATTCTGATTTTCGGTTTCATTTATGTGCTTTTGTTTGCGGTCTGGATCTCAGTCCTGAACCATAAGATCCAGTTAGGTCCGGAAACGGTCCCCCACCCCCGAAACCTCACTCCCGGATCATTTTTTGAGGCGATCTCGGGACGGCCCGAACACGAAGAGTCCCTGTCCGAAGCCAAAGATGAGAAAGGAAAGTAGCTCATGGACCTGCAAACCGCCTGGTTTCTTCTCTTAGGGGCCCTTCTGGCCGGGTATGCGGTTTTAGATGGTTTTGACCTGGGGGTCGGAATCCTGCATCTGCTCGCGCGCACCGACCATGATCGACGCATTTTTTTGAACGCCATCGGCCCTATCTGGGACGGAAACGAAGTTTGGCTGGTTGCATTTGGGGGCGCCCTATTTGCGGCTTTTCCGGAAGCCTACGCAACGGCCTTTTCTGGATTCTACATGCCTTTCATGGTCCTTCTTTGCGCTTTGATTTTTCGTGCGGTTTCGATTGAATTCCGCAGCAAGCGGCAATCCACGGTTTGGCGGACCACATGGGATCGTATCTTTTTTCTTTCAAGCCTCGTGGCGACGTTCCTCTTGGGCGTCGCCATCGGCAATTCGATTCTGGGCATTCCACTGGATGCACGGGGAGTATTTATCGGTACTTTTGATGACCTTTTTGGCCCCTATCCGATTCTCCTGGGCTTATTGACCGTGGCGATGTTCGCCATGCATGGAGCCCTCTATCTTAACTTGAAAATTCCGGTGGGGGATCTTCATGTCCGCATGAAGGATTGGATCTGGCATTCTTGGGGAGCCTTTCTGGTACTCTACATGCTCGCAACGATCTTCACTCTGGTGAAGATTCATCACGCGGTTCCGAACTTTGATCAAAACCCTGGGGCGACACTCCTGATTGTTGTGAATATCTTGACCGTGGCAAACATTCCCCGGGCGACTTACCGCAACCTTCCCGGCCAGGCTTTCCTTTCGAGCTGCATCGCCATCGTGGCGCTGGTTGGCCTTTTTGGCCTCGCCCTTTGGCCTAACCTGGTCACCGCGAGCAATGTCCCGGAAAACAGCCTCACCCTCTATCGCGCGGCATCCAGCATCAAGACCCTGAAGTTCATGCTGGTCATCGCAGGGATCGGGATGCCGCTGGTCCTCGCTTATACGACCATCGTCTACTGGACTTTTCGGAAACGAGTAGTCATCGAGAAACACAGTTACTGACAGGAGATCATATGACATTCACCCTACCCGAACAACCCTATTCAACCCCATGCTCCCTTTGAGACAAATCTCAAAGTGCTTTGCCCTGGTCCTTTGTTTTACGCTTCTCGCCACTGACGCATCCGCAGCGCAACGCCCCTGGGTCCGCGTGCGCGACACCCACTTTGAAATCGACGGGGCTCCCTATCGCTTTGTCAGCGCCAACCTCTGGTACGGGATGAACCTAGGGTCCTCTGGGATCGGTGGAGACCGCCCCAGACTCATACGCGAACTCGATCGCCTGGCAGCCATAGGTGTCACTCACCTGCGTATTTTAGCGGCCAGCGAAGGTCCCGACCACCAGCCTTGGCGAATCGTTCCAACCCTTCAACCTTCCCCGGGAGTTTTCAATCCTGAACTCCTCGATGGTCTCGACTTTTTGCTCGAAGAAATGGGTAAGCGCAACTTTCGCGCGGTGCTTTGCCTGAACAATTTTTGGCCTTGGTCCGGCGGAATGGCGCAATACCTCAATTGGTTTGGCGCAGGGCCCATTCCCTATCCGCCTCCCGCCCCGGAAGGAAGCTGGGATACCTACCAGAAATATACCGCACGGTTTTACACCACGCCCCAAGCCCTGCATGCGGCCGAAAATTTCATTCGCATGATCGTGACCCGAACCAACGGTCGCACTGGACTCAAATATACGGATGACCCCACCATCATGGCTTGGCAATTAGCCAACGAACCCCGTGGGGTCAATCAAACCCAAGCCTTTCAATCATGGATCGAAAAGACCTCGTCGTTCATTCGAGCCCTCGACCCGCGCCATCTCATTACCACTGGCACCGAAGGCGAAACCCCTTGGCCAATCGCCTCCGGCGTTGACTTCGTCACTAACCACAGTCCGCTGAACATCGATTACGCCACCGCTCACATTTGGGCGCAAAACTGGGGCTGGTACGACCCAACCCACGCCGAAGGCACCTACGGCGATGCGCTTCAGCGCGCAACGGCCTACTTACACGATCACCTCAATAAGGCCAAAAAGCTGAATAAACCGCTCGTCATTGAAGAATTTGGCTTAGCACGGGATGACGGAAGTTTTTCACCCCAAGCCTCCACTGCCATGAGAGATCGGTATTATCAGGCTCTTTTTGAAATCGTATGGCAGGCGGCAGCCCACGGCGAGGCAGTGGGTGGCATTGGCTTTTGGGCATGGGCCGGCGAAGGACGCCCAATACCACCCTTTGGAGGAATCTGGAATCCAGGTGCGCCGTTTACCGGAGATCCTCCACATGAGTTTCAAGGATGGTATGGTGTTTATGATTCGGATACCAGCACACGCGAAATCATCGCCCGTTACGCCAAGGGTAAACTCACGGTAAACATCGCGCCCTGACCCAACTCGCTTTGCACCGAAATGGTCCCATCGTGAGCCTCGACAATATTTTTTACGATGTATAGCCCAAGGCCCAGACCGCCCACCAAATGGGGCGTAACGGCCCTTTCAAAGCGCTCAAAAATACGCCGATGATCCGGCGCCGCGATTCCAATACCGTGATCCTTGACCTGAATCAGAGCATTTTTCTGCGCCACCCCCACTTGAATCTCAATCGGCTTTCCTGCTCCGTATTTGAGCGCATTGGTAAAAAGATTGGTCAGCACTTGCTCCATTCGATAACGATCACATCGACAAAGCACCGGGGCTTCAATACTCAGAGAAATCTTCACCCCATTTTCTTTGAGCTGTTCCGTAAATTCCTCCACTCCGCTGCGCACTAACGCACTCAAATCAATCATCTCAAAATTCATCGTCAATTTACCGTTTTCGATCCGTGAAACGTCCAACATTTCGTCAATCAAACGAGACAAGCGATCCATTTGTAAGCTCGCGAGCGTGATAAAACGCAAAGCTAATTCCCGCAATTTTTCGAGGGGCGCGCGCTCAAACTGTATCGCGGCAATATCAGCATGCAAAACCAGTGACGTGACCGGAGTCTTGAGTTCGTGGCTGGCAATCGAGATAAACTCATCGCGCGCTTGGACGGCCTTTTGCAGCCTCTTTCGCTGCGACTCAGCCTCCGCGTAAAGCAAAGAGTTTTCAACCGCCATTCCGGCCCGTCGTCCGAGTTCCTCAATCAAGGCGACATCACCCTTGTCGTAGATCCTACTTTCTTTAAAAGACATGACTCCAATCACGCCATACACCTTCTCACGCCCTCGAATAGGAACCGAAATCACCGAGCGCAGCCCCATTTGGGCCAACGACTCAACCAAACGAGAATTTTCAGCACTGTAGACGGGCTCAATGCCATCTTGGATCAACAAAGTCTCACCCGTTTTCATGACTTGTTTCATCGGAACATAAGTTTCCGAATAAAGAGGATCACTCGCCCAAAAATGTTGAAGTTTTGGACTCAAAGCCGGACCCTTTAATGAATAAGCCACTCGATCCAACTCGCCCTGTTCATTCATCAGCACAATACTGCAAAAATCAGCGATGTTTTTTGTAACAAGTTCCACCACCCGCGCCAAAGCCCCCCGAAAATCAAGCGAAGCCGCCAAAGCGGCAGTAGCATCAGATAAGAGGCGTTCGTTCTCCTCCAAACGCCGTTGACGAGTTTCGACCTCTTTGCGATCGCTCACATCATCCAAAATCACGGCCACTTCGCGTACCCGTCCCCGCTCGTTTAAGACGGGATAAACAAAGGCTTCGACCCATCGTCCCCGATGTTCAATCGGAGGGAGATGAATGGATTGCCCCCCCAGAGCCTGATGAAGAGCCTCTGCCAGGGGAGGAAAGACATGAGGGGCATTTTTTCCCCAAAGCTTACCCCATGCCTCATTCACTTCAACACACTGGGCTTCGAGCGAAAACAATTGGATTGCCAATGGCGACTGCTCAAAAATCGTCCTAAATCGACTTTCAGAGGCTTCGTGTAAAAGTTGTTCTTGCCGCCGAATCGTTTCAGTTTTTCGAAATAGATCAACAAAAACGGCCACCTTGGATTTAAGAATCCGAGGATCGTAAGGTTTCGAAATAAAATCAACGGCCCCGACTTCGTAGCCCAGCCGAATATGCGTTTCATCCGGAAACATACCGGTTAAAAGGATGACCGGCGTAGTTTGCGAACGATCAAGAGACCGCAACCGACGTGAGGTCTCCAGGCCATCCATGCCAGGCATTTGCACATCCATTAAAACCACTGCAAAATCGCGGTCAACCGCAAGAGCCAACGCTTGTTCGCCCGATGTCGCATTCACCAGGCAATACCCCTCACCACTCAGAATAGCGTTAAAGGCCGCCAAGTTATCTTCACGATCATCCACGATCAATATATTCACTGCGGGCATGCCGATGATGATTGTCGGCTCATGAGGCAAAATCAACCGAATTTCTTGAAAAAATCCGGACTCCAAAAAAAGGTATTCAGTCATGTGAGACACAGTTGTGCTCTGCCCGTTGCTTTGTCTAAAATCAAAGTGTGACCAGATCACCGAATCAAAAAAACAACCTGACCTTTGGAAAACAAGCCAATGCCCAGTTACTCTGGACTGCGCTTGTTGCCCTCGCCTTGGGTTGGGTTGCCCTCGACCACACCGCGACACCCAACTCCATCTTTTGGAGCGCCACGCGCACTCCTGATTCATTCATTTATGGCAGTCCTCTTTCAGGCCTGAATCTGCTGCGCCCCTCCGAAGACCGCCTTCCCAGCAGTCTCCGATAATTTTCTCAACACTGTGCTTAGGCACACTAGATGCATTAGTGGGCTTCTGTGTGGAGCTGGGCTCCTCACCGTGGCCCGGAGGTTTAACAGGTTCGCCCTTCGGGCCACATTTTTTCGCCCCCACTCCCTATCCTTATTTGCCGGAACTTCCAAATCCCCTATCACCCCGTTCAGTGGCAGCTTCAAAGCTCGAAACCTCGTAAGCCTGCGGAGTTACAATCGGCATGATCAGCAGTTGCGCAATGCGTTCACCCGCGCACAAACGAACTGTCTCACCCGAAAGATTCCACAAAACAATTTGCAACTCACCTCGATACCCAGCGTCAATCACGCCTCCTGCCGTCTTGATTCCCTTTTTTGCTAAAGAAGAACGATCGGAAACCAGACCCACATAACCACCAGCTAGTGCTATTGCGATCCCAGTGCGTGCCACTTTGCCCTGACCTGGTGACAAAATGATCTCTTCAATTCCATAAAGATCCAGACCAGCATCGTCAGGATGAGCACGATTAGGACACACAGCATCAGGGGAAAGCTTCAAAATTTCGAGCAAAGTGCCACCTCAAATCTGATCTTGAACATATTGAGTCACCGCCGCGATTGCCACTGCGGCCTGCTCACCTTTGAGCAGATCCTTGACAAGAACCTTTCCCTCAGCCAACTCAGACTCGCCAAAAAGTATAGCAAACCGAGCCCCCTGCTTCGAAGCCAGTTTCAGCTGAGCACCAAAGCCACCGACTTCGAGCGGCGTGATCACACGCAAACCGTGGCTTCGCAACTCACGAGCGATCCTTTCGGCGTGCGCCCGAAGCTCCACTTGGGGAAGACTCACAAAAACGTCAATCGTGGCGGGAAACTGGGGAAGCAGTCCGTGAACCTCTAGAAAATTTTGCAATCCAACGTCGCCCATTCCAAAGCCCACTCCGGGCAATTTGGTTTTTCCGAAAAGACCGAGCAGATCATCATATCGACCGCCCCCAAACAAGGCCCGCCGATTTTCGGGCGAAACATCATAAATTTCAAAAACGGTGCCCGTGTAATAATCCATCCCGCGCAGAACAGTCGCATCAAAACTCACTTGTTCGCCGGCACCGGATTCTTTCATCATCCGAAATAATTCAGCCAACTCCTCGGTCCCCCGGCAAGGATAGTCCCGAGCCACTTCATCAAAAGACGCCAGAAAAAATCTTTCCATTTTTTCACGTTGCCCAGGATTCACGCCCAAATCCTCCAGCCATTTCACATAAGCGGGCTCACCAATTTTGGCGCGCGCATCCAGCGCTTTAGTGGTGGCAAGCGCAACTTCGGCCGAAAGCGCGAGGATGTCCTTAAAAAAGTGATCCATCAAACGACGGTTATTAACCTTGATGGAAATATGTTTTTCTCCGCCAAAACCCCGCATCAAATCGAGCGCTACGGTCAAGATTTCAGCATCCGCCATGAGCGGATCTCCACCCAAAACATCGACGTTGAGCTGCCAATGCTCACGCAACCGTCCCCGCTGCGGCCGCTCATACCGCCACAAATTGGGAATCGAATACCATCGGACAGGCTTGGAAAGCTCATGGACTTTGGCAGCCACCATTCGCGCCAAAGTCGGTGTCATCTCGGGACGCACCGCTAGCTTGCGATCTCCGCGGTCCATCAGCCAATAAAGCTGTTGATTGACGATTTCCTCGCCCGTCTTGGCCGCATACAAGTCAAAGGGTTCGAGCATCGGACCATCGTATTCCTGATAACCGTAACGGCCCACGACCTCGCGCAGCTTGTTAAACATCCACTGCCGAATCCGCATGTCTTCAGGGTAAAAATCACGAGTTCCCTTGTAGGGTTGAGTCGAAAGCTGAGTCATATCAAACCCCTATTCATCCGCCGCTAATTGACGCTCTAATTCATCATAAAAGGCCAAAATCCGGTTCGCCGCTTGAGTCAGCGTGCGATCTCGTTCGGCTCGAATCGAAAACGCGGCACAATACTCAGCATCAGCTCTGAATACATTCACGACGCCTTCCGTACGCGCAAAATGAAAGTCGATCTGATCCTGATACAGGCGTTTCGAAATGCCCATCAAACAAGCTTCGGTGTCGATGATGAGTCGAATACGATCAGAATCATCCATCACCTCACGGTTTCGAAGTCTCTCCAGCTCCGAGGCCTCATCTGCGGTGAGACGAACATGCTCTGCCAATACCGCCAACGGAATACTCAAGGGCGCCGCGGGGCCCATGGGATCAGGAAGGGACCCCAAGTATTGAGGCAGATTTTTGAGCAGTTCCACCGCAAGAACAGCATTACCGAGCCCCATGGCCAAAGTGCCCTCGACGCCGGCCATCGTACAGGCCAAAACCCGCCGAGTCTGGATCACCTTGAGGTCATCCTGCCAATCGATCATGCGACTCTGAAGCTCACGACGGGAGGAATCGATCGAAATGGGGCCAAAATCCGAAGGGAGCCCGCCGTCAGCCCTGGCCACCTGGATTGCACCCAACAGACCTACGAACACCACACTCTTGATCAATAATTGAAAGCTTAGCATTGCCAACCGAGCTATCACGACGCACAGCAAGCAACCAAGACGAAAATGAAAGAAGACTCACTGAGGATAGACGGACAAAGCACCTCGAAACGACTGGGGAACCGTATTCGGTTCAATTCTCAAGGGGCCTACCTGGGTCGCTCGAGTCTGGACTCGATCAGGAGCCCCCAACATGCTGGATGGGGACCGCCCGGGTTGAGCAACCCGACTCTTCAACTTGGCAGAAGAAATAATAGAAAGCCCTGCGTCCTTTGGTGAAGGAGCTGCAGAATCACTGGCTTTTGCTAATGCCAGATCACTTCCCAGCGCCAGAAGCATTGGCAACAACCACGCAAAGCGAAACAAAGTTTTTGGCATAGGACACTCCGATCCCTAATAGTTTACCAATTAAGTCAACAATTAGCAATCAGAAATTATACCCGTGACTCAGAGTAAACATGTGCTATAAGCTGAAGAAACTTAACAACATTTTATGGGGTAATCATGGATATCGCACTTTTTAGCATGGATGGAGTTACTTTCCTGTTTCGCTGGTTCCATTTGTTTTTTGGAATCGTCTGGATCGGCCTGCTTTATTATTTTAATTTTGTCCAAGGCGCTTTCATGGCCGAAGCGGACGGCCCCACCAAATCTATGGTCATTCAAAAGCTTTTGCCCCGAGCACTCGCCTGGTTTCGATGGGGTGCGATGTTTACCATGATCACGGGCGTCCTCTATCTAGGTATTCGTGGCCACCTCGATGGCCATGCCATTTATGCAACGCCTTGGGGCATCGCAATTCTGACCGGTGCCGCCTTTGGCCTCACGATGTGGGCCAACGTCTGGTTCATCATTTGGCCCAACCAAAAAGTGGTGATTCGTTCGGCCGCGCAAGTAGCCTCAGGCGGCACCGCTCTTCCTGAAGCTCCGGCCTGCGGCGCACGCGCACTTTTAGCTTCGCGAACCAACGTCCTATTCTCGATCCCGATGTTGTTTTTCATGGGCGCCGCCAGCCACCTTCCGATCCATATCGGCGAAACCGCTCATTTAATGAACGTGGCAATCGCCGTGCTCGTCGTGATTGGCCTGCTTGAACTCAACGCCCTGAAAGGCAAGCTCGGACCTCTGACCAAAGTCGGTGGGGTCATCCATATGGGCTTTTTGCTCACAGTGCTGACCTACGGTCTGGTTGAAGTTTTGACAAAATGAAAAACTGGCTTTTTATCCTGATTATGGCGGTTTCGGGGTGCACCTCCAAAAAGGTGCCCTCGACCGCTCTTTTACCCCAACAAGCGTTAACCGAACGGGGCCGCACGGTTTATCTCACGAACTGCACCGCCTGCCACAATCGCGATCCGCACCAAGCCGGAGCCCTCGGTCCAGATATCTGGGGATCTTCACTGGAATTAATTCGAAATCGCGTGATGTCCGGTCAGTATCCGCCGGGATATCAGCCCAAACGCGTTACTCAGGTGATGCAGCCCCTTCCGCATCTCAAGGCGGAAATCGAGGCATTACACGCGTTTTTAAATGAAACGAGTCCTCGTTAGCGAAGCGTGAAGAGAATCTTAATATCTTCGTCGTCAAAGGTCACACCAGCCCCATAAAAACACGGAATCAAGCCGTTGTTCGGCACACCCTTCATGCCCTCAATGCCGGCCTTAAAGTAGAGTGTGGACCAAGGGTTTCCGCTTCCAATCCAAGGTTGAGTAATCAACGACACCCGATCATCCATCCCTAGACCAGAACCGCGCGTATAGAGATCATTGCGAAAAATCAGCAAATCCTCGCGCCCGTGAGGTCCAAACTTCACAGCCGTTGAGATCGTCCCATCGTTATTGAGGGCTCCGACCGATAAATCCAAACGTTCCAAAAAAATTTTACCAAACATCGCGGTAAACAAAAGCCCAGAACCTTCGACTTGACGAGTATCGACCTGCGTTAGCAACCCGCCCGCCGAAGTCGTGGTGGCCAGAGAAGTCACCTTACCGCGCGGATCGATTGAAATCCCTAGCAAATAATAACGTGAAGGATTGGGGTAAATCTGAAGCTGAAAAAACCCCCGTCCGCCGCTATAGGCATTGATTTGCTCAGCCCCTAAATTCACTGCAAATCGAACTCCGCTGACCTTGGAAAGAAGATGATTGACGTTGCGAATCGCTTCCCTGATTTCTTCGGCATAAGAGGGGTCGTTCAGCAACATCCCCACCGATCCCTCACCCTTATTTGTTCGCGTGAGTTGATCCCTGAGTTGCTCAATGGCGTCTTCGAGTTTGGCTAGAGTTCTCTGGGCCGTCTGATTGAGTCCCCCCTCGGGAGACAACGTACGTGACGCGTTTTCGAGGGTTTTGTTCAACTGCTTCATGGTCGACCGCAGATCATCGGGGTTGATCGCCGAACGTATATTCGTTGTGAGATTGGTCATCTCGTTAACCAGAGTATCGACGCGATGAACCAAATGTTGAATATCCTGCGTTTGCTCCCCCACCGGAATCTGACGACCTTCGGTCTGATCCTCAGGATTCGGACGCTTAGGTATCGACGCAGGAACTACCGCAGAAGGAGTCGCAGACGGCTCCGACTCAGCATAAACAGGGGGAATTAAACCATCCCAAACTCTTTGCAGCTGCGCGTGCTTTTCTTCGTGAGGGGAGACAACCGCAGACCGAGGCCCCGTATACTTAACCGGTTTGAGCTCCACAAACTTATCGCCCAAAAACCCCTCTGACCGAATATAGGCGCGCGTGGAAGACAAAACCTCCACGGGGGCGGTGATGCAGATCCCCAAATCCACATGCGTCTCACTGAGATCGACCGTTTTGAGGTACCCGATTTCAATCCCGAGAGATTTGACGGGGGATTTGGACTTCAGTCCCGTACCGTCTTCAATATTGATATGCACCAACTGGCAGGATCGCCACCAAAAAGGCTTATCATTTACAAACACCGTCATGGCGCAGATCAAAACTAGCCCCATGAAGGCAAAAAAACCAACTTTTGACTTCGTGGCGAGCGTCGCTTCCGTGGACTGATTCATTCAAAGCACCTTGAGCTTGGCAAAGCCAAACGGGAGAAGAGAGGTTAAGACGTAATCACTAAAAAGTACGGTTAAAAAAGTAGACACGACCGTCGTACGGGTAGCCGAGCCCACTGCACTCGCGCCACCCTCGGCCCTAAAACCACAAAAACAAGCTACCCAAGTCAACACCAGACCAAAAACAGCACCCTTGGTCACGCAGTGGATAATATCAATCGAATCGACAACCTTGGCGTATTGATCCCAATAAACCGACTGATCGAGTCCCATGACCCCACAAGCCACCAAGGATCCCGAAACAGAAGCGACGGCGGTAAAAAACACGGCCAGCAACGGCATCACCATCACTCCCGCCAAAACCCGGGGCACCACCAGGTATTCAATCGGGTCAATGGCCATCACTTCGAGAGCGTCGATTTGTTCCGAAATCCGCATACTCGCGATTTCAGCCGCCATGGCAGCCCCCGCTCGCCCGGTCACCATGACCGCACAGAGCACGGGAGCCAATTCCCGAAACAACGATACCCCGATACTTCCACCCAAAAGCGCTTCCGCGCCAAAGTAATGAAAAGAGGAATAAAGCTGGTAGCCCAAAACCCCACCCATAAAAGTGGCGGCTACCGCATTCACCCCTAACGAACCCACCCCAATAAACTCGCACTGTTTGAGAAAAAGTCCCCGACGACGCCAAATCCGCCGCCCTGACCTCAGAGTTTCAAAAACAAAGAGGGTAAATTCACCCAGAGTGATGATAAAAGACTTGAGAAGTTCACCGAGCTGCATCACTAAGACTAGTTAAGACCATAAACTGTAGAAAAACAAGGAAGGACCGACCTTTGCAATCCTTCGTTCGATTTATTTTGCGTCGTGCAGGAATCGTAGCGCTTCTGGGCACCTTGCTCGCCGGGATCGGCAGCTACTACTCCGTCCAGCTCTTCAAAAACTTGCGCACGGATTTCGAAGAACTCCTGCCCACGACTGCTCGAAGCGTCATCGACCTCAACGAGGTCTCTCATCGACTGGAGTCCATCGACAGCCTGGGCATCTTGGTCTTTTCGAAACACCCAGAAGCGAGCAAACGCTTCGTCAAGGATTTGGCGCAAAAACTTTCGAGCCATCCCAAGACCCTCATCTCGAGCGTCGAATATAAGATAGATCAAGAAGTTCAATTCTTCAAGGAACGTGAGGCCCTTTACATGGATCTTTCGGACCTAATCAAGGTTCGGGACTATATTCAAAACCGAATCGAATTCGAACGTCAGCTTTACAATCCTCTCAACATCTTCAGTAACGAAGAAATCGCGGAACCCAAACTTGACTTCAAGGCTCTACGCCAAAAATATGACCACACAACCTCCGCCTATTCCCGATTTCCGGGAGGTTATTACGCCACCCCCGATGGCACCAAGCGCGTCATCCTGGTTTATAAACCCGGCGGCGGTGGAATGGATGAGTCGCTCGCACTCAAGGCCGCAGTGGAAAAATCGGTCTCACAATTGAACCCAAGCTCTTACACCCCGGATCTCGAAGTCCACTACACAGGGGGCGTACAAGACCAGATCGAAGAACACGCCGCACTCATTGAAGACCTCGCACTATCGACGGTGATCGTGACCATCCTAGTCAGCTTGGGAATGTGGCTGTTTTTTAGAAATTTTCGAGCCGTGGGCGCTCTCCTCACGAGCCTGTTCATGGGCACCTTTTGGACCTTTGGCGTGTCCTATTTTTTGGTGGGCTACCTCAATGCCAACTCGGCATTTATGGGCTCCATCGTCATTGGCAATGGCATCAACTTTGGGATTATTTTTCTGGCTCGTTACCTTGAAGAACGCCGCCTGGGTCACCAAAACACCCGCGCTATTCGTACCGCAATGATCCACACCGCCACCTCGACCTGGACGGCAGCCTTGGCAGCGGCCCTTTCCTACGGCTCGCTGATTCTCACAAGCTTTCGAGGCTTCAGGCAATTTGGGATCATTGGCTTGATCGGCATGATCCTCTGTTGGGTGAGTGCCTTTACACTCTTGCCGGCCTACCTCACGTTGGCAGACAAAATCTATCCCCTGGTCAAAAAAGGAACCAAACCCCCCAAAGCCATTTTTGCCAATGCCTTGGCTCGCTTGATTCAAAAAAGGTCCCGCTTCATTTGGGCCGTTTCATTTGTTTTGACGATTATCTCGTTGGCAATGTTCACCCGTTACACGCCCAAGATTCTTGAAACCGATCTGAGCCGCCTGCGCAACAAACACAGCATGGAAAGCGGTTCGGTTTATTTCTCCCACTATTTGGATGATATTTTTCAGCGTTACCTCTCTCCGCTCGTGGTGCTTCCAAAATCCCGTGAGGACACCCCGCGAATCGCCGCTGCGCTCCGACTCCGAAAAGCCCAAGAAGGAGAGCGCAGTCTTTTTGCCTCGATCCAGACGATGGACGATTTCATCCCCAAAGACCAGTTTGAGAAAATTAAGGTCCTCAAGGAAATCCGCAAAATTTTATCCCCAAAAATGGTCCGACGGCTCTCGGATGAAGACCAAAAACGCGTGACCGAATTTCTAACGGATGCCTCTCTGACCCCCATTCGAATCACGGAACTGCCGGCCTTAGTCTTGGCCAAATTTACTGAAAAAGACGGCACCATCGGCAAACTCGTTCTCGTCGAGCCCCCCCTCACTCATGAAACGTGGGAAGGCGAAAACATCATCAAATTAATCCACGATCTCCGGGAGCGCGCCGACTCGGTCCGCCCGGGCACTGCTGTCGCCGGCATGCTAGCTATCACCTCGGATATGATTGAGTCGGTGGCCCATGACGGACCACGGGCCACGCTTTTTGCGTTCCTGGCCGTGGTGATCCTCGTGATCTTCCTATTTCGAAACCTCCAATCGATTGCCCTCACTCTTTTTGCGCTCATTTTGGGGGTGCTGTGGCTCGCAGGCCTCATCTTGGGTTTTGGGTTTAAGATTAATTTTTTGAATTTTATCGCGCTGCCAATCACGTTTGGAATTGGCGTGGACTACGGGGTGAATATTTTTCAGCGCTATCGTGAAGAAAAAGGCGGCGGAATCCTTCCCGTGATCCGAACCACCGGAGGCGCGGTTGCCCTTTGCAGCTTTACGACGATGACGGGCTATATGTCACTCCTCCTGGCGAGCAATCAGGGTTTTGTCAGTTTCGGCACCCTCGCCGTCGCGGGCGAACTCACTTGTGTCACCGCGGCACTAGTCGCGCTGCCCGCGTATCTGATGTTACGGAAACCACGATGAAAGAGCTATACCCCGGCCCGCACTCTATGGCATTCTAGGGAAGATATGATCATTGAACCCCTTGAAGGCCAGCCCACCCTCACCCCTCAGTTCGTCTATGAAAAGCTCGGATTTTTTGGAATGGCCCAGCGAGCTGTTCACCCTGCGGCGACTCCCTTTACTCGGGTCGTCACGGACTCTCGCAAAATCGAGCCCGGCTGCCTTTTTGTAGCGCTCCAGGGCGAAAAATACGACGGTCACGAATTTATTGCTTCGGCCCTTGAAAAAGGGGCACAAGGCGTTTTGTGCAAAAAGGGATTTGCGGTTCCTCCCAAAAAACATGTTTCGGTCTTTGCTGTAGATGACACGCTTGCTGCTTACCGCAAACTCGCAGCCGCATGGCGACGCGAATTTGCGATTCCAGTCATAGCGGTCGCGGGAAGCGTAGGAAAAACCACGACAAAAGAAATACTTTCGGCCATCCTCCACGGCCGTTGGCCGGAGGTTCTCAAAACCGAGGGCAGCCAAAACGGCTATGTGGGAATTCCAATGACCCTACTTGAAATCCGGCCCCACCACGGCGCTGCGGTCATTGAAGTGGGCATTGACGAAATCGGAGCCATGGAAAACCATATGGCTCTGGTCGGCGCCAACCATGCGATTTTAACGGCCATCGCTCCAGAGCATCTAGAAAAACTCATCGATTTGCCCACCGTTGCTCGCGAAGAGGGACTTGCCCTCACCTCTGTGGCCGCCAACTCAGGTTTTGTGGCAATCAGTCTAGATGATCCCTGGATTCGTCCGCATTTCGCAACTCTTCGTCAGGGTCGAAAAATCGGCTATTCGATGCTCGCCGACGCCTGTTCGGTCATGCCACCCGAAACACTCGGCGGAATACTCAGCCCCGATGGCCAAGAACTACAGGTCATCGGCCTAGATCAACACGCCCATTCGTTCGCGCTCCCGTTGCCCGGTCGCCACAACGCCGCCAACCTTCTTGGCGCCATTGCCATGGCCTTCGGGCTAGGATTTGCCCCTGCGGAAATCACGCAAGGGCTAAAAACCTTTACGGGTGCGGCAGGGCGTTCTGAATTACGCAAGCTCCCCGCCGGAAACCCTGTGGTCTGCGATTATTACAACGCAAGCCCAGCTTCGATGGAAGCAGGCCTGCAACTGCTGTGCGACATCGCCCAAGCTCAACACGCTCCGACGCGATGGGCTTGCCTAGGTGACATGCTCGAACTCGGGCCGCGAGAAGACCAGTTTCACCGCGACCTCGCCGCATCTTTGCTTCACCTGAAGATTGAAAACATTCTCCTTTATGGCCCGCGAATGACCGCCCTTTTTAACGAACTTCAAAATAATGACTTTGCGGGTTTTTTGGGTCATTTTGAAACTCACGACGAGTTAGCCCGCACTTTAATTTCAAAACTTCAACCCACCGACGCCGTGCTGATCAAAGGTTCGCGTGGGATGAAAATGGAAGAAGTCTGGAACCGCTTAAATGCATGATCAAGCGCCATCGGCGTACCTACTACGAAATATTAAAAGACGAGCAGGACGATAGCCACGAGCTGCGCGAAAAGCGAGTGACTGAAAACTGTCTGGAGAGCGTCGCTCGTTTCCAGCGACAATTTCCGAATCTTTTCCGAGGAGCATAAAAGTTCGGCCGTGAGTGGGAAGAGATGAGTACCAAGCCAAGGGCTCGGATTTGATGGAGAGGGGGAATCAACATGGCTACGAAAAAGACTGCGAGCGAGGATTACCCAAAGATCACGCAGCGCGATATGGATTGTTCCAGGGATTTTATTCTCAATCCTATAAAAACTTGCACCCCATGAGTGGTTGACGGATAAGAGCCGCCTACAACGAGGGCATATTTATGACCGAAACTAAAATCATTAAGCGTTATACCAATCGAAAACTTTACGACATGGACGAATCCGCCTACGTCACGCTCAACGATGTGGGCAGGATGCTTAAGGCAGGCCGGGACGTTAAAGTCATTTGCAACGTGACCAAGAATGACATCACGGCCTCGACTCTCACTCAGTTGCTTTATGAAAAAGAGCGGACTGCACTTACTCAGCCCTCAATTGATCTTCTGAAAGAAATCATCAAGCACGGCGATGGCTCTTTTGCGGGTTACATTCATGCCAAGATGGCCAGTGAACTTGCTCAGTTTGATGGAAATCCCTCCGATCAGTCCGCGATGAATCAGTAACGACATCCTGGAACTCCTCAGGTAGGACTTATAAACTCAACCCCAACTTCGACGTCCCGGTACCGGTAAACAGGGCCGAGTCCGCAGACATCGGGTAGTCCGATGACGTGGGTGAGGACCCTGATTGATTACGGAGTCAAAAATAACTCTCGGATCCTCTGACGGCGATATGCAAAAATCTGCTCCACGTCCCGCCGTACAAAACGCAATCCAAAGATGTTGCCAAGCCCCCCTAGGCGAAGTCTGTAGCGAAGGTCATCCGTCATCAAGGTTCCGCTGCCGACTGACTGAAACGAATGAGTGTGATGCCACTTGACATAGGGACCTTTGAGCTGAACATCGACAAACTTTTTATTGGGCTCCCAATCCTCAATTCGAGTACACCATGCCATCGGTGTTCCGTGGATCCGCAAAGCTTGCGCCGGACCCTGGATCCCTGCGTTTTCAACCGCAGCGACAAACACCGCAGCCACGTCTTCCACATGAACCCAGCTCATCCACTGGCGCCCGCCTCCGACCGGGCCACCGAGGCCAGCATAGTAGAGTGGCCAAAGCTTGCTCAACGCACCCCCCTCCCGTCCCAAAACGATCCCTATTCGCACAGCGACTTGCCGTACCGCCGGAATGGAGGGATTGAAGATCTGGGCTTCCCAAGCCTGACAAACCTGAGACAAAAAACCATCGCCCGGCCCCAAGTGCTCACTCAGAACGTCATCGCCGCGGTTTCCATAGAACCCGATGGCAGAAGCCGAGACAAAACTCTTGAGTCGTGAATAACCGCTTTTTTGAGATGCCTCGATCCCCTCCCATAAATGACGAGTGCCCAAAATTCGAGAGTCGAGAATTCGTTTTTGCTGGTCATCCGTCCATCGATGCCCGGCGACCGGTTCACCCGCCAAATGAACAACGGCATCGACTTGCTCGAATACCTCCCGCTTGGGCGGCCCTTGAGCAGAAGCGCGCGCGCAATACTCTGACCCAAAAAACCTGTCGCACCAGTGATGAGAACTCGCATAACCGGTCATTCCACCATAATTTTATTCAGTTATCTTCTAGAAAACGCCGAGAGTGAGAGACCCATTTTAGGATTGCAAGCTACAGACCCAGTGTCCATGTCTTCATGAATTTGACGAGGTAAGTTAGGCCCTAATATTTCGGAAGTTCCTCAAGCAAAAAGCTTTGCCAAGGAACGACCAAGACCTGTTCCACGTCACTTACCCAATAAGGATGCTCTGCCGTGCAAACGAGATACAGAGGAAGTTTTGGATATTGCTCACGGAGCACTCTGAGCCCGTCCAGGTGTTCGGTGGTGGGTTGGCTAAAGCTTTTGATTTCAGCTCCAAAAAGAGGGGTTTTTCCACGGGCCGCAAAAAGATCCACTTCAATCGTGTTGGATAGATTTCTCCAGGCGTAATACTGGATATCTCTTTCATCATAGTCCGTGCGCGCTCTTGCATTATTGATGAGCCATTGCTCAAAGAGCCGCCCTCTCAGGGGAGTATCTAAAGGATCCACAAGTCGCGATAAAAGAGCACAGGTGACGCCGTTATCAAAAAAATAAAATTTAGGATGGCCGGCTAACTGCTGACGTTTACTTTCCGACCAAAACATCATCCGAAAGCCAATCAGAGTATCTTCCAAAATCTCAAAATAATTTTGAGTCGTTTTTGGTGACTGGCCGCAATCTCGTCCGATTTTTGAATAATTGATGACCTCGGTAAACCCTTGGGCCGCTACGTCTAAAAAATGTGAAAATTGCGGTAAATTGCGGGTCAGGCCCTCCGACTGAAGTAGGAAGTCGAGATCCGTCATTTCATTTGAGTTCAAAAGTTCGGGCAGAATAAAAGGATACATCCGTTTTGAAATGGCTCGCCCCGCAAGGAGATTGACGGATGATTGCTTGAGCTTTCTTGCGCTCGATCCGGTTAAAATGAACTGTGAATTTGGAAACTCCTCGATGAGTGAATGAACCTCGTTCAGAAGTTCGGGGATCTTCTGGACCTCGTCAATAATGACGGTGGTTCGAGCTCGTGCTTTTTCACTTTTTTGAAGACGCATCAGCGCTTCTCGTCTGAATTGACCCGGGTCTTTGGAGTATTTAAGAAACTCAGAGGTGAGAAGGAGGTTCAAATACCAGGCGTCAGGGAATCGCTGCTTGATGAAGTGGGTTTTGCCCGTTTGGCGAGGGCCAAAAATAAAATAAGATGAATCATTCCAAATAGTTATAAATCTTGAAATCGTTTTACAAGATTTATGACATTTTTTGAAATTGAATTACAAATTTCTTCAACACTGCCCGAAATGAACCGAGCGCCTGCGGCGGGTCTTCTCTTTGCGATTATCCGAAATTCCTTTCGAAAGGCCTATTCCTCCGCCGGCAATCGCGCCCGCCACTTTTGCAAGCGTGGTCGGGATAATCGTGGCTTCCAAAAGTGCGCCCACGCCCGTTGCTCCGAGCGTCACAATGACAAAGCCAATGCCAATGCCGGCCATCGTTTTAGCGCCGGTCATGAGCAGGTCCTCAGTATTGGCGGCTTTTTCCATCTCCAATTCAACGTTCATGGGCCTTGCTGCTTTAACCTGTTCTTGTGTTTCAAATTGGGCCTGACTCATTTCGCTTTTCCTTTACTTCCTAGGTTACTGACTCTTGTTTTTTTTGCGGAACCAAAAACCGATGACAAACTATCGATTTTCTTGATGGGTTTTGGAATACTCAATCTTCTCTTTTTCTTCGCATGACTCAGCTTTACCCCGGCCGCAATTCCCGCTCCCGCAAGAGCAGCCCCGGCGAGCAGAGGAGAGACTGCGGCGGCGATCACACCACCCGTTAAAGCAGTCGTTGCCAGACAGCTTCCTGAACCCAGCGCGGCCCCCATGGCGGCGACGAATCCCGTATCCCGAAGAATCTTTCGGCTGTTCTCGGCCGGATAGCCAGCACAGGGTTGTTTGGGGCAAGGCTGAAGAGCTTGCTTCTTCTTACTTTGGTTACTTTGGCGACTTGTCTTATCAATCACGGTTAAACGGCGACGGTGAATTTTACAAAATTGCTGACTATAGCCACGGTAAGAGCAGAGACTGCAATCGCTCATAAAAATCCCCTAAACCACCGAAAAACCAATCGTGATGTCGCCAATTTTCTGCTCATCATCATGAATCAACTCACAAATCAGATCTTCCAGCTTCGCCGTTTGCTCAACGGTGAGTTCAGGCGAAACGCCTAGCTCCAAGTCGATCTTGAAAAGCTGACCCATCGATCTTGCTCTTAAGTGCAAAATGCTTTTAACTTCCGAAACGTTTTTAATCAAGTTCTTAATCCGCGCTAATATTTTTTCATCCACAGAGTAGTCCATCAATCCTCGGATGGACGTGATCAGATGCTCACCGATAATTTTCAATAAAATTAAGGTGATACAAACCGCGATCACCGGATCCAGGTGCTTGACCCCTAGACTCGTGCCAATGATTCCAAGCAGAACAACCAGAGAGGTCAAAGCATCCGATCGAATCGCCCACGCCGCAGAAGTAACCGACGGACTGTTTGTCTCCGCGGCCACGCAACGGTAATAGCGAAAAACCGTCTCATTGGCCATAATCGAGATCGCGGCGATAATGGCGGAAGTTACGTGAGGGACGTGATGCACATCATCCAAAATCGCACGAATATTGGAAATAAAGAACATCCCCATCACCACGAGAATGGCGGTATTCACGAGGGCGGAGACGACAAATTCAATTTTTCCATAACCGTAATGAAACCGTTCATCCGGGCCGCGCTTCGCAAAAGAATGCGTGAAAAGAATCGAGGCGGACGAAAACATGCATACGGTCGAGTGGATAGCGATCGCCACGACGCCAGCCGATCCCCCTACCCAACCGATATAGTATTTCATCGCCGCAAGCGACATGCTCACAATCAACCCAATCCACGCGGCCTTGACCGCACATTCTTCACAATCGGAGTTTTTCACGTTGCTCTCCTCTGAAAATGTCGAATCGAGCGCCGACCCACGCTCTTGGCCTGATAGACATTCATCCCACCCGACACCGCGAGGCCCACCAGGGGGAGCCGTTTGACAATGCCTCGCAGCAGCGTGCTCGATAGAACCGTTTTTTTGGCCATATTTTCTCCGACCCCCACCGCGACCCGATCGAACATTCTTTCGGCAAGTCCGTCGGCCAAAGCCCGCGCCAAGAGCCGGTCTCCCGATTGGGTCACGGTTTTCATCATCATTTTTTTTACATTATGCCCATCCGAGCCGCCCCAGCCCACCAGATAAAGTACCTCGTAAAAATCCACGGTTTTTGGCGCCACGCCGTACACGTCCGCGATTCGGAGCACCATCATAAACAGAAGCTTGAGGAGCATCAGTTCTTCCGGAATAATACTGGCGTAGGATATCCCAGTGCCAATGACCGGAATCATCGTGGCCGAGGAAGCCGCGAGTCCGACGCCGGCACACTGCCGAGCACAGGCATTGATCACGGCCTTTGCCAACTGCTCGCGGTTTAAAGCAGGTTCTTTAGCGCTTAACGTGGCATTGCTGCGGACCAGCTCCTCCAAGGAGAGCTCATCGAAGATCTTACGCGCGCCCGCCGTGAGCTTCTCCCCGAAACGACGAAGCATATCATCATTCGCGTTTTTAGAACTCGCGGAGTCCGTGACGTCTTCAAGCGAATCCTCAGACATCAATCGTCCTCAAGCAACTTCTGGTTCTTGCGCCTTTCCTTATCCAAAAGGGACTGGACCTTGCGCATCTTGCCAATGAGCCGTTCTTCTTTTCGAAAAACGAAATAATAACCCGTGAAGAACCCCCCAAAGAAACAGGAAATCATTAAAAAGATGCTGCGAAAATGCGCTTTCCCCGTCAGAAACACCACCGGCACGTGCGAAGTGTTCTGCACCACGAAAAGCACCAGCAGAAACATGAAAATGAGATAAAATACTTTTTTCGTCATTCAAAGACCTCCCTGAGCCGAGTGCATCAACTCCCCACAGTTTGGACAAACCGGAAGCCCCACTCTTCCGCATTCGGGGCAGGCAAATAATCCGTTACCCACGGGTTGCATGACTTTCTTGCAAGTCGCGCACACCGGAAAGCCATGCGTGTGGTCTTTGGGACAAACCACGCTCCCGGCCGTTGAAAGGGCGGGGATCACCTCCGTGGTCAAGGCAACGGCACGACCGCTGCGAACATCGTCGACATCAATCGTTTTCTTACTTCCGGACAACACGAAGCCCAGGACCAATATAATAAATACCCCGGTCAGTCCCAGATAAACCCAAACTCTTGCGGCCTCAGCGTTCTTCTCGTTCATCATTAACCCTTAACCCCTACTTGAAATAAGTAACGTCTACTTTATGTCGGCAAACCTGGCAAACCGGGTCCCCATTGGCGGCGTAATCCGGCAGCCCCGTTCCGCCACAGATAGGGCAGGTAAATTGGCCGGCCTGCCGGGCGACTTTGGTCTTCTTAGCAACTGGCACAGGTTGGAGTACGCGGTCGGCGGGATTCACATTGCCCGCTCCCGCTTGTAAATAGACGGCGGCGGTCTTCATGTCCCCCTTCCACTTATCATAGCCATTGACGGCGACGTAAAGAGCGGTACTCAAAATTCCAACCACAAAGATGACGATCATCCACAAGCCGGCCTTGCCACTCAATGCTGAGGATCCCGATGAATTGGATTCTTTTTCTAACATGACGTACTCTCCCCCTTAAGAACCAGTCTACTGCGCGGCGGCCGCGCCCCATGCCTCTTTTGCAAAATTGATAGGTACCGCAAAGCCAATTCCCGTAAAATTCCCACCCTGAACGTAGGAGGCAAAGGTGATCCCGACCACTTCACCATCGACATTCACCAAAGGCCCGCCCGCATTGCCATCATTGACGGTCGCATCCATCTGAATCGCATTTTGAATGGTTAGACCTTGAACCACCACGTCTTTTTTGCCACTGACAATCCCCGAAGTGACCGTGCCCGATAAGCCGAATGGATTTCCGACCGCCATGACGACGTCACCGGTTCGAAGGCGATCCGAGTCGCCCAGCCGGGCGTAGGGAAAAACCTGATTCGCAGCACGAATCTTGCCAATCACCAGCGGTGAATCTGGATCTCGTGCGATCACCCGCGCGGTGTATTGCCTTTGCCCAGCGCGATAAAGGACCACTTGAAGATTATTGCTCTCACCCACCACATGTTTGGTGGTGATGAAAAGCCCCTTGGGATCAATAATCACGCCGGAACCCACGGCCATTTTCTGACTCATCGCGAAGGGATCACCCATTTTGATGCCCGTTTTTGGAAGAGCCGGTTCTGCGCCTAATGCGGTCTTGTCCGGCATCACAAGAATCTTAATCACGGCAGGACGCACTTGGGAGAGCACCGCATGAAAACTTTCGTCGATCGCTCCGCCATCCCCTGGAAGCGGCACCTGGACCGCGATACCCTGGCCTTCGAGGGGTTCAGGCCCACCTTGCTGAAACTCGGGATTGAGTTCCCCTTCGCCAATGATGACGGGAGGCGTGTTCGTGCGAGAGACGGCCGCGCGACTTTTAGCGGACCTGACCGGCCACATCGCGCGCGCCACAAAGCCGGCGGCAAAAGCCACGATCAGAAATTTCAATAAGAACATCCAGGTCGCGTATTTCGCGACATTGTCTTTAGTCACCCGGAAATTCTTGATTTTCTCAAATTCGGCCACGAATCACCTCGGCCGTAAAGTTCACCACCGTATCCATCGGAATCGCAAACCCCTGCCCGGAAAATGCGGCGCTGGCGGGATCCGTGGCCAGAATCACGGTATTAATCCCAATCAGCTCCCCGCGAAGATTAACGAGCGGTCCTCCGCTATTTCCCTGATTAATAGGAGCATCCGTTTGAATCAAGCCTTCGTAAGTGAGCGTGCCTACTGAAATAGAGCGGCCCGTGCCGCCCACAATGCCACTGGTCACGCTATGAGAAAGACCAAACGGATTGCCAATCGCCAGGACGCGATCCCCGGTTCGGACCTTGATGTTTTCGTCCATCTTGAGGGCATTGAAACGCTCGCCGTTACGCGGTCGGATTTTCACCAGCGCGAGATCGAGCTTTTTGTCGATCAGGACCGGGCGCGCGATATAGGTTTTTTCCTTGGCCCGCCAAAGCGTGACTTCGATACTTTGCGAATCTCCGACGACGTGTTCATTGGTAAGAATGTAACCATCCTCGGAAATCAAAATTCCAGAGCCGATACTTTGATAAAAATTATTACCATTGCGCTTCAACGCCTTGAGGTTGACCGTCGCGGGCCTGACCCGAGCCACTGCTTCCTTCGTTTTGAGCCCGAGCAATCGCGGGCCCGTGGGCATTTGGGCGCCTACGGCACCTGGAGCACTCGCGAGCGCCCCACAAATCCCAAGGCACCCTACCAGAATCAAGAAGGATGAGCGCCTCGTCCTCACCATTTCTTATCTCCCGGCGTCGAACCCAACACGATCAAACTCGGCTTGAGCTTTCCTTCACGAAACGCCTGCACCAAGTCCGCGGTTGGCCCAAAGGCCCCCGCATAAACCGGAATCTTGGCGCCCGTCAGGACATCAAAAGCACGAGGTCCGATGCGTCCCGTGATCACCGCGTCGATGTGGTTATTCATGAGCCATTTCGCGGCGGTAATCCCGGTGGCCTCCGTCCTGGGGTTGGCAATGGGATTAATCATCCCCTTTTTTAAATCAACGATGATGAAAAACGGACTCTTGGAAAAAATGGGAGAAACCGGCGAAGAGGCGACATTGCCCATGGCCGCCACGGCCACATACCTCATGCCATTATCAACGGGGAGCGCTTGGGCCACTTGCGTGGCGGCCGAGGAATTCGGTAACTGATTGCCATCCCGATCCCAGCCGGGGGCGGCGACCGTGACAAAACGATGCCTTCCCGCACGCCACACATCCACCAACGCACCTTGGGCGCCTTCGGTCGCATCTTTGAATTCTCTGAGGGTCCGAGTGGGCATGCCGTTGATCGCGATGATGATGTCACCCGCCTGGAAACCAGCGTCCAGCCCCACCCCGATCGAAACCCCGTCCACCGCCATCCCTTTGGTTCCGGACGGCAGTCCGAGTTCCTTGGCCTCGAGCGGATCAATCACCACGATCGTGAGTCCAAGCCAGCTGACTTCCACTTCAACCTCCGCCGCAGGCAACTGGGGCGGCTCGCCCACGGCGGCCACCGGCATCGTTCCGGCGACGACCACCACATCTTGGGCGAAACCATTTCTCAAAACCTCGAGCTTCACGCTATCGCCCGGATTCTTATTCATCAGCAGTTCCGAAAAGCCCGTGCGGTCATTGACCGGCATCTTGTCAAGGCTACGAATCACATCGCCGCGAACCAAACCGCTCTGAGCAGCCGGGCTGCCCGGAAAAACATGAGCGACAATCGCGCCACGAGTATCCGGAAGTTTGAGCTGGCGCACGAGCACCGCATCCAGGGATTGCACGTCCACGCCCAACCACGCATCCGCATTGGCGTCATTGGTACCTGGGGCGCCTGGGGCCGCGACAAGTTTAGTCGTTACCTTTTGTTTAATTTTGTTCTCAGAAATCTTCAATTTCAGCTTGACGTTCACGGACTGCTTGGCGTCATTACGCATGACCCGAATCTTGATACGGTCGCCGTCTTTTTTGGCCGCAATGACACTCGCCAGCTCCGTGACGGAGGCGACCTTAACGCTGTCGACGCTCGTGATCACGTCATCTCTTTTCAAGCCCGCGAGTTCGGCCGGTGAATCCCGAAAAACCTTGCGGACGTACACCCCGGTGGTCGCGTGAAGTTCGAGTTTCGTCACCATATCGGGGGTGATGTCTTCGACATCGGCACCCAGCCAGACCGGGCCCGCTTGAGTGAGGGCAATCTGAATAGGCGCCTCTTCCGCACGACGAGGCATGGGCCGATCCACGAAGTAGAGCAGCGTCCCGATCACAACGACGATCGCGAGAACCACAATCAGGATCGATCTCGTATCGACTGTTTTCCAGAAACTCCCGCCTTCGCCGCTCACAAAGTTCTCCTTCGTCCAGTATCCGGAGTCCCAGGAGCCAGCAGCTCTGGAGCCTTCCCGGCATTCGCTTCCTTCAATGTCCCCTGTTTATAGGCGTTGATCGCACCACTCACGTTACCGCTCACGCCTGGATACATCTTCACGCCCAGCGTGGTCAGGCTGGATGCCGCCCCCTGGCCGATATACCCGCAAATGACGGCCTCCACACCCAGATCCATCAGATCTTGCACGACTTGTTGACCCGTTCCGCCCGCATTTTGAACCACTTTGAAGGTATTGCGCTTGAGATCCACAATCATGAAATAAGGTGAAGTTCCCAGATCGTTGGCCACGGCGGCGTTGACATCCTTACCCACCGCCGCGATCGCAATCATTGTATCTTCCGGCTGGGGATCCGCGACTGCCGTATTGGGATCCACCTGCGCCACCGTCATGGCGGCAGCAGGCTGCCCCATGCCCGGTCCGGTATTATTGAACACGCCCATTGCAGCCTGGGCGGCGATATCCGGAATACTGAATCTGAAAACCTTTTCGCGTCTTTCGCGCCACAGCGTCAGGCGCACCACATCGCCGGTCGCAAACGCGCCCAGCGCGCGCTCCAGCTCCACGATGGTCTCGACTTTGCGATTATCCACCTTGAAAAACATATCTCCGTTCTGCATGCCCAAATCTTCGCCCACGCCCCCGGGCAAAACCTTGGTAATGATCGGACCTTTCTTATCGGGGAGATTGAGCTTGGTCGTAGTCGTGAGATCCGCTTCGACCAGCTCGAGGCCCAGCATGCTGCGGGGATCGACCGCGTTGAGACCCACGGGATTGCCAGCGGCATCGGTCACTTTATGACAGACCGTGCAAGCGCCCCAATAGGGATGCGGCATGTTCGCGGTGACCGGAATGGTCCCACCGTTCACGGGAGCGCGACTTTTGGGACCGATCACTTGATGGCATTGGGTGCAATTTTGGCCGTAATTAGGATGAGTCACGACGTCACTGAGCTTGATGGGTGGAATCCCTCCACCGGCCGCCGCAGCGACCACCATTCCTGCTACCGGTCCTGCTACCGGTGCGCCCACTGCAACCGGAGCGCCTGCCGCCGTCTGCACTCCGTTAGCGGGATGATGAATCAGCTGATGATATTGAGCCGCGTAAACCGGGTCTTTTCTCATCTTGACTTCATGATAGGTCACCCAACCCAGGGTCAACACGACGACGACCGCGAGCGTACCCACCAAAGGGCGCAACTCTTGTTTACAAAAATGCTTATTCACACCATTTTTCATCATTCAACTCCTGGGTAACTCCCGGCAGCCTCGAGAAACGGTTTCAGCCGAACACTGATCTCGCCGTCAAACTCCAGTTGGGATCGCACGGCCTCCAAAACCGCGGTGCGAATCTGATCGAATTGCCCCACTTTAAGCGTCTTATCCACAAATACCGTGATATCCACTTCCGCCTTCGCACCCAGTACCCGGGTACGCACTTGATCGATCCCCGAAACACCAGGGAGAAGTTGCACGACTTTCTTAATGGTTTCGATTTTTTCGCCGTCTATCGAAGTATCGATCAGATTTTTGACGGATTCGATCAGCATCTCGGCGGCGGAATGCAGGATGATCAAAGCCACGAGCACCGCGACGATCGAGTCAATGATGGGAAAGGAAAGTGCGCCACCAATAATGCCGCCCAAGACTGCGACCGACGACCAGGTATCGACTCGACTTTCTAACGCGACCGCCAGGATCGCCGGCTTGTTGAATTTGCTGCCCACGCAATTGCTCTGACGAGCCATGATCTCATTGACGATGATCGAAATGAGCGCTCCCCAAGCGGTGACAAGATGAGGAGCCACATACCTTCCACCCATCAGATCGCCCATCGCATCGATCAAAATGTAAATTCCGAGAACCACCAAAAATCCCGCAATCAGCATAGCGGTAATGTACTCAACCTTGCCGCGCCCGTAAGCGTACTCGTCAGATTTGGGTCGATCGGCGACTTTGAGCGCCACGAACATCATAAAGCTGGCGAGCAGATCCCCCAGCGAATGAATCGCATCGGCAAAGAGCGCCTTCGACCCGCCCACGATGCCCAAGTAAGCCTTGATCGCGACCAGAAACATGTTTCCGACCACATTGACCGTGGTCACATGCACCAGGCAGTTCTCGCACTTCATCCCCGCTTCACCCGACTGACATGAACCCGGCTGACATGAACCCGGACAGGAACCAGCGTGAGCGCAGGAGACTTGGCCTTCTTCTTTATTTTCTGAAGTTTTCGTCATCTTTGTCAAAACCCGACTGGCGATCCAACCGCTCCTCGAGCGCCACCTGTTTTTTGTAAACGAGATAGAGCCCCACCAAGACCGCAATCATCAACAAAAGAAACAACATAGCTCCTCCGATTTTCCCCTAAAATACATAGTGTCCCTTTAACAAGCAGAAGCACAGTGCAAAAAACATGAACATCTGAGTATGCAGAAAATAAAGCCCCTTGCGAACCGACGGGGGGTATTTGAACCTGAGAATCGCCCCGCCAAACGTCAACCACCCCATAATAATCAGGGCGATCCAAAGCCAGGTATTATGCCAATGCGTGACGTAACAATGAATGCAGGCCGCGATAAAAGCGGCAGAATTCAACCAACAATGAAATCTGAGAAATTTCAGCCAAAAACTTTCGTCTTTCAGCATGAACCAGAGCCGGAGATGCTTCGCGGGCAGATAAGTTTGCGCCACGATCAAGAGCAACATGCAAAGATTGCCGGAACCGGTCGCGAGATTGTAGTCGCTCCAGAACGCGAAGACGAGGCAGAATAAAACAAACGCAACAAAAAGGATCACTTTCAGCCGCGTTTCAGGGTTTCGAAGAATATTAATCAAGTGCCCCTACTCTCAATTGGGTCCAAAATCCATGACCTTGAAATCGACGCCGCCTTTGTCCGCCTCATAAAGCGGCAACGGTTTAAACCGAAAAATAAATGCAAAGAAATTTCCAGGTATCGTGGTCAACGCCGTACCATAGACATTGGCCGAATTATTGTAGCGTACGCGCGCGGCGGCCAATTCCTTTTCAACCTCTAAGATCGCGGAAACCAAGAAATGAAACTCCGCACTGAACTTAAGATCCGGATACTGCTCGGCCAAGCCAAAGAATTTACCCATGAGTTCGCTGGTTTTCTTATCAATTTTACTCTCTGGCTTGCCTTCTGTGTTACCCTCTGGCTTCACGCCCGCGCCCACCATCATGGCCCGGACTTCCACCACATACTTATAGATTTCCTTTTCGTGCCGGACGTAAGCGCCCACCGCTTTTTCGACGTTCGCCGAAACATCCTTTCTCATCTGCCCATAGACGACCACCGACGAGGCTTCCGTCTGCGCATTCGCATAAAAAGTTGAAAGAATATTATAGTAGAAGGTGGAAATCATCGCCGCCGCACTCATCGAAAGCACGACCCACCACTTACGTAGAAAGAACCCGAGTTCCCACACCAGACCGTAAACCCCTTCCCGATGGTGCAAGGTATCGGATTCCAGCGACTCAGACTCGCCGTCATCGTCATGCCCCGCGCGTTTATCGGGAGAAAGTTTCTTCATAATATGACGAACCCGGGTATTCATTAGTCGGTAACCTCGTCACTGTCCAGGTCGAGAACTTTCTTGAAGCACTTCCCAGCCTCGGCCGCATCACCGGTGGCCTGCAGCAGAAAACCCAGATGCTGGTAATACTTGGCAACCCCCGCGTTGAGCTCAATGGCTTTTCGAAAAGCGGCAATCGCAAGCTCGGAGGAACCCTTCTTGTCGTGAGCAATCCCGATCTTATAAGGAATCTCGCTGTCGCCGGGATTGATCGTCGCCACCTGATTCAGAAGCTCAATCGCTTTATCATAATTTTTGGCCTTCAGATAAGCGTTGCCCAGGTGAAAAAGTGCGTCTTTATTTTTCGGGACAAGCAGGAGTGTTTTTTCAAACAAATCAATCGCCTTGTCGACCTGATCGTTCCTGAAGTAAGCTTTTCCCAGCAAATAATGCACCTGGGGCGAGTGCGAACCTTCTTGAATCACTTTTTGAAAAGCCTCAATCGCCTTCTCGTACTCACCGCGCTTGAGGTACTTCTTTCCCAGATTCTCATGAATCAAGGATTCTTCCTTGGCATTGACCGAGAACAAACTGTTATATCCCTCGACCGCCTTGGCCATCACCTTGCCAGCCATCAGCATCGCCACATGCAGAAAGTAGTCAAAACCCACTAGCAGCGACGCCTTATCCACTCCCGCGCTTTTTTCTGCCTTCGCGCCGCCCGATTTTTTCTGAACCGCCTGGGTTTCAGGCAGTTCTAGTTCCACCTTCGCGGCCGGCTCCTTCGTTCCCTCTTCATTACTTGCCATATCATCTCCCTTTCTATTCGATTACTTTTGCCTGTCGTTCTGTGCTTTTGGCTCTTCTCCAAGTATCGCTACCCAAACCGCCATCAGTCCAAAAATGATCATCCCCACGGGGACGGCACCGCTGATCAAATCCTTGAGGTAGTACCATTCATCCACCACACCCCAAGCCCCAATCCCTATTAATGTGCAACCCACCACGATTTGAATCATAGTTCAGCGTATCTTCTTGGTTAAACCAGCCACGAGCGCCACTAACCCGACCGCAATGAAAATCAGCGGCGAGGCGCCCTTCAAAAAATCGATCACATTAAAATACTCATCATAAACCCCATAAATACCCAAGACCAAGGCGACCACCCCAATCGCAAGATGCGCCTTTTGCCTCATTGTCATTCCGGTCAAGTTGCCTAGGATATCCATTTTCACTTGGGAGCTCCATTCTTAGTCCATTCCATAATCACATTCGCTTCTTTATCGGCAAAACGATTCATGGGCCCGCCGGGTCGCACCAAGGCGGCAAGAAGGCCGTTATCGACATAGACTTTCAAATTTTCATAAGTCGCCAGATTTCGCAGAGGGCCATTGTGGCAACGCGCGCAGTTCACCTCAACAATGCCCGCAACGGTGTTGGTATAGGTAACACCGGGTGCACCCGCAGGCGACAGAGGCGCAGTGGCCGCAGCCCAAACAATGGCCGGATGTGGCGGCTGCGCCGCAGCTGGGTCAATCGGGGCGCCAGGAAGGGTCTGCGCAGCCAATACCGTCTGCGGCCTTCCTCCAATATAGAGCGCCCGTCCCATCAGATGCCCACAGGCGGGGCATTTAATTTGGCCGCAACTCTGCGTGCCTGGATTCGCAAGGAGGGTTTCATCATGAGGACAAATACAATCATGAGGAGATCCCGCCCAAACGAAACCGGGGAACTGCAGAAGGGCCCCGATCACTAGCGCCCTTCGGAGAGAGCTAAGAAAACGAGGCCAACAGCATAGAGGTTGCTTCAGATTTTTTTTCATAAACAAAGATTAGATGTGACTACTTAAGGATATATCGGTCGATCTTTTTCTTTAATGACATTTATTTTGTTTATTCGAAAAAAAACACCTTGCAAAAACGCTCTGCACCACACTCTCCAACGGGGGGGGGGGGTTATACCAGTTAACTATGTGAAACTAAACGAGAAAATAAAACAAAAACCTGCACCAGGAAAAAGCGGCCTGTTTTGCAGTGATTTAGATTTGACCGTTCTCCCCCCTCATGGGAACCTTGAGGAGGAGATCAATATGAATACTTTTACGGTCATCATAGGTGCGGTCGTCGTCGTCGGCGGAATTTACGTGCTCCGCAAGACCAATCTGGCTGAGGAGCTCTGCGATAAATTGGCAGATGCAACTGCCAACATGAAAGACGCTTTCATGGAAGGCTATCACGAGGCCGCCAAAGCGACTGGGTAAAAACTGGTCCCCCAGCCTAGGTCTGAGGGATGAGGCCGTGAGCAGAAGCCTCGGTAACGGCACGGGTTTTGTTTAATACCCGAGTGATGAACAAACAAATTTCAGCTGGTTTAGCCCTCAAATGCCCCTATATCGAATGCCCGTCTTTCACCGCTTCTGCGGCGGTTGCAGACCCAAGTCCGAAAACCGACACCACAGTCCGGAATTCGGACGGGTTTAAGCGTAAAGGGTATTATTTCAGAACCTCCGACTCCAGGCGAGTCCCGGTTTTTGTATGCCTGAGGTGCAAAAGGTCTTTTTCTTCGTCTCGATTGACCGCGTGCTTTAGGCAGAAAAAAAGAGCGATCAATCACCAAGTGATGAAACTTCTGGCTTCAGGAGTGTCTCAACGCAGAACTGCCAGACTGCTTGGAATTAATCGAAAAACCCTGGTTCGGAAGTTTCTGTTTTGGGCTCAGCAGGCCAGTTTATTTCATCAAGAATTTATGGAGTCGATTACTCAGGGCGAAAGCAAGATCAAGGCGGCGCAATTTGATGAAATGGAGACCTTTGAGAAATCCAAATGCCTGCCGCTGAGTGTTCCGCTCGTGGTGGAGACAAAAAGTCGAAAGATTCTCGGCTTTCGTGTCTGTGAAATGCCGAGCAAAGGAATGTTGGTTGAAAAATCGTTAAAAAAGTACGGTCCTCGTCAGGATGGCCGCCCGGCTGCGGCCGCGTCACTTTTCGTGGAAATCGCAAAAGTCCTCGATCCTCAAGCGGAAATCACTTCGGATCAAAATCCGAAGTATCCAAATTGGATCAAGAAATCGCTTCCAAAAACAATCAGCCACAAGACCATTAAGGGTTCTCGTGGCTGTATCGTGGGTCAGGGGGAACTCAAAAAGACCGGTTTTGACCCGTTATTTTCGTTCAATCACACGGCTGCGATGCTTCGCGCGAACATCAACCGACTGTTTCGGAGAACTTGGTGCACCACCAAGCGAAAAGACCGGCTTGCGGCGCACATCGCCATCTACGTTTACTATCACAACACGGTGCTCACCGAATTTCCGAGCACCTAGTGGAGGATTCAAGGTTCGATCCCCACCATTAGGAGCCTGTACTTCAGGCAGCGGTTTGTCTTTTTTCTGAGCTGAATGACCTTAAAGACGCCGGCATCGTGAAATTTCAAATCCCGGGGCGTTTTTTCACGATTTCGTCCTACTGCTTTACTCAGTCTTCCTAGGCTGGGGGACCAGTTTAAATCATGTTGAACAACCCCGACGTCGGTGCTCATTTTCTTTGAGCCAATGGGTTCAACTGCCGCGCAGAGGCAGTTCGTGACGTTCACCCCCCTACTGAACCGCATCTACTGCCGCCAGGCGGCAGAAAACCCCGTTCACCACTCGTTCAAACCTGTTTACTGCCGCGCAGAGGCAGTTGATGCAACTCTTCGCCGCGAGTTAAAAAGTCGAAGTCACCCACGTTTTGGATCACACCGACTACGATGCGGTTCAAAGTGTCTCCCAAGGTTTTTATTTAGATGGAGAGCTCCTACGCCCCTATCGACTCACAGCATTGGACTCTAAACTCGTCCAGTTTAGTCTGCCATTTTCCGGATCTTCTCCTCATTGACCAAAATTGGGCATTTGCGCTACTGTGTCGATATGTGCCCTGAAAATTCAAAATCGGAGTCAACTCTACCTGGTTACACCTGGATCGTGCGCAGCGCCGATCGGTTTGGCGGCAAGCCGACCATTTTGGGTACGCGTTTTACGGTGTCTTTCATGCTGAGCTGCCTAGCCGAGGGCATGAGTTACGATGACATTGTCCGCGAGTACTCTGAGTTTCCGCGCGAGAGCCTCCCCGAGGTTTTGCGCTATGCTTCAGCAGTTACGGATCGGCCCGATGTGGCTGCTTGACGTCAACCTACCTAATGGACTGTTAGGCCTTTTGCACGAATATGGCATTCAAGCTGAGACGACAGCTTATCGCGGCTGGCGCGATCTGGGTAATGGCAAGCTTGCCGAGGCCGCCTTCGGTGCTGGCTTTCGCGCTCTGCTAACCCGTGACCGTCTTTTCGGTGAGTCGGCGGGCCGAGCACTCGAACGTTTTCCAGAATTGGCGGTCGTCGTGGTGCGTCTGCCTCAAGCTCGTGAAGCTGCATACTTGGCCGAGTTTCGTAGGCGTTGGGCGGAGCAGGCTCTTTGCCCAAGACCTGGTCACGTTATCGAATGGCCGGTGGCGTTAGTCTATTGACGGGGATGTCTGATCATCCCCAAAAAGACAAGAAGCGCACGAGATAGTAAAGCAACAAATCATTTATCGATAGTTTTGAAGACCCCGGCAATCCGCTGTTCCAAAAATTTCTTAATGTCTTTTTCTACCAAGACTTTTTCCTCGCGCGCAAAATCAGAAAAATATTTGTCGATCGCCTGAAACTCTTCTTTGTCCACCTTAGAAATCGTCTCTTTGATAATGACGCCAGTTTTTTGCTGTAGCACGCGAATGGCGCTGGCCAGCGCACTTTGAAACTCGGGCCGACCTGAATCTACGGCAATCGGCACATATGTGGCCCCGGCCATCTCAGACCAACGGCGTAGGTATTCTGAATTTCCGGAAATATCCCAGATCATAAATTTTTGGCCGAGAGTCTTTTTCAGACTAGCTACCCGGGCATCGATAAACTCTAAGTTCCGTTTCTGATAAGACTGCCCTAATTTTGTATAGCGCTCCTGCGCTGATAAGCCGGACTCTTGGAGTGAACGGTTTTGAGTATTCAAATCCTGGTACCTGGAATCGGCTTTAACCGTGTTGCTCAGATGCTGAAGTTTTGAGTCCCAAATTTCGGGCTGTCCATCTGTAACCAACAGCACCATCTGCACTGTTTGCAGGTCAGTACGCCCCAGCAAATATTCAAAAGGTTTCTCAAGGTCGGTAACATAACCAAGAGGGACCGCATCAAGCTCATTAAGAAGAGCGTCCGCATTAGAATCGTGAGTAACGACACGATCCAAATAAACGCGAATTGTTTCGTCAAAACCAGCCAGCACAATACGGTGCGGTTTTTCAAACGATTTAACAAAGGTAACTAAATAAGTTTTTGCCGCAAATCTGGGATCGTATAGATTCATCGATCCCGATTGATCAACTAGTAAAATAATTTCTGCCGCATTTGGCAAATGGGTCTGCAAAGTCGATAGGGATTTAGAATAAAATCGGGAATAGATCGCTACTACGATCGACACGAAGGTCAATGCCAAAATGCTCAGTAATAGTGATTTTGTGTACGCCTTTTTCACCCTACTTTGTATCTAATCGCGACGTTTGAATTTCTGCAATCATTTGCATGAACTAATCGGTTTCCTGGGGAGGTCATTAGAATCCCGGTCGCGGAAACCTTTCTGTACTTTTTCCCTTGTAGGAAAATTTTACCGACGATACAATTTTGTCGATCAGTTTATTACGCAAGGAGGCGGAATGAATACACCCAAAAAACCGACGATTATTGCTGTGCTTTGCCATAAGGGCGGGGTTGCCAAAACCACCACCGCCGTGGCGCTCGCGGATAGCCTCGCGGCGGATCAGCCCAATGTCAAAGTTTTGATCCTCGACTGCGATGAGCAGGCGAATGTCAAGACGCTCTTCGGCATTAAATCCACGGATGGGGAGCGAGGAATTGCTTCGATTCTGCTGGAAAACGTACATCCTTCAAAGGTCAAGATTGCCGTCAGACCCCAGATTGACGTCATTCTATCGGGCGGCCGAATGATGCGTGACTTCGAAAAGACCCACGCCAACTCCCCTGACTGCGAACTCATGCTCAGCCGACAAATGAAGCCTTTCGACGGTGACTACGATTACGTCATCATCGACTCGCCGCCCGCGCTTTCGCTGATCTCCGCGAACATCGCCATGTATGCCGATTATTGCCTGATCCCCTGCACGACCGATCTTCTTTCGGTGGTCGGCGTCAAAAACACGATGTTTTTTCTCGAAAACCTGCGCAATCATTTTCACGCCAAGAACTTGACCCCCTGCAAAGTTCTCGGAGTCGTGCCGACCATGTATGACCAACGTAGAAATCTGGACATGACCATCCTCGATGACCTGCAACGGATGGCGGATGCCGATCTGATGAGTGGCGGAATAGTGTTCGATCCGATCCGAGTGGACTCGAAGATCAAGACCGCCCAGGTCAAGCGCAAGCTGATCTCGGAAGCCTTTCCTAAGTGTAAAGCCCGAGAAGACTATCAAAAGCTTTCTACGGACCTCCTGGCTCGAATCACCTCCCTGAAAGAGAAACAGCAAGCCTTCTCGCCATTACCAACATTTGCCGCCCTCGAATTGACCCTTTAAAAAAACAGGAGAATCAGGATGATTCCAGAAAAAAAGATAAGAAAGAATCGAATCAAAGCGGACCTCTCGGTTTTTGACGAGGAGCTCACCGCCAAATTCAATCCCCGCGACTTTATTCCCGATGCGCCCGTGCATGCCCGGGTGATCGAAACGAAGGCCGCGCCAGTGCCGATCATCACGCCCCCAGCAGAAGCCAAACCTCTGGTCAGCACCCGCTCATTCACGATCGAGCCTGCCGAGATGGTTTTGAGCCTCGTCGAAGAGAATAAAGAGAACGGCACTTCCAAAGTCCGCTTCTACAATCCGACGTCACGCGATCTTTGTGCGGTTTTACACACGCCTCTGCGGCCCACCCACGCCTGGCTCCTCACTTTATCGGGTAAACGCTTGCAGCCGATCCTCTTCGCGAAAGACAGCCCTCTGTCGGTTTCGGTGAAGGCGAGCTCGCTGGTGACCCTCGAATTGGCTTTCGCCAATTGCTAACTGCTCCACCGGGCAATTAGGGCTTGTTGTGTTTTTGTGCCCAGGTGGCGAAGTCCCGATCGGTACCCTGAATATGATCGATAAACCATTTAACAATAAAATTCAGCAGCCCCTTGACGTCAAAAACGCTATTACTAAACTCCTCATGAGCTTCTCGCGTTTTCTTGATGAACTCGTGATGTTCTTTCTGCTGTTCGGCCAAACCGGGATAATTCATCTCGCGCATCAATCGTTCCTCATCGGAAAAATGTTCCTTAATGTAATCGTCCATTTCAGAAATCAGATCGATTATGAAGTTGGGACGACGCATACCCGTCCTTAGACTGATATGGATGAGGTTGGCTAGATTCGCGATCTTCTGATGCTGTTCATCCACGGATGAGATGCCGATATTGAATTCCGGGCGCCACTCGAAGAGTAGTTTGGGCCCGGAATTTGACCCATTATCCCGACCGCAAGTCGCACAAGAACCAGGCTTGGGGATAACAGTTGGCTTGTCGGTCATAGACTAGGCCTCCTATCTACATATTAGCGTGGATTTTTATAACTGTCCCACCTCAATGTTGATGACTTGTAAGGCGACAACTCGCGGCATTCTAATAGGGCCGTTAATACTTGATAGTTTTACTGACGCCTCCATACCCCTGGTACTCCACCTCCTTTTTCTGAGTGACCTCTCCAATTTTTTTTACAATATCCGCGATTCGCCACAATGCGGCCCTTATTTTTTCTCCATTTGAAACCTCACCCCAATCTGGAATGTCCAAATAACCCATGGCAATGGCCAATGGATTGTTGATTTCATGGCTATACGTGGCGACCATCGCATCCAAAGCAGTCCTCTGTTTGAGTCTTGCCATTTCGTAAGACAACTCAACGAGTTTTAAATGGGTAGAAATTCGACATGCCGCAATTTCGAAATGGATCGGCTTTGTAATATAGTCGTTGGCACCGCTTTGAAGTGATCCCACGATATCGGAAACGTCCGCTTTGGCCGTGATCATGATAATCGGAAGCTCGATCGGGCTGAACTTTTCTCGAACCTTGCTGAGCACCTGCGCCCCAGAGGAGCCAGGCATCATAATGTCCAAAAGAATAAGCCCCACGGCGGTGGTCGCGATAATTTCGAGGCATTGCGCGCCACTGCTCGCTTCGATGGTCCTGAAGCCTTTCCGCGCAAGAACCTTGACCAAAAGTCCGCGCTCAAATTCGCTATCATCGACAATTAGAATCGGGCTGGGGTGCACTTGACCTTCTTTGTATTTGCCCATTCTTGAAGTTTGTTCGACAGTCTTGCCAGTTCAGAACTCAGTTCATTCAATGTTTTTCGTTCGTCATCCAAAATTACCCCGCACCCCATTTGCTCCAGTCTCCAGGCAAGGAGCCTTGCTGGTTCGGCGTAAAAAATGGCAAGCGCCCCTTTCAAGGTATGAGCGGCCAGTTCAAGATCGACGGGCGCCTTGATGATCATCGCTACATCAATTGCAGCTACGAGCTGAGGAAAAACATCGAGGAAGTCCATGATCGCCTCCAGCGCCAAGTCCTCCATCCCGACGAAATTGGCCTCAAACACATCCCGATCAAAAGCTGATGGCGAAGATATTATTTCGATCACCGATCAACTCCCCGTCTTCTTAATAAGTACGTGGGGCCTACACTCCTTCAAAACTCTTACCAAGGACTCAACGGTAATGGGCTTTTCCATAAAGCCATCCATCCCGCTCGCAAAACAATGATCGATATCTTCTTTCATGGAACTAGCTGAAAGCGCGACGATGCGGGGACGCTCCCATTTGCCATATTTTTCAACAATCCGTTGGGTTGCCATAAAGCCATCTAATTGCGGCATGTGGCAATCCATCAAAATAAGATCGTAAGATCGACGCTGCAAACACTCCAAGACTTCTACGCCATTGGCGGCGATGTCAGCTTGATAGCCAAGCCTATCCAAAAATCCGACTGCCACAAGTTGATTGCCCCGATTATCCTCGGCCACTAAAATACGAAGTGGATATTGCTTTCCCATCTCATGATCAAAAGTCCAGACCGAATGAATAATTTCTTCCGCTCTCAGAGCCACCGCTTCCGCGACGATGACCGTAAAAGAAAAAACAGACCCCTGACCGACTACACTCTCCCCCCAGATTGATCCCCCCATTTCTTCACAAAGCCCCTTGCTGATTGCCAGACCCAATCCTGATCCGCCGAATCTGCGCGTGGTAGAGGCATCAACCTGGGAAAACGAAACAAAAAGGCTATTCATCAACCGTTCAGGAATTCCGATCCCCGTATCTCTCACCGAAATTTGAATTTTCATTTTCCGATTTTCCAGTTTTTCGGATTGCGCGAAAATCTCAATACTCCCGGTCTCGGTAAACTTGAGAGCATTTGCGACTAGATTCATAAGAATTTGCCTGAAGCGCGTAATATCACCCATCACCCATTCCAGAACGCCCGCGGTCCTGCGATAGCTGAGCGTAAGACCTTTTTGGGAAGCTTGCGGACTCAGAAGTTGAACCAATTCGTCTATCGTCGAATGAAGCGCGAAGGATTCAATCTCAAAGACCACTTTATCGACCTCTAGCTTCGAAAAATCCAGCACATCCGCTATGACATCCAGCAAGGTATTGCCGCAGTTTTGAATGATCTTTAATCGCTCAAGACTCTGCGGATCAACAATAGCGTCCCTAAGGAGCCCCGGCGGCCACCCAAAACCGGCCAGTCGTGGCCACCTGAAAACCGGCCACTGGCCCGAGGTGGCGTTCGGACCGCGTAAAGCGGCTTAACTGCGCTACGCGGCAAGACGTTTACTACCCCCTAAC
>JBBCAW010000017.1:0-1116 GCA_051382295.1 Bdellovibrionota bacterium FG-1 | reverse complement strand
CAGCCAAGGGTCAGCGGCAATCAGGGCTGGGATGGGTTGCAGAGATGGGTTGGGTTTCATTTTAGGTTGCGGCCATTTTTTTTCGGGTGCGGCGCGCGCGTCCTCTGGCTAGAGCAATGCGTTGAGCGCGGCGATAAGCCGGGATGAGTTCATTCCAATCAAATTTCACACTTTCGGCTTCCACGCGATTTCTGAGCTCAATCCGCTCACGCATGCTCATTGTCATGATCTTAAAAATCGTGTCCGCTAACTGATCTGCGCTTTCGTGAAAACTACGGTAGCGGCGGTCAATGACAAACAGGCCTTTTTCCGCATGTTTTTGGATTTTTTCTCGCACAAAGCCACCAAAGCCCGAAAGATCACTGGTCACCGAGGGGATGCCGAGAGCCGCGCATTCTTCGGGTGTATAGCCCCAGGGTTCATAATAACTCGGAAAAACCCCGAGATGGCAGCCCCGGACAAACTGTTCATAGTCCAGGTTGAGCAGGGGGCTCGCGGCCGTCATGAACTCCGGATGGTAGACCACTTTGACGGGGTCTTCTGGGCGGTTGACGAGGCCACAAGTCTGCAGTTGATTGACCACGGGATCGTGGAATTTGTTTTCAAGTTGATGGGTGCAGATAGTCGGAAGGCGGTCGGCGTGTTTCCACGCGCGAGTGAGCCGCTTGAGGGCGTGAAGTTCGTGCTCATCCACAATGGAAGTGTTTTTTGGATCAATGCCCGTACTGCTTTCAAAAAGAAGTTTCGAGGCTACCCCCGAGGCAATGGTTTCACATTGGTTGCGCATTTCCCGAAAAAACATTTGATTTTTTAAGGTGTCGCCATTGAACCCAAAATTCTGGGCCCGCGTCACGATGAAGGCAATCACGGTCACATCTTTTTTTTCAGCCTTGAGACGCCAGTTGAGTCGCGCCAGGCTTTCGATGAAAAGATCGAAGCCCTTGTTGCGATGCTCGTAGCGACCCGAGGTGAAGATATGCAGGGTTTTGCTCAAGTCAAAGGTGTAGCTCGGGAAAAAATGGGCCATGACGAATTCTTGGATTCGTTTTTTGTAGATGAGATGGAGATTTTGGAATTCATGAACGGCGGCAAAACGTTTGCTGTTGAGGCCGTTGG
>JBBCAW010000016.1:0-1890 GCA_051382295.1 Bdellovibrionota bacterium FG-1 | reverse complement strand
CTCTATATTCTGTCCCAAGACCCCGTCGCGAAGGTCGCGCACGGCGTGCGATGCCTACCATGGCAAAAGGGTTTAAAAGAGCTTTTGGGTTAATGCTGAAGTATCCCATAAGCCGAAAACCGCGCCGGCCAATAGTCTTTGAATTCGTTTAATTCGTATTTGAAGGTCGTGAGAGATTCTGCGGCAAACCCAGCTTGCGCGTAGGCAGCTCTTGCAATCTCAAACTCGTGAGCGCCCTGATGCACCGATAGGATTGTGGTCGCACTCAGCCCTCGCGCGTGCACCAGCAGCTCGTGAAACTGCGCAAACCGATTGGGCAGCCCCCAGGCCGAGCACGGATCTTCAGAAACAAAGGGATAGAAGAAAGTAATCAGTCGCGGGTCTGAGCCCACCGAGCCCGAAGCGCTTCGCAGCTCGAAGGCTCGAAAATCCCCGAGCCAAAATTCGGCGCGCCGTCCTTGCTTGCGCGCGTGAATGCATTGAGCCGCCAGTTGATCGCGCCGGCGAAAGAGATTAGCGTAGCGGCGATAGCCGTCGACTTCGATTCCGGTGAAGGCTGCTTTTGGAAATCCTTCACATAGAGCAGGTAGATAGGTCCAGTTACGCGCGCCGACATCAATCACACTCGCGCACGCCGCGAGTGCTGGCTCTTGCAAAAAAGCTCGAATTAGAAGTTCACGGTAGAATCGGTTTTCGGGGTCGCCGCTCGTTGTTCCCATGACGGGGGCAGGCAAACCGGGGCGAAAACGTAGGCGGCCCAGGAGATGTGTGCGGGCACGAAATCCTAATTCTTTGAAATGTGATTTAAGTGCCGCCATAAAAAAACCCGGAGGTACTCATCGCACCTCCGGGTTCTGATATCAATCACTCAGCTAAGTAGTCTTTTTAGTGATGGGCAGCTTCTTCGGCTGCAAAGGCGGCTTGGATCACTTCAGCTTCCGCGTCTGAAATCGCGGTCAGCTTGAACATGAACTTCTCTTTTGCACCGGTAAACTCAGCCTGACAAGCAGGAACGGTTTTATCGAGATTGACCGTTGATGATTCGTAGGTCGCCGTAAGCACGCCGACAACGTCTGTAACAGAGATGGCGAGTTTCTCGGTATTTTCCACTCTGCAAGGCGTATACGTCATTTGTCCTCTGGAACTGATCTGCTGCACACCGCGGTACTCCTGCTGAACGGAGAGTCCGGCTATAGCAGGTTTTCCTTTCGAGTTAAGGCCAACCGTACCTAAAGCGCGCACAATCTGATCTTTAGGTCCCCTGACCGTGAGGAAGTCCGCTGCTGTGGTAGCGGTCCAATTCGTCGAGATGTTCTTCAGACAGCTCCCCGTCAAGCTCGATTGGTAATACGCTTGGGCGAAACACTGAAGACCCACAAGTGCATCAGTTGAACTTGAACACAAAGCACCCTGCTCGATCTTAACCGCAATGGTGTTCCAGCTAAAATCACTGAAAGTGCCGGCTGTGCCATCGGCTTTGATAATCTTTGATTCGTTCTTACAGGTCACGTTGGTAGCGACACTGCTTACCGCCATTGATCCGGTACAAATACTCTTGTTGTAACCGTCAGAGGTGGTAGATTGATCGCACTCCATCCCGGACCAAGACGCATCCCTGTCAGGTTGAACTGCAGTCGTGGTGCCTTGGAGATAGCATCCGCCGCCACGATTGCGCTGCTTTGCGCCACTTGCATCCGTGCATTCCCAGCCATGGGTTGTGCCTTCGGAAAAGGGTCCACAGTCGTTCATTGTGTATTGAGACGTTGAGCCATCGATCTTCCAACCGTCGGTTAAAGTGACCGTTGCACCCGCGTTAGTTGTGGCTGTTGTGGCATAAGTAAATTCACCCGCGCTGTCATCAAACGTGCCTCCCAGATCAGCCAAATTGTC
>JBBCAW010000015.1:0-3943 GCA_051382295.1 Bdellovibrionota bacterium FG-1 | reverse complement strand
TCTGGCAGTACGAAACTCTTGATGCGTTAACCAGCACGCGAATACGAGGATGTAAGCTCAAGGTCTAGCCTGACTTCCAAATCACCCAAGGATTCTTTCTGCGTTGACAAGGGACCGTCCATACGAGCCCGTTCAAACCACCTCTTTGCTGGGGGCCGAGCCAGCTCCCGGGGTCCTGGCGAGGGTCTAAGCGGATATGCGAACGTGCTGCTTTAGATAGCCTTCAAGGCACTATGACGGGCATACGCACCGGACAGATTTTCGGCGGGGAGCCGAGGGTTCTGGTTAGTGTCACCCCACCTCTCGGATGCTCCCGGTCCTGAGTTTAGGGAAAAATTTTGAAAGTCGTGGCTTGTGGTTCAAAAACAGCGGCCACTTAAGCATGTCCAGCGGGAGAAACGCCCCAACCGCTGGATTCCCAGTCTGACTGCCTGACGAAGTTTTCCCACTCAAAAGCTTTGCACAGCAGTGCCTCCCGTCGTTGCGGTGTGGCTCGTTTCGATTGGAGTACGGTGTCCGTAATGGCCTTGCGGAGAGAGGTTGCGATAGCGGCGCTCCCTTTGCTTGCTAGGAAGAATGACTTTTTCAAATCCAATAGAATAGAAACCGAATAGGTTGGAACCGGCATGCGCACATAATCGGCCGCCAGTCGCGTGCAGGTGGCTTCAGGATGGCTCTTCAGGGATTGGGCAATCTCTGACTTGGTAAGACGGCCCATCGTGTCCCAGTGATGGGCGTAGGTCTCCTCCAGGTTCGTGTTCAGGAACTCAATACCTTGCTGGTCAGCGAGATTTCGTACGATGCCGCCGTAGTACGTGTGCCCATAGTTTTTCTCTGGATGTTCACGGCGGCATTTTTCTAAAACTGCCATACTCTGCAGAAGCACATCGGGCGTGTAGCGAGCGTTCTGGAGCCGCTGTTCAAAGACCTCTGGTTGGGGTGGTTTCGTCTTGGTTATGGCCTGCTGGATGGCTGCTTTTTTTTGCTCGGAGACGATCGGTCTGGCTTGTTCGTTCTTGAAGCGATCGGTCAGCTCTTTGATTTTTGCGCGCACCTGCGCCTCCTCCTCGGGAGTGGCTGGCACGGATTCGTCCACAACTTCTTGTGCGCTTTTGAAGGATAGACCTTTTCTCGGTTTGTGGTTTCGCATCTGCGTGAAGACTTGGACGAAGGCGTTGGCGATCGAACGAGACAACGCCTCCGGCGTTGCTCCCACAATATCAATGTGCCCCACCCAGCGATCAAAAATATTGAAGTTTCCTTCGGCAATACCGTTACTTTTTGAGTTACCCGGAAAGATCTTGATGATCTCTATTTCCATTTCATCGAGGTAAACTCGGACAGCAGGTAGGTTCTCTGAGAGGCGATTATCCAGGACGATGGCCATAGGTGTGACCCCCGTCCTCCTCTTGGATTCCCTAATCGCTTCAAGCAAGTTTGCGGTGTTTTCTTCTCCACTGATCAGGCCTCCGACGATGACCGTCGTATTTCCATCCACCAGACACTGCCAGATCCAATGGAATATCTCGCCGTTGATAGTGATAATCAGACGCTTGCCATCGCTGCCCCAAACCTGATTGGGTTTGAAGCGGATAATCTTATCGAGTCCCTTGTTTTTTAGAAATATCCCGCGCGGGTTAACAAACCCCAGCCGTTTGAGCCAATTCAGGATTTGACGATAATTCATTTCAAGTCGCGTGAGAAGCCCTGGATGGCGCTCACAGAAGGTCTTCACTGACTTCGTACCGCGCCCGCTGCGCAGGTACTCATTGACCAGTTCGATCACCAGTGGCGGAAGAATCGCATTTTCTTCGGTGACCGTGATGGCGTCGGCCGCCGCTTCATTCACGGACCGAGGGAATTTCTTCAACGTATCGATTGGAATTTCCAGAATCTGACTGGCTCGCGCGATGGTCACGCCGTAATGGGCCCTGCGATCCTCAACGAAGGCCTTGTATGTCGGGTCAAACTGAGTCCGTACTCCCGGCGCCTCCCGTGCGCCGGGGTGGTTCAGTTGATAGTGAAGTAGCTCAATCTTAAAGTCCTTTTCACAGCCCTCCCGCTCGTAAGCGACGTGTGCCCTCTGTGTGATCGTCACCTTCTGGTCACGACTCGCTAAGCGCTTGCTGATCAACTTGGCCGTCTCGTAGGCAACGCTCTTGCTGATCCCGAGCTTGCGGAAAACCTCCTCAGCCGAAGCATTCTCCGGAAGAGTTTGATGCAATGCGCGAGTGATGAGCCATAATCCTGCTTGCCAACTGGCCGATGCTGTATTTATGTTGAGAATGGTGGGTGTTCTCCTGTCTTTGGCGTTTTGTTTTTTGCAAATCAACTACACCACGGATGGGGCACCCACTCAATATCAAGCTGCGCGCTTGAGCCTCTCTAATACGAAATTCAAAACATCACTCCAGGCCTTCTCATTTGCGGCTTGAGGTTGGAACTCCGTCTCCTTCTTTGGGTTTTGAACTCCCGATTCATTCCATCCTGGGAGAAATCTATCCGCAGGCACTGTCCCAGGTGGCAAGCCCATGTGCGTGCGCTGGAAGTTGTAAAAGCGGATCCAATCCCTGATCGCTGTGTCCGCCTCCGCAAGCGACGCATACATTTTCACGTCGAGCATCTCTTTTTCGATTTGTTTGTTCACGTTTTCAATCTTGCCGTTACTGCGTGGCGTGCTTGCCTTGATCTGGTCCACGCCATATTCCTCGCTCATGAGTTTCTGGAACTTATTGATCCCATTCCAGCTATAAAAGGCGCTCCCCGCATCAGTCATCACGGTCTGCATCTTTCCATAGCGGTTCACGCACTCCTCAAACACCTCGATGACGGCTGTCATGTTTTCAGAATCCGTCATACGGTGCCCGCACAAAAACCGGGAGAAATCGTCCTGGAACAAAAGCAGATAGACCTTCGCCTTGTTAATGTAAAAGTGCTTGAAATCCATGTGGACGATTTCCAGCGGCCTCACCGCCTCGTAGCGGTTGATTTCGACCTCCTTGACCGCAGCCTTGTGCGGCGTGTATCCGTTTTCTTCCAGAATCTTTCGCACGGTGGCCACCGTGACCTTGATACCGACACGGTGAAGCTGGTTTTTGATCTGTGCGGGGCCAAGGCCTGGGCGCGAGCGCCAGACCTTCAAGACTTCTTTCCAGTGCGGATAATACCCGCTGTGGTTGTCCTTGCCCTGAGGCGCTTCGTCCGGGGCCGTCGTTGTGGGCTGAACGTCGATTGACGACGGAACGGTCGCTCCCCCTGGAGCCTTTGGTTCGTTTTGAGCCGCGCGGCGCACCCATCGGTTCAGTGTTTCGTGGCACACGCCGTACAGATGGCGAAGCTCGACCTGGGTCTTTCCATCCCGATGGGCCGTCAAGATCGTGGCCTTTTCCGAAGCGCTATAGCGGTGCCCCTTCATGCCGGCAGCCCTCGCCAGGGGGGCGGCCACTTCCGCTGGAGAGATGCTATTGAGCAGGGATTTGATCAGGTCGATTTGTTCAGGTGAGAATTTGGGGGTCTTGAACATAGGGTTCCTCCGGTTATGGAACCCTCGGTTATCCCTGAGAAACTGTCCGGTTAAGAAAGACCGCTTTTAGGCATCGACGAGCTGTCTAGAGCAAATACCCGACGTATGCTTGATACCCCTTAACGGTCTTCATGAAGGGCACATGCTGCTCGGCCGCCACGCGGTACGCGGGGATTTCGACCGCGCCTTCGCGTCGAGCCCTCTCAAGCCGATGGTTGCCGTCGATCACGTTGAATCGACCGGGACTGATCTCGGCCAGGATGATCGGGTTCGCCAGGTTCGCGGTCTTGACGGTCTCTTCATCCAAGTGATCCGGAATTCCTCGCACAAGAGAGGGAACCGAGACCCTTTCAATCGGAAAAGTTTCAGAATTGGCGTGGATAAAGGCGATCAACTTTGTGATGTTGAAATCAAAGATAC
>JBBCAW010000014.1:0-11833 GCA_051382295.1 Bdellovibrionota bacterium FG-1 | reverse complement strand
ATCTACCCATTGTGAGCAGTCATGGTGACTGTTTGCAGTGGGTATTTTTTTCCTAACCCCCTGGTACATTTTAAGTGAGCAGAAGGGGTACATTTTAGCTGAGCCGCAACGGATTGATGTCATCACTAAAGCGCAGAAGAAGGGTTTACCCGAATTCGACCTCATCATCTGCGACGAGGCACATCGCACCACAGGCGTTACTCTTGCCGACGAAGACGAGTCACATTTCGTAAAGGTTCACGACCAAAAGTACGTGAAAGGCAAGAAGCGCCTCTATATGACCGCTACGCCACGTGTGTATGGTGATGCCGCTAAAACGAAAGCCGAAGAGGGCGGAGCCGTTCTTGCCTCGATGGATGACGCGGGGACCTACGGCAGAGAGTTTCATCGTCTTGGATTTGGCAAAGCCGTGGGTGACCACTTGCTTACTGATTACAAGGTATTGGTGCTTGCAATCGATGAGGCCATCGTCGACCCAAGGTTCCAGAAATCTCTTGCGGATGAGAACAGCGAAATTCAGATCGAAGACATGGCAAAGATCATTGGTTGCTGGAATGGTCTTTCAAAACGGTTTGTGGGGGATGGTTCGGAAAGCGAAGACCGGAATCCTATGAAGCGTGCAGTGGCGTTTGCGCGGACCATCAAGGACTCAAAGCAAATCGCTAATTCATTTCAGGGTGTGGTCAGCGAGTACATCAAGAAGAATCCCGACCTAAAAAATGTCCTGAGCTGTGAACTCGCGCATGTGGATGGTAGCTTCAACGTTTTGGATCGCAATGCCAAACTCGATTGGTTAAAAGAGGACGCCGCTGAAAGTACCTGCCGTATCCTAACGAATGCCCGGTGTTTGAGCGAAGGTGTGGACGTGCCCGCCCTCGATGCTGTCTTGTTCTTGAACCCAAGAGACTCGATGGTCGATGTGGTTCAGTCCGTTGGGCGCATCATGCGCAAATCCGAAGGTAAGAAGTACGGCTACGTGATCTTGCCTGTGGGTATCCCGGCCGGCGTGCCACCGGAAGAGGCGCTCAAAGATAACAAGAAGTACAAGGTCGTTTGGCAGGTGTTACAAGCCCTTCGCGCGCATGATGACCGCTTTGACGCTGAGGTCAACAAAATCGAACTCAATAAGAATCGCTCCAACACCATCCGCGTAATTGGTGTGGGCGGTGGTGGCGATGAAGAAGAGGGCGGCGAGAAGAAGAAGAGCGACGGAATGACCCAACTCCCGCTCAACCTGCCTGAGATCGAGAAATGGCGGGATGCGATTTACGCCAAGATTGTCTTGAAATGCGGCACCCGCCCCTATTGGGAAGACTGGGCGAAAGACGTCGCCAAGATCGCAGCCGAACACACCAAGCAGATTCAGGCACTTTTGAAGTCGAATGAACCGAAAGCCAAGAAAGCCTTCGACAAATTCTTGAACGGGATACGCAAGAACCTCAACCCGTCGATCGGCGAAACCGATGCCATCGAGATGCTTTCGCAACAGCTCATTACCAAACCTGTGTTTGACGCGCTCTTTGAGCATTATCAGTTCGCCGAAAACAACAGCGTATCGAGGTCGATGGATGCTGTTCTTAAGGTGTTTGAGACCAAACTGCCTCCATCAGAGGTCGAGGCGCTCAAGAAGTTCTATGAGAGCGTGCGAATGCGTGTTCGTGGCATTAACAACGCCGAGGCCCGTCAGCGGGTTATCAAGGAATTGTATGACCGCTTCTTCAATGTAGCGTTCAAGAAGATGTCCGAGCGACTGGGCATCGTTTACACCCCGATTGAGGTCGTGGATTTCATCATCCACAGCGTCGAAGACGTAATGCAGAAAGAGTTCGGTAAGAGCTTGTCAAACCAGGGCATTCATATCCTCGATCCATTCACGGGCACTGGGACATTCATCGTGCGATTGCTCCAAAGTGGGATCATCAAGAGCGAAGACCTAAAACGCAAGTTTCGCGAGGAGATCCACGCAAACGAACTCGTGCTCCTTGCCTACTACATTGCCAGCGTCAACATCGAAGAGACTTACCACGAGATAATGGGCGGCGAGTATGTGCCATTTGTGGGTGGCGTGTTGACGGACACCTTCCAGCTCACTGAAGCGCCAGCACAGAGCGACTTTGAGGCGGCCCTACTGGAGGACCATAAGCGTGCCGAAAAGCAGAAAAAAGTTCGCATTACGGTAATTATCAGCAACCCACCGTATTCTGCAGGCCAAACAGATGAGAACGATAATAATCAAAATCTCAGTTATCCGGAGCTGGACAAAAAGATACAGGACTCATACGCAAAACAATCATCTGCGACACTAAAAAGCAGCTTATATGACTCCTACATTCGCGGAATTCGTTGGGCTTCCGATCGAATTGGTGATGAGGGTGTGGTCGGATTTGTAACAAATGGTGCGTTCATTGATAGTAACTCTGCGGATGGATTGCGTAAGTGTGTTGAGAAAGAATTTTCGAAAATTTACTGCTTCAATTTGCGCGGAAACCAACGAACGTCTGGAGAGCTTTCCCGGCAGGAGGGTGGAAAAATCTTCGGCTCGGGGAGCCGAACGCCTGTAGCGGTTAGCATTTTTGTGAAATCAAAGAGGAACACAGGCGCTTCTGAAATTTTTTACTACGATATCGGCGACTATCTTTCCCGAGAAGAAAAACTGGGTATAGTTTCAAAGTTTGAATCTATTAAAAATGTTCCGTGGAAAAAAATAATCCCAAACCAAGAGGGGGATTGGGTCAATCAAAGGAGCAACGAATTTGATGTTTTCATTCCCCTTGGGGATAAAAAGAATAATAGAGATTCGATTTTTGCTACTTATTCGCAGGGGATATTGACTTGCCGCGACTACTGGATCTTCAACTCCTCTCAAGCAATGGTTAAAAAGAAATTAACCGAGACGATATCCTTTTATAACGCGCAGGTTGAAGAGATTTCGAAAAAATATGGAGAAAATAAGGTAAATAAAAACTCCGAACTACTGAATGTTGACCCGCGTAGAATTTCATGGTCAGCAAATTTGAAAGGCGATGCCTTCAAAGGAGCCAGAAAGAAATTTACTGAAAAGCACATTACGAAATTTATGTATCGGCCTTTCTTTTGCCAATGGGGATATTTTGATCGTTCGTTGAATGAGCGCGTATATCAAATGCCGAAGATCTTTCCCCAAATCGATAGCCAGAACTTAATGATTTGTGTAATTGGATCTGGAGAGAACAACAGGTTTTCTGCATTAATAACGAAACGATTGACTGAATATAAGACATTTTACAATGGCCAGTGCTTCCCTCTCTATTACTACGAAAAAATTGATGATGAAGGACAGGGTGGGCTCAACCTTAAGGAAAAGGTTGCTAAGGATGGGCACATCAGACGAAATGCGATTACTGATTTCTCTCTGAATAAATTCAAAGATTCCTATAAGAACGAGAAAATCACCAAAGAGGATATTTTCTACTATGTTTATGGTTTGCTCCACTCGCCAATCTATCGGAGCCGGTACCAAAACGACCTAAAGAAGATGCTCCCGCGCATTCCGCTGCTCAAGGACTTCTGGGGCTATAGCAAAACGGGGCGGGCGCTCGCAGAGGTGCATTTGAATTATGAGACCTTTAAACCGTATGCGCTCAAAGAAGGAATCATCCCCGGTGCGCCCAAGAATGACAAAGACCGCTACCGAGTGAACGAAGCGGGCATGAGGTTCCCGAAAGAGAAGAAAATCCAAGACAAAACGCAGATCATCTTTAATCCGCACGTGCGGCTCACGGGCATCCCGCTCGAAGCCTACAATTACGTGGTGAACGGAAAGTCAGCAGTCGAGTGGGTGATGGAGCGGTACGCAGTCACGACTGACAAAGATAGCGGCATCCAGAACGACCCGAATGAGTGGTCAGAAGACCCCCGCTACATCGTTGATCTTGTCAAGCGCGTGGTGGCGGTGAGCCTAGAGACCAATAAACTCGTGGCGCAGTTGCCGCTGTTCGAGTTGCTGGCCCCGTAGGCCCGAGTCCGACTTTTCGGACTAGTTGTCCTGATTCCGAACCAGTTCATCCACAACGTCGTGGAAGCGGGCCTTGATCAATTCGTGCTTGTCGAGCGCGTGATAGCGAAGGTTCACATAGTCAGCCACGACCTGGGCTACAGGCGTTTTGTCGTCAATAAAGGCTGTTTTTCGTCCTAAAACGAGCGCCCAACCTTCCAGACCAAACACGGTGTAAATCTTAAACCCCTGGCCGCCTGCTGCGAGCTGAGCTTCTCTTTTCTCACCGTTAACTTTGATCTCTGTCGTTCTCATTTTGCTCCGAATCAGCAAGGGCTGTGCCTGTTTGTAATAGTTGTAATACAAGAAACTTGTAATACAAGAAAAATCGGGCAGAATGGAGCGGGAGTGCAGCGAAAGAAGAACCCCAAGCAACCGTCCGACTATCGGACTCTGCAGATCCGTGTCCCTCCCGATAAGGGCGAGTGGTTTGATGCGCTCGATAAGGAGATCGAGGCAGTACGTACGTCAAAGAATGAGCGGCGGTTACCTAACGAAAAGATATGGATGAAAAACCGTGTGCTGATTGAGGCGGTCGAAGTGGGGCTGAAGGAGATGAGAAATAAAAAGTGAGAAGGTGAGTGCTGCGATGTGCAGGGAGATGGAATTTTGACTGGGGAAGGTTTTGCCTACGCGGTCTCAAAACTTGACCATTGAAGATGAGTGAAGCGGCTTGTGGGTTAGAGGATTTGGACGGCATAATAAAGGGTGGAACTTTAACAATGAGGCAGTCTCGCTGGGGTTGAAGTTCTATGGTAGGACGGCGAGGCGGAAGTGGGCAGATGGAAAAGAAGACTGAATCACAAAAGCAATTAGGATCGAGCGCAAGCATTCGTCTAGATGGCGGAATGGTTAGCGGCAATGCCGTGCCTGCGGTGGTTCTCGCTCAGACAATTACAGGTTTGCAGCAACTTGTTTTCTTAATGGGCGCTGATTCGGAAGAGATCGACGTCAATGAGCGGCTCAAATTCTCAAATCAGCACCGGGATGAGTTCACGCTGATGTGCGAACCCCCTTCGGCCGGTAGCTTCGTGCAGAACCTCCACCTCAAGAACGAAAAAGTTCAAGGTGTCTTTAACGGCGTAATGGGATTAATGACGGCCACAACAACGGACGATCAGGACTCGGCCAAAGCGCTGATTAAAAATCCCATAATTCGTCGTCGTGCATTTCAGGCAATGGCAGCGGTGATGCCAAAAGAAGACGACGGTGTGACGCTGGAGTTTGTTCACGCTGGCAGGAGTATTTCTGTTTCTGGGAAGGAACAGAAGACGCTGACTAAATGGATTCAGGCGGCTTCTACTGAATCCGCAGCGACAACAATGACCGTGAAGGGCGTGTTGGTTGCTGCCAACTTTCAAGAACAGCGCGTTGTGATAAAGTACCGACCGAACAACCGAGAAATTAAATGTAAGTATCTTCCAGAAATCGAAGATCGATTGCTGGATGCCAGAAAGGTTTCGTCTGGGCTGATTGAGGTTACGGGCGAGTTCACTTTGGATGAAAAGGGCTTTCCTCAAAAACTTAACAACGTGTTCCGTATTGAACCTGTAAACTTGAGTCCTATTAGGCTGCCGCAACTCAAATGGAAGAACCGAGTATTTGAGTTCGCGCAACCGATGGAATTCACCCCCTCACTGGATGCCGAGACCCAGCAGCTTTACGTCATTGAAGACGCGTCTCTTGGGTTGAACGTGTTCTCTGAAACTCGCGAAGGTCTGGTGCAGGAGCTATCGGAGCAGGTCGCAATGCTCTGGGATGAATATGCGGATGAAGAGGATGAGAACCTGGCAGACGATGCTTTAGCGGTCGCTAAAAAGCTGCGCCAAGCCATCAAAAGGGCCGGCAATGCCTAGAGACAAAAGCGTTGTGGAGACTGCCCTCCGCAGCAAGGGGTTTCAGCAAACCGAGGGTGATCATCACTACTTCATTTACCACCGCAAGGATGGGAAGAAGACCCTCGCTAAAACGAAGACTAGTCACGGTGGCAAGGCTGATTTGGATGACTACCTGCTGGGAGCCATGGCGAAGCAGTGTAGTCTGACCAAGCCGCAATTCTTGGAGTTGGTGGATTGCACGTTGACACGTGATGCTTACGAGAGGGTCTTAGAAGAGAAAGACCCGAGAAACGGCCCCGCAGCGCCCCCCGAACAGTCAACGCCCGCCGTGACTAATAAAAAGGGAAAAAAGCGCTAAGGTAACGTCCGAATACAAGGGCTTGTGACGCCCCTTGCTGGGCTTTTGAGTCCGCCGAGTCAAAACAGTTCAAAAAACGACTCCTTCCCGATGTGCCGAACATATTTCGCCGCGAGCGATTCAATTGAGCCTACGCCGAGCGAAAGCCAGTCGTGCTCACCGCGATAGCAGCGACGGTCAACGCGGTACTGCCCGGAGTGCTTCTCGAAAACGAAGCGCATTACCGGATCATACTGCATCGTCTGCTTGAATTTATCCGTGAAGCGGGATCGCTTTTCCTCGGATGCGGCTTTGTCCATCTGCTGAATTTGTTCAACGGTCATTCCCGTGTTTGAGGCAATCTCCGAGAGAAACTCCCCTGGGCTGCGACCCAGCGACTCAAAAAACGGCTTTAACGAGGCCAGAACGGAAAACTCTTCGGGCTTCGTCCTTTCGATCAAATCTTGACCGATGGGTGCGTAGATCAATATCGAGTTGCCCTTGCTCTCGACGTGATGGTGGACCAGGTGCCGATACGACCGCACCCTGGTTTCAACGGACTTAGTGTCTGGGGTAGGAATCAGTGTTGGCCGCGGGCGAGCGAGCGAAACGACTGCGTTAATGCTCTCTGTGACAACAAAGCCTGATGGGATTTCGCTAAGACTCCCCTCGGGAGAGCGGCTGAAAAAGTATTTGGGCTTTCCGAGCTTGGTCGTGCCTTGATGAAGAAAATAGGCGTCACCCTTCCTGTTGACGTATGAAAATGGCCTCGTGGAGGGCTTTTTTCGCGCTGTTAGCGCGGAGTTTGTCGATTTCATTTCGTGGCGCCTCCTTCTATGACGCGTAAGGCCGGCTTGTCGTTACCTTCGATGCTATCGGCGGCGATGGCCCATGCCCTGCGAAGCAACTCTGTCCGCTGCTGCCCGATCGGCGCATCTTTTATCTGCGTTTCAAGATCAAGATACTGAGCCAGATCTCTCTGAAGTTCTGGTGCGGTGTAACACTCCTTCGCCCAAGCGAGAGCATCCTTGGTCCACAGCGCAACCAATTCACTCGGGATCGTGTGCGCGTATTCCGGTTCGGCAAAGTTGCAGCCATGCCATATCGGATAAGGCGGTAGATCAATGCCGATAACGTAGGGCACAAGATATAGATTCGAAAAAAGCGCCCGCCTGAGCCGGCGGTTGGCTCGCGCCAGGTCGCCGGCGAGGTAAAGGGCCAAAGCCCAGCACAATTCATTGTACGGTTCGCCACCGTCATCCGAATAACTCACCGTAAACCATTCGTAGTATTTCACGGCCCCTGAAGTGTCGCCCAGCAGCAGATACATCGGTCCGACCAAGTACCGCTTGCCGTAACCGTCATCGTTATTTGGGCTGCGCAGCGCTCGCTCATAGCTACGGATGCGGGTTTTTAGTTTTTTCGGGTCGGTCGGAAAAAAGCCCATACCCTTCTCTACCAGCTCAGTAGAAGGCGCTCAACGCAGAATCCTACGGTTACGCCGCTGTCTCGAATGAGACTCGCTGATACTCAGTCTCACGCGTGAGACTCCACCGCGCGCAGATTTGCGCGAAATTCCTGGCGAAATACGCTTCACACGAAACCGCCGTCATTGGCACGGCCTTGCAATATAGCCGCTTCATGAAGGAACGGGCAGCGACCTCTGAATGTCTACACCAATGTCTACGCCGGGTAGACATTCAAGAGAAAATCTCGGCGACCATTTCTATAAGTACTGGCAATCGCGAGCTTTCGCGATCGGGCCACACTGGCACGCGAGGTGCTCATGTCACTGCCCGAATATCGGAGGCGATCATGTGAGGGGCAAAAGCATTTGATCTGCAACAGGGGTCCGGGGCCGTAGGCCTCGGGGACGAAGTCGTAGCCTGGCACCAGGCTACTTGCTTGCAGCCCAAGCTTTTGCCCCCTCTTGTGATCGGCCAACGAAGACAACACCAAACAAAGGAGAAGAAAATATGGGTGATGAATTGATTCCCAATGGAGTGAACATGAAGGAGCGCAGGAGCACGGTCCGGTTTGAACGGGACGAATACCTGCGAATGATCCGCGACCGCATTGAAACTGGCAAGAGCATCCCCTGGCTGCTCAAGACGGCGTATTTCCGGGGCGGCATATCAGCGCCGGCGCTCGACGCCGAAACACGAAAAGCCGTCCGACGAGAACTTGCGGCGATCGGAAACAACTTGAATCAGCTTGCGCGAGCCGCGCACACACTGGGCATTCACAGGATCGAAGCCGACGTCTGCGAGGCGATCAACCTGGTTCAATACTTCAAGACAACCCTGCTGGGCGATTATGGCGACCGTTAAAATTCATTATGATGACAGCGCCAAGAGGATGGAGAAGTACCTTACCGAGAAACGTGAGCCCAACGGCCTGACGACTGAGCACCTATGCATGCTCGATGGTGTCACCAGCGAGTTTACGGGGTTGCAGCGTGATCACAACTCCAGGGGTAACAACTCGATTCACCTCATTCAAAGCTGGTCACCCACGGAGAGTCGCACTCTCCCGCCCGACCTTGTGCATAAGATGGGAGTGGAGTTGGTAAGTCGGTTCGCGCCTGGGCATCAATATATCGTCCAGACCCATACCGATCAGCCGCACTCGCATAATCACATCCTGATCAATCCGGTGAGCCTCGAAACCGGAAAACGAATTCAAAACAAACTGGGGCACATCGAAACCCTGAGAAATATAAACGACGAAATCGCGAGAGATAGGGGGCTAAGTGTGTTGCCCCCTCAGGAAAAGCTACGAAGGCCAGGACCGAACGAGCACGTTCGGCGGATCAACCAGTACCGCGGGCGATCCTACATTGTTGATATGGCGAGCAAGGCACACTTTGCGCGTGAGCATGCCACCGGGTACGAGGAGTACGCGGCCATCTTGGGTGCCTTCGATGTGCAAGTGCGCGTTGAGCCAAAGAACATCACCTACTTTTATCCGGGCAAAGAACACGGGAAGCGGGGGCGTAACCTCGACCCCCGCTTGGATAAGCCCGCACTTGAGCAAAAGTTTGCTGCCAACCGAGCGCGGTTGGTTGCGTCGCCCGAGCTGCGGGCGACGGTCTCAGAACTCGCCGCGAACTATCGCACGCCCGGAAAGGTGCCAACTCTCGCGGTCGAGAAGACACAACCTTATGCTGGGTTACGGCGGTCACTGGAGTTTGACCAGACAACCCCGGCGCAAGTGGAAGAGACGATCAAGAGCTTCATTCCCCTTGAAGAGGTGCTCAACGCAAAGTGTGGCGACATCATCGGCTATTGCAAGCGCGCCGATATTCCGCTTGAGCGACGCGAGGAGGGGCGCACGGTGCTCCGCGATCGAGAGCACGTTGAAGTTAATCAATATGGATGGGTCAACCACAAAAACAAGACTCGCGGCAACGCGATCGACTTCGTGGCAAACCACCGGCAGACAAGTTATTTGCACGCCATTTCGATATTGAACAACAACCCGCGCTTGATGGCGCTCGAAAAGCATCTGGGCGAGAGCAAGAAGCCCTATCAGTCGTTTCACTTCTTTAGGGGCGAGCGTATTCCACGAGAAGCCGCAATCAAACACCTGGCGAAGTTCCTGGGGCACCCAACCCACCACCCAGTGCACGGCGAACTTCTCAAGCGTCAAAGTGTGCATGTTACCGCCGAAGGAGTGGTGCGCTTCTTTACGGAGCGAGAGGACACCGGTCTTGTCGAGTATCTACCCAACGATGACGGCAAGGGATACACCAAGCGCCGGCGCGGTGAGATCAGCACGCCGCTCTATGAGCGGCGCGGGCGATCCGAAGAACTTCAGCTTTTCGTTGATCCCGCCACATTTCTCAAGCGCAGTCCGCACTCGCTAGGGAATCGGTCAAAGCAAACCTCGGTGCTCGCTTTGTTGGAGCCGAATGTGCCCCTCGCGCTACGGGCCGCTACCGCGAAGAACATAAAACGGGTCCGGCTCGTATGCGATCAAGCTGACGCCAAAGACCCCGCCCTGGTTCGGTTCCGGGATGACCTGGCGGACGCGCTCAACCCCTTCTCGATTGATATTTCAATGGCTTGGGAGCCCTCGCGGGAGTTTTTGTCGAGGGAGCGAGACGAGGGTCTCGATCTAGGGCGATCCCTTTCATTTCACGGAGTGTGAGGTGCGGCGATGGAGAAAAACCGAAACAATAACAAAGGCAATCGGTCGGGCTTGACAGGGGCGGGTCCGGTGACGCAAAACCAGCCTTGCTCCACGGCGACCCCGCCAGGAGCCGGTTCTTTGAAAATTCGGGAGTGGCTGACCACGGAGCAAGCGGCCGACTACCTTGGACTTTCGATAGGTGCACTGATGAACATGATCAGCAATGGTCTGGTGCCCTATTACAAGTTTGGGCGGCGGAATCGCTATCTCCTGGTCGAACTGAGACAGCTTCTTCTTTCGCAGAAAAGAGGAAGTAGTCATGGCAATTAAAAATGATCCTAAGAATCCAGATACGTTCATTGTCTCTTATGGAAAGCGGCATCCGATCACGCGCCAGCCGGTGAGTCTGACGCGCAAGGGTTTCAAAACGAAAGCCGAAGCGCAGCGGGCTTACAAGGAGATGGTGATCGCGGTGGAGGACAAGATCCGTCGCAAGATCGTGCCGAGCTGGCGGAAGGTCATAGCCGAGTATGCCGAGGCGAGCTTGAATCGTGGATTGATGCAAAAGACAGTCTACGATTTTCAAGTCACCCTTGAGGCGCACACCTTGGGCGCATGGGGCGATCGTTTGATCGATACCATCACGACCCAGGAGGTCCGGCTTCTGCTGCAAGAAAAAGTTGGAGAGCGAGCCCCTTCGCATCAGCGATATGTGCTGAAGGCAATCCGGGGCGTTTTCCAATATGCGGTGGATGCAGGTCACATTGTCCGCAATCCAACTCCGCAGCTCAAGTTCAAGGTGGGAGACAAAATTCAAAAAGTTCTCACTGAAGATCAGGCCCGCGCTTTACTGAGTCGGGCCAGGGCGCAGGATTGGATGTGGTACCCCCACTACGCTGTGGCGCTCTATACGGGAATGCGAAGCGGTGAACTCTATGCGCTCCGATGGGAGAACGTAGACTTGGACCGCCGAACAATTCTCGTCAACGGCGCATGGAATAGCAAAGATGGGTTCAAATCCACGAAGTCCGGCGATGATCGCATGATCGAAATCGCGCCGGCGCTTCTGCCGATTATCCAGGAGCTAAAAAACAAGGCCGATGGCTCACCCTACGTCCTGCCCCACCTTTACCAGTGGCAGAAGGGCGAACAGGCGCGGCATCTGGCGACCTTCCTTCAGGCAAATGGATTGCCGGAGGTTCGGTTTCATGACTTGCGAGCGACCTGGGCGACCCTACTTCTTAGCAAGGGCGTCGAGCCGATCAAGGTGATGAAGATGGGCGGTTGGAAAGATCTGGAAACGATGATGATATACGCAAGGAAGGCGGGCGTCGATATTCGCGGTGCGATGGACGTTCTGAACTTTCATACGGACGAAGATCCAGGTAAAATCCTGAGATTAACGAACGTGTTGTAGTCTGTAGTAGGCGCGGAAAGCGTATGCGTAATCAAAAGCGATTTTGATGTCCCTCCCTCTCCGCCATTTTTAAG
>JBBCAW010000013.1:0-146609 GCA_051382295.1 Bdellovibrionota bacterium FG-1 | reverse complement strand
CCTTTTCGGTATGACCGTGGCCATTGAATCCGCACCGAAGTAGACCTAGCGCGCAGGTGAAGGCGGCGGCATTGGAGAGGTGTTTTTCAAGGGTGAGCGTGGAATTGCTCTTCATTGGGGCGAAAAGAGTTCCTTCGGCGAAGGTATCCATAAAGTGCTTTTTGTATTTATGGTGCTGGTTTAACCAGGACTTTTTCATGGGATAGGTCCATTGTGTTCCGGATGAATCGTGGATCATCGAGTCGAAATTCGAAGATGCATAAGCATCTACAGGGTTCGAGTCAGGCACCGGAAGTCTTGAGAAAAAGTGCAGGCAATTGCAAAAATCAGTAGCTGCGGCTTTCGGGTTATTAAATAGTTTCGATTCGCTGAACATCTGATGAAGAAGTTTTAACATTATCACGGAAATTCCAAATACGCGTGCGCTAGCGGGGCCGTAACTACAAAGCTCCAACGCCAATTTGGCGTGGATATTGGATTCCTTGTTCGAGTCCAGTTTGGACAGAATCGTATCATTCTTAATCCGGCATTCAACTCCCTCTTTGGATCGAGTTTTTGCAACCCGAAGTGCGCCATTAAGTTTTTCTAAAATGTCGGACCGCAGTTCCTCATGTGCCGCTTTCTGGCTAAACGAAGTGTATTCATGAAGCGTGGGCAGTTCTGAGATCCCTAACCCGTCTAGCTCAAGGAAAAACCTCTCTGAGATTGTGTCAATGACCAGCCAGGCGATAAATCGCCAATGCTCCTGCCACCGCCGGTCATTGAGTTCGCCAAGGGGTACACCGTGGACGCGTTCGCCCAAGATCAGGTTCCGAAACTGGTCCTCGATCGCAAGGGCAACCGTCTTTACTTCAGACGATGGGAAGTCATCGAAAAACTTTTTGCCGTCTGCTTGTTCCGGGTGGTAGCAATGTAGGCGTGAATAATCTAAGCAATGGCGAGCGATTTTACAAGAAAGTCTGCGGTTACCAAAGATCGATAAGATTCCTTCCAAATCTCTTATACCAGGGTTTTGATCAATTTTGCTCATGGCAGCATTTTAACCTTGTCGCGCATGCTTCAATGGCACCAATTTAAGAACACCCGGTTTCGTCGCGGCCCCACGGACGGGGCCGTGATTAGGTGAGAATCTGTTGTACAGCGGGCCTGTCTCGCGAACGATACCTATGAGTCGTGATAAAGTGCGCACTCTGGCCTTAGGTGTCATAGTCTTCTTTCAATCCTCCTAAAACTAGGCAGCCCGTGCGGCAGGGGTTTTTAACTGCGAGTCCTTAGTTGAAATCAGTTGTTCTTGAATGCCCTCGAGCGGAGAGAAAAAAGAATCGATCTCGAGCGCGAAGCGCCCTTGCTCGATCTCGGCAATATTGGCGCAAATTTGTTCAAGCTGTTTCTTCATCATGTCAACCAGACATATTGCCTCTTTCTGCCAGTTAACAGCATAATATAACTTAATTACCCGAGAAATTGATTCAGTGGTTGCGCTTTCCTGTGGTTCGAGAAAAGTATTCAGACACTCTCTCGGATTTATGAAAAAACCACTCGTGATGCCATCAAGGTAAGTGTCGAACGGATCGTAGGTAAGGCAGTGAATTGGGGTGATGGCATCAATTATCTGCAGAACAATCTTGCCTTCCTCTTCTCGTTCGATCCGAAAGAACTTTTCAAAACCTTCCTTGATTGATCCGATGGCCTGGTGAATTCGTTTGTTTAGTGATTCACGGCAAACATTTATTGGAGAAATAAGGCCGCTCTTTAACTTCTTTTCTAGATATTCAAAATCCGATTGTTGAATAGTTTTGCTCTTCTCTCGCATATTCGCGATTTCTGATCCAAGCCAGGATGCAGAGATCAGAGATTCTTTTTTTATTTGAGCTGAAAGCACTGGAATGACTTCTTCAATCAACTGACGAAATTCTTTGTCGATGAGAGCCATTACGTCTTGTAATCTCTGGTCACGATCATCGCGCTTTTGCATCGCGTGTTGCTTTACTAACAGGGCCTTTCGCACAAGCGCTATCGCTCTATAGCGAAGGGCCTCGTGCTTGAGTTCCATTCGAATTGGGCCAATGTTTTCCACTAAGAACTGTTCGACGTGTGAAATTCCGGAATCATTACTGGCTGATTGATCTCCTTTTGCACGAGCAAGAAGCGCAGCCTTTGCAGAAACTGGAAATACTCCGACGGTCGTCTCCTGTAGACGGAGTTTTGTCTGCTCCAATAGCGTAACGCGGTCCGACTGCTTTGTGCGGTCCCAGTGATTGAGTACGGCGATTACTTTTTTCGAGGCTGAATTCAGTCGAACAATTTCTGATAGTTCTGTTTTTTTTGCAGGTTGAGTAGCATTCGATAGCCAGATTATCGTGTCAGCACGCTCCAGGAATCGCTCGGTTGTCTGGCGATGCTCAGCTATAGGAGCATTTAGTCCGGGCGTGTCCACCACTGTAAAGTTTTTCAAACTGTCCAGAGGTTGAAATATTTCGACGCAACGTATTTTCTGGAGAAGTTTGGCGCCTATGTTATTTTTCGCTGATAAGTAGGAATAGATCTGTTCAGGGGGGATTTGCTCGGTTGAACCGTCTTGCCAAAGAATGCGGGCCGAAGGCTCGCCGTACCTGATAATATTAATGGTAGCGGTTGCTGGAAGGATATCCATTGGTAGGATCTCTTTCCCAACGAGTGCGTTAACAAAAGTCGATTTACCAGCATTGAATTCTCCCAACACTGCGATCATCAATGGCGCGTCGAAATCTGCAAGTAGTTGTTGGGACCCGTCGTATTGTTCCTTTAAACGGGCGTCCAATCGTAGGGTATACGACAAATTCTGGACAACTCGTCGCAGCTCGCTGCGGTTTCCTGTGAGGCTTGGTCCAGCATTTGAAGCGTTTACTGTTGGCTCGTCTCTCGACTGCCCGATTTGCCTGACCTTCGCTAGCAAGTCGGCAATTTCTGCGTGATATTTTTTTGTGGCATCTGTCTTTTGGAGCCGCGACGCTCGCTCCAAAAACGGGATGGCGTCAGTTCCATGGCCCGTTTCAACCAGTATTTGCCCATCGAATGCATCAAGTATGAGCGCGTGGGTTTTTATCGCTTCTCTATTGTCGGTCGCATGTAGCCGCCGAAGAAGAACCCGTGCTGCATCCACTTCATTTTTTGCTTCATCAAAGCGTTTTGTGTCGCACAGTGCATGTGCGCGGAGCATAACAACTTCTAAACACAATCCAGTGTCATCGTCGTTCATGTCAGAGCTACTGCGCGGAGTGAACTGAAGTAATTCAGCATGGCGTTTCGCTGTCGAAAGTGCGCGGCAATATACGTATTGATATAAGAGATTCTGTTCGTCCAGGGCTAATAATTTTTTGGCTAGCGGAAGCGCACCTTCGCCATTGTCAAAATCGCAATTTAGTAATGCAGCTAATCGTAGAGCTTCTGAGTTTTCAGGTTGAATCTCCAGAACTTCTAGCCATGCAAATAATTCAGCTTTTTGGTCTCCGTTAAGCTTTTCAAGATATGCTTTTGCGGTACGGTATTGAATTGAATTTGTACCCGTTATTGATTTCAACGATTCAATTCGGCTAGCAAGTTCGGTTTTATTTTCTTCATCAAAAGCAATAAGCGCGAGGTGGTATGCAGCATTGGCATTCGTGGGGACAATTTTTATTGCATCTAGAAAATGCTCCTTTGCTTCAGATATTCGTTGTTGCTGTCTCAAACATTGCCCAACTATCATGTGCGCAGTAGCTAGATCCGCATGTTCTAGTGATGTGCTAGCGTAACGTTCAGCCTGTACAAAATTGCCCGATTGCTGATATGCCAGCGCAAAACTGCAATGGAGCTGTGCAAGATCCGCAAACCCTCGTGATTCCGCTAGTCGAAAGTATTGAATCGCGTTTTCAAAGTCACCAGCGTCTCGGGCATAGCAGGCCGCCTCGTAAGGGATAATACTTGAGAGGTTATCACGCTTCGTAAGACTCACAAGTTGCTTGAATTTTTCTTTTGCGTCCATTGATGTTTTAATTGCCGCTCTGTAGTCATCTACAATGTCTGCTCTAACAACATTAGCCCGAAGGGATAACGCGATTTTTACGAATTGAGGCCAATCTTCCTCCTGATCGTCCGACCTCTCCGGTATAAATTTGATTTCCCTTTTATTCGTAAAAACAATTCTAATGGAGGCCTGCGTAACTTCAATTTCAAGGACGCACGGAAGTTCTTGAAAGTGACTGGCATGTCCTTGGAGTCCAAGAATGTCTGGTGCAACAGAGTATCCAAAATGGGAATTAGTTACAAAAAGTATCCCTTCCCTAGGTGTATCCTCATGGACATACACCTTTCCAAACGTCGCCGACTGAATGCTGCCGAGCTGTTGAAAAAAATATCGGCCCTTTAGATCTATGACTGCTGGTTTCGCCCTGGTGGTCATTGTTGCTCCCGATGAGGTGGTTTGACAAACTCTCATCGGCTCGCAACCGTTTCTTATTTAGTTGTTTGTCCTTACAAAGCGATTCTGTCCGGTCTTAATTACAAAGGGACTTTGACCGCCAACCCGCGTCATTAGAAAGGCGCGATAGTCTTCGAATCATCAAGCAGTTCAACCAGTTGATGATAAGGGGGCGGCGAGGTGTTCACGATGAGCGCAAAAGAACAGTTGGAATTGGATGTTGTCGTCAAAGTTTCGACGGGAACTATTTTTAGAAAAGATGCCCAAAAGATCCTGAATGTGACGGAACGAACCCTGCGGCGGTACCTGGAGGACTACTGCGAACACGGGTTACTTTTTGTTAAGCACGGCAATAGCGGGAGAGCCCCCTCTAATAAAACTCAGGACAGCCTCAAGCAACAGGTGCAAAAACTGGTGAAGGAGAAGTATTTCGACTTCAATCTGACCCACTGTCTCGAAAAGCTTGCGAGCGATGAGCAAATTAGCGTCAACCGGGAAACCTTCCGGCAATGGTGCCACGAGATCAAAATGGTGAAGAGGGCAAAGCGCCGCGGCTCCAAGGTACGCAGGCGGCGAGATCGAATGCAGCAAACTGGGCTGATGCTCCAGATGGACGGAAGTCCTCACCCCTGGTTTGGAGGCAAGACCTCGTGTTTGATCGCGGCGATTGACGATGCTGACAGCGACGTTCCCTTTGGTGAGTTTTTTCCGGCTGAAGACACGATTTCGTGCATGCGAGTGCTTCAAAAAATCATAGAAAAACGGGGAATATTTCAGATCCTGTACGTGGATCGGGCAGGGATCTTTGGGGGTCCCAAGCGTGCGCACTTTTCTCAGGTGAAAAGAGCTTTAAAAGAGCTTGGAATTCACATTCTCTTTGCCAACTCGCCTGAAGCCAAGGGACGGATCGAGAGACTGTGGGATACGTTCCAAGATCGTTTGGTTGCAGAGATGAGGCTCAGGAACATTTGCAGTTATGAAACGGCCAATGCATTTCTGCAGGAACAATTTCTCCCCAATGAGTACGCGACGAAGTTCAAAGTCACGCCAGCCAATCTTCAAACGGCCTATAAACCACTCCCGAGTGGGATCGATCTGAATGAGATTTTTTGCCTCAAGGAATATCGCAAGGTAAACCGGGACCATACCTATAGCTGGAACAATGAAATCTACCGGATCGAATCCTCACTAAAACACTCCATTTACAAGCAAAAGATGGAAATTAGAACGTACCAAGATCTCTCCTGGAAGGTCTTCTTCGCGGGCAAGGAGATTCAAGTCAGCCGGGTGAATGTCCCTGAAAAAGCGATGGCGTCGGTAGCCGTTTTACCGCCATCGGTGACTGCCATTGATGCCAAAAAGGTGAGGATGGATGGACACGTGAACTATCTGGATCGCTATTACTCTGTGGCCGAAATCTATGTGGGGCAAAAGATAAGCGTATTCGAGGAGGATGGAAGAATTCATATTCACCATGAAGGAAAACGGATCGAAACGCACCCAAAGTTGACGGGACCCTATGCGCAGTGCTCGACCAAACCCGAGCACTTGGGACCGTGGAGGCGAGCCAAGGAACCCGGATCCTCCTACCGAAAGTCTGCACTTCGACTCGGCGCGAACGTGGATCAGATGGTGTTGGCAGTCATGGAGCGAGGCCAGGGGTTTATCGACACTCAGACGATTTACGGGATTATTGGCTTTGAGAAGGACTATTCCCCCGGGGCTGTTAATGAGGCCTGTCAGTATGCACTGGATATCGAGTCACCCACCTACAAGGCGGTGAAGATCTTCCTCAAACTCCAGGGCTCGCGCTATGAGCAGCGGCAGGCTAAAAAACTCGCCGCTGCCGGATAGCCTTTTTTGACCTCCTCTTTATTTGCCCCATAGACGACGATCGCGTGGTTTCAAGGGGGTTGGGTACCCCCTTGAAATCTTTGTTTGCGTCTCCAAGGTGAGCAAAACGATCGCGCCAGCGCGAAAAAACTCGCGCTGTCACGCCCGCTTTGCAAGACACCTTCTCGGCTCATCCTTCAAGCAAGTCAGCCCCGACCTGCCGTGCCGCTTTTGGAGTGAAGCGGCCCGACGGTCGGGCGGCTCTACACGCACTCTTGGAGGTTCACTCTCATGGCTCGATTTCAAGCTTACGATGTCTCACTCTCGCTCATCCCGATGCTCAGGCCTTTAGTGAGCGCTATTGCGTTTCATGACCGCAGTCTTGCTGACCAGATCCGGCGCGCCGGATCGTCCGTGCCGCTCAACATTAGCGAGGGCGCTCGTAGGCAGGGCAAGGACCGCCTGCATGCCTATCGCATCGCCGCAGGCAGCGCGGCTGAAGTGCGTGCTGCGCTTTCAGTTGCTCACGGCTGGGGCTATGTCGATGCCACTCAAGCACAACAAGCGGATGCAGTGCTTGATCGCATTTTGGCTCTCTTATGGCGACTCACTCATGCCAAGGCGTAGGCCGTGGCGGTTAGCTGAAGCGGTGACCGTTACCGAGGCGGATTCCGCCACCGCCACCGATAGGGTCACGCACACGGATTCGGACATGTTCCCTTTTGCTTCATCCTGAAATTCCTAATCAAGGTACCATATTTGCCAAAAGTTCTGCCCCTATGACGCCGATAGGCGGACAGAATCGCATTGTAATTAACCGGACAAAGTCCCTTTGCAACGACACTAAACTTTGAGCTGAAACTAAACTTCGAGCTGAAAAGCACTAGGCCCAAGAGGTAACGCGGCGTAGCTATAAGAAAACACTGAATTTAACTCTGCGCGTTATCACATTGGCCGCTTTATACTTGAGAGCTGGACGAATAAATGAGGGTGGGTCAATGGATCTTAAATCCGGCCTGGATCTAGGGGAATATTCTGCCCTACGACAGGCGATTGAAAGACGGCTGCGAAGAATAGCGGATATCGCCGACGTGGTGGCCATGTCTAGCGTGAGTAAGCTCCTTCGCGATGATATTGCCGCCATGAACGAGGATCGATTCTCAATCGCGGTAGTGGGCGAGTTTTCCCATGGCAAGTCGACACTGATCAATGCGCTTTTGGGCGCGGATGTTTTACCCTCGTCTTACGCGCCAACAACAGCCATTATCAATCGTATCAAATTCGGAACCGAGGAGAACTATAAGCTCGTATACAGAGATCCGGATGTAGACCACAAATGCATTACTCTTTCTGAGTTCCGTAAACTGATCGCACCTGACCAGGCAGCCGATGAAAGTCTCGCCGAAAAGCGGCGCTATGCAGAGGCCTGCGCAAACCTTCAGGCCATCAAGTTTTCTCAGATTACGTTTCCCACGCCAGCACTTCCAGCCGGAGTTGAAATTATCGATACACCCGGAACAAACGACACTGATGATCTGCGCGTAGAGATCACCTACGGGCTTTTACCTACTGTTGACGCTGTGATTTTTCTTTTCAAAGTGGATCAGGCGGCAACGGGCTCCGAGTTCACCTTTTTGAGGGATCGAATCATGAAGGAGGACATTAAGTGTTTCTTCTTCGTAATTAACAAGATTGATCAGGAGAATTTGGCCAACGTAAAAAAAGTGCAAAAGCATGTACAGGAGCAGCTTCATAAAGAAGCCCAAATTGAAACAACGCAGGTGTTTCCAGTGAGTGCTCTATACACGCTTGAGATCCGCACTGGTCGAGCGGCACCACCCAGCGAAGAGTCCATTCTACCGCTTGTTAAGTCTGGCTTCACAGAGTTTGAAAGGAACCTTTCGGCCTTTCTGGTTTCAGAGCGGGGCCGTGCGAAATTGGAAAAGCCCGTTGCTCGTGGCCATACTGCCGTCAAAGAACTGCTTGAGCGAACATTTCCACTTTTGAAAACTGGCGCTTCTGCGTCCGAGCAAAAACTATCCTCCGCCATCGCACTACTGGAGAAGGAGAAAATAAGAACTCAGGAGCTGATTGACGTGTTGATGGCGGAGCTCGACAGTTCGCTTACCACGAAAGGATTTGAACTTTCTCGCGCCTTAAACACTCGACTCCGCGAAATCTCAAAAGCCCTTGAGGCGGGGCTCGATGAATATGCCGGATCATTGGAGGAGGCCGAGATAAAGCAGCACCTCGAAGCCATAGTTGCGCCGCTACAAACAAAGTTACAACAAGACTTACGTTCCGAGCAGCAAACCAGCCTGAGAAAGGCGTTTGATCGCGCCAGTCAGAGGCTCAACAAAATTTGGACAGATACTCTTGGAAAAACGTTTGATGCGATTGGTGCGAGTCAGGATATCAACCTTTCCGTTCCTGAATTTGATGCTGAAAAGGGCGGCGCAGAGATTGGAGTAGCCCTACAATTTGGCGTAGCATTCCTGGCCGGCTGGTTTTTGAGTTTGCCGGTCGCTATCGGTGCTCTACTGGGTTTACAGAAGCATTTCCAAGGATTCTTAGACACCCTTGCCCGGCCAAGCGTTCTTGAAAAGATAAAGGCCCAGGTCCATCTAAAGTATTCGGAACTCATTCCGGAGCACGTCAAGTCCTTCGAGGTGGGCTGGGAGCAAAAACTTTCATCGTTAAAGACAGCTATCCAAAAGGAGGTAGACGGCAGGTTTTCGGAACTCCAGCAGCAGCTCCTTAACCTTCTCAAAGAGCGCCAGTCCGCTCAGCAGTCGGCCGAGGAGAATCTGCGAAAATTGACTCAAATGGAGAACGAGCTAAAAGCCATCGACTCCGAACTGACCAACCTTTTCACTACGGGGACGCGGCTGAAGTGATTCCCTATTCCAACAACCTTAATGATGAAGTAAAGAAGCGCGGCATTCGGTGGGCGTCCAGGGAGCTTTACGTCGAAGAGTTGCTCCGCTGGCTAAACGATCCCAGAAAGGGAAATGTCGTATTGGTTGGTGACGCCGGGGTTGGTAAAACTTCTCTTGTTGAAGGGTTGGCGTTTCGCATTGTCCAGGGACGAGTTGGAAACACGATAAAATCGAAGTCTGTTCATTCCCTTAGAGTCAATGATTTGATTGCCGGTACAGTCTATCGGGGACAGTTCGAGGAGCGCCTTAAGGAAGTCATTGATGCCCTCAATGATAGCGGCGATTGCGTCCTATTCATCGATGAGATCCACACCCTATTGGGCCTCGGTACAACAGTGGAAGGCAATCACGATGCCGTTGAAATCCTGAAGACCCACCTTAGTAGTGGCAAGCTACGAGTGATCGGGGCTACGACCGCTGACAAATGGGCAGAAATGGAGCGACGGGATACTCCATTTGCTCGAAGATTTAAGACGATTGTTGTCGCCGAGCCAGAAGGAGCAGAACTCAAAAGCATTCTCTACGAATTCGTATCACATCGGTCCACCAGCGTAGGCGTTGTCCTTGCCTCAGATGCAATAGATGAGGCAATACGCCTAGCTTCGGAATTTCAGCCTGATCGCCGATTTCCAGCAAAGGGTATTGAATTGCTGAATCATGCCCTCAAAGAGTTTGGCGAGGACGCAGCGGGGGACGGGCCGTGTGAGCAGCTGGAGACAATGCATCAGTTGCTGAGCGAGCTATTGAAGCAAATGAGCGACCCCGTTGACAACACAGGTGCCCTCGCTACTTCAAAAAAGATTCTTGATATCAAACCAGCCGGAGTGCTCGATGGCGAGGCGGTGCGCTCTGCCGCCGAGGGCTTTTATGGCGTCAAAGGCGGTGGGCTCTCTCGCCTTACACCTGAGAAGGCGCTTCAGGCCAGATCGGTTCTCGACAAATTAGTGATTGGTCAAAACCGAGCCAAGGACGCCCTTGAAGGCGCCGTTCAAAGAATAGCAGCAGGCTTTTCCGGCAAGACGAAGCCCGCCGCGTCGATCCTATTTGTTGGACCCACTGGGGTTGGCAAGACAGCATTGGCATATGCATTAGCAGGACTCCTTTTCGACGACCAAGCGCGACTTTGGAGATGCGACTGTGGCGAGTTACAGGACATGGCGGGGACAACGAAACTCTTCGGTGCCGGCCCGGGCTTTGCGGGTTACGGAAAGCCCGGAACCATCGAGGCCGCGTTGTTGGCTAACCCTGGAGGCGGAATTCTTTTATTTGACGAGATTGAAAAGGCAGCCCCGGAGCTTTTCGACGCCTTACTGGGAATTCTCGACTATGGGCGCTTCACCACTCCGGCGGGTAAGACGTTAAATTTTCGCCAGTTCATCTTCCTCTTCACGAGCAATCTCCCGGTTGCACGGGCCGAACAGACCGAGGTGCGAAAACAACTGGCACGCATGCTGCGCCCAGAGTTCGTAAATAGGTTTGATTCGGTCGTATGTTTCGACCCACTTACGGCTCAAGATATCCGATTGATTGCTCAAAAGGAGATCGAGAAGAAACTTGAATCGTGGGCATCTCAAAGACACATGACCTGGAAAGTAACCGAAGCAGCGGTTGGACTCGTATTGGGTACCTGCGCCGATCTGACTTTTGGTGCAAGACCTCTTGGTCGCGCGATCGACGATATGATTCTTGGGCCGTTGGCCCTAGAAACCTTGAAAAGGGAAGCGGCCACGTCCGGCGAAACCGTTATCATAGACGTGACCGAAGGGAAGATTGCGCTCAGGTGGCAATGATATGAAAAATAACACCCTAAAAGAGCTTGAAGCAATCTCAGATGAACTGACGAAGCTCGGCTTAACAGAGCCCCTGCCCAGGATTCGCCGAGAGGGGCTGCTAACAATCGCGTTTGTCGGTGAATTCAGCGTTGGCAAGACGTCTCTAGTAAATCGCGCCCTGGGCGAATCAATACTACCGACCGATGTTACGCCGACGACGGGCGTGATCACACGAGTCCGATATGGTGCCAATCGAGAGCTGTCACTGTCGCGCCAAAGTGGAACGCAGACCTATAAGGACAACGAAATCATGGCCGGTTCCAATGAGCTTACATTGGAAGCTGGCTCGAAAATCAATGCGGCGGTTCTTTCGCACCCCTCTATGCAAGAGCTTGTAGAAATTATTGACACACCGGGTGTAAACGATCTTCGTAACTCCGACGCGTCTGTTTTGTACAACTTGCTACCGGAGTGCGATGGGATCGTTCTCGTATTGTCTGCATCCGCCGTTCTAAAAAAGAGCGAAGCAATTTTTCTCAAGGAGCGTCTTTTTTCCGTAAGCCGCTCGTGCCTAAGTATCGTTATCAATGGTCTAGACCGAGTACGTGAGGCACCTGATCAAATTGCAAAAGCCGCCCGGACAAGATTGCTGAACACACTTGGTCCAAGCGGTTTAGATGCAGGCCCCATCTGGGTTGTTTCAGCAAAGCAAAACTCTGCCTTTGAGTGCCTTCCGGCGCAACCATCAGTTAGCCTACCCAATTGTGGCGCGGCTTTAATTGAACGCTTGGCCGCAAAGATCCAACTTCGACGTGAAGATGGGAAAAGGGAACGCACACACTTCCTCCTTAAAACTGCCGAAGCGGTGCTGCTTAATGAGATTCAAAGCCTCTCAGATCCACTTAAAAATGGTCGACGATTGAGCGCTGAAACGCTAGATAAGCTAAGGAGTCTTGCGGCAAGAACGAGGAAGGACGCCGTTGAGCTTGCTAAGGCGAGGTCTGCGTTAGAAAAGGAAATGCACGCTTTTTTGGACGCCGCTGAAAAGGAAGCTGTCCAACGCTGTCAGTCCGTTGAAGATCCCATCGAATATAAAAACCTCCTTCAGACGTGGCTAATTTCAACTGTTGAACAGTGGGACAAGAAAATCGTCGAACAATGGGCAAAGTTCACGACGACTGAGGTCGTGTCTGGAGCAACCAGCCCGCCCGATGTTGACAATATCCCAAGAAGCGACGCCAACGCTGGGCTCGGTCCGTTAGAGGAATGGATATCAAAGCCTTTAAATCAAATCATCGCCTTTACTACCATACCATTTGTTATCGGAACTCTTGGGTTGTACGGCCTGGCGGCGTTAGTAGCGTTACCATTTATTGAGCAACATCTGATGCAGGAAAAACTGGCCGAAGCAAGAAAAGAGCAGTTCATTGCAATACGGAGTACCATTGGAGAGCTTCGAGATCGTTTGGAATCTGCATTAAGGCTCACTCTTGTTCAGAAAATAAAGTGGGTTGCAGTCAATCGCATCTGGGAATGCAAGACTGAAACGCGCTTAATTCGGCAAGCCTTGGCGCCATCGGTCAAGGTGGCAGATGCGGAACGACTCTTGAGTAGAGTGCGAACAGTGTTGGAATCCGCAGATAAACTCTGGGAATTGGTAAATTAGAGTCAATAGGAGGTGAGCTTATGGCCAGCCAAGAAAGCAAAGTAATTGAAATTGTGGGGGCTGCTGCCACCGCTGCTGGAGGCTGTCTCGAATCTCTCGCGTGCAAGCCACTGATTGACGAATTTAACACCGATCTTGAAACCGGCCTTTTTACGATCGTTATTGTGGGAGAGTTCAACAGAGGAAAATCTACGTTCGTAAATGCCCTTCTAGGGCAAAACATCTTGCCGGTCGGACCCACCCCAACCACCACGACTCTTAATGTAGTCAGGTGGGCCTCGGAAGCTCACATTTTTATTCATAAGACCGATGGAGCGATTGAAAAGCTGGATTACTCTGAGGGGGCGCTCGACCGTTTTACCGCTGAGGGGAATTTCGACGCTAGGGAATGTTCTTATCTTGAGTTAGCGATCCCAAATCAGTTTCTCAGACAAAACCTCTTCATAGTAGATACTCCGGGCGTTCAGGATTTGAATGAGCAGCGATCCGAAGTGGCTGCCCGGTATATCCCCAGAGCGGATGTTGTCATTTTCCTGCTTGATGCCACTGCAGCATTGAGGAAATCTGAGCAAACGTTTTTGGAGGACAGCGTTCTTCGAGTCGGTTTGGATCGTGTCGTTTTTATTTTGAACCATATCGACCGTCTAGCCAAAACCGAGGATCGCCCACGCGTGATTGAAACGGCATGCCGGCGTCTTCATGCTGTTTTTGGGCGGGAATTTAAAGTCCTTCCTCTGAGCGCTAAGCAGGCTCTAGCAGGGAAGGTCGAAGGGAAGGCGGACCTTCTCGCATCATCTGGAATAGGAGAAGTCGAGAGGACAATCGGCGCACTTTTGGAGACCGGTAGCGCCGCGCAGTTGCGATCAGAGACTTTTCAGCGCCGTGGTTCCGAAATACTATCGCACTTGATTGAAGAGGTCGAAATCGCGCGCAGAAACTCGAATGCCGGTGCGGAGGAACTCAAAGGAGAAATCGCGAGGATAACTCGCGCTCTAGAAGAGAAGCAGGATAAAAGTAAGAAAATCGCCGAGTATGTTCAAGACCGCGAACGTGAGTTTATCGCGATGACCTGTAAGTCCGTGAATGCCCTGAAGGAGGGAATTCGGACATCGATACTTGAAGAGATTAACGCCTATTCTGGCCCTCAGTTCAAGGAATTCATAGAAAATCGGGTGCCCTCACTCGTTCGAAGGGGCGTTCGACAGTGGCTTGAGACTCATGGTGAGGCACTTGAAGGGTTGCTGGCCAATCTCGCGAAGGTTCTCGCTGAAGGCCTTCAGAGAGAGTTTCAAAATCTAGTCCAGCTTAAGAATTCTCCCGTTTCTTCTTTAAACGAGAATTCAAGTTTGACGCCAGATATGGAAATCACGGTCGATATTGGCAGTAATTCTCAGATTTTTGCGGGCGGGATTGCCGCCATAGGAGCAATCGCCCTTGCAGTCTGCGGTGTGGGGTTCTTGTTTCCAATAGTCTCGATGGTCGGATTCCCCCAGATTAGAGAACTACTCTTGAAAAACGAGGTAACAGCAGCCAAGTCAAAGGTAATCCCTGCATTTGAGAAAGCCCTTGATGAAGCATTTGGAAAAATCGAAGCTGAGGTTACACGGCATATCCATGCCCGTGCGGCAAAAGTTCGCGAAAACGCCGAAGGACAATTTTTTTCCCGACTGAAGCAAGTTAAGGCCTCTGTAGAACAGGAGCTGGCCATAAAGAGTGGCACCACTGTTGCGGCCCATAGAAAAGACAAGGATTTCGAGGCGGTGTTGGTGCGTCTAACCGGACTCAGGCAGGAATTGGTAACCGCGAAAAAAAAGGCGGAGAATAGTCGCTGGGGGGTTTAAAAAATGGATAGTTACGATTCAGGAAGCCATTTTGGCGATGCCACTCAACATTTTCATCAGGACGGCTCCTCGCCATCCGTATCTTTCAAGAATCTTTTCGGTGGCCATGACCACTACGATTCACATGGCAACTTGGCTCACCATAGTGAGGCGAACGTCCTGGGTGGCAAGAATGTGTTCGACGGCCACCACAACCTCAGCGAAATGTCGGTCCATGTCGATCATGCGGGGTCGTCGGTCATGCACTTTTCCGATCCTTTGAGCCATGCTCATCAGTACGCCTTTCCTGAGTTTAAATTTTAGTTTTGGATGGCTCTGCCTTCGATGATCGCGGCCGCTGTTGGGGTGGCTAATCGGCGAACAGTTCTCGAGCGCCAACGATAAGTAAAACAGCTCCGTCACCAATATAGACTGTGTAGTCGAGCCAATCATGGCTCCGCTGGGGTATGAGCGCGAAAAATGCTCCAGAAATGATGGTTAATAGCAAAGCTGCGCCGCAAAGGAGGCATACAAACTGCCCAACTTTGGTTTGGGACACAGGCAGTAATGTTAATAAACAAAGAAATCCAGGAACCAGAATAAAAACTTGGCCTTTGCCGATGAACGTCAGGACCAATGCCACGCTGCTCAGTAATCCGAGTCCAGTAAGCACATAGGTCGCCAGTTTTCGCACAGTAAGACCGCCGCCGCTGGTAAAAGAGAGGGCGCCAGCAAAAAGTAAAATCGTTCCGTCGCCCAGGTAGGTGGTGTAGTCGAGCCAATCATGGCTCCGCTGGGGTATGAGCGCGAAAAACGCTCCAGAAATGGTCGTTAAGAGCAAGGCTGCGCCGCAAAGGAGGGATACAAACTGCCCAACTTTGGTGCGGCACACAGGCAGCAACGTCAAGAGGCAAAGAAATCCGGGAACCAGGATAAAAACTTGGCCTCTGCCGATGAACGTCAAGACCAATGCCACGCTGCTTAATAATCCGAGTCCAGTAAGTACATAGGTCGCCAATTTTCGCATAGAGATCCCTCTCGGCCATTTCTGCATGGACAAATTAGGCCCCGAAAGGGGGCACGCTACTCTAGCGTAGTTGATAGACGCCTTTTGCAATTAACATATCCTATCTGCTTAATAACTAACAAGTTATTAGTCAAGGCAATGCCTGAGTGAGGTGGTATGCTGAAATGTATAAATAGCCTACAGTTGCAATTCCAAGGTCTCGGAATAACGTAATCGTCATTCTCGGGGCGGTAAATCGCGAGCGCATACTTCCGCTGCCTGAAGCGAGTATTGTAGCACTGCGCAGGTACGCAACCAACGCCGGAAGAAATAAGGCTGCCGAAAAAGGCGCCACTCACTTGGTCATGACTACGCATCAGATGGGGCTAACCGTCGGCGAGGGTGGCGGCAGGACATCGACCGCGACCATCAGCGGCATCGCCTATAAATGCCCTCACGTTTTAGCCAATACCGGGTTTTAGTTCATCCCTGGATTTAGCCGCCCACTCGCTCAAACGCCCTGCGGATGAACTTGATTGCCTCTTCGATTTCATCCTTGGATCTGACGGTCAATTCAAAATCTCCGGTTCCTTGATGGCCAATCCCAGTAACGTCCCGGCCATTCACTGGGAGCTTGCCAAGTTCCGACGGATTGAGTTTGAGGAACAGCGTGATCTTCTTCTTGTTGGTTTCAAGGCAGACGAAGTTCTGTGCGACCTTGTAAGCGATATAGAACTTTTTGGGTGATTCTTCGACGGACTCGCCGATGTTCAAGATTTGCTCCCTGAGTTCAACCGCGATTTCCTTTATTTCCTCGTCGATGTCTTCGAGATGCTGTTCGACAGTATAACTTCCGCTTGCTCGGGTGGCGGCAGCTTTCTTCCCTGCCGCGACCATGATTGGGTTCTTACCATCGCTCAAAACACCCACATCGCCGATCAATGAAGTGCTCTTTCTGAATATCTCTTCAAAGTAGAGCGCCCCGTTATCGAACAGGCGGTACTGCCAAAGTTCGATGTTCGCCCCCATGACCTTGACTGCGTGAAGATCGAACTTTTTGTACCCTGGCGCAATGCAGATCACCCGGACATCAGACCAATCGACTTTGGTGGTATTGCCCAGGGCCTTGTGGACGGCGATCTCGAAGTCACCGCGATGGTCGTTGATCCAAGAAAGATAATAAAGCGACTGATTGATGAGTTCGGAAGACTCGACCTTTTTGTATTCGATGATGACCGGGTTGCTGTCCTCAGAGAGCGCCAAGCTGTCAATCCGGCCCGCGTGCTCCGCCCCTGTTGGGAACTCCGATGCAACAAACCGGCAATCGAAGACCGTGGTCAGATTAGTTTCGATGAGTTGCTGGAGGTCTTTCTCCATGCCGAAGTTGGTTGGCTTCATCAGTGTCAACTTCTTGTCATCAATTTGAAATAGAGGCATAGACAATCCCTTCACGGTCACTACTTGGTTGAACTTCGAGACTATCGCCCAAGCAGAGGTTCGTAAAGGTGATACGTTGCCCATTGCCAGCCTTACCTTCAGCAAACCGGCGTGGTCTAATTCAATACTTTATACTCTCGGATACCCCCATTTACGATATAATGAACCCTTATGGAGCACACTCGAAGGATTCACTTGCTGGGAATATTGGCATATATTTTCGGGTCATTTTGCGCATATTCAAGTCTCGCAGGAGACCCTACGCGGGTTTCATCGGAAATTGTGAAGCAGTTTGAAAAGAATATTAAGACGGCCAAATTCACGAGAACCTCAACTGAACGAAGATCCATCGCCATATCCGACCTGAAGACTGGCCCACTCAATCTTTACAGTCTGCCCGGCAGTGGAACTTTTTGCGAAGTATCGCGCAATAACAACGGTAATGGCGCTCTCGTCGTAGGCTGCACGGCGGCCGGCAATCAAGCTGCCCAATTGGGAACTAGCACGTCCGTCCCACTTCAATGCGCCCAGAATAAGAGTCGGAAAACTGCTCAACGATTATATTTTTACGTCGGACTATTGAATGCCTCGCAGGACGAAGAATATGAATTTTACGTCTGGTGCGAATAGAAACGATCTAGACCAACCATCAAATTTAACTACCTCTTCCTGGCGTGACAGCGTGGGGGCGCCGTTCTAGGCTCGACACAACTCAAGTCGGTCACGTGCGTTCGCGATGTAATAAATTCCTGGGAGCAGAGGGGTTTGAGACTCCGGCCTGGAGCCGGGACGGAGGAGATCGGATGAGGCAGGCACGCCCCGGCGTGGTATGATCGACCCATGTGCGTAATTGACTGGTTCAATATAAATACGGGTGCGGTGTCGGCGATTGCAACAGTTGCTTTGGCAATATTGACCTGTGCGCTCCTACGGGTAGGGAATATTCAGGCCAAAGCCGCCCTGGCATCGGCCGAAGCCGCAAAGGAGTCCGTGAAGATCTACGATGCCCTCAAGGACATCGAAAGGAAGCGGGACTCTGAGAAATCCGTATACTATGTTCAAGTTCCGAACATGAACATAGGTGGATACGAGGAGTTTCACACGAATCAAGCAACAGCGCTCAGGCACGGCACGGCGGTAAAAAATATCCTGATCACACATGACAATACTGTCAAAATAGAGCTTCAATCTGGAATCTGGATGTCCTACGCAGGATTCATCAAGTGGAGCCAGTGAGGCGCCCTAAGCGTCCGCCCAACAATAACTTAACAGAATAAGTTCTCAAGTCATCGAGTTGGCGACGTCAGCACAGGCCAGCATTCATTAAAACAATCAAAACTGTATCCTATTTCGCCGGCAATTCGATCTAATTGCCGGCAGAGAAAGTCTTCTTGCATAATGTTATAGTTCAACCTATTATGACCACTATAGGTTTAATTATAACATTATGCGAATGGAATCATTCTCCTCAAAAACACTAAAACACCTCCTAAAACAGCGACAAATCGCAACGCTTGAAGATCTCAAGACGGAGCTTGGCACATCCGTCGATGTGACGATTTTTAGAAAACTCAAGGAGCTGTCGTATCTTACAAGCTATTCCCATCGCGGCATGTATTATACTATACCGGAGATCGCGGAGTTTGATCGAGACGGACTTTGGTGTTGTCAGTCGACATGGTTCTCCAAGTACGGCAATCTTCTCAAGACGATCGCTGCATTCGTGAATCGGGCACCAAATGGTTACCATGCGGACGAATTGGAAAATGCTCTTCATGTTGAAGTAAAACAGGCTCTGTTGACCTTGATTGGTCGTCACACAATTCAGCGCGAGAAGATATCCGGACTTTATGTCTACTGCTCAAACGATGTCGAGCTTCGGCGCAAACAGTTGACCATCCGCCGGGAGCAGGAAGCGGAACCGGGATTCCGAATGCTGGGACATGAAGTCATCCCTGATGAGCTGAAAGCGGCGATTATCCTGTTTTTTTGTCTGCTGGACGAGCAACAGCAGCGGCTCTATGCCGGCCTGGAATCCCTCAAGCTCGGCCATGGTGGTGATCGCAAAATAGGAGAACTACTGGGGCTCGACGCACATACAGTGGCCGCTGGAAGACGGCAGTTACTGGCACAAGATGTCGAAATCGACCGAACCCGAAGAGAGGGCGGCGGTAGAGTGGCCCTGGAAAAAAAACACCGGAGATCATGAAAGAGATCCGCTGCTTGATGGACTACGAAACTGCCGGCGACCCGATGAGCGGCTTGAAGTGGACTCGCAAGACGACCGAGAAAATATCTGCCCAGCTTTTACGACTTGGGCTGCGCGTATCCAAGAACACCGTTGGAAGGCTTTTGAAGCAGATGGACTTCTCCTTGCGTGTTAATCACAAAAAACTATCCAGAGGATCAAAGACCACTCAGGTAATCCGGAACGAGCAATTTGGCACGATCCGAAACTTCCGGGATAAATTTGAGAGAAATGCCCATCCGGTCATCAGCGTGGATACCAAGAAGAAAGAGTTGGTGGGGCAGTTTAAAAATCCAGGCAAAACGTGGCGGCAGACACCGGAACTGGTCAACGATCACGATTTTCGATCGGACGGAAAAGGTATGGCGGCGCCATACGGAATTTACGACACGACGTCAAACCGTGGGTTCGTGTGCGTCGGCAAAAGTGCTGACACCGCCGAATTCGCCGTGGATTCAATTGTCAGCTGGTGGGCTCATGAGGGCTGTAAACAATATCCGGACAGCAGAAAACTTCTCATCCTGGCGGACGCGGGCGGAAGTAACGGCTGCAGAACACGTGCATGGAAATATCAACTTCAACACAAACTCTGTAATATCCACGGGCTTACAGTAAATGTCAGCCACTACCCGCCTGGTGCATCGAAATGGAATCCGATCGAGCACCGCCTCTTTAGCGAAATCAGCAAGAATTGGGCCGGTATACCGCTCTCAAGCTTCAAAACCGTACTGAACTACATTCGAACGACCAAAACCAAGACGGGCCTGAGCGTCTCTGCCCGTCTTATCCGTCGTCACTACCCCAAAGGGGTTAAGATCACAGACGCAGAAATGCAAAAACTGCGCATGGACTTTCATCCAAATCTGCCGAAGTGGAACTACACGATCCGACCTCAGAAAATGTAAAGTTATTGTTGGGCGGACGCTAAGTGGTAGGCTCCATTAAAAATTCCTAACCTTTCCAAGACGCTCTGGTTTAGTTTGGCAAGCGCTTGGTGGCGCGAGTCAGAAGGGGGTAGGGCAAAACTTCCACAAATTTTTCCGTCAAAAAAAGCAGCCGGCGGAAAAAAATACCGTCCACTTAACGTGAGGCTGATTTTCCCATTTTAAGATAATTGAATCTAAATGAAACAGTTCGCCCGTGATAAATTCATCAATCTCATATTCGTAATCTCCTAGGTGTCCATTTGCCCAGCGCAGCAGTTGCTCTGGATTTTCAATTTTTTCGGTTCCTAAAGCTCCAGCAGCCGTAAGCGGCTTTATAAAGCAAGGTAGTCCGGTGTATCGGAGGATGCGTTTTAGGTATTTCTGGCCCTCGAGCTCGAAGGTCTGCGGCTCGAAACGAACAAACCGAGGGTATCGTATGCCGCTATCGACAAGGGCTTGTTTCATTTTTTCTTTATTCAAATAACGAAGCGCCTGCTCGGGTTGAACGCCCGGTAGTCCAAAATGTTCGTTAAGCTGCGCAACGGTAGCCACCAAAAATTCGTCGGTGGTTACAAAAACGATGGAGTCTTCGAGACACTTTGGGTCGGATTCGATAATGGCCAGGAGGTTTTCGAACCGAAAATCTTCAGTCACGACAAGTCGGTCAATCCGATTTGCATCAGTATCGGGAAGCTTATTTCGGGTGAGGGGGTTCGTGATCAGAACGAGGCGTAGTTCCGGTGAAACCAGATTGGCCCATTTTACTTTTAAACGCGATTGTTGGATGAGATAGAGGTGTTTCATACAGTCTTCTTTCTGCGGAGGGTAGGTGGTCTTTGGCAAAGCATTAGACATCCAAGAAAATAGGAAGATAATAGCCGCCATGAGAGCAAAGGCTGCGGCTAATGGTTTTAAGCCTTCCGTCATAGACGAAAGGGCGGGTACCAAGAGGAGTGTGAGTAAGGCGACAGACAGCTGTCTGATTCCTGAAACACGTCCGAGGCGCTGACCAGGATTGCATTTCTGGCTCGCGAACACGAAGACTGGAATAGAATAGCCGTTGATCTAAGCCTAGATAGGAGCATGAAACAAATTCCACCATCTCACGATGATCAGCGAGGCGGACACGCTTACCGTGACGAAGCGTGACATCCAATCCATTTACCCCAGCGCCGAATATCAAATTTTAGTTGATGCGAGCAGTTTCGAGTTTTTGTTTTTGCCACCTCTTTCGGGACGTTTTTGTGTTGAAGGTCGATATCAAGTCTGTACAGTGCAATAGATCGGGCTATAAAATCGGATCCTCGGTTCATGAGGTGATACTGGCCAACGTTAGGCGATTTTTTGGGAGTATCTATGAATACTTACATTCGTGTTGAAAAGGGTAATCCCAGTGTTTCGCTTGGAATTTTGATTTATGCGATAGCATCTTTATGCGCGGCTGGATCTGCTTTCGCATTACCTCAAAGTGAAAACTTCGAGCTATCCTTTCGAGATGCTGAATCTGAAGCGATCAGGTTTTCAAGTCGTCTCAAGGCGGCGGCCACAGACGAAGAGGCTGCCTTAGAGCAGGCCAAAGCGGGATTTTCGACACTTCTGCCTCGGCTTACGCTTCAAGCCGGGTATCAGTATCTGGGTACCGTACCGAGCTTGGCGATAGGGGCAGGCCCCCCCATTCAACTGACGTCACATTCGAGCTATAGTATTGGCCCTGCCTTGAGTTATACCTTTTGGGACAACTTTTCTGCCCTTGATTCATACCAATCTTTAAACAAACTTGCCGAGGCGCGTGGCCAAGATCGAGAGGCCGTCCAGAGTCAGCTTCTTTATCTTGTTCGCTCTACTTACGTGCGTGTACAGTTAGCGCTAGAGGAGTTTCGTCTGGTCAATGGTTCGCTCAAATTAGCGAAAGCTCAAGACCACGACATTACGACACGTTTTCACGCTGGGGCTGCCACCCGCCTTGATTTGGTCACATCCAATCGGCAAATTTTAAGCTACGAGTTGCAATTTAAGCAAAAGCAAGCAGACCTCTCGGCGGTGTTGAGAGATTTAATGGCCCTTGTCGGACCTGGTCATCTTACGGAGGCTTTTCGGTCTTCGCAGTTTTATTACCCCGGACCCCCCGATGTGGAGCACGTTTCTCTCGTGCTTAAACTCGACACACTTTCGACTACTTTGGCTGTTCTTGGTCAGTTTGAATCCTCAGCACCTAATGACCTTCATCCGCAACTCCGAGGTCAGTTACTCCTCGCAGATGCTACCGATCGAGCGGCATCAGGGCAGAAAGCCAAGCTTCTTCCCACACTCGGGGTGTCAGCCAGCACAACCCTCACTTATCCAAATGGGCCGATACCCGAGCAAATTCACCAAAATGCAGTAGCCCTGAGCCTGTCGATGCCCCTGTATTTAGGTGATCCGACTTGGCATCTTGCCTCCGAAAAACGAAAGGAGGCTGACGGCACACGTTTTCGAGCCGATCAGTTGCGCGTCGATCTCCTGCGAGATTATGAAAAATCCCTGGAAATGCTCAGCAGCCTCCGTGAACAGCAAAAGCTTGCGGCGCAAGATGTTTTACAATCCGAGGAAAGCGCAAAACTTTATTATGGTTCTTACAAGGCCGGTAAAAATAATTTGATCGATGTCCAGACTGCCAATAATGCTGCCCTACAAGCGAAAGTAGGTGCGGCGCACATTGACGCACAGATCCTCAATCAAATTATTACTCTTATAGCCCTTTCGGGCAAGGAAGGTATTCATGACTAACGAACAGTCCACACGAAAAGGACCTTCGCGTAGGATCTTTGCGGTTGGGGCCATGATCACCCTCATCATTGCTGGCGTCGCGATCAAATCCTTCTTTTTTGAAAATGACTTTTTATTCTCGGGCACTCTCGAGGCCACAAAAGTGGATTTATCCGCTCAACTCCCCTCGTCAATCGCAGCTTTTGGAGTTCAAGAAGGAGATGAGGTCAAAGAGAACCAAGAGGTCGTAGCTCTTTCCTGTGAGGACTTTAAGGTAGCGGCTGAGCTGGCCAATCAGAACTATGAACGAAACTCGCGCCTATTTCGCTCAGGAACCATTTCGCAAGACACGATGGATCAAGTAAAAAATAAAAAAGAAGAAGTCGATGTTCATCTGAAGTGGTGTTCGATTCGGTCGCCCATTCAGGGCACCGTCTTGAGTCGATATCACGAACCTGGAGAATGGGTGAATGCTGGCGTGAAGCTAGTGACTTTAGCAAATATTAAGGACATTTGGGCTTATATCTACGTGCCTCAAATTACCGTCGCCCATTTAAAACCGGGCATGAAACTCACGGGCATCCTTTCTGAGCTGAGTGGCCGCAAATTTTTAGGTAAAATCGTTAAGATTAACGCTGAGGCCGAGTTTACTCCCAAAAACGTCCAGACTCGCTCAGAACGAACTCGTCTCGTCTTTGGGGTAAAAGTGAGTTTTCTAGGTGCAAACGAAGAACAAATTCTTAAGCCTGGCATGACAATTGAGCTGCAATTACCCAAGGAATAGGAAAAATGTCGCAATCAGCGCTTTCGATTCAAGTGCATGAAGTTCGGAAGTCTTTTAAAGCGGTGGAAGCGCTGAAGGGCGTTTCCTTGAACTTTTCGTCTGGATCGATGCACGGGATCATTGGTCCCGAAGGCGCCGGAAAAACCACCTTGATGCGCATCATGTTGGGCCTCTTGAAAGCGAATCAAGGCCGTGTTGAGTATCGGCTCGGTGAGCGCCCGGTTGATTTTGAGGAGGTCAGGGCCAGTGTTGCTTATATGCCGCAACAGCAAAGTCTTTATTCGGACCTATCCATTGACGAGCATCTCGAGTTTTTTAGAGAGTTGTATGGCATTTCAAAAGAAACCTATGCACAGCGCCGAACTGAGCTGTTACAAATCACGCGGTTGACCGAGTTTACGGATCGGCCAGCGGGCAAGCTTTCGGGCGGAATGTACAAAAAACTAGGCTTGATGTGCGCGCTATTGAGGTCACCACGGATTATACTGTTGGATGAACCCACCAATGGCGTTGATCCGATTAGTCGGCGCGAGTTTTGGGAGCTTCTTTACCGCCTAGCAGATCAGGAAATTCTTATTTTACTAACAACGGCCTATATGGACGAGGCCGAGCGTTGTGGTCGAGTGCATCTTATGACACGTGGCTCGGTCGTCGCCGAGGGCGAACCCCGTCAGCTTCTTGAGCGCGAAAAGGTGCGCAGCTTTGATGAGCTCTTTATGCGCCGGGGAGCCAATGAATAGCTCGGGTGTTGAGGCAACAGTTGAAGTCAAGGACCTCACGGTTCGTTTTGGCGACTTTACCGCGGTGAATGGTATTTCTTTTGGTGTGCGGCGAGGTGAGATTTTTGGATTTCTGGGTGCTAACGGTGCCGGAAAAACCACCACGATTCGCGTTCTTTGTGGGCTTTTGACTCCCACCTCTGGGCAGGTCTTGATCGCAGGTGTGAGGCTCGAGGATGGTGAACTCGCGATCAAGGCCAAAGTGGGCTATATGTCACAGAAGTTCACTCTTTATGATGATCTTAAGGTGGATGAAAATCTCGATTTTATTGCAGCATTGAGAAAGCTCGATCGCGCCACTTACTTGAAACGTCGCAAAGCGCTTTTTGATTTCATTTCATTTGAGCACTCCATGAAGACCCTTGTTCATGATCTGCCGGGAGGAGTCAAGCAACAGGTGGCGCTTGCTGCTGCGCTCCTGCATGATCCTGAAATTATTTTCCTAGACGAGCCTACAGCGGGAGTTTTTCCGGTAGCTAGGGCACGGTTTTGGTCGCTGATTCGAAAACTTTCAAAACAGGGAAAAACTGTCTTTGTAACCACGCACTATATGGATGAGGCCGAACAATGCGACAGAATCGCCCTGATGCGCGACGGCGTGATCATTTCGCTGGATACTCCGGACGGTCTCAAGAGTTCCACCTTTCCAATGCCGGTGTTTGAGTTTGACCCCAAGGAACCTTTAAGTTTTTCCGCTGTTTCTGAACTGAGCCAGCATGAGGTTTTCTCTTTTTTTGAACCCTATGGCTTGCGTTTTCATGCTTCCATTCGGGCCTATGATGAATGGGCTAAAGTTGCGCCTTTTTTTGCGACGCGTTTTCATATTCGGAAAATCAAGCCTTCACTGGAAGATGTTTTTATTCGCGCAGTGGAGGCCAAAAACCAATGAAAGCATTTGTCTGGCGGCGAGCCTTTGCGATTGCCAAGAAAGAGGTTTATCATATTTCTCGAGATCCCTTTACCTTGGGTGCCGCGCTGGGACTGCCGGTGTTCATGGTCATCATGTTTGGCGTGGCTATTGAGTTCAATGTCAAAAACATTCCTTTAGCAGTCAGCGATGCGGATCACTCGCAAACCTCGAGGCGTTTTTTGGACACCTTTGCGAGCTCAAAGTATTTCATTGTTCAGCCTTCGAGTTCACCTACCGATGCGATTCGTGCTTTAACCTCAGAAAGGGCTCGGGCTGCATTGATGATCCCGCCAGACTTTGAGAAAAACGTATTTGCCGGGAGAAGTGCTGAGGTGCAGATTTTGCTAGATGGCTCGGATAGTTCGACGGTCGGCCCCGTTCTGGGCTATATCGGCAACATTCAGGCCTTAGCTTCGTACCGAATTGCGGGCTTTAATCCCCCAAGCTCTTATGAGTTGCGCACACGATTCGTCTTTAACCCTGAATTAAACAGCCGGTGGTTTGTGATTCCTGGTCTTAATGTCGTGGTGATGGGAATTTTATCGGTATTGCTCACATCGCTTACGATCGCGCGTGAGTATGAAAATGGCTCTATGGAACTACTTCTCTCAACCCCCGTACAACCCATCGAAATTATTATTGGCAAGCTCACCCCCTATGGCATGCTGGGTCTCACGACCGTAGCCTTTATCTTTCTGATTGCTCGGTATGTATTCGGTGTGCCCTTTGTGGGTAATATGGCTGTTTTTGCGCTTGGAGCCGTGCTTTTTTTAATTGCCTATCTAGGACAGGGGCTTTTGATTTCGGTGGTGACCCGTAAACAACAGGTCGCGATGCAGCTTGCAATGATGACAGGCATGTTGCCGACTCAGTTGCTTTCGGGTTTTGTGTTCCCGATTGAAAGCATGCCTAAGGCGATGCAGTACCTCACGATGGTTCTTCCCGCGCGTTGGTTTATGCAGATTTCAAGGGAAACTTTTCTGCAGGGTACTCCTTTTTTAGCGTTGTGGGGTCCCTTTTTGGGTCTGATTTGTTTCGGTGTGTTTGTGATTGCACTGGGCACTCGGAAGTTTAAGAGAGACCTGGAACCATGAATCAGACTTTACGAGGATTTATAAAAAAGGAATTGGTACAAACACTGAGAGACCCTCGGATGCGTGTCATGCTTTTTGTGATGCCGATGATTCAGCTCACGTTATTTGGCGTGGCGATCTCTACCGAAGTCAAAAATGTTAAGTTGGCGGCTTTGTTTGATTCTAAAGATACGGTTTTGCGTGATATTTACGAAAGAAGTATCGCAAGCAAGTGGTTTGTTCCCGCCGTGAGTTCTGAGACGGATCCCTATAAGCTGATTGAGTCTGGGGATGCAGACGCGGTACTGGTCGCCCCTCCCGGGGGTTTTACGCGGGCGTTAGGGCGGGGGGATGCAAAGTTACAACTCTTAATTAATTCGGTCAATGTGACGCAAGCACAGTCTGTTGAAGGGTATCTCAAAAATATCGTACAACATTCCGTCTGGCAGAACCTGAAGCAGGTGGCTCCGATTGCTCCCATTCAAATCGAACAGCGCGTGCTCTTTAATCCAGACTTGGAAACATCCGTTTTTATGATTCCAGGCACGATGTGCATGCTCATGCTCATCACAACCATGGTCATGGCTAATCTTGCAATCGTTCGAGAAAAGGAAATGGGCACCTTTGAGATGCTCATTTCTGCCCCTATTTCCCGCTCAGAAGTGATTTACGGAAAAACAATCCCTTTCGTCATTCTTGGAATGTCTAATTTTCCACTCATTCTGGCAGTGGCGGTATTTGTGTTTGGAGTCCCGATGAGGGGGGCTCTGCTCATTCTGTTGATCGCTACCTTGGCCTTCGTATGCACTGCGGTTGCGCTGGGTACCCTGATTTCGACGTATTGCAAGAATCAGCAGCAGGCGACGTTGGCAGGGTTTTTGTTCATGTTTCCGATGATTATGTTTTCTGGTTTAATGTTTCCGGTTGAAAACATGCCCGCGACGATTCGTTGGCTTTCCTATATTGACCCATTGTCCCATTTTATGGGGTTACTTCGTAATATCATGTTGAAGGGCGGCGGTGGTCAATATGTGGCCCTTCATATTGGGGTTTTAATGATTATGGCCTTGGTGACAGGTTTAGCCAGCCTACGACGGTTTCACACCACTCTTCAGTAGCCGAAACATAATCGAGACCTGATCAAGCTCTCAAGACGGCCGTGGGCCAGGAAAATGAGCTGCTGAGGGCGACGGTGAGCTCAAAGGCTCCGGTGCAGTTGGACTAGGAGGGGGGGGGGCGTCCGCTGGTGTTCCGCACGGTGTCGGATAGGGATAGGGTTCGCGGGAGGGCGTTGTTTGCGGAGGGGAGGGGCTAGTGAGTCCAGAAGCCATGGGGTCTGCGATTGCGGTATCGGATCGGTTGCCACCGTTTCGAATCGCTTCAAACTCCGCTTCTTCGGCAAAAAGACGGGCTTTTTTGGCATAAGATTGGGCGAGATCAAAATTCTTAAATTTATATTCACGTTTGGCCTTGAAGAACCACTCATTGGCCTGGCGAAAAAGCTCAGGCGCAAGCGTGTCCGCTTGAACCTCGCGGGCCGCCCGAATCGATGCGGCGGTATTGGACATTTCTTGAACGGGGCGGGTTCCTAAGATCGCGCACCCTCCGAGAGAAACGGTGAAAGACAACGTCAGTAGTGAAACCAAAAAAAAGAAGGAGCAGAACTTACGTCCTGCCCCTTCAACTTGTGCCGAAGAACTGATGTTACAAGCTTGATGTTTGTCAGTCCTCGTCATTACTTTACGATGGACGAAGTGATCGGTCTTTTCAACCGATTACTTTTAAATTACTTAGCGGTAACGACAAAATTGCCACGACGATTCTTGGCGTAGGCAGCTTCAGAGGTTCCGGTATCCAACGGACGCTCTTTACCAAAGCTGATCGTTGAAATTCGGTCCGCGCTGACGCCGAGGTCTACAAGGTAGCTCTTAGCGGCATTGGCGCGTTTTTCGCCCAAAGCGATATTGTATTGGATGCCGCCGCGGTGATCGCAGTGACCTTCCACTTGAACTTTAACGCTCGCTTTGCCTTTTAGGAGGCTAGCATTCGTTTCAAGAACCGTTTTAGCTTCAGCGTCCAGAGTGGATGAGTCGTAGCCAAAATGAACCGTTTGAAGACCCATTGCCTTGCCAGAATCCGAATCTCCCGAAAGATTTTCGTCTGCGGCTGGGGCATTGGGAACCGCGCCCTCGTCGGTTTTTGGCTTATTGCTGGAACAACCTGCGGCGTAAACCAAGGTGCCCAACATCAAAGAAAAAGCTAAGCGGCGAAGTGTCGCGCTCGAAAGTGTCATAGTGAATCCTCCTCAAGGAAAAGCTGCGATAAAAGCAAAAGACGTTTTGCTAGGCCAAGATAGTCCAGTTTGGTCAAAAATCAACCCGATTTAAACGTAAGCCTCAGAATTTTGATCGGATTCTTCGTGAGGGGGCGGTCACGGCGACCCAAACTGAGTCCGATTTTCGGTCGAGGAGTCCGGTTTTTTGCAAAAAATGGCCTTTTTTGCCGGTAAAAGTGGGCACGCGACTCGCAAAAGGGAGGAGTGCGAACCATTCGAAAACTAAGAGTCCCCTACCCGGGGCTCGTTTGTGAAAGAGAGTAATCTTATGAAAGACGTTAACAAAATCCTCCTCATCGGTCGTTTGGGGGCTAATCCCGTGCAACGCGAGACCAAAAACGGATTGGCTGTGGTCCATTTTCCGTTAGCCACGTCTCGGCGGGTCGCAGAGCAGGGGAGTGACGCTCAAGCGGTCGAAAAGGAGGAGACTCAATGGCACCGTGTTGTCGTATGGGGTAAGCAGGCCGAGGCCTGCCACCAATATCTTGAAAAAGGACAGGCTGTCTTTGTTGAAGGCATGGTGAGAACCCGTAAATATACCGCCAAATCGGGGGAAGCCCGTTTCGTGTTTGAAGTTCATGCGGATCATGTGAGCTTTTTGGGACGAAAACGGAGCACTCCAGCCAATGGGGCCCAGGCAGAGGGCAAGGAGGTTGACCCGAGTGTTGAAGTGACGCAAGCGGCCTAATTGAGGCGGAAATGGGCAACGTTCAGGTGTTTAAGTCCCCCGACAAGACTTGAGCGTTGCCTATTATTCAGCAGTCCGAACCAGATCCCCTACCATCACCCCGTGAGGCGAAGTGACCGGTGTTTTATCTGGAGGTAGGGTTTTTTCAAGTCGGCAAATCGCTGCATTGTTTTCGACGTGGATGACCTTAAGTTTGGCGATGGCAAAGGTCACGTCTTTATAAAGTTTTTCGTTTAAAACATCGTAAGTCGGAAGTCGGCGTAGGACATCCAGGTGTGACCCCATATGGATTCCTTGCGACGAACCCATGTTGACGTAGTAGTCTTTTTGCGGGGTTTCGCCGGGTATCCCCAGGTCGAGACCTTTGTACACACTGTAGACCACAAAATCTGCCGAGAGGCTGATCTTGGGGGTTGTTAAAAATGCAAGCACGGTGATAATCGGGGCGATGATCCTGTACCAACGCATAAGGTCTGTTCCATTCAAAAGTCGTTAAATTTCGCCTCCTTGCGACTGTTTTTTGAAAGGGCCCTAGGGCACCTTCTGTAATGCTTATCGGCAGAATTTTCCTGTACCTGAGGTAAATTTCTGCTCTCTGCCCTGCCTCATTGTTATTGAGGTCGTTGCCGATACGCTTAAAAGTGAGGGTATTTCATGGCACCTAGCGTTGAAGGCGGGCTGATCGAGGTTGATATTCAGGTCTTTCGGAGCGCGACTCGTGATATCAATTTTGATGTTTTTCTTAAATTGTCGGACGACAATCACGCTCACGTTTTTTCTAAGACCACGGGTTTAGATTACAAACGACTCGCGCAATACATACAAAAAGGTGTCGAAAAGCTCCATATTCGGGCCGAGGATCTCGAAGTTTATCAAGCTTTTATCGCTCGTCCCGCGCATGTTCTTTTGAATGATCCGCAAACCCCCCAGGAAAAAAAGATCGCCATTTTACTGAATATGACGGAGCAAAATATTGCCGAGCTTTTTTGCCAGGTTCCCATTAGCGAAGAGACCGCGCTAGCCTCCCAACGGGTCATTCACAGTTATGTTGAGCTCATGGTGCAAAGTCCCAACACGCTCGCAGTTATTTTGAAATTGGTCTCTCATGGCGATTATCTTTATTATCATGCGATTGCAGTGGCGATTTTTAGCGCGATTATTGCCAAAGGAACGGGCCAGTTCAGTCAAAAAACCCTCGAGCTCATTGGGCTCGGGGGTTTTTTGCATGATATCGGGATGACTCTCCTACCCAAAGAATTGAGCGGCAACCCGAGCGATTTGACCCCAGAACAGCTTGAGCTTCTACAAACTCATCCTCAGTTGGGGATGCGGCTCATCGAAAACACCCCTAACATCGCGGATCCCGTTCGGCATATTGTGTACCAACATCACGAAGAACCCAGTGGACGGGGTTATCCGAACGGACTGCATGGCAACACGATCTATTATCCAGCCAAGGTGGTGGCCTTAGCCGATAGTTTCAGCGAGCTCATCAGTAAACGGCCTTTTCGCACGGCTCACTCCGCGGAGCAAGCCGTGGCCATCATTCAAAAAGAAACCGGAAAATTTGATCCAGAATTGGTTCAAATCATGGCATCCGTGTTTCGTCGACAAGCTGCGCGAGCCGCTTAGCTTAACGGTTGGCTTGATATCTTTTTTTGATTTCGCGATTAACCTGTAAATACTTGTACTTGTTTTGAATGATGTCAGCCACGCGGTAGTTAAGAATCCAGGGTTGGGTGAGCATATAAGTGGCTTCGTAGTAACCATAAGCCCACGGGCAATCCTCTTGAAGGATTTCATCGATTTTTTCGATAGTCGCCGCGCGAGTGGGGCCGGGCTCGGTCACTGCGATTTGTTCGTAGAGTTTGTTCATTTCAGGGTTGTCATAGTTAGTATCATTGGGACCAGGGGATTTGTTTGGACCGTACATGAGTTGAAAGACGTTTTCTCCATCGGGGTAGTCCATCGACCAGCCGCCGATTGAAGTTTGCCATTGTCCCAGTTTCATTTTCTCCAGAAAAGCCGGAAAGGTGTTGGCAATCACATTGACTTTGATTCCTATCGCGCCCCATTGCTGGGTAAAAAAGTCGCCTAGTTGCCGACTTACGGTATCGGCGCCTCGCAGATCAAAGTGAATCAGCGGAAGTCCTTGTCCCTCCGGAAAGCCGGCCTTTTTAAGTAAATCTTTGGCAAGCTTGAGATCAAAGTCATATTTGAGCTTAGGCTGGGCGGGACGGTCCGGTGTCCCCGGGGGGAGAGCATGGGTCATCTTTTTTCCTGTCCCATTCGTAAAGAGGTCGATCCACTTTTCGCGATCGATGGCTGCTGAAAGCGCTTGCCGCAAATATTTATTTTCGAAAAGCTTGTCTTTAACATTGAAGGAAACGTACCGAAATACCACGCCGGTTTCGATATTGAGTCTCGCCCCTTTGGCCGCCAGGTCGGGGGATACATGGGTTCGATTCGAAACCGCCTGCCCAAAATTGTCTTTGGGGATGTCCAGTAGATCTTGGTCGCCGTTCATAAAGCCAAGCCAACGGGGCTGGGACTCGCGCATGACATCAAAAGTCAAACGATCCAAAAAGGGCAGGAGCTTGCCAGCATCAGTCAATAAGCCGAGTTTGCGGTAATCCAACGCACCATTAGTTGGATAAAAATCTGTATGAAAGGTCGGGTTGCGCTCCAAAATTACGCGATGTCCTCGATCCCATTTTTTCAAAAAGAACGGTCCGGTCCCGACCGCGTGGTCAGTGAGATTTCCGCGGTCGTCGGCGTACTGAGTCGTCGCCTCTTCGGCGACCGGCGCAGTAAAGGTCATCGCCAGCACCCACATCAATTGGGGGTAGGGTTTGGTTAATTTGATTTGGAGCGTGAAGTCGTCCAATGCCTTCATGCCTTCGATGTTTTCCGCAAAAGCCTTGGATAAGAGGTCTTTGGGAGTTTGCGGGGTTTGAGGCGTTTGGTTCACTTTGACGAGGTTGTCATGAAAGGCGTTGATCCCGACGATTTTTCCGTCAAAGATCCACCAACCTTGCGAATCCAGGGGCGGCAGGGCCAGACGTTTCCAGGCATAAATAAAGTCTTGTGCCTTGAGGTCTCGTCCTTTTCCGTGATTGTTTTTGAAGCAAGGGTCATCTTGAAATTTAATTCCATGCCTAATCGGAATAGTATAAGTCAGGCGATCGGCTGAAATTTTTGGCATATCCGCTGCGAGGAGCGGCACGAGTTTGTAGGTGTCCGAAAGATAGGAGTATTGGTAGAGAGCCTCATACACGCTCGGCACGACCTCTAAGGAAACTGAGTCATATGCGTTGGCGGGATCCCAAGTTTTAACATCATCCTTGAGTTGCCCATGGAAAACGGCAAGGTTTCCATCGTTTTCCCGATGAGTACATCCAGTCACTATCAAAATACCAGTTAAGGCCAGGATCATTCTGGTCGTCAATAAATTCGTCGTGATGTGTCTCATCTTCATTGACCCGCTTGTCCCATTCCCAGGCGTCGGCTGACGACCTCGGGCGCTTTTTTGAGGACATCTGTCAGTCCTGCTGGCTTGGTGCCGCCCGCTTGAGCCATGTCTGGCTTACCGCCCCCGCGACCGTCGATGAAGGGCGCGAGTTCCTTTAAAAGGTCAGCAGCACTCAGCGATGGCGGGGCCTTGGGACCGACGGCTATCAGGAGCGAGGCTTTTTCAGTCGTGGCGTCTTTCATTCCGAGCACGATCACGGCTGCGGGAAGTTTTTGCTTCACTCGATCCGCCAGGTCGCGCAGTCGTTTGATTCCTTCGGCATCCGTAGCGGCAATCGCCGCTACCAGTTGAATCGCACCAATCGTTTGCGCGTGACCGATCATTTCGTCGACCTCGCCTGCCGCAGCCTTGGACTGAAAAACTTCAATTTGTCTGCGAAGCTCGCGCTCGTTTTGTCCCATTTTTTCGATGCGGCTCGGAATTTCGTCCGTCGTGCTGACTTTGAGTTGGTCGCGCAGCGCTTTGACTTGTTCGTCCCGTGCGCGAAGGTATTCGAAAGCGCCTTTGGACGTATACGCAATGATTCGACGGACGCCTGCCGCGATTCCGTTTTCGTTGGCGATCTTAAAAAGATGGATTTCTGCCGAGTTATCGACGTGAGTGCCGCCGCAAAGCTCGGTCGAGAAATCGCCTACGCGTACGACTCGGACTTTTTCGCCGTATTTTTCTCCAAAGAAAGCGATGGCACCCGTGGCGATGGCTTCTTCCTTGCCCATTTCCTTCTTGAGTACGGCATGGGCGCCCCAAATTTTTGCGTTAATCTGATCCTCGACCTGTTTGAGCTCAGTCTCAGTCACGGGTTGAAAATGGGTAAAGTCAAAGCGCAATAAATCAGACTGAACCAAGGAACCCGCTTGCTTGACATGTTTACCGAGCACGTTGCGCAAGGCCCAGTGTAAAAGATGGGTGGCGGTATGGTTGCGGGCGATGAGGGCCCGCAACTCTGCGTCGGTGGTGAGGGTATAGGATGCACCGACCTCCAGTTTTCCGCGAGTCGGCTTGATATGAACGACACTGAGTTCGGGGACCGGGCGTTGCACATCGACTACTTCGCCCTCAAAGGTTTCGCTCGTCACGCGTCCGCGGTCGCCGACCTGGCCCCCGCTTTCGCCATAGAAGGGGGTTTCAGCAAAAACCGCCTCGAGGTGTGGGGATTTATTATCACTCGGTAAAATTGCGATACAAGCGGAACGCGCCGTTTGCGTATCGTAACCGACAAATTGAGGTAACTTTCCTTGACCGCGAAGTTCAGCCGCGAGTTGTTGATAGACCGCACTGATGGTCTCATCGCCTGAACCTTTCCAGTTTTTTCGGGCCATTTCGCGTTGTCGATCCATGCATTTTTCAAAACCGGCTTCGTCTATCGAAATTCCAAGTTCCGCGGCCATCACCCGCGTGAGATCCAGCGGAAAACCAAAGGTGTCATAAAGTTTGAAGGCCACCTCGCCGGGCAAGGTCTTTTCGGTGGGTTTTTCTTTTTGCCACTCATGAAAGAGCGCGATTCCTTTGTCGAGCGTTCGAAGAAATTGCTCTTCTTCGGCAAAAACCACCTTTTCGATAAAAGCTCTTTGGTCGACCAGTGCGGGGTAGGCGTCCTTCATCTGTTCGATGACAAACCCAGCGGTCTTGTCGAGAAAGGGTTTATCGAGTCCCAGCTTGTGGCCCATGCGGATCGCCCGGCGCATAATTCGACGGAGAACATAGCCACGTCCTTCGTTGGAGGGCATGACCCCATCGGCAATCAGAAATGCAGTGGCGCGAGAATGGTCCGCGATTACTCTGAAAATGGCCGCCGTGTCACTTTTGCGATCGTAGGGTTTTCCGGCCAGTTTGGCGGTCTCACTAATGATGTGCTGAAAAATATCGGTGTCATAGTTAGTGTCGACTTCTTGAAGGATGGAGGCAATGCGCTCCAAGCCTGCGCCAGTGTCGACGGAGGGCTTGGGGAGTGGGGTCAGCTTTCCGCTGGCATCGCGTTCGTATTGCATGAACACGAGATTCCAGAACTCCATGTATCGATCGCAATCACAGCCCATCGCACAAGTGGGTTTACCGCAGCTGTATTTTTCGCCGCGATCGATAAAAATTTCGCTGCAAGGTCCGCAGGGACCTGTATCGCCCATGGCCCAAAAGTTATCCTTTTCGCCAAAACGATAAATCCGATTTTGTGGAACGCCTTCCTGTTTGTGCCAGATCTCGGCGGCTTCGTCGTCTTTTTCAAAAACGGTGACATAGAGGCGGTCTTTGGGAAGTTTGAGTTCTTGAGTGACGAATTCCCAAGCGTAGTGAATCGCTTCTTTTTTGAAGTAGTCCCCAAACGAAAAATTGCCGAGCATCTCAAAAAAAGTGTGGTGGCGTGCGGTGTAGCCCACATTTTCGAGGTCGTTATGTTTGCCGCCGGCGCGTACGCATTTTTGCGAGGTCGTGGCCCGTTTGTAGGGGCGCGGGTCCTTGCCTAAGAAAACGTCTTTGAACTGAACCATTCCGGCGTTAGTAAAAAGAAGCGTCGGGTCGTTTTGCGGAACCAGGGACGAACTTTCGACAATCGTGTGGCCGTTTTTTTCAAAGTATTTTAGGAATTTGGAACGGATTTCGGCAGCTTTCATTTTTAGAAGATTATGTCTGGAGTTTGGTTGCTGTCCAGTGCGAAGGTGACTGGCAAGCAGCCGGAGGAAAAAAAGATGGCGGTATTGATTACGGGGGCTTCGAGTGGAATAGGGGAGGCGTGCGCACGGGGTTTTGCAGCTGCCGGTTTCTCATTGGTGTTGGTAGCCCGACGAAAGAAACGACTCGATGCGATTGCGCAGGAGATTCGAGCCAAAAATGGAGTCGAAGTTCATTGTTTTGAGTTGGACGTGCGTTCAAAAAAAGCCGTTCAGGCGTGGGCAGACGTAAATGCGGAAGTGCTTAAGAAAATCGATGTCTTGGTCAATAATGCAGGTTTGGCGAGTGGACGAAGTCCGATTCAAACCGATGATTCCGAGAACTGGGAACTCATGATCGACACGAATATTAAAGGGCTGCTTTATGTGACGCGGGCGGTCTTACCTGGTTTTATTGAGCGAGGCGTCGGGCACGTGGTGAATCTTGGCTCTGTGGCCGGATATTGGACCTATCCTCAGGGGGCGGTTTATGCGGCCACCAAGTTTGCCGTACGAGCCCTGAATGAGGGTATGCGCCAGGATTTGAATGGAACGGGCGTGCGCGTCACCTCGATCGCGCCCGGAATGGTGGAGACTGAGTTTAGTCTGGTTCGCTTTGGAGGCGATGCTGAAAAGGCTAAGTCGGTCTATGCCGGCATGACCCCTTTGAGCGCAACGGATGTCGCTGAGGCCATTCTTTGGTGCGTGCAGCGGCCGAAACACGTGAATGTCCAGGAGATGATCCTTTTTCCGACGGATCAGGCGTCGGTGCAGTTGGTGCATCGAAAGTAGATTCATTTTATTTGGTATCAGTCGCATTTCGCGCAAACCGTCCGGAATTCGAACGGTCTATGCCTAAAAGCAGCCGATATTTAGCATCTTTTTTGGTACTGACTTTGCGTTGAAAGCGCCCAGCCCAACTCAGGCGTGAGTGAAAAGGAAAACACCTCCCTTCCCAAGAGAAAGAGAGGTGCCTTATGAAGAATAAGAACCCACATTATTCTTCTCGGCGTCGGTATGAAAAGCTGAAGTTTAGAGCTACATTTTTTTTGGTGATCTGTAAACTTCTCGTTTTTCTTATTGATTTGGTTTCTCGTCACTTAGATCGAAGCTAGAGGAGGTTCGCGGGTACAGCGTTTGAGTAACCCGGAGCCCTCATGGCTGAGGACGCGCTTGGGTTGGGTCTTTAGATGAAGAGACCTGTTTGCAGACGCCTACGACACCACTTCATCTTGTTTTCCAAGTCGGGATCAATGGCTGGTTTTCGCCGCGTTTTTTGCTATTTTATTAAGTATATCGACTAGTTGCACTGCAGAAAACCGGTCTAGACAAGCTTTGCTCCTCGGTGTATAAGATGATAAATTTGGTACAGTAAATGAAATGTATTAGGTGTTAAGATGCTATACAAAAGAAGTTTAATGGTTCTCTTTGCCTGCGTCAGTTTTGTGTTTCTTTGCGGCATGGCTCCGCCAAGGGCTAGTGGTGGAGACGAGACCGGGACGTTTCCTGAATTACCTAAATATCATCAGCAACATTTTATCGGAAATCTCGAAGGAATGTGCGTTCTTTGCCATCAAACGGAGAAGCCGGTAGCGCCTCCGCAGCAACAGCTCACTCCTGCTATTTGTCAAAATTGCCATGATTCGCAGCCTGCCAATGGGGGGCAAGGCCCTGGGTTTTCGCAAAACCCCAAGGCTTGTTTTTGGTGCCATGGCGCCTTTTTTAGAGGTGATAATGGGGGCGGCGCACATTCGGTGCCTCAGCATCGCGCTCATTGTACGAACTGTCACAATGCTCAGCACAATTTGGATGAACCCGTTCGTCGTGTGAGATGTGAATCTTGTCATACCGACCGAAAAACCCATCAGCCTCAGGCAAGTAATTGCCAAGCCTGTCACCCATTTTTTTGATTTGAAGACAGTAATCCTGAAAGTAGCAATTTTATGAAGAATTTGAAAGCAAAGTGGACGCTCGCTCTTGTACCGGCCTTGGGTTTAATGCTCGATTTGGGTTTGCCTTCGGCGAGCGCGGCCGGCGATTTCGCGTTGGGACAGGTACCCGTGGAAGTGAACACGGCTCATGCAACCTTTAGACTCTTGGCTCGGACTTCGAGCACGCGAGAAGTTTGGGTGGATGAAACCGCTGGTCTCGTGGTGAGCGATATTGTCAGTGGTTTTTACAGTCAGGCAGAGGCGGAGAAGCTTTGTGCGGATAAATCTTACGACCCCAGTCATCCCTTTACGCCGGCCAGCCTAGCGATGGATGCTCGTGGGTATTTGACTGACCTGTCCTGGCGTTTGCCCACGGGATTTCCGCTGGGCCAACAGGACGACTATGTTGTTTTGGAAGCGGATGGTTTTAGAAATGTGGTTCCGCGTGGAAGCGAAGATCTGCGTTTTTGGACAACGTCGACTCCGACGGCGGGCACGATCGATACCCATGGTAATCCGACCGATCCCACGGTTTATGTGTTTACTGCGGCTGACGGAAAATTTCATGTCACCAAACGGCAATTTTCGGGGTCAGTGCGCTGTGTAGCTTATCTTCCAGGACGCGAACCTTTGAATGGTAATCTGAAGCTCATTGAAAATCGCATGTTGAATCGCGGTAAAGTAGACGAAATTCATCTCGCCAAGGCCGAAGCCTCGATTGTTCCGGTTTTGTCGCAAAGGGTACGAGTCGAAGCGGGTTACTTTTCAGAATCCGCTCCAGATCAATTTATGCCCTGTGATTTCGACGGCATTGGGGCCCTGCAAGTGGAGTTAAAAGCGGGCGAGACTTGGAAACAATCCTTTGTGTGTCGCCATACCGGCCTTTCTGCCACGATGGGTGATCGTCTTTGGAATTTTGTGGTTCGCGCGACGGATGCCAACCAACACCTCGTTTTTTTCAGGCGAATGAATGGTGGCGTGGCTGGTTGGACTGTCACTCCGACGCCGGGTGGCGGTTGGGTGATTGGGGACTAAAGGGTAAAAAAAAGCCCCTGAGGCCCGCATCATGCGTGTTCTCAAGGGCTTTTTCGAGTCGTTTAATTGACTTGCTTACTTACTTTTCGCCATTGCTGGCTTAGCCGATGCAGCAGGTTTGGCCGTTGCCGAAACCGCGATTGTTGCCGCCCCTGCGACGGTTGCGCCCGCATGAGCAGTACTACTAGAAGGAGTAGTTGCTGCCGTTTGAGGTGCTTTCATAATTCCGGCTTTGATCATCACCTCTTTGCGAATCTGTTCCATCGCTTCAGGATGTTGCTTCAAGTAGTTGCGTGAGTTTTCACGACCCTGCCCCATGCGTTCATCCTTATAGGTGTACCAAGTGCCGGATTTTTCTATGATGTTGAGGTTGGCCGCCAAGTCCAGCATGTCGCCTTCTTTGGAAATACCTTCGCCATAGATGATGTCAAATTCCACTTCTTTAAAGGGAGGTGCCATCTTGTTTTTAACAACCTTCACCCGGGTGCGATTGCCAATGACATTTTCGCCATCTTTAATCGCCTGGATGCGGCGGATGTCCAAACGAACCGACGAATAGAACTTCAGCGCATTGCCACCCGTGGTGGTTTCTGGATTACCGAACATCACACCAATCTTCATTCGGATCTGATTGATGAAGATCAACAGCGTTTTACTGCGGCTAATCGTGCCCGTGAGTTTGCGCAAAGCCTGTGACATGAGGCGGGCCTGGAGACCCATGTGACTGTCACCCATTTCGCCTTCGATTTCAGCGCGAGGAACAAGGGCCGCCACCGAGTCGACCACAAGCAGGTCGATGCCACCGGAACGGACCAGCATATCTGCGATTTCGAGGGCCTGTTCACCGGTGTCGGGTTGCGAGATGAGCAGATCATCCGTGCGCACTCCGAGTTTGCGAGCGTAGGTGACGTCAAGGGCGTGCTCGGCATCAATAAAGGCCGCCACGCCACCCTGTTTTTGGCATTCAGCAATGGCGTGCAACGTGAGCGTCGTTTTGCCGGAAGCTTCTGGTCCATAGATCTCGCAAATACGACCGCGGGGCAATCCGCCGATCCCCAGTGCGATATCGAGGCTCAGTGAGCCGGTGGGCACGGCTGGGACATCTTGATTGGCAAGACCCTGCTCGTTTCCCAGGCGCATAATCGAGCCTTTGCCAAATTGTTTTTCAATGGCTTGAACCGCTAAATCGATGGCCTTGTTTTTTTGACCAGTGCCTTGACTGGATTCAAGCGTACTTTTTCTTTCTTCCATATCCATTTAAATTATCTCCTATTACATCTCGGGGTTTTATCTCGGGCGTCCACTGGCCTGATTGGAGGGGTTGTTGAGCACGGACCGTACCATGAAAAAGAAATGAAATGGAAGTGGCACCCCGATTTGATTTGTTGATTCAGTTAAAGAAAAATACCCTAAATTGGGCCGTGCGTTAATACGTTGAAATCATGAAGGTAGAATATGGAGCCACTGCAGCAAAAGCATACAGCAGAGCCCCTGGAGGCCTGCGACCAAGTCGTCTGCCATGACTCCAAAACCGCCATACCATTGTGAAAGGGGTGTGTTTTCCGATGCCTTCTTTTTGGACCAGGTGTCTATATTTCGGACCGGAAATGGTTTGAGGATGTCGAAAAACCGAAACAACACAAAGGCCACTAGCAGAGAGGTCACGTCATGGCCAGCGGTCCATGCAGTGATCCCTAGGCCGACCACTTCATCCATCACGATGTTTTGATTGTCGCTTGTGCCCATGAGTTCGTCGAAAACCTTGGCGGCCCAGGTCCCGGCGGCGGTCAAGGCGGTCCAAAGAGCGATACGTAAAGGCCAGGGCCACTCGTTTGTAAAATACGCGAGCGGAAGAGCGGCGAGCGTGCCTGCTGTTCCTGGGGCGAGCGGTACGAGTCCGGCTCCGAGAGCAGTTCCGGTCGCGATCGCCAAAATCGCGCGAGGACCTCTGACTTTTTCCCAGCGGAGGAGTCTTCGGGGGGTTTGGAAACGATGGGGGGTTGAGGCATGAGGCTGAGTCATTGAGAGTTTCATGTATCATTCAAATTGATTGTTTTGTGTAAACAAAATGAATGTGGTGCACTGCATCTAATGATGATCATTGCCGGCGCAAACCCGAATGGGCTAGTCTTTCGGATGTGACTCCTCCGACATCTCTTTTTAGGACCAAATATGATTTTCGCTGGGACGTGCTGGATGTGATTATCGGCGGTAAGTCGACGATCGATACGCCGCAAGGTTTTCAGATCCAAAGCCTGGACGAAGCGAACCGTTTTATCATGAGTTATGGTTATGACTTGGACAACCCGATTGAACGGGCTGAGGTTATGGGTAATTTTCATGAAGCTCTTAATTTCGTGCGTAAATTTTTTTTGCAGCCCGACAACCCTCATGGTCTGAGATTAGAAATTCCGCGACAAGTGGTTGAAATGGCGGATATTCGTGAATTATTTTTGATGGCCAGCCTGACCCACCCGTTGTCAGCGCGGAGTGAGGCCTTAGATCAAGCTATTGCATTGCGTAATTGGGCCTGTAGTTTGCTCAAGGTGATGCATACGATCGCCCATATTGATAAAGACCTGCGTAGCTCTTATTTTGGCGATCTTCAGCAACAGATCTTTGATCGCTTTTATAGAGTCATTCATCGCACGGAGAGTGGTCAGCTTTATTTGGGCGAAAACGATAACGATCCTTTGCGGGTGGACCTCGTGGCCTTTGAAACCAAGCCGAAAAAATCTCGTGATTCAACGATTTTGAAGCTGTTGCACAAGCCTGAAAATGTGGCTGAGGATATTTTTGATCGGGTTGGCCTTCGTTTTGTTTCTGTGACGCGTCTCGGGGCCTTGCGGGTCGTCAAATATCTCAGAGATAAAATGATTGTGATGCCGCCCAACATCAAGCCCAGTCGCTCGCGCAACACCTTAGTGGACTTGGATAATTTTAAAAACCAATTGGGTGAGTCTTTGGCACGCGCCGATGCTGGAGAAATCAGCGAGGAGCAATTGCTCCTCGAGCTGGAGACTGCCTGTTTGCCCCCGGTGACAAGTTCTGAAAATCCCCATTCGAGTGAGTTTTATCGCGCGATTCAGTTTACTTGCCGTCAGTTGATTAAGCTTAATAATCCTTTGTACGATGATGTTCGAGAGCTTAAAAGCCTCGTGAAACAAAAAGGCGCGCAAGAAGAAATCGCCAAGCGGATTGATCGAATTGACCTCAAATATTTGCAGCGGGAAATTCGTTTCTTTTACCCTTTTGAAGTGCAAATCATGGATGTGAAAAGCGCTGACCAAAATGAAAAGGGCCATAGCGCGCATAGCGAATACAAAAAAGCCCAAGTGCAAACGGCACTTCGACGTGTCATGGGTGGTTTTCTTAACGTATGACAACTTCGGGGGCGCTTTCTGCGGTAGCCGGGGTTTACGACGTGGCTTTAGTCGGGACCGGTTTAGCGCCTTTAGTGGCGGCAAATTTTCTGATGGCCCAGGGGAAGACCGTTTTATTGCTGAATCCGGATCGTGATTTTTTTTTAGAAGACTCCGAGTTGCCTCTGGATCCCATGTGGCCGGTGAGTCCCGATAAGGATGCCGCTAGTATTAATTTAAGACGAATGCCGGGACGTCTAAAGCGGAGTGATCCGGAGCGCGTGATCGAGGAGCTGCGGCCCGATTTTCCGGGGGCTGTGGAACTTTGGACCGGCGGCGGGGTGGGACAGGGGTTTCATGATTTTGAAGCCCCCCATGTTCGGAGTCGTTCACGACTTTGGATTACCTTGAACGAGCGAGATCGTGATTGGCCGTGGGAACTTTTGGAAGAACTGTATGTGGAAGCCGCGGATGCTGGGTTAAAACCCCAAATCTTTGAGGGCGCACAAGCGGAGACCCGTTTTCCAGGATTTTCCAGGCCCGTAGGAAATTGTCGCGGACTATTGATTCCCAAGATTTCGGACATGGATGTGGTCCGTTATCGAAATGGCCTCCTGGAATTTGTACGCGAACGGGCGGGGCCTGCCGGGGTCATTTGTCAGGCTAGCCAAACCGAGCTTATGCCGGGGGGCGTGCGCTTTTATGCTGGAAAAACCCTTCGTACCGCGCGACTTAAGGAAGGGGCTCTGGTGTTTTGGACCCCGCGAATGAGCCCATGGGTTTTGGCACAAGCAAAGAAGGCTGAAGTCGCGCCAGTTTTGCCCACGGGGGTGAGACTTTGGGAGCAGTGGTCGCTTTTGTCGCGCGAGTCGTTGGATCCCAGTGTGATCGGTATTTTTAGGGATATGGCGGTTTGGGCTGAGGTCGAAGGCTTTCCGCAGCCCACCCTGCAACATTTGAATCGCCTGGCCGTGTTGCGGGCGGGAGCTTTGGTGCCGTTAGATCAAGTGAGTTCGCCGGCTGGTGGAAAAAGCTGGGGATCCGCCGAGTCGTTTGGCGCGGTGTCCGAATTATGTCATACGTTTTTGAAATGGGATCGCTTTTCTATTTTAGCGATGAAGCCCCGAGCTATTTTCGAATGGGATCAAAAGGCAGCTTGGCGTCTGGGCCTGGATGACGATCAACAAGTTTACGTGATCCCCGGTTGCGATGGTCCGTTGGCCGATGTGGTTCGAAACTCCCGAAGCGCCTGTGCGCGTTTTGGGGGGGAGAAGGAGAGAGTGTGAACGGCATAGGCGAGCTCAGCGTGCGAGAGGGACGCTTTGACGTCGCGATTGTGGCGGGCCCTCGCGTATCACTATGGCCTTCCGCGGGGCTGCGGGCCCTCTCCACGCTTTGCGCGGAAATGGGGCTCGAAGTCGGTCTTTTTGGCGGTGAATCGATTTCAGTCAAAGGCGTGATTCCACTTCCAGGCACCGGCGGTATCGTTCTGCTTGAAGATGTCCAAAAGCGCATCCATCGAATTCATGCCCGTGCAATCGTTAAAGTCACCCAAAACGCCTGCCTGCCTGATTCGTTCTCGGGTTGGAGATCTCAAGGCTTGATCCCCCTTTTTACGGCGGAGCGTTTGCGAAAAGAAAGTCGGGTCCAGTGGGATCCGGCCACTGCGATCTTGGGCACGGGAAATGAGGCGCTTCGTTTTGGCATCTCCTTGCTTGAATCGGGAGTGGGCGAAGTTTACTGTATTGAGTCCTTTGCTCAATGGGGGGCGAAACGGTTTGCGGGATGGGAAGTGGAAAAGCGGCGTTTTGAGTCGCTCGGGGGCAGACTGCTCGAGGCTAAACCCGTTAAGCTTTCGCCTAAAGCCGCGTTGCTTTGGGAGTTGCGCATTCAAGATGCGCGTGGACTTCGCATTTTAGAGGTGGCGAGGGTGGTTTCCGCCGGGCCTTTTCGGGATTTAGCAGGGATTCGCGAACACCCGCCAGGGTCTTCGCTTTTTGAACTGGAACAGACGGCACGAGCATCCCAAGTGGAGGATGTCGAAGGCTGGGTTCTTGAGGAAACTCGTTGTCGTTGGCTAGCCGGAAAGATTGTCAAAGGCTTGGCCACGGATCTTCAAGAGCATAGGGATAAAAAAGACGAAATTGAGAGGGTGTTTAAGCGCGCTCGGATGAAACTGAAAAACTTTTTTCACCATCGTGAAGAGCCTTTTGTGCCTGCTTATCAAGGTAAATGGGTGGCCAGTACGGACTTTAAGGCCATTCGAGCTTTTAGCGGAACTCCGCAAACCGAGCAAAAAAAGCGATTGGTCGCTTCAGTCGAGTGTTTTGAACAGATTGCTTGCAAGGTCTGCATGACGATTTGTCCGCATGGAGCCATCGAGATCGGTCGTATTCCCCGCGAGGCTGCAATTTTAAACGAATCTAAATGCGTGGGCTGTGGTCTTTGTGTTCAGGCTTGCCCGAGCGGCGCGATTACGATGTTGCAGGAAAATAGCGAGCACGCTATGTCGACATTGGTTTTGCCCTGGCGTGGGGTTCGACCTTGGAAAGAAGGCGAATTTGCGGTGGCCGTTAATCGCCGGGGCGAGCGCATGGGGGGCGTGCGAGTGCTCAAGATTTTGGAGGCGCCCTCAGATCGAGTCCACGAGACCTTAAACGACGGCTCGGATGAGGTGGTTTCGCAGCTTGTGCAGGTGGATATTCCAACCCATTTACTTTGGGAAGCGCGGTCGGTTAAGCGCGCCAGGACGGCCTCGGTTGAGGATGAGATATTTATGAAAGCGGTGAGCCGCTCCGAGCTTTCAGCTGAAAAAGTCGATATTACGCTAGATGGCGAGCGTCGCATGGTGCGCGAAAAGATTCCGGTGACGGTGGCGCTTTTTGAAACGGGCCAGAGCCGACCTGAGGATGTTCTTTATTGCCCAGATGGGAGTTGTGGTCTTTGTCAGGTGACGGTTGACGGAGTGCAAAAATTGGCATGCCAGGAAAAAGTTCATCGTGGAATGGCGATTCGCCTGACGGAGTCCCCAGCGCCGACTCAGGGTGAAAACTCCCTTTGCCCTTGCTTAGGTATTACCGTAGAGCAGGTGGTTGAACGGTTGAAAAACGGTAGCCTTCAATCACCTGAGGCGGTCCTATCCGTGACTCATGTGGGCGAAGGAAAGTGCCATGGTCAACTCTGTTTAGAGGCGTTTAGACGGACGCTTCTGGATCAGGGCTTGGATGCGTCTCAGTGGTCGGATTGGCGTTTCCCGTGGTCTGAATGGACTGTGACCCATAGTTGATCTCGTCCAGAAATTTTTCAATTTTGAGGTTCACTAGTTCCGGTAAATCCATCTGAGGACAATGGGAGCCGTGGCGGATCAGCTCAAAACGACTGCGAGGAATCAGTTGGTTCATGAGTTCTTGTTGCTCTACCGGCGTCATATTGTCTTGTTCGCCAGCCAAGATGAGCGTGGGCACTTGGATCGTATGAAGCCATGCCGTCGCGTCGTATTCCTCGTAGTTTTCAATTAAATGAATCAGTATGGCGGGGTCCATTTCGGATACTTGATCGACATAAAGCTCGATATCCGCTTTTGGGGTGAGATGCGCATTGAAACCTCCCAGGGTTACAGCGGTGCGGGCTAAGGCGTTCCCCTTGGACATTCGCCAAAGCAGTGAAACGGCTTCAGGGGACTTTTCGTAGGCCTTTTTCAGAAGGCGAAAGCCGCTTTGGGCGACATTGTTTCGAAAAAGATTTTCGAGCGGACGTGTCGCGGTCCCGTTCGCAAGCACCATCCCGAGCACGCGTTCCGGCTGTTGGCGGTAAAACTCCAATACAACATTAACGCCCATACTGTGCCCCAGAATGACGGTTTCCTTAATTCCGAGTTCGTCCAGAACCGTGCCCAGATCACGAGCAATGTTATGAACCGTGAGACTCTTCATGTCTTTTGGAGTTTCAGAGTTCTGATGTCCGCGATAGTCAAACCAAATGGTTTGGTGAGTGCGCTGAAAATGCTCGATCTGGTAGGTCCAATGAAGACTCGAACAAACGAGTCCATAACAAAAAACCAGCGGCTTGCCTTGACCTTCGGTACTATAAAAAAGCTTAGTTCCATCAAACCCTTTGACGTAACCGTGACTCACGGGTGGGCGTTCCCCCGTGCGCATTCGTTCAGCCACGCTTTTTTTGCGTGCTCCGGGAGGCCTGGGCTTGCTGGGTGAATCGATCATCATCTCTTCTCTAACGTATACCTTCTTGGGTATTGCCAAAGCAAGAGAGCAGGACTCAAATTTTCAAGGTCGTTTCACAAAGGTTCACGAAAGATTGGCGGGTCTGGTGATCGGCTAATCGAAAAGCTTCATAAAATTTTTGAATAAAATCGTAATGATCAGCCGCTATGGCCATCTGTGGCGGGGTATTGAGAGTGGCTTCTTGAATAAACCCTAAGCGTCCTGACAGCTTGAAGGTGTACTCTTTTTCTAAAAGAGCCATGATTTCAGTCTCATTGGTCTTCAGAGCTTTTGCCAGTACGGGGACGTGCACGGGTGGAAGTGGCGTAACCCCTCTTTCGACGTTTGAAATAAATTGAGTCGTTACCGGGGGGGTAAAAAGTAAACCGAGGGCCCGCTGAGAGATGGCAAGCTCTTCACGACGTTCGCGAATAAACGCTCCGACAAGTTTTGGCCGCTTGGGTAAGGAATGAGGCACGATTGTAAACTCCCGCCGTTAGGTAGCCCGATGGCTTTTGATAACTTCTTGATAATTGCAAAAGTTGAAGGAAATGTCAAGATTAGGACGTTTTCAAACGGTCGCTTTGAATTCGACCTTCTCTTTCAAAATACTGCCGCAAAGGAAGGTGTTCAGTCTTGATAAGTTCTGGATCTTCCTTAAGAAGTGTTGAGGCATCGTCTCGGGCCTGGAGCAGCCATTGGCGATCGCGGACTAAATGAGCCAGTCGAAAAGGCAGCCCGCCGGCCTGGCGTGTACCCAAAAACTCCCCTGGGCCTCGTATTTCGAGATCGGCTTCCGCGATTTTGAAGCCGTCTTGGGTTTCTTCTAGAACCTCAAGCCTCTGTGCCGTGGTTGCGGCACTTCGGGGGGGCGCAAAAAGAAAACAGAAGGATTGTGCGGCTCCACGCCCCACGCGTCCTCGGAGCTGGTGAAGTTGGGAGAGGCCAAATCGATCGGCGTGCTCGATCACCATCACCGTGGCGTTAGGCACGTCTACGCCGACTTCGACCACGGTCGTGGAGACCAAAAGATGAAATTCGCGATTTTTAAACGCCTCCATAATGCCAGCTTTTTCGTCGGGTTTCATCTGGCCATGCAAAAGTGCGACTTTGAATTCTGGAAACATTTCTTTGGCTAAGCGGTCGGCCTCTGCCACGGCGGATTTGAGTTGGGTAAAGCCCTCCGCCTCGCTGTTGTTGACGAGGGGATAGATGAAGTAGGCCTGATGGCCTTGCTGCAGTTCTCTGCGAATTTGCTCGTAGGCCCTGAGAACTTGGGTTCGGTCGCGAGCGATTCGAGTCACGATGGGCGTGCGCCCAGGCGGAAGCTCAGTGATGCTACTGACCGAGAGGTCGCCGTAGGCCGTCAAGGCGAGAGTACGAGGAATGGGCGTGGCAGTGAGGATCAAGGTGTGGGGCAGGGTGATTTGTCCCGTCACGGGGTTCTTGTGCATTCCCTTATTCCGCAGCGTGCGTCTTTGATCGACTCCGAAACGGTGCTGTTCATCGACCAAATTAAAAACCAGGTTCGGAAAGATCACAGGCTCTTCAATCAAAGCGTGAGTACCAATCACCAAAATGGGTTCGCCAGCCTGGAGGCGACCTTGGAGTGAAGTGCGTTCGGACTGGGGCGTTTTGCCCGTTAAAATCGCGACATTGAGACGTCCGCCGAAAAGTTGGAGTGCACTTTTATAGTGTTGTTCGGCCAAAATTTCTGTAGGCACCATCAATGCGACCTGGCCGCCCTCGGCCAGCGCGCATCCAGCAGTGAGAAAGGCCACCGCGGTTTTTCCGGAACCCACGTCCCCTTGGATCAGGCGGTTCATAGGATGGGGTTTCTGGAGGTCTTCCATCACGTCCTGAATGGCTTTTTTTTGGCCGCCGGTGAGAACAAAGGGCAAAAGTCTTTCAAGAGCATAGAGGGCCTCTTTTCCGCCCTCACTGCCCAGAGGGGGGGCATGGGCCTTCTCCATTCGAAGGCGTTGGCGAAGGATCAAATATTCAAATTTAAAAAATTCCTCATAAATCAGGCGTTGGTGCGCGGGGGTCGCAAATTCTAGCAGTGATGCGATTTCTGCGCCTTCTTCGGTTGAGGCAAGCGGTTCCGGTGGAAAATGAATCTGGCGTACCGCTTCTGACAGTCGAGGTAACGAGTGAGCTTGGAGAAAAGGGGTGGGAAGATCTTCGGTGAGGGTGCTCGCGTATTTTTCGAGAGCCTCCCATAATACCTTACGGAGAATACGGCTCGAAACGCCCTCAATTTCGGTATAAATGGGGACAATTCGCCCAAAGCTGTGATTCTCTTGTTCTGAGTCGGTGTCGGCGCTGACGCCCCAAGTGATTTCAGGGTGGATGATTTCCGGACGGCCCATGAAATTTTTGATTATGCCTGTAACAATGAGCTGAATGCCGGGTTTGAAACGTTGCTCCATCCCTTTAGGTGCATGAAACCATTTGAGTCCGAGCGAGGCTCCGCTTTCGTCGGTGCAGCGCACCTCGAGCATAGACTTGTTGAAGCGCCCGCGGATAGGAATCTGGCGGATGCCAGTGACCCGTACGGCGACGGTGGCGGTCGTTCCTTCTTTAAGTTCGGATATCCGTAAGAGTTGACTCCGGTCCTCGTAGGCACGGGGAAAAAAGAAGAGTAAATCCTTAACCGTGTGGACACCTCGGCTGGCAAAAATCGCACCGAGGCGTGGCCCTACACCCTTAACAAATTGAACCGGGGTGTCTTGTGGTAAATGGGGGCGCGATTTATTCGTATCGGATATGGATGACGTCGTAACGAATTTGTCCCTTGGGGGCATGAACGACTACTTCGTCTCCTGCCGTTTTGCTGATGAGCGCGCGCGCAATAGGCGAAGTGATTCCTACTTTTCCGTTTTTGACATCAGCCTCATCGACTCCCACAATTTTATAAGTCACCCGGTTACCCGAGTCCTGATCTTCCAGCAGGACGGTCGCGCCAAAAACGATCTTTTCAGACTTAATGGTGGTGGGATCAATGACTTGTGCGCGAGCCATCTTGCCATTAATGTCCTGAATACGGCCCTCAATAAAGCTTTGTCGCTCTTTGGCGGCCGAATAATCGGCGTTTTCCGAAAGATCGCCGTGACCGCGCGCGATCTCGATTGCTTTCACGACCGATGGACGCTCAACGGTCATGAGCCGCTTAAGCTCCTCATCGAGCGCCTTTTTTCCGACTACCGTCATTGGGATTTTTTCATCCGGCATAGAAATTTACACGTAACATAATCTCAGGTTAACGCAAGAATTCTTAAAACACATACTTTCCCTCAATAAAAACCGAATTGTAGGATTTAAGGGCGCCTAAGGGCCGGTCATCCGGACCTCCATAGTACTCAACTCCGGCGGTGGATTTTACAGCATCGGTCCATGCATAAGTTACTTTAGGCCTGGCTAGGTAGTCTCCACCGGAAAAATTGGCCATTAAAAACAACTCAATATCCCAGCCATTGGCTTCATTGCTATAGGCCAGGCGAAAGGTCGCAGCGGGACGGCTTTTTTCTTGATAGCCTAGGAGGAGTGCATTTGCCTTGGCCAGTGCGGTGGGCTCTTGAAAGGCTGGGTGGTATCGGTAAATGGCCTGGACTTGAAAACGAAAGTCATCGCCTAAAGGGCGTTCCGCCCCAATGACCGAGTCCCAATGCGAAGGTTGGATGAGGGGTTGGGTGCCGTCGTCATTTTGGGTCCAAAAATAAGCGGTTTCAGCGCGGCCAATCCATTTTCCAAAAGTGAAGGAGGCATCACCTCCTGCGGCGCGAATGGGGTGAAAGGTTTGAACCAGCGTAATCACAGGTTGAAGGGGAGAACCCGAAATATCGAAGATGGCAAACTCGGGCATGTGGTTATACCCACGAAAGGCCGATAATGAGGCGTCCCACGCGTTTCCGGTATAAGCCAATTTGATTGCGGTCTCAGTATTTCCAAAAGTCGTAGGGGGCGTCTGAGGGGGGGGCACCAGCGTAACGCCAGCAGGAATGGCTGACGAAGGAATCAGTAAATGGCTTTGCGGAAAAGCCGGGGTGGCAACCACGGTCACGCTCAGGGGCGAGGCTCCTTGAGTCGGTGTCCAATTCAGCCAGAGGCTCGTGCTGCCAATACGCCGGACTTCGTCATCCGGGTTAAAAAGTGCATAATTTTTTGCCGAAAGATAATCAGTGGGGTTAAATGCATCTGATTTACCCCAGGGGATGAGTTGCCTTCCCAGGCGAAATTCCCACCCATTTTTGGCGTATCCCACGTAGCCCTCGCGAAGGCCTAGGTTGGCGCCCGGGGAATTTGCGGCGGAATCGAGGGTGTCGGCTGTCAAAATAAAGCGCGCGTAACCATTTTCGCCGAGTTTTGGGTCACCTTGCAACCAGGCGGAGGCTGAAACTTGGTGATAGCTGGAAGTATCCAGATCCCGTGCTGGAAGATAAATATCGCTGAAGATCTTTCCGGTCAGTGGAATGCCGGGGAGCGTGAGCGCCGCATAAACAAGGGCGATATTATTTTTCACGAGAAAGATTTTGGACGGTAAAAATGGAATCCGTAATGCCGGTGTTGACCTTGACTTCCGAAAATTCCAGGAGGGTGAACTTACCGCTTTTGGCATTTTCGATCCGGATTTGGTGAGCTATGTATTTATGCTTGGCGGTATCTACTTCTTTGATCTGATGAGCTTCCATTTTTTTCCAGAGGACGCCCTCTTTGTCGAAAAACTCACCTTTAACGGCCATAAAGTTATCAGGTCGAACCCATTCAATTGTTTTTGAATAGCCGGTCCGCTCCTTGACCGCTTCAGACACGGGCGTTGCTTCGACCACGTAACAGCGCAGGGTTTTACCGCCATCGATGGGGCATTCAGATTCCTTTTGCAACGAGTAGTGGTGATCATCGACATGAGGGGTTGCGATATCAGCATAGCTGAATTCGCTTCCCATGAAACTGCCACTTTGGCTTTGGCTCTCCACCCGTCTCACTTTTTTGAAGGCGGGGAGGTACATCTGCACGTCGTTCTCGTCATGATCGTGCTCCACAAATAAAATTCCCTCGCCGCGAACTTCGGCGGGAGTGTGGAAACGCGTAAGGGTGTTAAAATGAACTCGGTCTGCCATGAGCTTTCGCCACCAGGTAAACGTTTTGACCCTTTCGGCGGAGCCCCCCCCCCCTGTGGTGATTGAAGCGGTCGCAATTACGTCATCGACTTTGCGGGCGTCCTCGTTTCGAGTCATGATGTCCTTAGCCGTGAGTGAGTCTGCTCTTGCAGAATGCCAAACAGCCAGGAATGCAAAAGTTAAACTCACAAAAACGAGCACCGCAAACCCAGTCAAGGAACTGATATCTACTTGCTGACGATTGTGCTTGTACATGGGGGCTATTCGTATTCTAAAGCTTCGCAAATCTCAAGAAGGGAAGCTCGCCTAGCTGGAAAGAAGCCGGCAAATAAAGCAACAGCCGTTCCGACTAAAACGGTGCCTCCGACAGCGAGCCATGGAAAGTAAAAATGAATCATCCAACCCAAAACGTGGGCTAAACTGTACTTAATCCACAGGTAGGCGATTCCACTCCCTAAAACAACCGCGGCCACCGCACCTAAGGCCCCTTGCACCAGGGCTTCTTGGAGGATCATTTTGGATACTTGGCTACGAGACATTCCGACGGCGCGCAGCATTCCTAATTCGCGCATCCGCTCCATGACGCTAATCAGCAATGTATTGAGGAGGCCTAAAAGTCCGACTAAAAGCGCGGCACCTTCGATAGCGCGGGTATAGGCAAAGCTTTGATCGATCACACTGACCATTTGGTCGCGCAGTTCGGCGTTGGAGGTGACTGAAATATTTCTTGCCCGCCCAAATTGACGATCGATCTCCTGTCGAACCGTACTTAGATCAGCGCCGGGCGCAAGATTGAGTCCAAAAGCGCTGACCAAGGGATCATGCCAGATTCGGCGATAAAGCTGCCGATCGATATAGAGAATACCCTCCGGTCCTGCAAAATCCACGACGACCCCCACGATTCGAAATGAACTTCGTCCCGAAGGGGTGTCTAAGTCGAGGCTGTCTCCGGTTTTCTTTTTGAAATGAAGTACAAAGTTTTCAGAAACTAAAACAGTAGGGTCCGGCGAATGATAAAGGTCCCGCCCTGCTTGGAACGGCGTTCGATCTTGCACATCGAGAATAGAATAATTTGCCGCGGGATCAGGTTCATCCCACGCCTTCATCCCGAGCTGCCGTCCCTCATAGGTGACGTGGATAAAACGAATTCCGTAGGCGCCCTTTCCGTTGGTCATTTTTATGCCTGGAATTTTTTCAAGTTCAGGCCCGAGGTCTTCATGTTGAGGTTGGGTTTGATAGGAAATCAGACGTCCCGTGGACGAAACAAATAAATCCGCCCGAAGAATACGGTTGAACCAATCGGTGATGGTCATGCGGAAGCTCACATTGACGATCGCGATCATGATGGTCAGCATGAGTCCTACCATTAAGCTCATGACATTGCTTCCGGTGCGTCTGGGATTGCGCAGCAGATTGTCTTGGGCGAGGCGCGAAATCGTGCCGCCCATTCGTAGAACCAAGGGTCGCATCAAGCGAATGAGAAAAACCACCAAAGTCGGGCCGAGCAACGCGGATCCCAGTATCGCGCAGATCTGGCAAAGGGTGTCGATCCATTGAAAACGCACTGGAAGGCCGGCCCATGTTGCTAAACCCATGAAAGATAACAGGCCCACACCGATCCAGGGTGAGTATCGAAAAAAGCCCTGTTGGTTGGCATTTTCGCCGACCTCGTGGTGGCGCATGGCTTCGAGAGGGTCAATCGTGGTTGCTCGCCAGGCCGGAAACAGCGCGGCCAGAAAGGCCGCCGTTGCACCCAGAGCGACAGCACGCAAAACCTCGCCAGGCCCGAAGAGGAGGGTCGAGACATCAATGCGCGTGAGGTATTGAGACGACATCGAGCGGGTCACCAAGCTGAGCAAAACGGCGGCCAAACCCCGCCCAAGCCAGGCCCCCACAAAAGCGCCCATCGCGCCCATGACGACGGCTTCGGAGAGAAAGAGGGTGAGAATTCCTCCACGAGTCGCGCCGAGCGCGCGCAAAGTGCCGATTTCACGTTTTCGCTCAGCTACGGCGATGCTCACGGAATTGGTGACTAAAAATAAGCCCACAAGCAACGCAAGCGTGCTGAAAAAGGTCAGCATCACCTGATAGGTTTTGACCATTCTTTCCATGTTTTCATTTTGCGTTTCGGGACGTTCGGCGCGGTAGCCGCTACCGACGGCGTGGTTGATCCGTTGGGCGACTTGATCGATGTCCTCGCCCGCGACCGTGACGACGTCGACGCGATCAATCTTGCCTTCCTTGCCGAACGTCATACGAGCACCATCGATGTCCATGATCGCAATGGCACCGCCATAGGCCTTGGCAGGCCCCTCGGGCGAGAGCATGCCTCGAACGGTAAATCGTTTTGTGCCATGAGCCGTAGCTAATGCAAAAGTCGAGTCGATCTTGAAGTGATGTTGGGCCGCAAAAGCGCGAGTAATGATGATGCTGTCAGGTTGGTTCAAGAATACGAGAGGGTCATCGATGACTTGTTCGTCAGTGGTTTTGTAGGTTCGAACGGCTTGTTCCTGGAGTAAGTCCACGCCCAAAATGGTGATGGTTTCACTGGAGTCCTTGTTGCCCGCAAAATAAGCGCGGGATTCGACCATGGGTACTGCGTACTTGACGCCAGGGACCTTTTTGATCAGGTCAAGGCGATACTCAGGAAAGCCGGCTTCACCCGCCGACACGATTAAAGTCGCCTTGCCGGCGACGGCTTCAATGCTCTCCTTGAAAGAATGCAACGTGGAGCGATTGATAATGGCGATTCCAACATAAAGGGCGATTCCGAGCGAAACTCCAATGGTCGTTAAGATGGTTCGAGTCGGCTTCATTTTGAGATGCCTGAGACCGACGTATTGGAACAGATTGCGGTTCATATCGCACCATCAGACTCGATCAGGCCATCGCGTAAAGTGATCAGACGATTTCCAAAGGACGCCGCTTTAGGATCGTGAGTGACCATCAAAATGGTGTGGCCCCGTTCCTTGGCCATTTGTGCGAGGAGTTCCAACACTGTGGTGCCCGTTTTGGTGTCGAGATTGCCCGTGGGTTCGTCAGCCAAAATCAAAAGGGGATCAGTCACCAAAGCGCGGGCAATCGCCACGCGTTGCATTTCGCCACCTGAAAGCTGATCAGGGCGATGATCAATGCGATTTTTTAGGCCGATCAGGGTCAGTAATTCAGTGGCTTTCGGTGCGATTTCACGCATGGGCTTGCCGTCGAGGAGCAAGGGTAACGCGACGTTTTCGAGGGCGCTGAGAGTGGGGAGCAAGTTAAAAAATTGAAAAATAAATCCGAGCCTTCGCCGCCGAAAGGCCGAAAGCTCGTCATCGGAGTAGGACTCGATCCCCTGCCCAGAAAGAATCACCTGACCGGAGGTGGGCCGATCCAGGCCACCGATGATATGCATCAGCGTGCTTTTGCCGGAACCGCTCGGTCCCATAATAGAAACAAACTGACCTTGATCAATACTGAGGGAAACACCTTTTAGAGCGTCCACCGCTTGATGGCCACGGGTGTAGGACTTTTTGATATTTCGGGTTTCTACGAGAGGCATAAATTAGGTTCCCTTTTTGAAGAGGGCATCGGCCGCAGCCTTGAGGTGATCCCGAGTGGGGGCATTCGCACCACCGCCAGCTTTCGGCTTAAAATAATCGCAAAAATTGGCGCGTTCTTTTTCAACGACACGGTCCGCTTGGTTTTCCCGGCAATGATTATTGTAGTCAAGATCGTAATGAATGCAGTTCTTACAAACCCGGGTATCTAAGCCGCATTTTCGGCAGCTGTCCTGCCGGCCATAATCCAGTAACGTGAGCGCTTGTCCACATTTCCAACAATGACCAGTCGTCGTTTCAGGTTGCGACATGATTTGGCCCTCTTTGTCCTTGTTTTGCGAATAAAAAAGTTTGGATCACAATGGCGATTCCCAAGCCCAAGCAAAAAACCGGCTTGAGGGAAAGGTTTCGGAATTCATTTCGGAGGGGTAAAGGTACTAAGTCGGAATAGAGTAGCGTCATCCCCACAAAAGTCAGGACTAAGACCCCGACCCAACCTTTTTTCCCGGACTGCAAATCAGCGCCTAAAATAAATCCAATGAGCAAAAGTGGAGCATACAAGATCAACGCATTGTTTTGCCCCAGCGGAGAAAACGCTGTCATGAAGGCGGATCCTAGGGCTGTGACCAAGAGGATTGCGCCTCGGATCTGTTGTTCTTGGGTGAACCGGCGTTTTGACACGGTCCGAAGCCAAACGACTAAGGTGCCGGCAAAGGCGACACCCGTCACTCCGGTGAGGACTTGGGTCATTTTGAAGGTAAAAGGAAGGCCAAAGCCTTGATGTAAGAAGGTGAACAGATTTTCGTAATTCAGGTAGGCCTCGCCCACAAAACGTGAAAGGCTCGATTGCCACGTCTGTTGGGCATGAAACAAAAACTCGGATGAAAAAAAGGCAAACGGTAAAAGAAAAAGCCCAATAATCATCGCTCCCATTCGGACGGGAGTTCGCCAATCTCGGCGAATGATCCACATGGCTAACGAGAGGAGTCCAACTATTGGGATGGACTGAAATTTCCAATTGAGGGTCATCGCTAGCAGAGTGCACGCGGCCCAGGTTTTTCTCGGGGTCTCATACAGCCAAGCCAGGGCGAGCAGTAGAAGTCCGGCAATGATGATTTCTAGTTTGCTGGCGAGGATGCCGCCAAACATTTGGGGCGCGATTGCGATCCAAAACCATTGCAGCCAACGGTTGTGGGACGGTTGCGCCCATCTTTTCCAAAAAGCGGTGACGCCCCAGACAAAAAAGCCCCATGAAATGAGCATGTACATCGCCATGCCGAGTTTTTCGGGAAGGACCGAGAGGGGGCCAAAGACAGTCATCGCGCAAAAGGGAGAGTAAAAAAAATAGCCTACTCCCGTTCCAAAATCGGAAGCATAGGGATTGATGCCATTCCAAATGGCGTGGCCGGCACCCGTAAAAACCCGGTAATGGCCGGGCACATTTTGTGTCAAAAGCCGAACTAACGCGATGAAACTGACCAGTGAGAAGCCAAGAAATCCCATCATAACGGAAGGATCTCAAGGGGGCCTTTGCGTAGCTCTTTGATGCCCTCGAGCATGGCGCGGGCTGAAGAAGTCACGGTGCTATAAGGTACCTTCCGTTCAAGCGCGGCCCGTCGGATAGAGAAGCTGTCCTTGATTGCGCCTTCGTTGGACGTGGTGTTGATAACTAGGGCAAAACGGCCTTCGCGAATGGCATCGACGCAATGGGGGGATCCATCTCGGACTTTATTGATCGGCGTGCACCCCAAATCATAACTATTCAGAAACGACGCCGTGCCGTGTGTGCCCCAAAGTTCAAAGCCCAGGTCTTTTAATCCTTGGGCGATCATCAAAATTTCAGCCTTGTCTTCGTCGCGAATCGATAAAAAGGCATTTCCACTTGAGGGCAAAGTCATGCCTGCTGCCGCCAGCGCCTTTGCATAAGCGCCCGCAAAGGTTCGCCCTCGCCCCATGACTTCACCGGTGGATTTCATTTCGGGTCCCAAGAGAACATCAACACCTGGAAATTTATTGAAAGGAAAAACCGGGGCTTTCACGTTAAAAGTCGTGAGGCCTAGGTCAAGGTCTTCTTGAATGCCGAGTTCTTGCAAAGATTTGCCGAGCATGACCTGCGCGGCGATTTTGGCCAGGGGCTTGCCTACGGCTTTGCTGATGAAGGGCACGGTTCGCGAAGCACGAGGGTTCACTTCTAAAAGGAAAATTCGGTCCCCTTGAATCGCAAACTGGGCGTTCATGAGGCCAACCACTTTGAGGCGTTTAGCGAGTTCGCGCGTGTAGGTCCGGATTCGATCACAGATACTCACCGAAAGGGTCGCGACGGGAAGTGAGCAGGCGCTGTCGCCCGAGTGAATTCCCGCTTCCTCGATATGCTCCATCAAACCGCCGATAAAGCATTCGTGGCCATCACTGATGGCGTCTACGTCGACCTCGGTGGCTTTATTTAAAAAGCGATCAATGAGGACGGGGTGTGTGTCGCTGACATGAATGGCTTCTTCGATCCATTCTCTGAGCGAAGTCTCGCTGTGGACAATCTTCATGCCTTTTCCGCCGAGCACATAAGAAGGTCGCACTAAAACAGGATAACCGAGTTGATTGGCTCGCTCGACGGCTTCGTCAATGGTAAAGGCAGTCGCGGCATCCGGTTGTTCAAGACCAAGAGGTCGCAAGGAACGAACGAGTTCTTCGCATTTGCCACGATTTTCGGCTTGGTCGATACTTTCGGTGGTAGTGCCTAGAACGCGGAGCCCACCTTGCTCGAGCGCTTTGGCGATTTTTAGCGGGGTTTGGCCGCCAAACTGGACGATCACGCCGAGAGGTTTTTCGACTCGTGCGATATTGAGGACATGTTCGGGAGTGAGAGGCTCAAAATAAAGCTTATCGGAAATATCAAAATCCGTGCTTACCGTTTCAGGGTTTGAGTTGACCATGATGGTTTCGAATCCAATCGCGCGCAAGGCCATGGAGGCATGAACGCAGCAGTAGTCGAATTCAATTCCCTGTCCGATGCGATTGGGGCCCCCTCCCAAAATCATGACCTTAGGGCGAGAGGAAACTTTAGATTCGTCTTTTCCCCGGTAACTACTATAGAGATAGGGCGTTTTTGCCTCAAATTCAGCGGCGCAAGTATCCACCGAATGAAAGGCGGCGTGAATGTCTAATTTTTCGCGCGCGATCCGAATCTGATCCTCTGGAATCCCGAGGACCCCCGAGATGCCCCGGTCAGTCCACCCGCGCTCCTTGAGACCCCGGAGTTCTTTTGCCGGAAGCGGCCAGGGTTGGGATTTTAGGAGCTTTTCACCATCCAAGAGCAGCGCGATTCTTTGGAGAAACCAAAGATCAATATGAGAACGCCGGGCAATTTCTTCAGGAGTGGTTCCTTGGCGAAGGGCATCGCCGATGGCGAGAATTCGTCGTGAGTGTGGGTTTTCGATTAAGTCCCATCGTGGTCCCTTGATCCAGCCTGCTGGGGCCGGGGGAAGGCCTTTTTGTTTTTCGAGGGGCATGAACCAAGGCGAATCAGTTTCAAGGCCCGCGAGGGCTTTGCCCAGTGATTCTTCAAAAGTGCGGCCAATGGCCATGACTTCGCCGACGGACTTCATTTGTGTGCTCAAAAAAGGCTCAGTGGGTCGAAATTTTTCAAAGTCAAAGCGCGGAATTTTGGTGACCACATAGTCCAACGAAGGTTCGAACGAACAAGGGGTGGTGCCGGTGATGTCATTGGTGAGTTGGTCTAACGTGTAACCAACGGCGAGCTTGGCTGCGACTCGTGCGATTGGAAAACCGGTGGCTTTTGAGGCGAGTGCTGATGAGCGCGAGACTCGCGGATTCATTTCAATGACGATGACTCGGCCGTCTTTGGGGTTGACCGCAAACTGGATGTTGGAGCCACCGGTTTCGACGCCAATCGCGCGGATGATCCGGATCGACAGGTCCCGGAGATGTTGGTACTCGCGATCGGTGAGTGTTTGAGCGGGGGCAACCGTAATCGAGTCTCCGGTGTGCACTCCCATAGGGTCAAAGTTTTCGATCGAGCAAACAATGATGACGTTGTCATTGCGATCGCGCACGACTTCGAGTTCGAATTCCTTCCAGCCGATCAGGCTTTCCTCGACTAAAACATCGCCGGTGGGCGAAAGGAAAAGCGCTCGTTCGACTTTTTCTAAAAACTCCTCTTCAGTGTGGGCGGTCCCTCCGCCTTCGCCACCCAGGGTAAAAGACGGACGTAGGATGAGTGGAAGCCCAAGTTCCTGGATGATGCGACGAGCGTCATCCAGGCTGCGCGCGACTGCGCTCCTGGCGCTATCGACGCCGATGGCAGACATCGTGGCCTTGAAGGTTTCGCGGTCTTCGGCCTTGTGGATTGCTTCGGGCGAAGCGCCGAGAAGTTCGACATGGTATTTGGCGAGGACCCCTGACTTGTGGAGCGCCATCGTTAGATTCAACGCGGTTTGGCCGCCCATCGTGGGCAGCAGAGCATCGGGACGTTCTTTTGCGATGATTCGTTCTAAAAATTCGGGAGTCAGCGGTTCGACGTAAACCCGGTCCGAGAGTTCCGGATCGGTCATGATGGTTGCGGGGTTGGAGTTGACCAGAACGACTTGATAACCCTCTTCTTTAAGAGCCTTGAGTGCTTGCGTGCCGGAGTAGTCGAACTCGCACGCTTGACCGATGACAATGGGGCCGCTGCCGATGAGTAGGATCTTGCGAATGTCGGTTCTCATAGCGCGGGGAGTCTCCTCAGAAAGGGGTCTTTGGGAGGGTTTACCAGTCTAGTGAATTCCTTGTAAAGCAATTGGGCGAAGTGGAGCTTATTTTGGTATGAGGCACCCATGCCGAGACTGTCCTTGCCTGAATTATTGAATTCCGTTCAGGAACAATTCCACCGAGAAGCTTATCTTCCGAGTGATCCACTTGAGTTTGTTCATCACTATTCAGATCCCTGGGATCAGGAGGCTGTAGCGGTTCTAGCGGCTCTTTTAGCCTATGGAAATGTCAAACAGATCAAACGCTCGGTGCAGGATGCTCTGAACAGGATGGGGACGGATTCTCCATCGGCCTTTGTGAAGAGGTTGGGTACTGCTGCTGGGGTGCGGCATGCAAAGAGCGAGTTTGTCGGCTTTGTTCACCGATTTAATCGCGGCGAGGATTTGGTGCTTTTGTTCAGGCTTTTGGAACAAAGCTGGCGCACTCATGGATCGCTGGGGGCGCAGTTTGTGTTGGGTTTAGAACCCGGCGCTTCGGATATTACGGTTGCACTGGATAGTTTGATGGATCATTGGCGTAAATGGGCTGTGAAACTAGACACTCAAGTGGCTGCTAGCTCCTTTGGCTATTTGCTAACCGCGCCGCGTGATGGGAGTTGCTGCAAGCGTTGGTGCATGTTGTTACGATGGATGGGGCGCAAAGATGGCATTGATCCAGGGTTGTGGACCGAGGGGGGGCCTCTGGCTCACACTTTTACGGGGGGGCGTTTTGTGCGGTCTTCGCAATTGGTGATCCCTTTAGATACTCATACCGGTCGAATCAGTCAGCAGCTCAGGTTGACCGAGCGTAAGAGCTTGGGATGGTTAGCGGCTTTGGAAGTCACAGCCGCCCTCAAAATTTATGATCCTCTGGATCCGGTTCGGTATGATTTTGCGCTCGCGCGGGTGGGGATTTTGAAGCAGGGGGCGGTGCTATCGCAGCGGCGGTAAAAGCGCGTTGACTTGGGAGAGGCAGCCTCCGTGGTGTTGCAGGAGTTGAAGACGGAGATTTTCGGGGATTTTGTCTCGGGTCTTCTCAGGGAGTTTTGCCATTAATGACAGAAATTTAGCCCGAAAATCCTCGGAGCCGTGGGATTGGGTTTGAAGGGCAGTGAAGATCGAGTGAAGGACCCAGCGGTCGGCCTTCGATATTAAAGTCGGAAGAATTTCCCACACGGGCTCTGGCCATTGCGCATGTTTTTTTAACAAGACGAGGAGTGCTTCTTGAACTTCTGGCTTGGAGGTCATGACATTTGGAAGCTCATTCCAAATGAAATCAGGCAGCTGTGACTGACCCCTCATGGCAACGATGAGATTTTTCCTCAAATTTTGATTAGGGCTTTTCAGGAGTGCGTGAACTTGGCGCCAGATCTCTTCAGGCCAGGGCGCATTTCCCTGGAGTGCTAAACAGGCTATTTTTTGAAATGAGGGGTTGGGGTGCATGAGCAGTTTTTGGATGTGGTCCCAAAATTCGTTAGGCCAGGAGTTTTGGTTTTTTAAAAAATAAGAAATTTTTTCTCCAACACTCGAATCTGAGTTGGTCATTAATTCGGGAGCACGGGTCCAGAAGTCTTTGGGCACCTTTCCACTGGAAAGTTTACTTAGGTAGTCGAGTAGTTCGAGCTTTGGCTCAATTCGCCGAAGTTGTTCGTGGTTCATGAGGGGGACAAAGTCGACCAAATAACTCACCTTGAGTTCGGCGATTTTGTCTACGACGTAGTCCGACAGGAGATGTTTGATCTCAGAATCGATCATCTGAAGGGCTTTGTCTTCATCAAGGGAGAGGGCTTTGATGTTAAATTCTAATTCCTCTTTTAATGCTAAGTGGTGAGCTCTCGCTTCGATGCGATCATTGCTGATGACACCGATGAGCCCCTTTCCGTAGGCATCCGGTTGATAAAGGTATAGGCTTTTCATGCACGATGATGGAATCGAGCTGCAGTCCTTGAGTTAATTTGGCCCGAAGCGGTGCAGGCAGGTCGGCCAGAGCTTGAGGGGAATTTTTGAGGTAGTCCTCACAAAAGGCATTGGGCAACCATTCCGTGATCTCTTTTCCTTGCTCTTTTTGAAGTCGGTCGAAGTCAAAGTACGGGGTGAGAAGCGCAAAGGATTCCGGAAGAAATTCCATTTCCATTCCGATTCGGAAGCCTTCGGGGCCCTGTGGAAAGACAGGGGGGGCGGCTTGGCAAAGAGAGTTACTCCCGCTTTCAAGAATTTTGAGAGCAAGAATGAAAAGGCCTAAAAGCCAAGTTTTTTGCCGCGTCTTAAATATTGGCAACGCCATCTGGTAACTGATCGGAATAAAATCGAAAATTTTTGAATTTGTGTTCTTACTTTCAAAGCGTGTCAAATTACTGGCGACTTCGCTCGAACCCAAGATATTTCACCCATACTCTACTCATACTTTCCTGACGTGATGTCGCGATGCCGAATTGTAACCGGGGCGCTCGGGCTTTTGCTCGGCAGGTGATGGCCAAAACGGGGCTTTGGGTTGTCGTTTTTGTTATAAAATTCAGATAGTTATCAAAAATTACCGCCGCTGCGATAGTGGTCTTTGCTTTTACCCTTGTTCGGTTGCAATACCCAAAGGCATAGTCTCCTCATGAAGAAAGGTCTGACTTTCGCCTTTGCCCTTTATGCGGCATCGACTTTGATATCGATGGCTGTGATGAGTATCGGCGCGGCGATCCTCTTTGCGGCCCTCGTCTGGGAATGTGGCGGCCCTCGCGGACTTTGGCAGGCCAGCGTTCAGACGGCGCGCGGATTCTGGGTACGGCGATTTTGTGGGGCTTCGGGTCTGCTCGTAGCGGCTCTGGCGCTCAGTCTTTTGGGCGCGGTGTTTTGGCCGGTGGGTTGGGGCGGGCATTTTGTGCAGCCAGAATGGTGGGATTTGGCGAAGGTCTGGTACTTTGCCTGGCCGATTTTGCTCGTGCTTGGACTGCGTCGCTTGGATGAAGCCGAGCGGACGACCGTTCTCAAAACTTGGATCATCACTTTTACGGTGCTTTCAGCTATCGGAATTTTTCAATACTTTGTCGGCTGGCCAAGGTCTCAGCCGATTCCGAAAAATGAAACCCATTTTCACGCGACGCTCTTTTTAGGTCATCATCTTTCGGTAGCGAGCATTTTCATTTTTCCGTTCTTTGCCGTGCTCGATTGGGTGACTCAGCAATGGACCGCTCGTTTGCGGCCCGCCCGCCTGAAGGGGCTTTTTCCTGTCTGGTTTTTACTTTTGAGCCTCGTTCTTGGTTTTGCGACTTTGTTTCTGACTTATTCACGAATGCTGTGGTTAAGCCTTCCTCTGGCGCTTCTCATTTGGGTGATTCACGCACTTCCTCGCAAACAAGCGGTCATCGCCGCCGCTCTTTTAGTGGCCTTGGGTGGAGGAATCGCGCAGCTTCCTTCCATTCAACAACGCGCCACCGCTGTGATGGGTATTGGTGACCGTGAGAAGCTTTGGAAGGCCAATCTTGAATTCTTAAGGCTTCGCCCTTTGACCGGCACTGGCTTTCGCCGCAATATCGAGGCTTCATCCTATTACTTGGAGTCCTTGCCCAATGCCGGATCCGTTTTTACCGGGCATGCACATAATAATTTGATCGATATGATGGGTGGAACCGGAATTTTGGGTGCGTTGGCCTGGCTGCTTTGGTGTGGATTATTGTTTCGAATCATCGGGGTGTCCTCTCGAAATTCCGTGGGGTTTTCATCCGGTTTGCTTTTTGCGTGGATCGGTTTTCATCTGAACGGTTTGACCCAAGTTAATTTTTGGGAGGGCAAGGTCATGCATCAAATGATGTGGTCAGTGGCTTGGATCCTTCTTTGGGCCGAGAGTTCAAAGCTCCGCGAGGAGGTCTCTTCGTGAAACCCCGAATTGTCATTGATGCGCGAATGGTGGGGGCAGTTCCGCACGGTTTTGGGCGATACGTGTCCCTGATGGTGGCTGGGCTCAGGCAGGTGGAAAGAGGAATGACCTTGCCTTACTCGCCTGTGTTTTTGACCAGTAGCCAGGCCCCCATGGCAACCTTTACGGGTTTCGAAACAGTGAGGGTTGGGTCAGGGTTTCTGAGTCCCTGGGAACTCATCGAAATTCCGGTGCTCCTTCGAAAGCTCGAGGCTCGTTTTTATCATAGTCCCACATTTTCGGCGCTGCTCCGGGTTCCTTGTCCGTGGATGGTGACCATTCATGATCTCAACCATCTTCAGTTCGGCGGTCGAGGAAAAAAGGCCTATTATGAACGAGTACTGAAACCCTTTGCACTGAAGGCAAAAGTAATCGCCACCGTTTCGGAATTTTCGAAAAAAGAATTATTGCAGTGGCTGGGACCTCGCGAAATTCAAGTCATTCCTAATGCGTTGGATCCCTGCTTTTTAGAGAAGGTTGACCAGGAAGAGATTGATCCGGTGTTGAAAAAATTCAACCTTTCGCGGAGACGGTATTTTTTCTGTCTCTCAAATTCTAAGCCCCATAAAAATCTCAAAACACTCATTGCGGGCTTTGAAAAATATCGCAACGGGCACGCGGGCGCGCAGGGTTGGGAGTTGGTGCTGAATCTCAGCCCCGGCGAAATGAAGGGCAGTGACTCCACCGGTGTGCACTGCCTAGGCGCCCTTCCAGATCAGGAGGCTCGTGCCTTGATGGCGGGGGCAGGGGCGGTGGTTTTCCCCTCCCTTTATGAGGGTTTTGGTTTGCCCCCGATCGAGGCCGCTTGTCTTGGCATTCCTTTGGTGGTTTCACGAATAGCGCCCCACCGCGAGGCGCTTGCTGATTTGCTTCAGGGCGAGGTACTTTGGGTCGACCCGATGGATATTGAGGCCTGGGCTAAGGCATTGGCACGGACCGTCGCGGGCGAGGTTTTGCCGAGTTCAAGCGAAAGTCGCGCGCAATTGATGCGCCGTTATAGCGTGCTGAATTTGGGAATTCAGATGGATCAGATCTACCGTGACTCAGTCGGCTGAGCTGTGGTAATGAAAAGTCTCATCATGCCAAAACATGTCATTATTACGGGTGCCGCTGGGTTTATTGGATCTCATTTGACGGACGCGCTGCTGAGCAAAGGCTATGCGGTCACAGGAGTGGATAACTTTCTCACTGGACGGCGCGAAAATCTCTCACAGGTCTTGACTCATCCTCGATTCCAACTCGTGGAACGTGACGTGTGTTTGCCGCTGGCAGACACTCTTTTCCCGTTCATTGAGCAATACGGACTTCAGGGTGTTTTTCATTTTGCCTGTCCGGCCAGTCCGGTGGATTTTGATCGAATTCCATTCGAAATTCTTGCCGTCGATTCCATCGGAACCGCTCAAACGGTTGACCTCGCGCTTCGCCATGGAGCACGCTATTTATTGGCATCGACTTCCGAAATCTATGGTGACCCGCTTGTTCATCCTCAGAGTGAAGACTATTGGGGCAATGTGAATACCTTAGGCCCTCGGGCCTGTTACGACGAAACCAAGCGTTTTGCTGAGGCCTATGTCAGCACCGCGATTCGTGGAGTAGGACGGCACCCTGATGGAAGTCCTCGAAAAGCTTTGAATGGCGGTATGGTCAGGATTTTCAATACCTATGGTCCGCGGATGAGAGCCGATGACGGTCGAATCGTGCCTGAGTTTTGCGTTCAGGCCTTGAAGGGGCAGCCGTTGACACTTCACGGAGATGGCCTACAAACCCGCAGTTTTTGCTATGTCTCGGATTTAGTCGATGGCATTATTCGTCTTTTTGAAAGTTCCGTCACTCATCCCGTGAACATCGGCAATCCGGTCGAGCGAACGGTGTTGGACTTTGCCAAGACCGTGATCGAGCTTTCCAAAACCGCTTCGAAATTGACTTATGTGCCGGCGCGAGAGGACGATCCTAAACGTCGGTGTCCCAATATTTCGCGGGCCCAAAAGCTTTTGGGCTGGGAGCCCCGCGTGGATTTGAAAACTGGCCTTCAAGAGAGTTTGGATTATTTTCGGACCCAGCTGTGAATGCGCCGAAATTTAAAAAAGTCGCGTTAGTTCATGATTGGCTGACTGGAATGCGGGGGGGGGAGTATGTTCTTGAGGGCATCGCCGAGATGTTTCCTCAGGCTGAGCTTTTCACGCTGGTCAGTTTTCGGGACAAGATTTCACCCAGACTTGCGGCCCTCCAGCAGCATACTAGTTTTTTGCAGCGTTTTCCGGGTGTGGCACATCGGTATCGTCATTTTTTGCCGCTGATGCCTCGAGCGATCGAGTCTTTTGATTTGACGGGGTTTGACCTGGTCGTTTCGAGTTCTCACTGTGTGGCCAAGGGGATTCGCAAGCCGCCGGGGGCGGTCCATATCAGTTATGTTCACGCACCCATGCGCTATATGTGGGATCGCTACGACGAATACTTCGGCCCCGAAAAAGCGTCGCTCCCGGTCAGGCTGGCCGCTCGCGCAGTGCGGCCCTATTTGCAAAACTGGGATCGTCGCGTGAGCCAGGCGGATCGGGTCGACGAAATCGTGGCCAATAGTCATTACATCGCCGAGCAGATATTTTCAGCCTATGGACGGCGAGCTCGGGTGATTTATCCGTTTGCCGATTTGTCGCGCTTTACAAGCCCGCGCGCGCCAGGGTGCCAATACGTGATGGTGGGGGCTTTTGCGCCGTACAAGCGAGTGGATCTCGCCATTGAGGCATTCAATCAGCTCAAGCTCCCGCTGGTCATTGTAGGTGCGGGGCAGGACGAGGTGCGGATTCGTGCGATGGCAGGGCCCACGATCGAATGGAGAGGCGTGCTCTCAAATGATGAAATTGCGCAGCTTTTTTCCACCTGTCGTGCGTTTATTTTTCCGGGCAAAGAGGATTTTGGGATTACCCCCCTCGAAGCGATGGCCAGCGGTGCTCCTGTGATTGCTTTTGGCGAAGGGGGCGCTTCGGAGACGGTTACCGAGCAAACCGGAGTTTTCTTTCGGCCTCAAACAGTGCAGGCATTAATGGAGGCCGTCACCCTGCTTGAATCTGGCTGTTGTACGATCGATGAACGGGCCTGTCGTCGTCGCGCGGCCGAGTTTTCAAAAGCGCGCTTTCAACGCGAACTGGGTGAAGTGATTTTGAGCCACACTCCATAAGCCGGAACTCCCAGGGCAACGATGGCAAGCCCGGGCCAAGTATAAAGGGGTTTGTAGATGAGCAACATGATCATCATGACGCTGGCTGATCCAATATATAAAGTAGGAACAACCGGGTAGCCCCAAGCGCGGTAAGGCCGATCTAGCTTGGGTGCTTTACGACGGAGCACAAAAACGCCGATGACGGTCAGAACATAAAACAAAAGTGCGGCAAAGATCACGTAATCCAGCAAATCACCGTAGGTGCCTGACAGGGTCAATAGCACGGCCCAACATGCTTGAAGGATGAGGCCTTTGGTAGGCACGCCACTTCGGGTTCCGAGTTCTCCGGTGGCTTTAAAAAAAAGTCCATCACGTGCCATGGCCCAATAAAGTCGGGGTCCGGCCAGAATGATTCCGTTTAAGCAGCCAAAAGTCGAAACCATCACCACGACCGAAATAGCGATCGCACCCCAAGGAACGATCTGCCCCATCGCCGCCGCCGCGACTCTTGATTCTGGTGCGTGCGCAATTTGGTCAAAGGAAAGTACGCCCAAGTAACCGACGTTGACCAAAAAATAGAGAAGCACCACGCCTCCCGCGCCAAAAGCGAGCGAGAGCGGGAGGTTGCGTTGCGGATTGCGGACCTCGCCTGCGACAAACGTAATATTGTTCCATGCGTCAGCTGAGAACATTGAGCCCACCATCGCCACCCACATTGCGGCAAAAAGTGGAATGGTCCCCCAGTCGCCACCAGTGCGTCGTTCGAAAAAACCTACTTCGTGTAAGGCTCCGTCAGGCCTGATGCAGAAAATCCCGACCGCGATGAGAGCGACGAGTGCGGCGATTTTGGCCACAGTAAAGATGTTTTGAACCCATTTACCCGCATTGAGGTTGATACAATTGTTGGCCGTCAGGATTGCAATGATCACAATGCCAACGAGCTGGGCGGTGTTGAGTCCGACGGTTACGGTGTGATCGCCTAAGCTGAAATGGCCGGCTTGCCAGAGCCAGTTTTGAGTCGAAATCGCTGGGATCAGGATTCCCAGATATTTGGCAAAGGCGACCGCGACTGCCGCGATCGTGCCGGTTTGGATGACCAGAAAGGAAGTCCAGCCATACAGAAAACCCCACATCGGAGAATAAGCTTCACGTAAATAAACGTATTGTCCGCCCGCTTTGGGATACATGGCTGCCAACTCGCCATACGAAAGCGCGACCGCCAAGGTCATCAGGCCCGTAACTAGCCAAACGAGGAGGAGCATGGCAGGTGATCCCACCGTTCGTGCGATATCCTGGCTGACCACAAAAATACCGGAGCCGATCATCGCGCCAGCGACGAGATTGGTGGCGTCCATGAGGCCTAAGCCTTGAACAAATTTACCTTGAGGAGTGGTGGCCGGTGGAGTCGTGCGTGAGGTCATGATTCATTGTAAGCTGCGACCTTCCGAAAACTCCAGATTAACTTGGGTTCACCTGTTTGATTCCGATGGCATAATGGCCGAAGGGAAAGAACAAGGTTTCCATGAAAAGATTATTGATCAAGGTGGGGGTCTTTGCCTTGTCTGTGACGGGTAAAAAGGCTTTCCATGCGCCGTCCACTTTGCCGAGCGTAATATCAAAGTCACCGTAGACGTCGGCTTGCGTGGGGTCCAACGCCGAAATCGCTTGTGCGAGATAGTGAATGGTGACGGTCCCTGAGGAAGTGGCCAGATCAATAGGTGAGGTGATCTTGAGGGTAATGACGTCAAAGCGGGTTCTTGACATGGGGTTGATGGCACGCTCTAGAACCGCGCCCTCTTTGCCGATGTCCGAAAGGGGAATGATACAATTTTGTAAGGACACCCTTTTGATACATGGCATCCGTTCGCGGCCTTTTTCAAAGTAGAAGATGCCCTGAATTTCATTGGCTTCGTTGGTGATGACATTCAGGCTAAACTGGTGAAGTTTTTGGGGGGTACTTCCGTCTTTATCGGTGGTGATGGTAATGAGAATTTTTCCGGGTATGAGTGGGGCGGTGGGGGGTGCCTCGTCGGCGTGGATCGCTTCGAGGCAAATGAGACTGAGGGCGGCTAGAGTAATCGCGGTTCCCAAAATTTTCGAATTCCGATTCATGGCAAAATCCTCCAAATGACGGAGTGGAAAATACAATAGTTGATTAAATAAGTCAAAGAATAAATGCAGGGGGTTTATTTTTTTAACTTGATGAAATTATGGTATTTTTCAATTTCAGGTTTTGGTTATCGGTCTATTACTGACAGGTCGGAGGTGTACTGGCTTGAACTGTAGTTGTCAACTATTGATTTACAATAGTGGCTGTTTAATAAATTTTTTCAGCCCAAAAACGTCAAGTCAAACTTCGCTCCAACGTGCACAATCCCCATTCCCGCTTCTTTGGCGCCTTGAATTCCGGCCTCGCCGTCTTCAAAGACCAGACATTTTTCAGGGCTGACTTTCAAAAGATGAGCGGCGAAAAGAAACGGATCGGGGTGAGGTTTTCCGCGGGGGGTATCCTCTGCGCAAATGCGGACTGGAAAGAGATCTTCGATTTGAAGGGCCGCCAAAATTCGCCGGACCAAGTCTTTGGAGCCACCGGACACAATGGCCATCGCTTTGGTGAGGTGATGCTTCCGGGCAATTTCAAGAACCTCGTGGATCGGGCGGACGCGTTGGACGTTTTTCAAAAAACGGGATTCTTTATCGATCGAAATTGTATGAGGATCGAGACTCCAGCCAAAACGCTCGTTAAAAAGTTCCGTTGTTTTTGGATTGGGAATTCCCGCATATTCTTGCAAGATCGCGTGAGTCATCGGATATCCCAATTCTTGAAGTGTCGCAATCCACGCCTGGTTATGAATTTCCATTGAGTCAGCGAGCGTGCCATCCAGATCAAACAAGAGAGCATCAAAGCGGTCTAAATGGAGTGAGTTTAATGGAGAATTCCGCATAGGTTTCCGATTTCGTTACTCAGCCCCTGAAATAGCTTGGCCTCGATATCGTAGATTTCGACGTGGGTTTTATTTTCGGCGACCAAGGCTTTGATCGACGCGAGGTCACCCCAGCCGAGGCTATACCAGTGGTTTTTTGTTCGATTTCCGTCAAACGAGACACCGTGATTTGTCCTACTTTACTGTGTACCTCTCGATAGCGTTTAATGAGGTCTTGGACCCGAGACAGAGTGTCGCCGGAATTGATCGCGACAAAGGGGGTGCCCTTTTCAATTGATTCAAATGCGAGTGTGAAGTCCATTTTGCCAGCCTGGGAGTAGAGGTAGTAAGTGGCCCCAATTCCACTGGCCGCGCCCACGCCTGCACCGCCGATGCCCGAGCCCAACACGGCAAGCCCGCGAATGAATCTATTAGCTGTTCTTTCTAGAGCTTCGGCTGAAGCGGTAGCGGGCCCTATGAAATGGGCACCTGCGTACCATCCCGCGATTACACCTATTGTGACAAGATCGACTGCGGTCAATACGGTCGCTGTATGAGTGAGGGTGGTGGCCCCTTTGAGATCGTGTTTTCGATCTGCTAAAATCGCGGCGTTTAGGTCGCGAGCGATCTGAATTTCTGCAACGTTTTGATCGATGAGTTGCAGCGCTTTTGAAAAATTGGGATCAGTACAAACCGGCGCCGCTTGCGCGAGCGAAGTAGCTAATAGCGAGGCAATTACATTGAAACTGAGCACGGATTTCATGGGATACTCCTCAGTGGGGTGATTGTTAACGCGTTGCGTCTAAAAAGGCAAGGAGCTTTAGTTGTAGGCTGAATTTGGCGAGGCTCAATGGGTTTTTGTCGGGGTGAGATCGCTGAACTGCCTGGCTGCGGCAGTAGATGGAGTTGGGGTGGGGGTTTTTAAATACAGTTTACGTATTAAAGCGGATCAGTGTTCGCCCGAAGCCGGACCTGCGAGTACCTGTTCCATCAGCTGCTGATGTTCGGGAATTCCGACGGTTTTTCCCACGTCGGCGACCTTGGCGGGGTGATAGGGAAGTAACGTGCTTTGCTTGAAGTCGCGCACTCGTCGAGCTGCTTCGAGGATAATTGCCGGGGCGAGTTGACCCTCATCTAGCGCTTTCAGGACCGCCGCATAGGCGAGGCGTGCACCTGCTTCGGCTTTGTAAAGGAGAACGTCACAACCTGCCTGGAGCGCAAGGATGGGCGCGTGTTCAGCACTATAGTGATCAGAAATGGCTTTCATTTCCATTTCGTCACTGATGATTAACCGCGAATACCGTAATTCGGTTCGCAGAATTCCCCGAAGAATTTTAGCCGAAAGGGTGGCTGGGAATTCAGGGTCAAGCCGAGTGCAAACGATGTGGCCAGTCATCACCATCGCGCAACGAGATTTAAAGGCTTTGGTAAAAGGCTTAAATTCGCGTTCGCGCAAAATCTCGAGCGTTGTATCGACGCGCGGGAGTGAAAAATGCGAATCGGTACCGGTGTCCCCGTGACCGGGAAAATGCTTAATGCAGGGTTGTACACCTTGCACCACATGGCCTCGCACAACGGCGTTTGCAATTTTGGAAACCGTGTCTTCGGTGTTTCCATAGGCGCGGTTGACGAGGACTGCGTTGCGAGGGTCCGTGGCGATATCGACCACCGGTGCAAAGTTGAGATTGATGCCAACCGCTTTCAGCTCTTTTGCGACCATCTCGGAAATTTCAAAAGCGAGACGAGGGGAGTTCATGGCGCCAATGACCGCCGCATCGGGGATTCGCGTAAAATGTTTTTTGAATCTTTGAACCCGTCCTCCCTCGTGGTCCACTGCGATCCAAAGTGGAAACTCTTTGCTGCATTCCTGAGCTTGATTGCTGAGCTCGGCTAATTGTGCTGGTGATTCGTAATTCACGGTTTGGAGCAGGAGTCCGCCGATTCCCGCCTGGGAGATGAAGGCTTGAGTTTCCGCAGAAAGTTCCGGGCCACTGAATCCCATGATAAAAAGCTGACCCAAAGCCGTACGAGCTGTTTGAGTGGGATTGCCGGGACTGGGTTTATCGGGAGACTTGCGAGGTTGAGCAGCCATCGTCCCCGATACTAGCTCAATTCCGCGATTGTCGTGAAGCTAAAATCTGCACACTCAGCACTGTCAAAACCAAGGGAAGCCCAGCCCCAAAGGCAAGATGAGGTGCTTCAATCAAGTAATCCTTCCCTTGTGCCAGCAGTGACCCCCAGGTGTCTCGGCCGATAGGGGCTCCCAAGCCTAAAAAAGAAAGGGTGGCTTCGGCCATCAGTGCCGATGCAAAAAGATTGGGTGCCTTAATCCGACAAAAGGAAATTACGGCAGGGGCAATATGGCGGTAGCCCACCCGAAGCCCGCTGGCGCCCAGGGATCGCGCTGCCAGCACATAGTCTTCGGACAGGATTTCTCGGGCTCGTACTTGAATAAGACGGGTAAGGCCCGGAACGCTCCCTAAAAGGAGTGACATAGCCAAAGTATCCCAACCTGGCCCACGGATGGCGGCCCAAGCGAGTGCAAAAAGTAATGAGGGAAAGGCCAGCACTGTTTCGAGACATCGGGAAAGGAAAAAGTTCAGACGATGGGGGGAAATGGCGATCCAAGTGCCCAGTAGCACGCCTAATCCCGACGCGGTCAGCGTGGCAAAAGCCGCAAAAAATGCGCTTATCGAGGAAGCCTGCAAAGTAATCAAAAGAAGATCTCGTCCAAACGCATCAAAACCGAATGGATGTTGAAAAGTAGGCCCTCCCAGGGTTCGGGGGAGGTTATGCTCAATGAGGTGCGGAAAATATCCTAACCCTGTCCCAAGCCCAATCAGGAGTGCCGTCATTAACCAAAGGCCAAGCCAGAGACGGGCCAAATGAATGGACAAATTTTTCATTTTCCTGCCGCCACGGTTTGGGTTCCAGGCCTGAGTCGAGGATCCACAAACGATTGAGCCCAATCACCGGCCCAGGTGCCGAAAAAGGACGCGGCCGCCGCCACAAAAGTTGCGCTTTCGACGATGGGATAATCGCGTTTAAGAACCGATTCAACCAAAAGTGAGCCCATTCCTGGCCAATCAAATAAAACCTCAGTGACAAAAGCACCTGCGAGTAGGACGCCCCATTGGGTGCCGAGATAAGCCAATAATGAGCCTGAAGTGGGTGCAAGACCATATTTGAGCAGGACCTTCCATTCGGGAAGCCCACGCGCTCGCGCGCCATCCGCTGATCCTCGAACGAGAGTGTCGCGGACACGCTCACGGATCAACCGCGCCCAAAGTCCTGAAAAGCTGAGCGCTAAAGTGAGCGCGGGAAGTGCGACGCTTTGGCCAGCGGGGAAAATCGGAAACTTGACCGCAAATAAAATCAAAAGAATGGGGCCAAGCCAGGGGGTAGGAAGGGCGGCGGTCAGCGCACCATGAAAATCACAGACTCGATCCCAAAAGCCTCGAGGCTTGGTCGCTGCGGCAAGGCCGAGCGGAATACTGATCAACAGAGTCAGGACGAGGGCCAGGCTCGTGAGTTCGAAGGTCTTGATCAGTCTTTTTGAAATCAGCGGTGCCACGGGCTCGCGGCTTAGAAGAGAAATCCCAAAATCCCCCTGAATCGCACGACTCAGATCGTGAGCCAAGGCCGGCAAAAAGGGGCGATCCAGTCCGAGGTCCGCGCGAAGTTCCTCAACGGAGAGCGTGGTTCCGCTTTCTGTGATGAGAGTTTCGAGCGGATCGCCGGGCAAGGCACGAATGAGGGCGCGCGTGCTAGCGAAAATAATAAGCAAAATGGCGAGAGCCCACAACAGACGGGTCATGACTTTGCCTTTCGATCACTCTCCGGTGAGAAACGTTTCAGCCTTTTGCCGTTCCACTCGTTCAACGAGCGTTTTTTGCGAGGGCATTTCGATCCGCACGGGCCCACCCGTCGGCTCTACCCACCAAAAAGATTTGAGGTTTTGATAAATCACTTGAAGACGGAGGGTGTGGGTGGTTTGAGCGAATGAATCGTCAGGCTCCCTGCGAACTTGACCGTTGACGGCCGTAAAACCAGATTCAAGGTTATCTTCCAAAATGCTGTGAAAGCCGTAAAGTTGGCCGGGTTTGAAATTTGCCAAATGATTTCCAAGCCAGATCGGAAACAGCGAAGCTAAAAATGTTTTTTTTGGAACCATGCGTTTCACCACCGCGGGCTCCGCTTGGCCTTTGCGAATGTGAACTGTGAGTTGTTTGCCGTCTTTCACGTTTCCATCAATACTGATTTCGGTTGTTCGGTAATTCGAGTGAAAATTAAAAAAAAGCGGGGTCAAATCGGGATCATTGGCGGCAAAAGCCCCGAGTTGTTCCTCGTTGATGTAGTGTTCTTCTTTTTTCCAGGCGTGAGTCTGAAATACCACGCGGTCTTTTTTGATCTCGGCGTGTTCGTTATAATACTCATAGTGCATCGTTTTATTGACGGTGACCGTATACCAGGCATCCCAGAGAAGCCGGTCGGTGGCTGAAGCGAGCTCTGGAAGGAGTAGTCCCAGAGCGGGCAGGATAAAATGAAGTCTTTTCAAGGGCATAAGTCAAGTTTACCAGCCTCGTGAATTCGAGTAAACATCATTAAGAAAGCCGCCAAAATACCGATAAGCAGGATAGCTATGGCGGATATTCGAATCGAGGCTATTGAAAACGGTCAGCTGGTCCTTTATGCGGCCTATGTGCTGATTTTTGTGGGCGCCTTTTTGCTGGGCCGAATGGTCATGGCAGAGCAAGAAACACGCGTGGCCCAAGAAAACCTCGAAGACCAACGTGATCGAAAGTCTTCGAGTTTTTTGGTTAAGATAACGCGACCCCTGTTCACGCAATACGTTGTTCCCATGATTCGGGGTAAGCCGTTTTGGGATCGCCAACGCAAAAAATACCGCCGAAAAATCATTGCGGGGGGGGTGAAGGACGAACTCACCTCGGACGAATTTATTTCGTTCAAACTTTTTTTGATCGTCTTTTTCCCGTTGGTCGGCGGTTTTTTACGGGCGGCGGACATGCTCGATGTCGATTGGTTTTACATTGTCGCCTCCGGTATTGTTGGTTGGTTTTACCCAGACATCTGGGTCAAGGGCCGAATCGAGGGCCGTCAAAAGCAAGTGATCAAAGCCATGCCGTTTATCGTCGATTTGCTCGCACTTTCGACTGAAGCGGGGCTGGATTTTATTGGCGCCATCGGAAAGGTCGTCGAAAAGGCGATACCCAGTCCCCTCGTAGAAGAGCTGGGCCAAATGCTCAAGGAAATCAAAGTGGGTTCATCTCGCCAAGATGCTTTGCGCGAAATGGCGGCACGTCTTGATGTGCAAGAGGTGAACTCCTTTGTCGCAATTTTGATCTCAGCTGACCAGATGGGCGCTTCGATCGGAAAAGTCCTGCGGCAACAGTCCGAGGGGATTCGTGTGCAGCGGATGCTCATGGCCGAAAAGGCCGGGGCCGCGGCTGCTCAAAAAATGTTGATCCCCATGATGCTCTTCATTGTCCCTGCCGTTTTTATCCTGATTTTTGCTCCTGTGGCTCTTCAACAGATCTATCCGAATGGAGTTCCTTGATTAATGTAATGAATTTAAGGGGTTGGGATGATTCGTATACAAGTCCTCAAAAATAAAAGCCTCCTTGCCGAGAAGTGTATCGTGGCAGACCACTTTTGGGCTCGCCTGAAAGGTTTAATCGGAACAACTCGGCTTGAGCTGGGGGAGGGACTTTGGTTGTCGCCTTGTCATGACATTCATATGTGGTTCATGCGGATTGCGATCGATGTCGTTTTTGTGCGGCCATCGCAAGGGGATGCATTGTGGGAGGTGACTTCAGTGCACCGAAATCTGCGCCCGTGGAAATTATTTCCCGTTTGGGATCGACGCGCGCAAGCCACGTTGGAGCTTCCAGTGGGTACAATCGATCGTTGCGCGATCGTCGCAGGGGATGAACTATGTATAAGTTAACCGTCGTAGCCGGTCCGAGTCGTGGAACGAGCTTTGCGGTTCAAGAGGGCGAAACCTCGATTGGCCGGCAGGCGGGTAGTACCGTGGTTTTGCCTTCCGCGAAAGTGTCCAAACGTCATTGCGTGCTCGTCATGAGCCAGGGCGAATTGACCGTGGAAGATCGCGGTAGTTCGAACGGAACTTTTGTGAATGGAGTGCTCGCCAAATCTAAAAAATTACGCACGGGTGATCGCATTAGCGTTGGCGAGTATGTCCTCGAGGTCTCACAACCTCCATCGCGTCCGCCGCGCGTCGCTCCGGCTTTGAATGAGCTAGGAGATTTGCTGCAATTTCCGGTCAAGCCCGGGGCAACTGGCGCAATACCGACGTCCATGAATCCTCTAGGGGCTGCCCCTGGAATTTTGGAGGCCCCCGCGCCCAAGGACCTTAAAGGCCGGCTGCTTTGGACCTTTGAGCATCATCTGATGCCGATTTTTTACAATTTGAATCTTCGACACGAGTGGCGCGTTCTTTGCGTGGCCGCCCTCTCCGTGTTTGCCATCGGTAATCTAGTGGTTTCGGTCTATCCCTTGCTCGAACAAAATCGCACTCACTTGGTTAAGGAAATCGGCCGGCGCGCAAGCTTTATGGCCCGGCAAATTGCCGAGCATAATGCCGGTTTTTTGGCCTCACGAATGGAAACTAAAACCGAAATCGGCACCGCTGAATCGGCCGAAGGCGTGAGAGTCGCCGTTTTGACTGATCTAGACGGCAGGGTTCTCGCTCCTGGCAGCAAGTTGAATCAATATGTTAATGCTGGCCCAGAGGGCGCCTTCTCTACTCGAGCGCGCGACCTTTTTCGCAACGGGCGTGAAAACGGATTGGTGCGCGAGGCGGACGATTTGGTGATCGCGGTTGAACCCGTTCGCATCTTGAGTCAGCAGGCGGGACGCAACGTCACCGTTGGGATGGCCATTGTTTCGATTGATACGAGTTTGTCGACGCCAGATCTGGGCGAGATGGGCATGACTTATTCGGAGACTCTCGTGCTTACTGGCCTATTAGGCGGGGTGATTTTGCTTATTCTGTATAAATTGACGTTAAAGCCCCTCACCCAGCTGAACGAAGATATGGATAAGGCACTGAAAGGTGAAATGGGGCAGGTCACTCATGAGTTTAAATTCGAGGAGTTAAATCCACTTTGGGACATTATTAACTCGGCTTTGCAGCGAATTCCACAGGGTGGGGGCGGCGGCGATGGCCTCCTTGGGGGTATGGGCGGAAATGCGCAGCAGAGCGTCGAGGATTTTGTCGTCGCGTTTCGAATGCTAGGAGGGGTTTCTAAACTGGGTTTACTGGTTTGTGATTCGGATCGAAATATTATTTACATCAATACGCTTTTCGAAGACATGAGTGGGATTCGCTCGGATCATGCGCTTGGTCAGCCCATTGCGGCCGTTGCCCGTGACCAATCGATAGGGCCCTTTTTTAACGATATCTTTGACCGCGCCTCGGGAGGCGAGGCTGCCGAGGATTACGATTTTTCAGGAGTGACTTATCAATGCCGCGCGGTGGCGGTGGGCTCCCCAGCCCGCTGTTATGTTTTTGCGGCGGCAAGGACGGAGGGGTAAAAGACTCAATGGGTGCGGCCGTTCGATTCAAGCAGGTCAGTGTGCCTCGGCAGCAAGGCGAGCAGGCCCGACTCAAGGTTGTGCAGGGGCCCGACTCCGGGGCTGTTTTTGTGATCACGGGCACCCAGGCGACCTTGGGTCGCGGCGAAGAGAGCGATATCGTGGTGTCAGACCTGAAGGCTTCGCGGCGACATGCGGAACTCCGCCTTGTGCAAGGGGGCTGGACCGTTAAAGATTTGGGGAGCGCCAACGGCCTGCTCCATAACAGCCGTAGCACTCGCGAGGCCCAATTGAAGAACGGGGACTCCCTGACTTTTGGCGAGACCACCTTTGAGTTTGTAGCGGGCGACGCGGCAACGATGATGTTGGTGGCGCCTCCTCGTAGTTCGCAGGAAATCAACGCCGCGAATTCTATTTTTGAAGATCAACGCAAAAAAGTAAGGTCGCCGCAGGGAAATTCATCGGGTTCCAAGGGACGGCTGGTGCTCTTTGGGATAATCGGGGTGGTCGCGATCATTCTTTATCTGATGCCCGGCGATTCCTCGCGCTCCAAACCCAGTAAGAAAAAAAGTGAAACCCCGGACGATTTGCGCAAATATTTGCCAGGTTCTCCGCCCGACCCCGTAACCGCTCGGATGGTTGAGCAATTTTTTAAAACTGGCTTTCGTGAATACATGGCCCGAAATTACCTTCGAGCCAAGGCACAATTCGAAACCGTCTTGCAAATGTCGCCAGGTCATCCTTTGGCAACGTTGTATTTGGAAAATTGTGAACGGGATATCAAAGCGGAATTTGAAAACCATCTCATACGTGGAAAACGAAGCATGGAGGCTGGTAAGTTCAAGGAGGCTAAAGGGCATTTCGAAGCCGTGCTGCGGATTCTTTTTCGGGAACAAACGCATCCTGCTTTTATTGAGGCCACAGAGCAGCTCGAAAAGTTAGAGACCCAAACCAGCAAGGGGGGGAGCCTCTGATGGCCGCAGTCGCCGTGCTGACTATTCTCAAAAATGGTGAGACGATTCGGACCTGTCCGATCGAAGGGGAAGCCGTCCTTGGCCGCGCCGATGGATGCGTCATTCGACTTGAGGATCGGGCAATTTCCAGGGAGCATGCCGTCTTTAAGGTGGTCGAGGGAGGTGTGCAGGTCGAAAAAAAGAGTGAGTTTGCACCGTTGATGATTAACGGCGCGGAGTGCTCTCGCGCGATTGTCAAAGAAGCCGACATTATCTCAATCGGTCCCTATCTACTTCGAGTGACCCTCTCCAAGTCACCGGTTTTAGCGCCGGTTCCGGAGGCCGCGCGCCCCGTGTTGACTTTGGTTCCCATTGAGGTGGATTCTCCGGCTTCCGAGTCTGAGCTGGCTGGGGAGAGCCTCGCGATTGAAGATGCAGGGGCTAAAAATCCGTTTTCCTCGTTAGCGTCAGCGGAGGGATCGGTTGAACAGATAGCCGCACCGGTCGAACTCGAGCCGCACACCCGGGTGGAACTGGCCGATGACGATGCTAAAACTAAGTTAACCCCGGCGGCTAAAGTGAATGTTCGGCTTTTGTTTCCGCCCGGCATGGCAAACGTCGCGGATTATGAATTCAGCCAAGATGAGGTGTCGATCGGCCGCGGAAAGGGCTGTGATATTGTTCTGAACGACAAGAAATCCTCTCGAAAAAATGCAATCATTCGGCGGGCCGGCTTGAGTTTTACCATCAAAGATCTAGAGTCAGCTAACGGCACTTTTGTGAATGGTTCTCGGGTTTCCGAACAGGAGCTTTCTGGGGATGATCTGATCCGAATCGGCGAGGTCGAGTTTCGTTTCAAAGTGGTGAGCGCGGACTACCTGGCCCGAGAAAATCAATTTATCCCGGTTTCCGAGGAGCACCCCTTGGAGGAAGTCGCGTTTCCCGTCGCACCTGAAAATTTAATGAGCGATGCGGTGCCGATTGACCCCGCTTTTATGGGGGCTCCATCCACGCTTTCGCCAGCGGGTGTCGCGCAAGGTACTTTGCCCGGCGCGATTCCTGGAATTACTGGGATTGGTCCATCTGATCCGGGTAAAATGGATTTTTTTACAAAAATAAAAAATTGGAAATCCCTTTCCAATAAAGACAAATTGATCGTCGGCGGCATTTGCGCAGCGTTAGTCTATTTTGCACTGGACTTTCTCGATGAAGATGCCGGCACAAAAAAAGCCAATAAGAAGTCAAATAGGCCGGGAGTCGTCGCGAAACCTTCGAACAGTCCGGTGATGGTGACCTTTGAGTCACTTTCTCCGGAAAAGCAAAGGTTCGTGGAGGCCCAACGTAACCTTGCTTTCGAATACTTTAAAAACAAGGAATACGATAAGGCTCTTTATGAACTTGAAAAAATTTGGACTCTGATTCCGGATTATAAAGACGCGCGCGATATCCAGCGTTTTGCTAAGGAAGGAAAACGCAAACTCGAAGCGTTAGAAGACGAAAAACACAAGAAAGAAGAAGAAGCCAAGCTCAAGACCAAGGTTCAGTCGCTGCTCGAGGAATGCAAGGAGCGGATGGATAAAAAGCAGTATGAGCAGGCACGGGAGCTGTTTGCCCAGGTCAGCATCTTAGATCCTGACAATCAACAGATCACGGTGTGGAAAAAAGAGATTGAGGATTTTGAAGAGCGCAAGAGACTGGATGAAGATACCAAGCGGATTCAAGGGGAAATTAATCAACGCGCCTGGGAAATGTTCAAGGAGGCCTTGAGCCTGAAGAAAACGGGAAAGTTTCACACCGCGATTGAGGCTTTTGGAAAAGTGGCTGATATCGGCGCATCGGATAAAAGGGTCATCGCGCTGGCAGGTAAGGAAATAGGAGCCTGCCGGGCGGCGATCAAAAATCGGCGCGATCCCTTATTAGTGAAGGCCAAGCAGTCTGAAGATGCCGGCGAATTTCCTCAGGCCTTTGCATTGTATAAAAAGGCCACGCAGGTAGATCCGCCTCACCCGGCTGGCTATAGGGGAATGGAGCGGATTCGCGGGATCTTACATAATCGGGCCAAAGCGATTTATACCGAGGCGGTTCTCGCGGAAAGTTACAGTGATTTTACGACGGCCAAGAAGAAATTTCAGGAATGCCTGGAAGTGGCTCCAACTGAGGACATTTATCACGACCGCGCGACTCGCAAGTTGGCTCGCTATTTCAAAGTTTTTAAAGATGAGGGGGTTGGGCCATGAGCCTTCCCAAAATTCGGGGTGTCGTAACATTTTCGAGCAAGGGGAGGCGGCCGGCCCAGGAAGACCATTTGTTGAGCATTCAGGATAAAGGCATCTTTGTCGTCGCGGACGGCTTTGGGGGGCCTTTGCCCGGGAGTACTGCCGCACAGACGGCTTGCGAGGCGATTAAGGGTTTTTTGATTAAAGAGGCTGGTGATCTGGATGCGACTTTGCCTTTTGAATTGCGGTCGTATTATTCGCTCGCGGGTAATGTACTTTTTAATGCTTTGATTCACGCCAATCGTAAAGTGAAGTCGCTCAATCATCAGAAGGGAATTCATGAACGAGGGGGGGCCTCCGTTCTCGCAGGATATCTGGATGGTGATTTGCTCGCATTGGCCAATGTGGGGGCGTGCACGGGTTGGTTGATGAGGCAGGGCAAGATTGTCGATTTGGTGATTCCTCGGACCTACGGGCGGCTCTGCGATCCGTTTTTGACGGAGCACAGGGAAGATCATCAAATCCCGCTTATGGCGTTGGGGCTCGCGGAACAGTTGGAGCCGGAAATTTTTGAATATCGTGTCCGGAAGGGTGATTGGGTGGTTTTTCAAACGGATGGATTACCTCTTGCCCTGCGTAGTGAACTTGCCCGGGAGCAGGGGGGGGAGCTCAGTACGGAAGAAGCCTCGGAACGGGTCCTCGTTCTGTTGGGTCAGAGGGAGTATATCGATAACACGTCGGTTTTATTGGTTATTTTTTAAATTGACTAAATAAGTCAAGATAATCATAATAAAAAGAAGAAGGAAAGTCTTATGAATGTAAAAACTTTACTAAAACAGCTCTGGAGAGATGATCGGGGTCAATCCACGACTGAATACATTTTGATTTTGTCGGTTGTGGTGATGATCGCGATGAAGTTTAAGACCTCCATTGGTAAAAAAATCGAAGGAATGGTCGATAAGGTCAGTGGCGAAATTGATACTGGGATGAGCAATAACTAAGCAATTCTTGCCGGTCTCTATTTGACGAATTTTCGTTTATCATGGTTAGTTGATGGGGAAGTCTCAGTTCACAGTTGTTATTCAATTTTTTATTTCTTTCCTTCGGGACGATCGCGCTCAAGGCACGGTGGAGTATATCTTATTGCTCTCGGTGGCCGTGGTAGCAGCGGGGGCTTTGTCTCGTCTTATTTTACAGACATTAGATAACGGGATTAAAAGGCTCGGAGGTCAGCTCGAAAAAGATCTGAAAACGGGGAGGGCGCCAGTTGGTATTTGGGAAAACTGAGCTTCTTTTTCCGGTGGTGTCCGTGCTTTCGGCGTTTGCGGCCGCGACCGATCTCGCGCGTGGGCGAATTTATAATTGGCAAACGGTTCCGGCGTTGTTGCTGGGGCTCGCGGTTTCGGCCTGGCTGGCCGGATGGGGCGGGCTGGGCGATTCATTGCTCGGCGCGACCGGCGGGCTGTTTTTTTACGGCTGGATGTTTGCTCTCGGAATTATGGGCGGGGGTGATGTCAAATGGCTTATGGCGCTGGGCGCGTGGGGTGGGCTTCATTACGCGCAAGAGGTAGCCATTCTGGGCCTATTACTAGGCGGAGTCATGGCCCTTGGACTCCTGATTGTGACGGGGCGTTTTGTTAACTTCGCTCGGAGGATGATGCGATTTTTGCTGACGTTATTTGTGCGCGAACTCGAGTTAGAGATGCCACAGGTCGATCGCAAGTTTACGATGCCGTTTGGCGTGCCTATCGGGATCGCCGCAGTTTGGTCGGCCTATTCTCACCCACTTTTAAGTTGGGGGTTTCGGCCATGGCCCTAATAAATTCCGACGAAAGTGGCCAGGCCGTCATCGAGTATATTTTGCTTTTGAGCGTCGTGGTGATGATTTATGTGGCGTTGGTGGGATGGATGAACCGGTTTGGTTTTATGGACAAGATGACTAAGCCAATTACGACGGACTTTGCGAGGGCCTATCAATATGGTGATCCCAAAGCCCAGGGGTTTGATGATGGAACACCCAAGCGGCATCCCAGAATTCAAGGATGCGAAGAATGTTTTAGGGTTTTTATCAATCCGAGGTTTAAATGATGCGTTTTTGGGGGCTGTATAAAAACCGAAAAAGGTTGGGCGAACAGGGGCAATCGACCATTGAGTTCGCGTTGACTTTGGTGCTCTTGTTGGGCTTCGTGCTTTTTTATATTCAGCTTTCGTTAGTCATGGCGTTTGGAAATTATGCTCATTACGCCACTTTTATGGCGGCGCGGGCCTATCTTTCGGCAGGGCATTCAAAGTCGGATCAGGCTGAACGGGCACAGGCTGTGTTGACTCGGATGCTTAAAAAACCATCAGGCAATATGGATCGGTTTCCTTCCATCGCTAAGGGTGAGGGGGGTGATGGAACTTTGACGGGCGCTTCGATTTCCGAGCCCGAACAATTTAAAGAAACTGATCCGGGTTCAAGTTGGATGCAGGGAGTCCGATATGCATTTAAGAGCCGTCTATTTTTGCTCCCCATGGGCAGAAAACAGCAAAAGGGAGGCGCTAGCTCAATTACCCTGAAGTCCGAAAGTTGGCTGGGGCGGGAACCTTCTACTATGGACTGTTTGATTCAGATGAAAGGAAGGATTTATGACAACGGCTGTTGAACTCGCCGACGACCAAGGTCAGAGTGTGCTCGAGTTCTTGCTGATGCTCCCGATGATGGTGGGCCTAGTTGTCATTTTGGTGAAAATTAATACCACCATTCAGATTTCGATTAATAATCAGCAGTATGCGAGGGCTCAGGCGCTTTGGTTGACTTTTAATAGCCCTGTTTATCCCGCTCATGATCTTAAAGAGGGTCATTTGACGGCCAAACAATATAACCAAATGGTGATCGGGGTTTCCGAAAATCAAGCCACGGCAGGCGAGTACAACCCTAAGGCTGCAACCTATCTGATCGCGCGGAAAAAAGGGAGTCCGGCGGGTGAAGAAAAGGCGGAGCCTCGCGAGCGGACCTTGGTGCGCATTCGGGATACGGTGACACTCTGTACGCAATCGAATTTAATTAAAACTGGGGGGGGGATGACGCCGATTTTGGATGTCAAATCCATCGGGAAGAATGCGGTCAGTCCGGCTGGAAACTATAAGTTGATAGAAGATCCTCACCAATTTGATTACTGTTCAAGCCCCATGTCTTACGAGACGGGGGGAGGTGATTCATGAATAATCGAGCACTAACCCTTTCAATAGTGATGGCGTTCATTGCGCTGTTTTTTGTCCAAAGCTACGTTGGAAGCATCGAGGATGAGGCTAAGAAAAAGTTTGGTACCGAGGTTCTTGTTTTGCGGGCTAAGCAAAACATCAAGGAAATGGACACCATCAACGAAACGATGCTGGATACGGTTCTCATTCCAAAGAGATTTTTGGATCCTGCCTCGATCTACTGGGACACCAAAGAAGTGACCCCCGATGTGATTCGCGATCGCAAATCAGTTATTGGAGCAATCGCGGCGGTTCCTATTTTGAAAGGTGAGCAAATTGCTCGAAATAAAATTACAGAACCCGGCATTCGGACAGGTTTAGCGCCTCAGGTGACTCCGGGGCGTCGGGCTTTTGCCGTTCCCGTGACTGAGGTGAGTGGCGTCGCCAAGTTGGTTAAGCCGGGGGATCGCGTGGATTTGATTGCGGTTTTGGATATGGGGGCTGGCAAGGAAAACAAGGTGGCGAAAACGGTCCTTCAGGACGTCGTGGTTTTATCGACCGGCAAAAGCGTGACGAACAACTCACCCCGACTCCTGGAAGCGGATGCTTTTGGCGGTAAAGACAAAATCCGATCGCTGGCGGAGGATACCAGTTTTGCCTCAGTGACTCTCGAAGTTACTCCTGAGCAAGCGCAATCACTAGCTTTAGTGCTCAGTAACGGAGACAATAGCTTATCGCTCTCATTGCGAAACAATGACGACACTGAACGGACGAATGTAAACTCAACGGTTTTTAGCGACGTACTTGGCACTGATGCCGGTAGGGTAAGGATGCCCGCAAATAAACGATGAACGTGAAATGGACTTCTCTGATTGCTGCGTTGGTGCTGGTTTGGGTCTCGGATGAGATTCGAGGAGGGAAGACTATTGTCTCTCGAGCGGCCGAACCTCCTGCCGAGGATGCCGCCCCGCCGGTTAAGAAAAAGCGCAAACATCAGCGCTCACGTTTGACTAGCGATGAATCCGAAGCGGCCGCTGACCATCGGCGCCTATTGCTGACCACGGGTGAGGATCGCGCGGTTGATTTGGATTTTGAAGTCAACGCCGGAGGCAATGGTATCGCAATCGGAAATCCGCTGATTGCGACCACCACTTTGGTTAAAATGGGTGATAAACGCCAAATTGTTTTTAAGCCACTTAAAGCCGGCGAGACGACTGTGACGCTTCGAGATGTCGATGGGACCTTGCGCCTGATTTTTATGGTTCGGGTGACGGGATCTAACCTGCTTCGGGTGGCGGGCGAAGTGAGAAGTTTGTTGCGAGACATCGAAGGCTTGGATATTCGGATTGTGGGTCCTAAGGTGGTCGTCGAAGGTGAGGTCTTAGTTCCGGCTGATTACGGGCGCGTCTATACGGTCATTTCCGATAAAACCTACGCCGATTACATCATCAATTTGACGACACTTTCTCCCCTCGCTCTTCAAGTTTTGGCTAAAAAAATGCAGGAGGACATCAATACCTTCGCGCCCAACGTGCGAACTCGTGTGGTGAATGGGCTGATTTTTCTCGAAGGCCAAGTCGATAATCGTGACCAGGCGGATCGTGCTGCTAAAATTGCAACGCTTTATTTGCCCGAAGTCAGGCCGGCGCCGCTGATCGAAAAGGATCAGGCAGCCCAACGCGCGCCGCCTCGCCCGGTGGTTCAAAACTTTATTGTGATCAACCCCCCACCTGCAAAAAAACAGGTCAAGCTCGTGCGCGTGACTGTCCACTTTGTTGAACTCTCGAAAGATTACCTCAAGACTTTTGGTTTTAAATGGCAACCCGGTTTTACGGCTGACCCATCGATTTCAATCGGTCAAAATCCTCAGGGCGGCGCCGGGGCTAGTGGGATGTCCTTGACGGCGACGATTTCGAGTTTAATTCCTCATTTGGAGTCCTTGCAGAAATCGGGCTATGCTCGAATTCTTAAAACCGGCACGGTGATCGTTAAGAGCGGTGATCCCGCTACCTTGGTTGAACAAACCGATATTCCCTTTGGCGTGCAGGCGGGCAATGGCCAGGTGGCGGCCAGTAGTGCCAAGGTGGGGCTTGAGGTCGCGGTGACCCCACAGATTCTCGGACAGAGCGAGGATATCTCGATGGATCTCAAAATGAACCAGACCAACGTCGTGGGCCGGCAACCCGCCGGAACGGCGCCGATGACTTCGTCCCACAAAGTTGAAACTAAACTCTATGTTAAGTCGGGTGAGAGCGCGGCGGTGGCGGGGCTGACTTCAGCAGACGTTGGCACGGATTTCAATAAAGACGACCCCAAAGGTGGCCAGTTTGATGCGGGTACCGACCCTCTGTTTACGCTCATGCGCACTAAAAATTACCATAAGAAGAAGTCGCAATTCGTGATTTTTGTAACCCCTCAGATTGTCGAAAATGCCTCCGAAGGGACCGAAGATCTCAAGAAAAACTTTAGAGTGAAGGTGAAGTAATCATGGCCGGACATATCATTGCAGTGGTAGGCGGAAAGGGCGGGGTTGGCAAAAGTGTTTTTGCCGCCAATCTGGCGATTGCCTACCTTCAGGAGTTTAAACAGCGACCATTGATTGTGGATCTCGATATGGCAAGTCTGGGAGACCAAAATATCATTTTGGGGCAAAACCCACCCAAGAGTATTGTGGATGTCTCAAAGTTGCAAAGCGGTCCGATTGATCCAAAGACTCTCGCACCGTTTATGGTGAATGCTCAAGCGGGCTATAGCTATATTGCGGCCCCCCGTGATGCCATCATGGCCCGCGACTTGGATGTTGATGGAATTGGCCGATTTATGAAGGCGATCACTAACGTTTTTAATTTCATTGTGGTCGATTGTGGAAATGGGGCGGAGCCATGGGCTTTGAAAACACTCGAATTTGCAACGGCTATTTTTGTCGTGACTACGGCCGACGTCATTGTTCTTAACCAGACCAAGCGCGTTTTAGCGAAGGTACAGGAGCTTCTGTTTCCACCGGAGATGGTGCAAATTGTCGTTAATCGTTACTCAGCTAATAATATTATCAATCCACAGATGATTCAAAAAAATCTGAATCGACTGATCTTTGCGGCCATCCCAGAGGATGTAGCGACTTGTGATGGTTCGCTCGCCCGAAGTAATCCACTTTGCTTGGGGGCTGCTAATACGCCTATTTCTCGCGCCTATCACGATATTGTTCGAAAGATTCAACAAACGAATCTGCTTGAGACCCTGGCTAAACTCAAAAAACCCACGGGAGTGGTAGCGAAGGCCGCAGGTGCAACTCAGGTCGGTGGAGAGGGCGCCTCTCCCGGTGCTCCGGGGTCTGGCCCTGGAGGGCGAAGTGCTACCGCGGTTTTAGACCCCTGGACCGCGATGAAGCTCCGTTTGCATCGTGCCTTGGTCGAGCAAATGGACCTCAAAAAAATGTCCACGGACACGAGCGATACGCGTCAGCGTGCGATTTTGCGTGAAAAAACCCAAAAAGGAATTTTGGATATTTTGAATACGGAGGATACCGGAAGTCTCCTGACGACGCGGGAACTCAAAGCCCAAATGGTCAAAGAAGTGCTCGATGAGGCCTTGGGTTTAGGCCCCTTGGAGGATTTGCTGGCCGATGAGACGGTCACGGAAATCATGGTTAATGCGCGTGATCAAATTTACGTGGAAAAATCCGGTAAAAACACAATGTCTAAAGTGACGTTTTCATCCGAACAGCAGATGATGAATGTCATTGAGCGTATTGTGACCCCCTTAGGCCGGCGGGTGGACGAAAAGGTTCCGTTTGTGGATGCACGACTTCAGGATGGTTCACGCGTGCACATTATTATTCCGCCGCTCGCTTTGCGGGGACCGACGATTACCATTCGAAAATTTCCAAAAAAACGCATTACCGAAAAGGATCTGGTCGCTTTTGGTTCGATGACTGAAGAAATTTCGGATTTTCTGCGCGCCTGTGTGGAAGCTAAGCTTAATATTATTGTATCGGGCGGCACCGGTTCAGGTAAAACGACGTTGTTGAATGTGTTGTCGAATTTTATTCCGGCATCGGAACGAATTATTACGGTCGAAGATTCGGCCGAATTGCAACTTGGCCAGGAACATGTCGTGAGGCTCGAGACCCGCCCCAAAAACATCGAGGGCGAAGGCGAGGTCACCATTCGGGATTTAATTAAATGCTGCCTGCGAATGCGTCCCGATCGAATCGTGGTTGGGGAGTGTCGCGGAGGCGAAACCTTTGACATGCTTCAGGCGATGAATACTGGGCATTCGGGGTCGTTGACGACCCTTCATGCGAACAATCCTCGCGAGGCTCTGTCCCGCTGTGAGTCGCTGGTCATGCAGTCGGGTCTTCCTATTCCCATTAAGGCCATTCGGGAGACGATCGCGTCCGCTGTGGGTATTGTGATTCAGCAAAGTCGTCTGGTGGATGGCTCGCGACGAGTCACCTATATTACTGAGGTGACGGGGATGCAGGGAGAGGTGATCAGTTTGCAGGATATTTTCATCTATAAGCAAGAGGGGTTAGATAAAAAACGCAAGGTGATCGGTCGTTATGTTCCAACGGGGTTTATTCCTAAGTTTGTTGAGGAGATGGAGGCCAAGGGGATGAAGATCTCGCGTAGCCTTTTTGCCTCGAAATGATAGGGGCTTGCCATGCCGGCCATGTATAAGGTTGTAGGGATTATCGGAGTTGGCGTCGGGGCTTTCGGGATTTCCTATCACTCCAGCAAGCGGTTTTTGGAATGGCTTCGTTTTCAGAGTTTGGGCACTCGAGATTACATCGTCGAAAAGCTTGGTATGATGTTTATCGAGATTCCGCCGCAAAAAATTCTCATCGGTTTGGTTTCTTTGAGTTTTGGGCTGGGTTCCTTAGTGTTTTTGGCATTTCTACCTAATATTATTCCGGGGCTGATGTTTGGTGTGGCCGTGACGGTGGTAGGTTGGAAAATTCCAAAACCTATTGTGGAATGGCTTTACGTTCGAAGAGTGAAAAAGTTCGTGCATCAAATGATTGACGGTTTGAGTTTGATGTCCAATGGGCTTAAATCGGGGCTTTCGGTTGTGCAGGCAATGTCCTTGGTGACTCAAGAAATGGAAAATCCGATACGTCAAGAATTTGGCCTCGTACTCAGCGAAAATAAACTCGGGGTGGCGCTGGAAGAGGCTTTTACCAATCTTTCCAAGCGCATTAAATCGGATGATGTCGAGATGTTCGTGACTTCGATTAATATCCTTAAGGAAACCGGGGGTAATCTGGCTGAAACCTTTGATACGATCGTCACCACGATTCGTGAGCGGATTAAAGTGGAGAACAAGATCGATGCCATGACGGCTTCAGGGAAGGTGCAGGGTTATGTATTGATGGCGATCCCGGCGGTTTTGGGGGCAGTATTTTACCAAACCGATCCGGATTTTATGCGTCCGTTATTTGTCACTCCGATCGGCTGGGCGTTTATCATGGTTATTTTGGTCCTCGAAATTGTGGGATTTGTGGTCATAATGAAGGTGATTAAGATCGATGTGTGAGGTGGCCTTATTGGCTTCCGACTGGACTTTAGGCGGGACTTGCTTTTCAATGGATAGAGGTGGGATTTATCCGTGCAACAGGTGGGGAAGATCATGAAAAATACTGCGGCAAAAGTTAAAAAATTTCCAAAATCGGCTATTTGGGCGATGCTTGTTTTATTCGGCCTGGCGAGCGTCAATGGGGCGGCCAATGTGAGCCTGAAAAATGGCAATTTTTTTGTTGGATACACCGATATTATTTACTCCGGAGGTTTTGACCCAAAAATGGAGCGAGTTTTCAACTCGAAAACACCGTTTAAGGGGATGTATGGTTGGGGTTGGGGTAATGAGTACGAGGTTTTTTTGAGCGTTTCGGCTGATGGAAGCGTGGTGGTCCATGAGTATGGTGGCGGCGCGGAAAATCGATTCAGCCCGATGGCTTTCAAATCGGATGAGCTTGGCCAAGCGGTAGATATGATTGGTCAGGCTGCGCAAAAGGCCGGCGCGTTAGGGAGCGCCGCTCAACTGGCATCCTATAAGACCAAACTGAAGAGTGATGCAACCTTCCGTAATGACGAGTGGGAAAAATTTCGCAAGCAGGGTAAGGTTCAGGCGCGGCAACTCACCGCGGGCACGCAGCTCCATTCCAACCGCTTTAGCTATCAATATGTCACCCGGGTGCAAGGTGGTTATGTTCGCACCTTTGATAACGGTAAAGTAGAGAAATTCGATGAGCAGGGTCGGCTGCAAAGACTGTTGGATAAGAACGGTAACTTTATTGAACTCAGTTATGGCCGGGACGGCAAGCTCGCTAAACTGATCGACAACTTTAATCGTAAGATGTTCTTTACGTTTAATGCTCAAGGTCTTTTGGAAAAGATTGACGGTGAAAATAGCAAAAAGGCGGAGTTTAAATACAACGGCCTAAGCGAGCTGGTTTATAGCAAAGACACGGATGGCAATAGTTATCAGTATGTTTATGGTAACGCAAAAAAAGGCGATAGCGGGACTCGTCACAATATGGTGGAAGTCGCCTATTCTGACAAAACCACGATGCAAATCGAGTACTATGGGCGCGACAAACAAGAGAGCGTCAAGTCGGTTAAGGATCGAGATGGAACGCTGACTGCGTATACCTACGAAACTGACTCTTCCGATAAAAGTCATTATTGGGTGGCGGTCAATATCAAAGGATCGGACCACAAAGACATCTCCTCGAGCAAGTACGAATACTTGATTAAGCACAAAGCGGATGGTGAGGAATGGACCTATAAACTCGTCACTGTGCTCGACGGCGATCGGACTGAAACCACCTACAATGAATGTTGCGGTTTGCCCCTTTTGATTAAACACGGGGGCGAAGAGACGGCTTTTGTCTATGACGTCAAGGGGCACGTGACCAAAAAGATGACACCGACGGAAGTGACGGAGCTGTCTTACGATCCTAAAGTGAGTAAAGTGAGTAAAGTGGTTCGTTACTCTAAGCTCAATAAAAAAGATGTCAGCTGGTCGCAATTTGAGTACGACGCAAAGGGGGATTTGGTTTTTGCCAAGAACTCCGAAACCAAGGGCGTAAAACTTTTTTATGATGGCAATGGCCGCATTCGGTCATTGGTTGATCAAAGCCGTCGTCGGATTGATTTCAAATATAATGAAAACTCCAAGCCGGTCGAGATCACAGATCCTCAGTTGGGGACGATTACGGTGAGTTACACCAATAGTGGGGAAATTAAGAAAGTCGAGAGCACGGCGGGTCGTAAGATCGCGCTTCAGGTGACTTCGGCTTTTCAAAATCTGTTGGATATCATTCGTCCCGCCGGGGTGAGTTTATCGTTTTAGTGTTTAGGGTTTAGACACCTGGCTAAGGCTTGAGTGAGTTTACTCGGAATAGGTTGGAAAGTGTTTTTTAAGTAGCTGAAATTATTGATTAAAATAGTGGTCAAATTGGCACCGGTTTTGCTTATTTCAGGGAATTAAGGAGAGAGAGATTATGAAGAAATTTAATTTGGTTTTGATGGCAGTGGCATTGGTTGGGTTATCGGGAAGTGCGATGGTGAGAGCGGATAATCCACCTGCAGCTAAGCCTATTTCTGAAAATGGGGTAGAAAATGGCAAGCAGGTTGAATGTACGGGTGGATATAATGGTTCGGGAAAGACAGTTGAAGCCGCTGTTTCAGCCGCAGAAAAACCTGTAAAAGCCGGCAAAGCGGCGGATTCAGCTCCAGTTTCGACTCCTTAAGAAGTTTTTCGGCACCCTTCTTTCTCAAGGTTTAACCCCTTCCCTACGGCATGGTGAATGCACCCTCCCTGCCCTATGGAAGGGGTTTTTTTATGAATGCTTTACCGGCTCGATTTGGGGTTTTGTCGCCGATCGCTCGCTTTCTGCTTTCTTTCATTTTCATTCTCAGCGGCTCGAATAAGATCATGGCCTGGTCCGAGACGGCGGGGTACATGGCGGCAAAAGGAATGTTCTTGATTCCGCAGTTTCTGGCTTTGGCTATATTAGTGGAACTCGTCGGCGGTTTTGCTCTTCTGGTTGGCTTTAAAGGACGATGGGCGGGTGCCCTGTTGTTTTGTTATTTGGTACCAGTCACTCTTGTTTTTCATAATTTTTGGGCCCTCACGGGACCAGAGGCTCAGGTACAGCTCGTTAATTTTCTTAAAAACATGGCCATCCTGGGAGGTCTCTTGACCACCGCTATTTATGGTTCCGGGGCCGTCAGTGTCGATTCGCGTTTATCAAACGAGACGCTGTCAGTTGGTCTGAGGGTGGTGGAGAAGAAGGACCAGCTGAAGCGCGTGGGGTAAGTAAAAATGTATGCCCTAGAATTTTAACCTGACAAATACGCTCGAGTCCATTATAAGGTGCGTCATGCTCGAGCTTAAGGGGTTGGAAAAGAAGTACGGATCCACGCATGCGGTCCGGAAAACAGACTTGGTGATCAAAGAAGGCGAGTTCTTCTCGCTACTTGGGCCGAGCGGCTGCGGAAAAACCACTTTGCTCCGGATGCTGGGGGGCTTTGAGTCACCCTCAGGCGGCCAAATTTTACATGACGGCGTGCGAATCGATCAACTTCCGGCCAATCGCAGACAATTCAATATGGTTTTCCAGCGGTACGCACTCTTTCCTCACCTCAGTGTTTGGGAAAATATTGCGTTTGGCCTGCGAATGAAAAAAGTCCCCTCATCTGAGCTGTCGTCCCGCGTGAGCGAAGCGCTGGGAATGGTCAAGATGGAGGCCTTCAGTGCTCGTGGCATCAGTACTCTTTCGGGCGGGCAACAGCAGCGAATAGCCGTGGCCCGGGCACTCGTGAATCGTCCCAAGGTATTGCTGTTGGATGAGCCGCTTTCGGCACTCGATCTTAAACTCAGACAGCAAATGCAGGTGGAGCTTTTGTCGCTTCAACGTCGCCTGAAGCATACTTTTATTTTTGTCACCCACGACCAAGAAGAAGCCTTGACCCTTTCGGACCGTATTGCCGTCATGAATGGCGGCGCGGTGGAGCAAGTGGGTACGGCGCAAGAAATTTACGAATACCCCCGAACTCCTTTTGTGGCTCAGTTTATTGGCCAGATCAACGCCATCGAAGGCGAGGTCAAAGAGGCGCGGCAGGACGCGATTTTAGTGTCTGGAGCCTCTCGTCGCGTGATGACCATCAAGCCCTCGCGCGATGGTGCGCGGCCGTTGCCGATGGCGTTGCCGGGCACTCCTGTCAAGATCTTGGTGCGGCCCGAGAAGCTCAAGATGCTCAAAAGTTCGCCGGGGATCGAGCAAAACGCCCTTGAGGGCACACTCCGCGAAGTGCTGTATCAGGGGTCGGTCACTCAGCTCTTTGTGCAGCCTAAAGAAGGAAGCGGGCCGCTCTTGATCGTCTCCCAACCGAATACGGCGGTCACCGCTCGTCGTAATTTTACGATCGGCGATAAGGTGTTCGTCGCTTGGCCCCCCGAAGATTGTTTGCTCATGGGCCGCGAGGCGGCGCTGCCGGTGTCCGACCACGGAGCCTCCATTGGCTGAAAGAAATCGTCAGGTTCAAAATAAGCCGCCTCTGTTGGTTTTGCCGGCAATGGGGTGGTTTTTGTGGTTTTTGCTCATTCCCCTAGGAATTGTCGCGGTTTATAGTTTTGCCACCAAAGGAACTTATGGTGGCGTGGTTTATCGATTTTCGGTCGATAATTATGTGCGCGCGACCGATTGGATTTATCTCCGGATTTTTTGGAACAGTCTTAAGCTCGCAAGTTTGACGGCTATTTCCTGCCTGATCATTGGGTATCCGATGGCCTATGTGATGGCTACTTCTTCGGCTCGGGTGCGCTCTGCGCTTTTGATTTTGGTGGTCATCCCGTTTTGGACCAATTTTGTGGTACGTGCTTATGCGATTAAAATTCTTTTTGGCGAGCTGGGCCCGGTCAATCAGCTTGCTTTGGCTTTGGGTTTGATTCACGAGCCCATTGTTTTTGCGAATACCGACTTTTCGGTTTGGCTCGGCATGGTCACCAATTATCTCCCCTTTATGGTGTTGCCTCTTTATGTTGCTCTCGAAAAGTTCGATTTTTCACTGCTCGAGGCGGCCAAGGATTTGGGCGCGCCTGGATGGAAGATTTTGCTCAAGGTTTTGATTCCCCTCACGAAGCCAGGCATTATTACTGGCTCGATCTTTGTGTTCACCCCCGCACTGGGCGAGTTTGTCATTCCTGACCTGCTGGGAGGCGCGCGAACGATGTTGATCGGAAATCTGATCACTGAGCAATTTCTGAAAACGCGCGACTGGCCGTTTGGCTCGGCTCTTTCGCTCCTTTTGATCATGATTGTATTGGCGAGTTTAATGATTTACCTGCGCGTGACCTCTCAAGAGGAGCGAGGGGTCGCTAGCCGGGCCACGGTCGTTTCTGAAGGGGAGGCGTAAGCCATGCTTCGTCCCCGTTCGCCGACTGTTGCTAAAGGGATCACGGTCTTCGCCTTTTTGCTTCTCTATGTCCCGTTAATGGCTTTGGTGGCTTATTCGTTTCTAGGGCCGGTCGATGGTCCGGGCAGTGCCCAAGTTTGGACACTCCAGTGGTATCGCAAAATCTTAACTAATCGGTTAGTGCTGGACTCGTTCAATATGAGTCTTTACGTGGGCATGTGGAGCACGTTGGTGTCGACGGGCATTGGAACGATGGCTGCGCTTGCGATTGAGCGGATGAGGTTTCCGGGGCGCAGGTTATTTGATGGACTCACTCACGTGCCACTGATCATGCCGGAAATCGTGTTAGGACTCGCCCTTCTTATTTGGTTCGTCGTCCTCCGAATTACGCTCGGGGCATTTTCGATTATCTTGGCTCATGTGACGTTTAGCGTTTCTTACGTCATCATCACGGTTAAATCGCGCCTCCAGGGTTTTGACGATTCGTTGGAAGAGGCGGCACACGATTTGGGTGCGTCTCCTTGGCAGACCTTTTGGAGTGTCACCTTTCCACTGATTTTGCCTGGGATCCTTTCCGGTGCGCTGATGGCCTTTACGCTTTCATTTGACGATTTTTTGATTACTTTTTTCACCGCCGGGGTTGGATCGGATACCTTGCCGCTCAAAATTTACGCGATGATTAAATTTGGCGTTACTCCAGAAATCAACGCCTTGTCGACTTTGATGTTGGGCGCGACTTTGATATTGGTGGGCGTGTTTTTCAAACCTAAAAGGTATCAGGTTACTTTGTGATGCTCACCGCATTAAATTTCATTTAGAGGCCGCCCCTTGGCGAATGTCAAAATGCCCGAAGAATTCGATCAAAATGACACTAGGGCTCAATAAAGACGGACTGTTTGATCCTACTCAAGAGCGAGGACGATCGGTCTCTCCTTAATATCTATTTGTTTTCATGCGTTATTTTTTTAACGCCCCGTTTTTAAAGGTTTGGCACGAGGGTTGCTTTTCCCCAAACGCGCTCGTCATAATGGCCAGCGTAATTCCGCGATGCCTTGTCGTGATAGGAGGTCCCTTATGATCCTCATACAAACCCTACTGCACCGCGCCTTTCCCTTGATGGCGCTTACCGGCCTGCTTTTGGCCGGCTGGGGCCTGCTGGTGACTCCGGATGAAATCGTATCGGCTCATTTTGTGACGCCCATCTCGTTAAAGTAGGTATCAGGTTACTTTGTGAAGCTCACCGCGTTAAGTTTGATTTAGTAGTACTGTCGAAGCCTGCCCTAATCTTACTGACGTAGTCTGAATCGCCTCATATTTCTCTCGTAGATCGCCGCTTCTCTTTAGTCCTTCCACTTCCTCCAAGGTGATTTGAACCTGGCGCTCAATCTCGTGATAAGATCTGAGGATTCCATCATCCATAGCCGCGACCTTTTCCAAGTCAAACTTTGTCATCTCATCGCGCATCTCTTGGCGCTTTTTTCGAAACTCCGAAACTCCGTCGCCTACCTCCGCGAGGAGAGGGAAATATTCCCTCAAGGATTGAGCATGTAGCCGCCAACGCTCGATTTCAGTGACATTCTCGCGTCAGATTTCAGTAATTCAGAGTGCGGCCCAGTTTGAGCGCATGGCGTGACGAGGCCTCCATATGACGCAGGAAGCGTTCCCGCGTTCCCAGGGTATAGGGCGGGAACGGGGAACAGTTGATCAGCTTTGTTTTTGGATGGAGCGCCAGCCATCACGACCAACGCGAAGGATGCGGCCACCGGCCGCCAGTTGTTCAAGGGCGTGTGCCACGGTCTGGTTGCGGACGCCTAGCTTCTCGCGAAGCGCGGTTGAGGACAGGGGTTGGTTGGCACCCGAGAGCAGTTCCAGGATGTGCGTTCCGACGGGGTCCTCATCGGCGGCGGTTTGATCGGTGACCTCGAATCGCGCGGTGGTTTGATGGCCATTTTCATTGACGACGAGTTTGATCTTAAGCGGTGCCGGAGGCGCGGCGGCGCGATGCTCAATCTTCAGTTCGAGAACATCATCCTGGAGCCGCCGCAAATAGAGGTTAGAATCCCCAAATGCATGCAGGTCCGATGAACCACGCAGGCCGCCCCCGCTACTGCCTGATGCAGCCTTGCGCGCGTGATGCACCAGAAGGATCGCGGTTTTTGACCGCCTGGCCAGCCCCCGCAGGCCATCCAGGATGACACTCATCTCGGAGGCGGAGTTTTCGTCGGCCCTGTGCAGCCTGATCAAAGGGTCAAGCAGCAGCAGCCGGGGCTGACTATCGACCAGGGTTGCGGCCAGGCGTTCAATCCCCTCCGGGAGTCTGACGAGCGGCTCCACAATAATTCTGATCGGCAAATCAGAAAGACTGCGGCCCCGTGCGGCCGCAAGCGCGGCCAGACGAGAGGAAACGACCGCCGTCGGGTCTTCGGCACATAAAAGCACGACCGGGCCTGGACTTAACGTCCGCAACCGCCCGGCGCAGGGCGTGCCAGACGCGATGGCCACGCACAGATCCAGCGCGAAGAAGCTTTTGCAGCTCTTGGGCGCGCCACCCAGGATGCCCGCCCCCGCTTCGAGAAACAGGTTCTCAACGATCCAGTTAACGGGGGCGGTCTTGGTTTCGAGTTCTCCGGCTGAGATCGTGGCGTACGGCGTGGCGTCCATCAGGAGTTTTCCTGATCAAAGGACGCGTTCTCAACCTCGGCCACATCCACATGCCTTTTTCCGGCGCTGCCGGCGGCCAGCAGGGCGGCGGTCGCGAGGTTGTTGATCAACCGGGGGACACCCCGGGTGCGCTCGAAGATTTTATCGATTGCCCCCGGGCGAAAGAGATTTGCCGTGGCTCCGGCCGCTCTCACGCGCCGGTCGATGTAGTCGACGGTTTCCCGATCCGTAAGCGGAGTAAGCGTTGCGCGAATCGACAGGCGCTGCCAAAGTGAGTCGTGCTCGGGTGCAAGGAGCGTTGTGCGAAGTTCGGGCTGACCGGCCAATACAAGGGCAAATGGCGGCGTCCGGTCAAAATCCAGATTGGAGAGCAGGCGCAGTTCGTCCAGACTTTCCGGTGGCAACCGCTGGCCCTCGTCTAGCACCAGGATTTCGTGCTTTTGTGAGTTGGCCAGCACATCCAGGATCAGCTGCGCGGTGAGCGCGGCCGAGCGCCCTGCCTTGATGCCGTAGCGAGCCGCCAACTGGCCCACCAGCCCAAAGGGCTTGCAGGAACAAAGCGCGGTGTACACCAGCCGGTAGCGGCCTTTATCAAGCCCGTCGGAGAATTGCCCAAGCAATGTGGATTTGCCCAGGCCCGGCTCCGCCGTCAGCAGGGTCGGTGTTTTGGACTGCACTCCGAGTGACAGCCGCGAGAGCGCCTCCGAGAAGCTTTTATGCGGGAGCAAGCCATCCTCCGGTATTGCACGGGTGAACGGCATTTGCCTGAGATTGAAATGACTCAGCCAGCGATCCAGGTCGGATGGCGCGATAGCGGTGGCAGTTCCGGCAACCGGAGCAGTGGACGGCGTGGGGGTGGCGGGCATGTAATCACGGGTCGTGTGGGGCACGTTTAGAGGGGTTGCGATGATCATGGTCAGGGGTCTCCTTTTTTTTGTCGGTTTTAGGAACATTTTGAGCTTCGTCGCGATTGGCATTGAGCGCGGCAAAGTGAAAAACCTTGAGGTAGTGCGTGTAAACAGAGACATGGAGCCCCCGCCCGCGTAGTTTCATGGCGTGTTCAAGCGCCAGCCGCACGACCTTTTCCGAAAAAGGACCCACCCCGTTAAACGTACGCGTGAGATTCTCTTTTTCGTAAGCGGACAGCGATTTTCCAAGCATCTGGGCACAAAGCCCGAGAAACGGTTGCAAGGAAAACTCGGGACTGGGTTTAAAGTCCGTGACGGAAATATGCCGCGCCTGCATGGCGATTCTCCGATCATACTCGGCTCGGAGTGCGCCCAGATAATCAAACGACAACTGAGCCGCGGTGGGACGCTCGGGCTTGGGCTGCGGATCGTTCACTTTCTGGGGAAACGCACGCTGGACATGCTTGCCCTTGAGCACGATGAGCACGTCATCGAGTTTAAAGGGATCAAACAGGACCTGGACCCAACGTCCGCGCAGGAAGTTTTCACATTGAAAAAGCTTGGTTTCCACTTCCACTGTCCCGGTTTTTGGATGGACCTTGCGCTTTTCCTTCACGCGAAAAATATCCTGGATCTTCACGGGGTCGGGATATTTTGGGACAAACCCGCTTCCCGTAAAACGATCCATCGGCTTCTCGCCGGTCGAACCGTGGATCACGAGATGGTAGCTCTCCTCCAGCCAAGCAATCCAAAAACGATTCAAAGTGGGTAGGTCCGTGATCTTGGCCGCGCGGGCCTCCGGCTCAAAACCCTCCGCAACCGTGCGGTTAAACCGCTCGATGACGCCCCGTCCTTCGCTTTGGTAGGCCTTGGAGTGGACCAGCCGGACATCCAGGTGCGTCAGCGCGAAGGCGAAATCATGGGAGCGATAAACGCTCCCATTGTCCACGTACATTTTTTTCGGCAGCCCGCGCGTGAGAAAAGCTTGCTTAATGGTGTCCTCCAGGGTCGCGATGCGCTCGTTTGGGTACCACTCGCCGTGCGGCACGTACTTTGAGTAGTGATCGATCACGGCGCCCATGTGGACGGTGTCGTAGGTCTGACGAGCGGGAACCCAAAGAATCGGCGCCTCGTGATAATCCCCAACCCAGAATTCGTTGGGCTGGGAGAAGAGCAGGCGCGTGAAGCGCTTGTTGCCCAGGGTTTTAAGCTTGCGCCGGGATTCACCGGCTTCATCTAAAATCCGGTCCAAGGTGGAGCGTTTGAGCTTTCCCCTGGGCACGACGTTCTTGAGTTCAAGCACGCGGATCAGGGTCCGGGTGGAGCGTGAGGGTACTTCCTTGCGGGCCTGGATGGCCTCTTTGAGCACTTCTGGGCTGATCTCGCGGGGTCCGGTCTTTCGCGACGCGGGGAGCAGCCCCTTGAGTCCTTCGCGTTTGTAATTCATCCACCAATTCCAAAGCGTCCGCGCCGTGAATTCGTACTCTTCTCCGTCAGGCATCTTCCACTTTTTTTCGGAAAGTACCTGGATTCGGGCAGAAAGCTCCCCTCGGTTGAGCCCCTCAAACTCCAACTCACCGATCACGGCGTATCTGAATAGTGCGACTGCGCGCCTTCGCTCATCAATCTCGTCATCCCAACTCATGGGCGCCGATTTACACCGGAGGCCCCCTTGGGGCGACCGGCAACGGCGGGGATTGAGGTACCCCCACCTGGGGGTGCATCTCCCGGAACACCAGGAATCGCATGAGCAGCCAAAAACGAAGGGGACTCGGGTCATCGGGCGGTGCCACTTGCGCACGTGCCCATGCAACCAGGGCGGATACGCCCTGAAAGGCTCGAAGTAAAACTTCGGCCCGCGCGGGTGAATAAGCCTTTTCATGATCCTGCGGGACCTCTCGCGGGATGAGCGTGACCGATTGCCCGCCACCGGTCGACAGCTCAGCCTCCGAGAGCAGCTGTGCGGCTTCCAAAAACCGCGCAACCCATCCTACCCATCGCCACACGGCACGGGCGGAGCAGCCGATCCGTTCACCCACCCGTTTATAGGTCGCGGCGGGCTCACTCAGATACGTCAATACGGCCGACTCGGCCACATCCGGCTGCATGGACAGATGCGGGTACAAGAATGACGGACGCAACGTCCACGATAGCCCGCACTGTGAGCAGACCACGCGCTGGAGGAGGAGCCCATCCTCACTGCGGCCGGGCTTGCCATCCTCCAGGATCACCGCATGCACCTTGCGCCATCCATTGAACCAGATCCTCAAACAGTCACACGCCAGGCAAGACGATGGCCGCTCCGGTCGCCCGATTTTCGGCCCGATCGTCTCCAAGTAACTCTTGAAATCTGGAAAGCCGAGAATGACACTTATGCTTGACCCAGGCCTTGTTCCATAAGGCAAAGGTCACGGCGTCCGGCGCGTTCAACGCTGGACGCCAACCCTTTCTTCTCATTCTACACTGAATTCGGGGACGGGCAATTCAGGCCGCTATACTGAAATTGGGCGTGAGCGGCCACACGAGTGGCAATTTCGAGCTCTTCAATGAGGTCTAAACCGGTTTCCTTGAAGCCAAGTAATTCATAATCGCAAAGGTACTGTACGGGTTTAGGGCCCGTTAGCGTCTGCTCAGTATACCATTTGCGAATATCCGCAGGAGTAGAGAGGTGAGCCAAGGTAATGCCATTTTCACCCAATTTCAGCGAATCTGCTCTTTGTCTCCAAATCTGGTGAATACTTTCGTCGTCATCAAGGACGACTACTGTCGAGTTGGGCAGGAGTTTGAGTTCTGCAACAAACCACTCAGGAGGATTCGATCGGGGGAGATTGAGAATAATGGTCGTTCCTTCTCCCAGTTGAGAAGTGATCTCGAGCCTTCCGCCCCATGCTTCGCACTGGGTGCGTGCATGGTAAAGTCCAAGACCGTTTCCATCCACTCTGCTATCGCCCTTAAACAATAGTCATGCCTTGCGTTAAAAACGAAACCACCTTGAGTCCATTTTTAAGTGTATGAAAATACGCCCGAAAAATTTAGGAATGATTTATTGAATTAGAAATGAATGAGTCCGGTGCCAAATGGGGCAGTGTAATAGTTACCCCCGCCCCTCACCATCTTCTTGCCGAAAATGCCTCATCTGAAATAACCATGCCGTTGAGTTCAATCTGAGTCCAGCCGCTCAGTTCGGTCTCGGTGGGGTTGAGTTCTTGATGAAACACCATCACATAAACCCGTCCTGTGAGGGCCTCAGAGCGGAGCAGGGTATAGGTGAGTGTCGAAGAAGTGGATTCAGAAACATTGACCGGATCCCAATAGCCATTGCCGCCTACAAAAAGTTGATCACCATTCAGCGCAAAACTCACGTTGTTTTGGCCCGTCATCTCCGTGTCAAACTTGAGTTGAGTGGTGGCGTTCCAGACTTCATCAGCTGCAAGCGAGTCGGGACTCAAAATCAAATCCATCTGGTAACCGTGAGTGATCTGCGTGCCGTCAAAATCCGTCTGTCTGACTGAACCTTCACCGATCCAGTGGCCCTCTAGGCCTTTAAAAAGGTGAGCCATTTCATCGTGACTCGCAGCGCTGGCGTTATTGGTCGCCAAAGCCAACGCCGAAACCGAACACAAAAGAAATGCCCACGTCCAGATTTTAAGTTTTGCCATACGCTGTGGGTTTTAGCGAAGTTCAGCCTTGGAATCTACTATTTTAGATCTTTTGATGAATTCGATGCGTCAATTACAATCGTTGATCCGCCCGGAGGAAGTTTGGATTTGAGCTTGAACGCGTCGATAAATCCAATCTTTTCAGAGCTAAACTCCATTTTTGGCTTTTTCTTAAGATCTTCTGGCGTGGCCCGTGGGTCAATGACCAGATGGTTATCGTCGATATTTTTAAAAAAAAGCTGGGAAGGGAGTGGTCCGGTAATCGCCAAGACCAAATAACTGAAGGACTTATTGCTATATTTCACCTTAGGTACTTTTGTTTCATCAAGCGTAACTATCCCGCTATCTGGGATTTGAATGTGGTCCACAGCCTTCAAAATATACGCGATTTCGAGGACTGATCCGACCAGAGGCATAAAAGTTTCATGACCTGCCACATAGAATGCATGTAAGAATTTTCCTGGGGGCAGGTTTTCAATCTTAATTGCATGGACCGCGGTCGGTTGTGTCAGTTCTACAGGAGGCGCGGCGTGGGCAAAAGGCATAAAATGAGGGGTGACCAACAGCAAGAGATTGAGGGCGAGAGTTCCATAACCGATCTTATTCATAATTGATTTTCCGCTTTATTGTTCAAAATCATAATTAAAATAAAGGACGAGGTATCCATTGGGGTCAGCTTGAAAACCTCTGAGTTTCATGGGAATTCCACGAATCGTCACGGGTGATCTGAAAAGGCTGTCCACAATGGTTTTTGGTTTTTTTCGCAGTTCAGCATTGGCCGCAACCAATTTATCACGGAGGCCATTCTTTACCGAACTTTCGAAAAGCCCTCGGACCGATTTCAGGTCGATCTGCAAAGAGTTGAGGTCAATGCCATCGAGCACAATCGAACTCTGTCCGTCCTGGGTTATGATGAGGCGAGCGAGAATATCCATTTCAAAGGAGAGGTTTTTTCGAAAGGCAAGATTTTCAGAAAATCCATCTGCTTCATGTTCGACTTTGATATGAAATTTTCCGCGATTTTTGTTTAGGCCACCCTCAAATTTAAATTCAGGGGCTTCGAGAATTTTAAGCGGCTTGGAGCCGTCCACGGGAATGGTTTTGAGCGACTTAAACCCTCGTGCAAAGCCGAGTCCTAAGAGGCGGTTGAGGAGGTTTTGGTTAATCGCTAAGGCGGCATCATAGGTTGCCGGATTGGTTTGAAGTACAGGAGCACGATTTCTAATTTCACGAGAGACCTCGGCCCAAGGTTGCGGCGAGCGTGGGTCGTCGATAAAAGCGGAAAGACCCAAAAACAAATATTGCGGCGTGAGTTGGATTTCTTCAGCCTTGGTGCCCCAGAGGTATTTGTCATTGACGTCGATTTCATGTTCCCCGGCCGCGGGAGGGTCCATCTGATTGATTTCGCTGAGCGGCGCTTTCCAGTGGGCGTGGACAGAGGCGTTGACTGCCTCAGGGATACTGAGAGGTGCGAGTTCTCCTAAATAAGTTTGAAGGGCCTTGGTGAGCGTGGCTTTGTGCTCCTGAATAACTTTTTCAACCTTGTCCTGCTTGAGATTGCCCGTTTTGTGATTGTTGACCGTGACCTGTACCCGCGGGAGCGCAAGCGGCGTGGTATAGCCGATATCAAAGTTGACATCTTTTAGATTGGTTTCAAAATTCAGCATTTCAAACTCGACCTCGTCACGGTCATTGATGATGAGGCTGAGTTGAGACTTAATTTGCAGGGGCGGACCGGACTCGAGTTTTGCCCAAAGCTGGGTCGCGCCAAAGAACTTCAAAAAAGGGTTATCGAGATCTTGCGCCTGTAAGGTGTCCGCTTGGATTCTCAAATCCGGCACAATCTCGGCGATCAAATTGAGGATGATGCCTCGTCCCGTTCCGAGTGATACGGTGGCGTCGGGGTCGACAAAAAGCCCCATTTTACTGAAATTTGCCGTGTATTCGATATTCGTGAAATCCGCGGAAAATCGTGGATTATTGAGCGAAAACCCTTTGAGCCATTGAGTGAGGGCATCCCTGATTTTTCCGAGCGTGGTAGAAAACTGCTGATATGCAATAGGAAGGTGATTGAGGTCGATGGGCTCTTTGGCCTCGTATTGCCAGCTCTCTATTCCGCCATCATTCAAGTCGGTACCATCACGCATGCGAAAAAGCGCTTCTTGCAAATGGTGATTGAAGTATTTTTGTCCCCGGGGAGTAATGTAAATCCCGAGGGCGTGGTCGATTGGCGTACTTACTGATGAAGCCGCATGACACCATTGAGGCGCTAGAATGAGGGAAAACGCGGCGATTCCGGCCGAACGGAGGATCCGTCTCATCGGGCTGGCCCCTCATATTCCATATAGAGATTGATAAATCCACAACGGTCGTATTCAGCGGATTTAATCCTCATTTTTAAGCCAAAGAGATCATCCAGGACGCCTAAGCCCTCGGCAATGATCCGCCGCGGGACGTTTTTTTGATTCATTTCGCGAAGAGTATCGCGAAGAGCCGTACTCACTTTTTCTCGCAAAAGCGACGAAGTTAAGAAGCGATCGTCAATCCGTGCGGTATTTTCATCGTAATGATCGAGGAGAATATTAAAGACGTTCCCTTGAGGTGAGGCTCTGATGATAAGGTCGAGGTTTAGTTCGACTTGATAGGGATTGGTGAGTCCGATGCGCTGTTCGAATCCCAGGGTGTTGAGTTCAATGATGATATTGAGATTTCCATGGCCATTCCGGAGGGCGGAAAAAACGGGAGCACGGGCTAAACGACCATAGTGCGCGTCGCCGGTTTCGATGTGTTGCCAGGCCCCTCTTTGAAAGCCCAAGGCGGTGATGCGGTTCAGAACGTCCTCGCTGAAGGAAACGGCGAGATCGTAAGATTCCGGACTGAGGGCTTCTAGGGCTGCAGGACGAGGACGGGCTGTGGGCGCTACTTTTTCGTCCCAGGTGACATCGGGGTCGGCCACAAAACCATTCAGGTCGAGGGATAAAAAACGTTCATTGAGCGAAAGATGGGAAGGTCGGAAGCCCAGTTGGAGTTGGCTTCCGGTGTGAAAGACATCTCCTTCGCTGGGTTCAATCGATCTAACGGTATTAAATGCCGAAGCAAGCTTTGGATAAACAATAGAATTGAGAAAGGTGGGGAATTCTTTTTCAATAAACCCTTTGAGGTAATGTTGTAGAACACGAACTAAGGCGGCTTCGTTCTGGTTGATTTTGTCTTGAAGTGGTTTGGGATCTAGAAAGGATCTTTGGTCGTTCACTCGCAGTTCCACTCGAGGAAAAATCATCTGCATGGGCGGGTAGATCCAGTTGAGCTGGTCGAGATTGGTGGAAGCCTCTAACGTATCAAATAGAATCTGGCCGTTTGAGTTGATTTGGACGCGGACCGTGATTGCCGCGCGAAGCGGGCGGGGATCCCTCAGATCCATAAAGGGATTATTGAGGACCAAAGTATCGCTAAACCGCTTGGCCAGCTCACCCATGGCGCGCGCATTTTTTTTGTTGATGGAAGAAGGAAAGGGAACTGGCGGGACATAGCGATTCAGAAAGTCGTTATTGAGATCACGTGTTCGAACCTGGCTGGCATACAATCGAAGCGTGGGAACGGTGAGTTCGACGGTGAGGGCAATACCACTTTCGGAACCAAAGTATTGTTGAGTTTTGTAGAGATCCGGGCGCACGGAAACCTGCAGGCCTTCGGCGTCATATCCGGCGGCGAGTGCCTCGATGATGATTTTTGGATTCTTCAGGGTAAAGGAGGATAGCCAGTCGGTGATATTCTTTTGAAGATCTCGAAGTAAAGGCCCATAGGAACCGAGTTGAGAGGGTAGTTTTCGAAGTGAAATTTCGGTAGCGGGAAGTTTGAGCGAGTCATGCTTTTGATGTTCGAGGTTGATGCCTTGGCTTTCTAGTAACTTTGGAAGGCGGGCGCTGATTCCCTCCTGGCCGCGAGGGGTAATGTGGATGGCGGCAGCATGTTGGATCGAGTACTCACGATTCATGGGATTGGACTGGGACGCCCCCGCGAGCGCGGTCCCGCTTGCGAGCATTCCGGCCACGACTAAAGCCCGGTTCATTGTTTTTGGTCCAAAAGTCCTCATGGCGTACCCATCCTCTCCAGAGGACTGACTTCAAGAACTGAACCAGGGTAAAAAGGTAATAATTACACAATATTGATTGCTATTTTAGGGGTCACTTTATGGGCAACTGTCTAAAGGTTGGTCAATCTAAAGTGGACTTACCCACTGTGAGATTGTGTGACATAATTGGAATGTCGTATGGGAAGGCTATTTTTCAAGCGGTGGGGGGCTTTAATGATGGCGGTGGTCGCGGTATCCGCGATTTCCGCTCGCGCTTGCTTCGCCGATGAAAAGTGCAATTGCGATCAATACCAATCGTTTACCGAATTTCAATCTCTGGCCGCACAAGTCGCGGAAGTCGGAATTGCTGGGGTCTCCACTGAAGGAAAGGCTTTTGCGGCCTCGCAAGAAAAGTTCGAGGCGTTGCGCCTGCGGATTCAGGCTAATCAATTGATCCCTGCGGAATGTCGCCAGCGGTTGATTGAGAAGCTTCCTAAAAATTTCACGGATATTGTGATTCGAGGAATGATCGCGCAGGGGGCGCAACGGCAGGTTTTTGATACCGGTCCGGATCTCGTGGCGATCCACGATTCTCTTTATCTGAGTAATTTTCGTTATGCGAATCCTGGTTGTACCGTTAATGCGATGAGAATTCCAGGCAAGGTGCCATCAAGCATGAATTAGGCTTGCGCGGCTAAGGGTTATGCCAAGTATGATAAATTTTGGCAACAGTCGAGTCAGGCGTTAATTAAATCCTTGCCTTATTATTATGGTGTTTCGAATGCGGAAAATTTTGGCCTTTCTGAAGTCAATTTGATGAAGGCCTACCATATGGCGATCGGTAAAAATGAGGCGGACCTACTGAGTTGGGTTGCTTCCAAAAAAGATGGCCTCACTAATGACCAGTTTCTCCGGCTTGTTTCAATGGTTTCAAATCGCCTTGAGCGTGATTATGATGAAAAACGAGCGGCGTCGGCTTTCGGTGCTCAGGGGGCAGTAAGCGGGGATTCGCTTTTGAGCGCGGCCCATCGTAATTCGATGCTCGGAGATGAACAGATTGCTGCTCACTCAGGTCTTCCGAACCCGACTGGTGACCTTCAAGATTTTGAAGGAGTTTGTCGCGATATAGCCGTTCTTCAAGCCAAGATGCTCAAGGCTCGAGGCTTTAAGAATACCTTTGTGATTTCCTGGGCCTCGCGTTTGGGTCTTCACACCACTGTGATCACTCAAGATCCAGTGCGCCCCAATCAGCTCTACCAGTTCAATTACAAGCGTCTGGCAGGCGTAAGCGACAAAGATGGGAGCGTGGCCTTGCATCAAGGTAATTGGGACGCCACGATGAATTATCGTATTTCTACTCCTGAGGGGCGCTCCCTTACCGATGTACCGAGTGAAATGGGCAAGTTTGTTGCTGAGGCGGCGAGCTTTAATATTACCCATTTGGATCCTCTGGCTCGGGCATCAAGCTCAATGATTGGGGCCGGTACTCGCGCGGGCGAGAATGGAGCGATAGGGGCTCGTCTGGTAACGGGACAGGATGCAGTGGGTTCTCGTTATTTGGTGACGGCGCTCGATGCAAAGTGGGGGGATCAATCGGGTGCTCCGGGCAAAGTTGGCCTTGTGGCCGGGATTCAAGATCGGCCCAAGCAGGTTTACCAGACGGACAATGACGAACTGGCACGGTTGATCTATCTGCAGACCGAGCAGCACTTGACGACGACGCCAATCAAGGTTGGCAAGGGGGTCACTGTCGAGGTTGATTCGTCCGCGACGTTGATGGCTGGCATTGTTTCGGTGATGAATGGGAAGGATGCCATCGCTCCTAGTTTTAGCCTGCGGCAAGGGACTGAGGTTCGAGTCAATCAAAGATCGAGTGATGGAAAGTACCACGGGACTTATAAGGCGGGCGTGCAGCTCGACCCCCTTGGCATTTCAGACATTCGCAACATCGGACAATTTGGAAAAGTTTGGAGTCCCTCGTTTAGTTCCGCCTATGGCGGCGTTTCTGCTACCTACAAAGTCGATCCTGCTCTTACTTTGATGGCTGATGTCACTTTAGTCGTCAGTCAGCTCAGTGCCCGCGCGAAAATTGAGGCCGGCGTGACCGGCGAAATCCCGCTTGAAGGCGATGTCCTCGCCGGTACTCGCGTGATGGGCAATATGAACGTTACATTTTGAACGCACGTTGAGGTGTAAAAAAGGTATGCCTTTTTCGCACGTGGGATGTTATTATGTTTAAATGGGGCTAACTAGTTATAATGATTGGTGGAAGAGTGGGGGGCTTTGGCAGGACGTCGACCTAAAACGGGTCAAAGACTCGTCCTTGTTCTACCGACCCCTCGTATTTTCAGAGGACGATTGTCAACCAGCGGCTGTTTACACTCTTCGAGGCCCACGTCGGGCGGGCAAAACCGTTTGTTTGAAATTATTGATTGCTCAGTTGATCGAGTCCAAGAAGTGGAATCCTCAAACCATCGTATGGACCAATCTTGAAACCATCAAAAACATGGCTGAGATGGAATCGCACCTGGATGTGGTGCTTGCTCACCACGCTCCCCGATTGTTAGTGATTGATGAGGTGACCTCAGTTGTCGGTTGGCAAAGGGTAATCAAGAAGGCGGTAGATGCCGGACGTCTGGCAGACACCACCGTGATTTTGACCGGAAGTTCTGCTTACGACTTAAAAAAAGGTGCCGAACGAATGGCAGGAAGACGGGGGACCTATCAATCACCCGATCGAATTCTTTTACCCATGGATTATCGAGAATTCGCCCATCAACTCACTCGTTGTGGAGTTAAACCGTCCCCCGAGCTGTTTTTTCAAGTAGGAGGATTTCCCTTTCGCGTAGAAGAGTTTTTAAAAAATCCACAAGATCTTTCACGCCTCGAGCCGTCGACCCAAGTTTTCGATGACATCATTGCTTATGAATTTAATCGAAGAAAGCTAGATCGAAATATTGCTCTTGAGGTGATCGGCAGACTCTCCAGTGTTGGGGCTCATGCGATCAGCTATGAGGCTTTTTCAAAAAATCTTTCCGTGAGTCGAGATACGGCTCGAAAATATTTGGATGCATTAGGTGATTCTTATCTTCTCATGACTTTTTCGAGCTTTGATACGGGACGAGGCCGGGTGGCCCCCCGCAAGGATCGAAAATTTCACTGGGTGGATCCAAGCTTGGCCTACTTGGCCTCTTGGCTTAGAGTTGGGGAGCCTCCTTTACCGGAGGCCCTGGCTGAATATTCGGTTGGGAGTGCCCTCATTCGTGAACTTGAGCCTCGTTTGTGGGAAGGCTTAGCCTCTCCCAAGCAAGTTTATACTTGGAAAAGCAAAGCCGGAAAGGAAATCGATTTTCTGTGGGTGGATCGTTCGATCAAAATGCGATTTCCGATCGAGGTAAATTTTCAGGACTCGGTTTCTGATTGGGATTTTCAGTCTATCGAACAGGGCTTCGGAAAAGGAATCTTGGTGACTCGATGTTTTTCAAAAAATCGTCCGAATGCAAAGGCCATTTCTCTGAAACAGTTTTTGTTGAACCCAGCTTTACCCCAGTCACAACCCAAATGAACGTTACATTCTAAAGACGCCGTACTTAGTCTCCGGAATCGGCGCATTGAGTGAAGCAGCGAGCGCTAAGGCTAACGTTTCGCGGGTTTTCCACGGTGCGATGATGCCGTCATCCCAGAGGCGACCGGTCGAATGATAGGGATTTCCCTCTCGTTCGTACTGCTCGCGGATCGGCGCTTGGATTTTTTCGATGTCGACGGCCGACAGTTTTTTGCCTTGCGCTTCGAGCTGCTCGATTTTGACTTGCGAGAGCACTCCACCCGCTTGTTCACCCCCCATGACCGAGATGCGGGCATTGGGCCACATCCACAAAAAGCGGGGTTGATAAGCGCGGCCACACATGCCGTAATTGCCCGCCCCAAAACTTCCGCCCACGATCATCGTGAACTTAGGGACCTGCACCGTCGAAACCGCCGTCACCATTTTTGCGCCGTCTTTGGCAATTCCGCCGGCTTCGTATTTCTTTCCGACCATAAAACCCGTGATATTTTGAAGAAAAAGAAGTGGAATTTTTCGTTGCCCGCAAAGTTCCACAAAATGTGCGGCTTTCTGGGCACTTTCGCTAAAGAGAATGCCATTATTTCCCACAATGCCAATCGGGTAACCAAAGATGTGGGCAAACCCGCAAACCAGTGTCGTGCCGTAAAGCTGCTTGAATTCGTGAAACCGCGAGCCATCCACCGTGCGTGCGATGATTTCGCGAATATCAAAGGGTTTGCGTAAATCCGTCGGGATAATACCCGCGATTTCGGCAGGATCGTAAAGCGGGTCTTCCGGTGAAATGCGGTCGATAAACGTCGGCGGTTTGCGATTGAGATGAGAGAGAATCTCGCGGGCGATTTCCAGCGCATGTTCGTCATTGTCCGCCAGATGATCCGTCACGCCTGAGATTCGGCAATGGGTGTCCCCTCCTCCGAGTTCTTCGGCGGTCACGATTTCGCCGGTAGCGGCTTTGACGAGTGGGGGTCCGCCCAAGAAAATGGTGCCCTGGTTTTTGACGATCACGGTCTCATCGGACATCGCGGGAACATAAGCACCGCCCGCAGTGCACGAGCCCATGACAACGGAGATTTGTGGAATGCCCAGCGCGGACATCTGCGCTTGATTGTAAAAAATACGGCCAAAGTGATCGCGATCCGGAAACACATCGGCTTGCAGCGGCAAAAACGCGCCACCCGAGTCGACGAGGTAGACACAAGGGAGGTGATTTTCGCGGGCGATTTCTTGCGCGCGTAAATGTTTTTTGACCGTCATCGGAAAGTAGGTGCCACCTTTGACGGTGGCATCATTGGCGACGACCAGGATTTCGCGTCCGTGAACGACCCCAATTCCGGTGATGACCCCTGCACCGGGCGCTGCGCCCTCGTACAAATCCCAAGCGGCGAGGGGCGCGATTTCCAAAAACGCCGTACCTGGATCGAGCAGGTGCTTAATGCGTTCACGCGCAAAAAGTTTGCCTCGTTTTTCGTGTTTAGCTCTTGCGTCCGCTCCGCCGCCTTGTCGGACTTGGCTCAAGCGGTCTTCAAGCTCCTGGGCGAGCTTGTGATGGTGCTTGGTGTTTTCCTGAAATTCAGCCGATTGAGTTTGAATATGGGAGCGTAAAATAGGCATACGCCACAGCTACTCACTAAAGCAGAGGTTTTCAATCGGTATTTTTTGTATACGGCGGTAATCCTTCGTGTTCTCTGACCCAATCTGCCGTTACGTTCAAGGGTGTTATTTTGCTAATGATATCAGCCAATTCTGAGAATGGGTGGTTCACGTGGCGTTTCAGGATGTCGACCAGGGTGACTCCTATAAAGGCCACGTTGGCCGGGGGGAGATCGGGTGATCCTTGAAGGAGATAGTGCAAATAGGTGATCGAAAACCCCCATGCGCCCTTGAGGTCGTAGTCGCAACGTAACCCTGGAGAGTTCGGATCGTTACAAGCGATGTGATCAAAATGGTTGGCATGTCGTGATTCGTGCACAAGCGTGGAAGCTCGATTAAAGGGGTTAACAAAGGCTTCTGGCAAAGATTTAGGGTTCCAAAACGGCGGATAAATCGTCAAAGACCCATTGATAAAGAGGGTGTCGGCATCGGGACCCCATGCCGCGTCGGCGTGCAAACTGGTATCTGAGCTAAAGGTGATGGTTCGAAATTGATTCAAAACAGAGTTAAAAAGGCTCTGGTTGGGGTTGGAATAATCCTTAAAAAGGTCGATTAGGTCCATGTCAATAGCGCCCGCGGGGACAGGGGCCACGCCTAGGAGCGTGTTTTCCTTGGGAATGAGTAACGGATAGGCGATCAAAGCTTGAAAGGCTTCAGTGACTTTGTCTTTGAAGCCCGTGGGTGCATTTTGAAAGCTGTCGTCGTAGGGAAGGATCGCTTCTAGCGCCGTTTTGCATGCGTCAGTGAGTGTGGTCTCGGTTTGTTTTGAGTCAGGAATGTGGGTGCCTAGATTTTTGACAGGATAATTGCAGTCCTGAAGAACTTGCGAATAATAATCTTGTTGAACGCAGCCAGAGAGCAAGAGGGCCGCGTAAGCGCCACTCAGGAGGATGCTCCCATTAAGGATTCGCATTGGGTTCTCCCAGTACGTCATACGTTAAATCCATCGACAGGCCCAAGATGAGGTTGTCGGGGTTTAGGCCCATGATTGTGCGAAAGGGGTCGTGTTCGACCGAGGTGGAAAAATTAAGACCCGCTTCCAGATCTCTGAGTTTCAGAAAGCGCACTCGAGTAGATACTTCGGCTCCAACGCGGGGTTGCGAGGGCGCTAGAAATTGGCCATCATCAAAGCCGACATGCGCACTCACCTGGCCGCTCCAAAGACGTGAATGCCAATTGAGGATCGCGGCCTGTTCGAACGTGCCTCGGTGAATCTGAGATCCATAATTGACACGCTCAGATTCAAAGACATAGCCGCTGCGAATTTTCAGGCTGACGGCTTCTGTTTTAACTACTTGAATCAGGCCATAGAGGCCGGTTCGCAAAAGATCTGCGTAGCTGCGGTCACGATCATTGCCCCAAGTGATTCCATCAAAGCTCAGGCCGACGTGGCCTTGTTTCCAAAGTGCTTCTATTGCGCCGGCTTTGAAAAGCTGGCTTTGTTGGCGCGTGAAATTGGCACTGTTGGTTTCACGAAATTGAAAGAGTGCCTCCGAGGAGATCAGAAAAGACTGGGTCTCGATTTTGCCCGAGGCGGCTTGGACTTGGATGGTCCACCGAAAGCAGGGGCATTCTCCCCATGAGAGCTCATTACCGGCTTCGACTGCGGCTGGTTTGACTTCGATCATTTCGATAGGGTCGGCGTGGGCTTGAATGGCTAATCCGGCTGTGAGGATCAAGAGGATGAGGGCCGTGATAGGGATAAGTCTAAACATGGGGCGGTTATATAGTAGTTGATAAGAAAAGACAAGTAATTTTTAGTTTCTACCCAACCCCACAATTGAGGTACGAAATCTCTTACTATGACTCAATTGCCTTATCAGACTCTTCAGGTATCGCGGGACCCTCGCGGGGTGTTGACTGTCGCCCTCAATCGTCCCGAGGTTCGAAACGCTTTCAATGACGTCGTGATCGACGAACTCCATGACGTTTTTACTCGGCAAGCGACCGAGAAAGAAACTCGCGTGGTGGTGCTCCGGGGCGAGGGCGCCGCTTTTTGTGCGGGCGGAGATCTGAACTGGATGAAGAAGGCCATCCACTTTGATTACAGCGAAAACTTGCGCGATACCCGTCAACTGGCCAAGATGTTTGCGTTGCTCAATGAGTTTCCTAAGCCCGTGATTGGCGCCATTCATGGGGCGGCCATTGGGGGCGGGGTGGGGTTAGTGAGTATTTGCGATATCGCGATTGCCTCGAGCGAAACGCAATTGAGTTTGAGTGAGGTCAGGCTCGGCATTGTACCGGCTTGCATCGGTCCGTTTGTGATCGCCAAGATCGGCGCTTCACATGCGCGCGGGCTCTTTATGAGCGCGGAGCGGTTTAGTGCTGAAAAGGCTAAATCGATCGGCCTCGTTCATGAGGTCGTCGCTGATCCCGCAGCGTTGCCGGCCGCCGTCGAACGAGTGCTGGTCAATGTGTTACAGTGTGGCCCCGGTGCGATGGCGGTCGCTAAAAAATTAGTTTTGGATCTTTCGTGGCCTGAGCGTCGCGCTAAAAACGGGGATTGTTTGGAGTACGTGGCAAAAACCTTGGCTGATCTGAGGGTTTCAGAAGAGGGCCAAGAAGGGGTCAAAGCCTTTCTCGAAAAACGCAAACCTTCTTGGCTAGGGACTCCATCATGAAAGTCCTCGTTGCCAACCGTGCTGAGATAGCCTGCCGGGTTTTTCAAACGTGCCGTGAAATGGGCTTGAAGTCCGTCGCGATTGTCGCCCCGGGAGATGAAGAAGCTCGCCATCTCACTTATGCCGATGAAGTCCAGACCGTGGCATCTTACCTCGATATTCAAGCGGTAGTTGGGGCGGCAAGCCGATCGGGCGCGCGACTCATTCATCCGGGCTATGGGTTTCTGTCGGAGCGTCCGGCTTTTGTAGAAGCCGTTGAAAAGGCCGGTTTGGTTTTTGTGGGACCGCGCTCAGAGACGATGGAGGCCATGGGCGGTAAGATTGCCGCTAAAGAATTGGCCACTCGCGCGGGCGTGCCGACGCTCCCCTGGGCTCGGGTTGAAAAGGGTGATGACGTCCGGATTGCCGCACGGAAGGTGGGCTTTCCTTTGCTGCTCAAGGCTTCGGCGGGCGGCGGCGGAAAAGGAATGCGGCGGGTGGATCGCGAAGAGGATTTGCTGAACGCTGCCGAGAGTGCGTCGGCTGAAGCGATTTCGTCATTTGGAGATGGCACGCTCTTTTTAGAAAGGCTCGTGCTTGCGCCGCGTCATATTGAGGTCCAAGTTTTTGGCGATGGGCGAGGGGGGGGGATTCATTTACATGAGCGCGAGTGTTCGCTTCAGCGTCGCCATCAAAAAGTATGGGAAGAAGCGACCGCTCCTCATCTATCCGCTCAAACGCGCGAAGGTTTGTTCGAGGCCTCTCTTCGGCTTTTGAAGGCCGTGAAATATCGGAGTGCCGGAACTTTAGAGTTTTTGGTGGATGCACAGGGTGGCTTTTATTTTCTCGAAATGAATACACGACTTCAGGTCGAGCATCCAGTCACGGAGTGCGTGACCGGGATTGATCTCGTCTGGGCGCAGCTCGCGCAGGCCATGGCGCCTAATGATACGATTTTGCGAGAAATTCCAGCAGTGCGCGGGCATGCGATTGAGGTCCGGATTTACGCCGAAGATCCTTCGCAGGATTTCATGCCCACGCCGGGAACCATCGAGCGACTCAAGTGGCCTACGGGACCCGGAATTCGCGTCGATAGTGGGATCGAGGAACGCCAAAAGGTAGGGACCTCTTTTGATTCGATGTTGGCCAAGCTGATTGTTCATGCGCCGACTCGTGAGCACGCTTTGGCTCGGATGCGCTTTGCGCTGGATGAAACCGTGATTTTGGGAATGGGCACGAATCAGAGCTATTTGCGTGCTATGGCCGATCACCCTGCGGTCATTGAGGGGCGTGTCCATACGGGATTTTTGGGGACCGAGTTTGCTTCCTTCGCGCCTATTCCTTCTCCGGGAGAGCTCGCCTTGGTTGCAGCGGGACGGACAGCGGGTTTAGGGCGTAGCGGGGCGGCAGGATCGAGTGAGCGCGATCCTTCGGGGAAAACAGGATTTCCTTCACCCTGGAAGATCCCGAGTTTAGGGAGCGGTTCATGAAAGAGTATTTTAAAATTTCTGGCAAACGCGTTGAAATTCCGGCGGCAGGAAGTTGGAAGTTTACCCCTCGGCCCGGAGGTTGGGTGATCGCTGAAGCAGAGTCCGGCGAGCGGCGACGGTTCATGATGAGTGAAGTGCGGGGCAAGTTGAGTTTTGCGCTGGGAGGTGCTCTTTTTCATGGCGATATCGTGCGTGATGCTCGAAGCTCGGGGGGGGCATTGGCGGGGAGTGACGCAGATTTGGTGGCCCAGTTTCCAGGAAAGGTGCGCAAAATTTTGGTTACTGAGGGAGCGAGTGTGAAGGAAGGCGAACCTTTGATTTTGGTGGAGGCCATGAAGATGGAGTTTTCGATCAAAGCACCTTTTTCTGGAAAGGTAACTCGCATCTTGGTCAAAGAAGCGCAGCAGCTTGCGCCGGGCGACCGGTTTCTGGATATGAGCGTTCTCGAAGGAGAGGGGAATGGCGGCTGATATCACACTTTTTGAGGTCGGCCCCCGGGATGGCTTACAAAATGAGGCTCAACCCATTTCTACGACTGAAAAATTAAAATTTATCAGTGGGCTTGTGGAGGCAGGCGTTCGTCATTTAGAAGTGGGAGCGTTTGTGCGTCCCGATCGAGTGCCTCAAATGGCCGATACTGCGCAGCTTTATGCGGCCATTCGAGAGAGAAGGCTTAAGCTGGGCAGGGCTCAGGTTTGGGCTTTAGTGCCTAATGTGAAGGGGATGGAACGAGCGCTTTTGGCGGGGGCAACGCATGTGGCAGTCTTTACGGCCGCCACTGAGTCCTTTACGCAGCGAAATATTGGCATGACCATTCGGGAATCTTTGACGGAGTTTAAAGAGGTCATTGCGCTTGCACGGGCAAATCGAATTTCGGTTCGGGGCTATGTTTCTACGGCCTTTGGTTGCCCTTTTGAGGGAAAGGTTTCAGCGCGCAAGGCGCTCAAGGTGATTGAGCGTGTTGTCGAGTTGGGTGTCGATCAGGTTTCGATTGGCGACACCATCGGCGTCGCAACGCCTAAAGACGTCGATCAGGTGCTTGCCCCGGCTCTTCGGGCCTGTGACTCTCAGAACGTAGCCGTTCATTTTCACGATACTCGGGGAACCGCACTGGCCAATACGCTCCGAGCCCTTGAGTTAGGCGTTAAAATCGTCGATGCGTCGGCTGGGGGTTTAGGGGGCTGTCCGTTTGCTCCGGGGGCGGCAGGCAATTTGGCCTCGGAAGATCTCATTTATATGCTGAACGGAATGGGTATTAAAACCGGGGTTGATTTAAAGAAGCTCAGCCAAACCAGTCTTCGCCTCGCCCGAGTCATGAAACGACCGTTGTCGAGTCGTTATTTACAATCATTGCTTTAACGAGCTCCTCGACCTCTCCATTTGCGCGATCGAATTTCTGGAGCTTTCTTTCGAGGGCTTCTTGTGGCTGCCTGGTCCGAATTCCAGACCACGCGAAGGTAGGGCTCTTCCGTCGACCTCACGTATTCTACTTTCCCTTTGAAGGTACGTTGGAGGGTGCGACCGACCTGGCGAGCGAGCTCCGGCAGCGAGACATAAATTTTTGTGACACCCCGGTAGGTTCGTGACCAAAGCAGACGCTCTTGGTCATTGCGGGCCCGTGCGATTTCCTCAGTCCGCTCAACCGTTTCGAGAACTTGGTCTGCTTGCTCTTTCCATTTTTCACCGCGGAACTCAATGACACCCATCGCGAATTTGTCCTGAAGTTGCCGGCATGCGGGGCAAGTCAGTTTAGGCAGGGTGGTTGTTGAGCGCACTCGACGCTTTTTTAGTTCGCGGATTCCTTCGGCATTAGGAAGCCATTTTCCGCGAATATTGATGGAGTCACATTGCGTGCAACGTGGCGTCCCTCTGGGCTTACTCGCTTGCCGGTAGGGATCATGACTGCTGGGGTCAATTGTCTGGCGTTCCATGAATCGGCGTAAAATGATGGGTGACATTGCTGATTAAGAAAGCAAAGGGTGTTCCGTTTTTGAAAAATAAATGGAACAGAACTCGCAGAGAGACCCACATGCCTGGAGGGTTGGCAGATTTATGGATGGAATCACAATTGAAAGAGTTCGAGAACTTTTAATGCAACGATGGCGGGCGATCGATCAATCCGCCGTTAACAACGAAGGGGTTACGGGTGTGGAGATGCTCCAGCAGTCAGAAATGATTGACCTCGCCCAAAGTTTCGAGCAAATGGGGCGGGATTCGTCACTCAAAGAGCAGGAGCGTCGCGAGCTGCTCGCCCTTGAGAGGGCCCTGTCCAAGCTCTCAGCGGGGGGTTTTGGCACTTGCGAGACGTGTGGTCAGGAAATTCCAGCGCGTCGTTTGATGGTCTTGCCTGAAGCTCGGCTCTGTGCCCATTGCCAGTCTTATGAGGAGCGGCAAGCGGCTCGGACGCGTCCCCCCGGTGTGGCCGCGCTTCGCTAGCCGAATCACTCAAAATGCATCGTGAAATTCGCACGATTCTTCAAAATCTTAAGGTCGTTTCTATCAAAAACCGGCGCATTTAATGGGTAAGTGTTTGGAATAATTGATTTTTGGTTTTCGGTACGCCGCTTGCGTTACGGTAGTCCTGCATTTTTGATTTGAAGGGTGTGCAGGTGTATAGAAGCCCCACATCTTTCCTGCTATAGGGGGCAGCCAAGAATGTTGGGGGGGCGTGTGCGAGCGGTTAACAATTTGTCGCTAAAAGAGCGTTTAGGCTTGGTGTTCACCGGGCTTCTTGTGCTCACCCTTCTTTTTTGTGTGGCTTTGTTCTGGCAAGGACATCGAACGACTTTGTTGGGGGTGGAGCTGGCCATTCAGACCCAGGAGCAAATGGTTGCTGTTACCCGGCTTCGAGATGTACTCATAGCGACTCACCATGGAGCGTTAGCGGAAGAGAAATCGGCCGATAACTTGGCTCGGATTCGAGCGCTTTCGGAACGGTCACTTTTAGGGCAATCTCAAGAATCCTCGCGACTTGTGATAAGTAGATACGAAACCTACGCTGGCGTTCTATTAGGTCCGGAAACTGGACGCCGAGACGCTTTATTGCAATCCAGTTATCGGGATTTCCTGGGGTCGGTCGACACTCTGATGGATCGAATTCAGGCCACCACTTATTACAAGGCTGAAAAACTGCGCCATGAACAGGGGCGGCAGATCTATTTTTTTCTGGGATTTTTTTCGGTTTTTGTCAGCCTATTTGTGATTGCGAGCTTCAAAGCGGTTTCGGCCATTGTTCGCCCTCTTTCATCTTTAGTGGGCTTTTTGGACACCTTATGGATCGAAGAGGATTTTCCTGAGTTTGTTCCAGGTTTTGACGATTCTGAGGTTCCCGAAGTCCGAAGTGTGGCCAAAAGTTTTAGCCGTCTTTTGTCACGTTTGCGGTGTTATAGGGCCTTGAATGTACGACGGCTGCTGATTGAAAAGAGACGGGCGGACATTATTACGGCGTCCATCACGGATGGTGTTTTTTTGATGCGGGGCGAAGATGTCTTATATGTGAATCCGGTTGCCGAAGGGATCTTAGGTTTTCCCGTAGGCCAGGGGATCTCGCTTGCCCAATACGTTGAACGACCAGGATCCAAGGCTGTTTTAACCGCTATTTCACGTACGATGCCTGTTGAGTTTACGCTTGAAGATGAGTTTAGAAAAGTTCACTACTTGATTCAAGCCTATCCCATAGCGAGCGAGGTCATTGAGCAGGCCGAAAGCTCCATGAGATCGGTCGATGAGTGGGTAGATCGATTTCAGGCTGACATGATCGTCGTGGCTACTGATGTCACTTTGGTTCGGGAAGCGCAGGATGCAAAACAACATTTTTTAGGGACGCTTTCGCATGAAGTAAAAACTCCCGTGACCAGCTTAATTATGGCGACGCGACTTTTGAAGCGCACGCTCCATACGATCGAAAATTCTCAGCAACGGGCATTGATCTCTACCTGTATTGATGATGTGGAGCGGTTGCGAGGTTTGCTGGATGATTTGCTATCCGTTTCGAAGTTTGAAACGATTACGCAGCACCTCGAGTTGCAACGGACGGATTTGGCTAAGCTATTACGGCATACGGTTCAGTCATTTCAGCCCGAGGCCCGTAAAAGAAGCGTCGAGCTGGTGGATAAAATTACCAAAAATCAGATCCATTCGCTCTATGTAGAAGTCGATCCCTCGAAAATTTCATGGGCTCTTTCGAATTTAGTCACCAATGCATTAAGGCATACCCCGTCGAAAGGCCGCGTGGAGGCTGAGCTCGAGGTTTGTGAGGATCAGATTGAAATCCGGGTGAAAGATACGGGGCCTGGGATTGAACGCAAACGACAGGGGCGGATTTTTGATAAATTTAATCCTCATTACGATCTTCGCATTGCTCGAACAGGAAGCGCGGGCGTGGGGCTGGCGATTGCCCGTGAAATTATTGTCGCCCATGGTGGACGGATCTGGGTGGTCAGCGAACCCGGTCGGGGTGCTGAGTTTTGCTTTTCCTTGCCCTTCAAAAAACAAGTACAAATAGCCTGAAAGGAGCCTTTTGTGGCACGTATTTTAGTGGTCGATGACGAAAAAAATATTTGTGGTACGATCGAGGTCGCAGTGAGGGCAATGGGCCACGAGGTCGAAACTGCCGATAGTGGTGAGTTGGCGCTGAATATGATGAGACGGCAAGTGCCCGATGTTTTGCTGACTGACTTACGAATGGATGGCATGAGTGGTCTTGATTTATTGAGTAAGGCTCGCGAATATTTCCCAACTGTGACCGTGGTGATCATGACCGCGTTTGGGACCATAGACACTGCTGTATCCGCCATGAAAAATGGCGCTTACGATTATTTGGTCAAGCCCTTCACTCCTGAACAACTCGAGCATTTGATCGAGCGAATTGACGAATTCCGAAAATTACGCGATGAAAATAGTCGCCTGCGCTACCAAGTGGATGCGTTATCTGAACCTTCTGCCATTGTGACCAAAAATCCGCGCATGCAAAAAGTGCTGGATATCGCAAAAAAAGTAGCGGTGACTGATTCGACCATCCTCATTACGGGTGAAAGCGGTACTGGTAAAACGTTGCTGGCTAAACACATTCATGATGCAAGTCCTCGTGCAAAGGGACCCTTTGCCGTAGTCAATTGCGCGACTCTTTCGGAAAACCTCTTAGAATCCGAGTTATTTGGGCATGTTCGGGGATCGTTCACGGGAGCGGTTAAGGATAAGATGGGGCGGCTGCAGGTGGCCGACACCGGAACCGTGTTTTTGGATGAAATTGGCGAAATCTCTCCGGGGTTGCAGACCAAACTTTTGCGATTTTTACAGGACCGGGAATTTGAAAGAGTGGGGGACACTCGCACCGTTAAAGTGGATGTGCGCATTATTGCGGCGACCAATAAGGATCTGGAAAGAGAAGTCAAAGAAGGACGTTTTCGAGAGGATCTTTATTTCCGGCTCAATGTGATTGAGTTACACATGCCTTCTTTGCGGCAGCGGTCCGAAGATATCTTAACATTGGCGGATCAATTGTTGACGCGAGCGTTTGTAGCGTCGGCGCGAAGTCCCCGGCCATTGAGTGAGGATGCAAAAAAAGCGATCCAAAGTTATCCCTGGCCGGGTAATATCCGCGAATTAAAAAACGCGCTTGAACGGGCTGGGATTCTTTGCGCTGGTGATCTTGTAACAGTCGAGGACCTTCCTGATCGCCTTTTAGAGCAGCTTGCGCAGTCGAATTGGGGCTCAGGGTCTGTTGGGGGTTCTAGCTTGCCTGGGGCCTCGTCTCTATCAGCAATGACGGCTTCAGATGTCAGTCTTGAAGACCTCGAGAAGAAGCATATTCAAAATGTTCTCGCGACGGCTTCCACGCTTGAGGAGGCAGCGGGCATTCTTGGCATTAATTTGAGTACCCTTTGGAGAAAACGTCGCCGTTATGGTTTGGAGTGATCCTGCTTTTCGCACGGAAAATGAAAGTTCGATCCGTGCAAAACCGGGTTCGGTTTTTCTCTTTATGTCTGGTTGATGGATTAAACCCGTTCAAAGCGGTGGCATCTGAGTTGCACAAGGAGGCGGCTTGCCAGACCCGCAATGCGGGGCAAAAAGGAGAAAACACATGTACCAGTTTAAAAAATGGATGGGGCTTTCGTTACTCGGTTTGTGGATCACCGGTCAGGCCGTGGCCGGAGTGGGTGGGGGAGGGCGGTCTTTCAGTGTGACTTGGGATGAGTTTCAGCGTCGATGTGCGGACGCCGACTCATTTGATAATCAACGGGCACCTAAGGAAATCAAACTTCAGTGCACCAATGTGGAACGGGAATTTGTTCCGGACGCGCCAGGGGTGATGGATCTTGCTTTAGGGCGGCACGTCTTTACTACGGTTTTATCGGACAAGTTCAATGTGGTTTCGATGGAAAGAGGGTTTGCGGTGGCCACGCGGCCAAGCACTTGTCTTCGTTACAAGGAAATTGAAAAGACAATCACGATTGAAAGACCCCTGACTTGCCAAGAGGTTCTAAGTATTAAGGGTGAGGTGGCAGATTTCTGCACTTCGGCGCTCGATATGGCTAAACACTCCAATCCAAAGCTGATTGATGTTCATGAAACCGGGGTTCGTACTGATAACTGCGGTCCTGATACAGGAGGAAAGAAGTGAAATTTGCTTTTTTCTGTATGGTTTTCGCGTTTGTGATCAGTGGCTGTGGAAAAAAACCGCAGACGCCGATGCAGGCACCGACGCCGATGCAGACGCAGGCGCCGACGTTGGCGTCTGCGTCGGTGCCTGCGCCAGTGCCAGTGCCTGCGCCAGTGCCAGTGCCTGCGCCAGTGCCAGTGCCTGCGCCAACTGCTTCGGTTGCTCCCATTCAGGACCAACCCAGGGTGCCGGAACGAGCAGACGCCTTTTTGCAGGCCACTGATCATTATGGCCCATTGATCGTGAGTGAGACTCCCTCAGGGGGGTTGGATGCTACGGCTGATGTGCGCCCCTGGTCATCGTATTGGTATCCGGTTACGGATGATATCTTGGTGATTGGAAGCGAGCGAAACGGGGGGCAGTGTGCCCTGGATAAATACGACAAGTATGTTTATAAAATTCTTGGAAAAGATCCTGTTTCGGTAAAAACAGAAATTTCTAATGGCGACTTTATCGTTTCAGACGAAATCGGTTGGCAGGGACGCTGCAATGCTTGGGCAATGGCAGCGGTCTCGGAGCCTGAGCCTCGATTACCTGCCGCTGGAGTGACTCTGGATGGAATTACCTTTTTTACTCGAGATCTCAAGGCTCTGCTCATTAAATCTTATGAGATCATAGATGAAAAAAAGGTCTTAAGATTCGGTCAACGGTTTCAGGGATATCCTGGGGATGACTACGATGATATTTATCCCGATCAGTTTCTAAGAGTGTTGCAAGCGGAGTTGTATGAAAAACATCGGCCAGTAATTATGGATAGCGATGCCGGCGTTCAGGTTTGGAATAAGCCCATTTGGTTTGCCAATACCGAACTTTGGGGTGATCCATCGGATTCACATCTGATGCACGGTAAGACTGGACTGAAGGGCGTCATGAGTGAAACCGTTTCGCCTGATTATGTGGGCACGTTGAATAAGGTGTTTATCTATACCTATGATCTCTTTGGAATTCGGCAACCTGATGGAACGATGATCGTTCAATATGGAAAATGGACAGGGGGTTCGGTTCACGAACATCCGGATTTTTTGACGACTCTTCCGGAACGGGGCACCCCCATTGCTCATCATAGCAAAAATGAGGGGCTAGAGAGCCCTCTGATTCGGGAACTTGTCGAAAAGGCCATGGCCCAAGCCGGGTATTGACAGGCCATCTAAACCAGCCAAAGATGCCATCATGACCTACCTCCGACTGATCTTTGTTCTTTTTTGGTTGATCCTTTCTTGTGTTTTTGGCCTTTTCCTTTGTTTGGTGATTTGGGGAAATCCAAATATCGATTATTATTTTGCGCAGTTCTATTCTTGGGGTGCATCTCGAATTTGTGGAATAGAGGTCGAGGTTCAGGGGTTAGAGCACCTGGAGGCAACGCAGCCTTGTGTTTATGTGGCTAATCACCAAAGCAATATGGATATGGCTAATTTGGGGCCGGTGTATCCTCATAGAACTGTGGTGGTTGGCAAGAAAGAGCTTCTTTGGATGCCGTTCTTTGGTGTTTTTTTTGTGGCGGCCGGCAATATCGTTTTAGATCGTAAAAAGCGGGAGAGTGCGGTGGCTGATATGAAGGCCGCTGCTGATCAAATTTGGAAGAGAAATATTTCTGTTTGGATTTTTGCAGAAGGAACTCGCAATCGCACCGGCGAACTCTTGATGCCTTTCAAAAAGGGGGCATTCTATATGGCTATTCAGGCAGGAGTGCCCATTGTGCCCATCGTCTGTGCGCCCTTGAAAGAAGTGATGAGCTGGAAGGACAGGCGGTTTAAGCCCGGAAAAATTCAAGTTCGAGTACTTCCCCCGGTCGATACGGCTCAATGGTCGGCGGAGCAGGTGGATATTCTGACCGAGCATGTGCGATCGCGCATGCTGGAGGCAATTCGAGAGCTAAAATCTATTCCTCGCCTTTAGCGGTCTCTTAGGGGCGGTAATTGGGGCATTCGAGTGCATCCGCTCGGTCAGCCAAAAAAACCGTTTTTTCGACCAGTTCGATGAATTGAGTGGAGAGCGCCGGGTCAGAAATCGTGGAGCAAATTTGGACGTTGACATATTCGAGTAGTTTTCTTTTTTCACCGTTTGGAAGGACGAGCTGTGCAATGCCTCGATTATAGAACTTACTGCCCTCAGGGGAGTCGATGCAACGTGGGGTGCTCAGGTTGGGAGTAGTCACAATTTGGTTGAGAGCCTTGGAGAGTGTATTCCATGTCCCCAGGTCATAGGCGCCGTCGCCTGGACGTTGGCACATATTTCGATCCGTGCTGTAGTGGCCCGATGAATCCGCGAGAGTGGTGGCCCCGTTAGCGTCAAGCTCGAGCGATTTCCACCCGACTGCGTAAACAATATCCGGCGAGATGGGTGGAAGTCCTTCTTCTTCTTCCGTTGCAGCGGAAGGTTGGGGGACCGGGGCTGTTGCCGGGGCGGTGACCGGGGTCTCTTCGGGAGAGGGCATCACGGTGGGGTTGGTCGTTTGCGCTTTAGGCGCGGGGATGGGAGCAGGTGCAGGGGTGGGATTACATCCCAGGGTGCCTAGGAGGGCAAAAAAAAGGACACCAGAAATGATCGGTGGTTTTCCATTTAAACACATAAAGTTTGTCCTTTTTTTAGAAGGCCGGCGGAGCTGGAAAGGCTCACACCGGCCTTTCCCCCTAGAAACGTGTTTGGCAACGATTTTGAACGCAGACCGGTGGGTTCGTGGTGGGTTTTTGATCATATGTACATTCACTGCGATAAAAATCGGCCCCACAACTCTGGGTGGCTAGATCGTAGGCTTCAATGAGCCCCTGTGCGGCACTCAGAATCTGGGTTTTATTGGCAACCAAAAGTGGTTTGATCAGACGGCAGTCTTCGGTAAAAATCCATTCTTCACTGCCGGGCGGGATGACTTCGTATCCACGTTCTGGATCGACATAGAGGCAGTCGGAGTCAGCCTGGCAGGTAAGCGCGGGATCGTAGAGCTTTTCAACCTTGTCGATCGAATCACCGCAGTCATTGCCAAACGGGAGGCGGTAATAGATTTTTGCAATTTCCCGAATTGCGTTTTGCACATCCTGGCTCTCCTTGGGTTGTGGGGTCAAAAAGTAGAAATCCGACCCCGTATTGCGGGCAAGGACCTTATCCTGGCCGGAGCGGGACAGTGAAATCGACTCGTCGTTATCATTGATCACGCCACCCGTGTGGTTTTCGGTGGGATGGTCGCCGGTGGGGATGGTGGTGAGGGCCTGTTGAAGCTTGGTTTTGAGGTCTGAAAATTCTCCCTCCGTGAGTTGTCCGTTTTTGATTTGTCCCTTGGGGCCTGGACCGACCTGGTATTTTCCTTCCTGGGTGACGCTGAATCCATATTTACCAACACATTGATCTTGTGCGGTTTGGGCGCATTCAGACTTGAGCGTAAGTGACCAGGGTTGCTCGGCCGCGGTCGTTGGTGCGGTTGCAGGCGCGGTCTCAGTCGTGGCCCCGGCTTGAGGATCCTGGGGTTGAGAGACGGTGGGAGCGACGGGAACGACGCTAGGTTTCGCTTTTTTCGAGCATCCGGCTCCGAGAGCCGCGACACTTAACGTTACGATCATGACAATCAGGTGACGACGCATAGACATTCTCCTTCAATTGAAGTCAGACGCGATTGCGCGTCGACGGCGCGCAGGGTTGCAATCCATATGCCGCGATTTGAGGGACAAATGAAATGAGATGTGCCAAAATAATAAAAATGATTCAGCGTTTTAAAATCACTCCGTTTTTGTTTCTTTTGCTTGGGGCGTGGTCGTGTTCTTCTGCCGGGAAAAAGGGTGTTTCTGACGCTCCCTCGCGTGGAGTAGCCCCCCATGCGATTCATCGTCTTATTCCGTATACTCTTCGGGTTCGACGTCCAGCTGGACCTGGGGCAAATCCTTTGGCGGGGCCTGGAGGAGAGGACTTTACGAGTCATCCGTTGCCGGATGCCAAATTTGATTGCGAACCTCCCGTTGCGATGTTTCGGGATTTCAAAATGAACGAGATTCGTGAGTGCTTAAAATCCGTCCAAAAGGATCCAAATCAAAAAAGTACAAAAATCGCTTACCGGCTCAAACGAATTGATATTCCGGTGATGGAACTCGAAAATCCTGAATCGGCACCGGATTGTGTGCGCAAGTTGCTTCCGAATATCCCGGTGCCCAGAGAGATTTTTTTTCAGAGTTCAGAGGAGGGTGCCCTGCTTTGCTATAGTGCTCGGCTCGACGTTGAGGCGAACGAAAAAATGGGGATTCGGTTGCCGACCCACCGCCTCACCGTCAAGGTCGACTTAGCGAGTCTGAAAATATCGGAAATTCCGGAAGGTCCCGAAGGCGACGCTGAGTGGGGTATGTTGCTCTTTGCTTGGGCGATTTCGCCGCTTTGGACGGAGCAGATGCGGGTTTTGCCTTCCCATATCGTGCCTGATTACCTTTGCGCCACCTGTCTAGGCGAGAAAACGATGGTTAAACCGGGGGGGCCTCCGCCCAAGTTATGGCCTTGAGCGACATTGGGTGTTGAAATCAGTTTATAATTGCACGAGGTATGGCCGTGAGGTACTTTGCCGACCCACAGGGAGATTTAGCCATGTCCATGTCTTTTTGGGTGATTGTCAGCTGGATTTTTGTTTTTATTCTGACCGCGATTAATGCGGTCGTTTTTTGGAAACTCAAACAAGCCAGCGAGCAAATGATGAAGATGGCTTTTCCGAACGCTAAAAATATGAATGATGCGCTTTCTCAAATGCAGGGAATGATGGGTGGCATGCAAGGAATGATGGGTGGACGGGGCGGCCGACCAGGCGCCAATCCCTTCGGCGGAATGCCCTCGGGTGGCAGAAGCGCTCCAGGAAATGCAGGAAGTAAAGACGCCCAGCTCAAAGCCGCCATGGACATGCTTAGTAAAATGAAGCGTTAATTTTTTGAGGACTTGGTTTTCGAGGACTTGGGTCGAGCGCGATGCTTTTCCAAAAGTTCTCCAAAAAGCGATTTCAGCCCTTTTTCAACGGTTTGAGGTTCGCCAAGCGCGCTGAGGCACTCTGCTAATGATTCAATCGTTGAAAGGCATTCGCGCCGGGGCTCGCGCCTGAGTTCACTGTAGAGTGATTTTTGGGCAGGGTTTAAAATCACCCGTTTCAGTTTGAGGAGCCAAGCATTGCGCCACCAAAGTGCTTTGGCCTGACTCCAGGTGCCGTCCAAAACTACGATTCCTTCAAGGGGTTCTTTTGAGGCTGGCACGGCTATGCCTGCTTTGCTGACAAACTGAATTCGGGGTGCGGTCGGCTTGACTGAAGGCGGGGGGCCTGAAGGAGCGTCCTTGACTCCGCTTCCAAGATACAAAACCGCCCAGCGCGCGGAGGTGACTTCGGCTTCTTGGCCTAAGGCTTTGCGGATATTTGGCCATGAAAGCCCGATTTTCAAGGTGGAGTGAGGAAGGGCTAAATGAGCGAGTCTCGCGCTGCCAAGTTCTTTATCGGGCTCTTGAGGGTGTTGCAGAATCAATACTTTCAGCTTGGTTTTTAGCGGGCGGATGCTTGCGCAAATGCAGAGATCTTGGGGTTTGAGACAATTGGGACAGTTTTCGTCGGAGTGCGTCATTTTCATGGATGGGAGGCTTATACCGTATGCTGCGCATTATTCCTAAACCAAAATTCGCCCCGAGGAGAGACAATCCAGTGCCCCAAGAGCTTGAGTCCCAGACTTTGAGCGAGCGAATCGACGCTTTGGGTGAGTTGGTAGTCTTGGAGCGACGGAAAGAGGTTGCCAGCGGGGTGGTTGTGGACGAGCAAGAAGCCTTTTGGACGAAGAGCCAGCAGCCTAGCGAAGAGTTCGGCGGGGTCAACATTGACGTGGGTACGGACCCCTCGTTCTACCAGGCAGAGGTCCCCCACCTCGCCGTTACGATGGATACAGACAAAGCCAAGCCACTCCCGAGCGTCGTTTCGTAAGTCAGCGGTCACTTTGGTGAGGCCCAATTGGGCGAGTTCAGAGAGGTCGCTCGGCGCGTGCCGTGCGGGGAGCTGTCGGTGATTGGCATAGCGTCGTCCGAGTTCAAAGGCGGCCAGGAGTTTAGCTTTGCCCGCAGGGCCGAGGCCATTGATTCCATTTAAGTTGCTGGCGCCGGAGTTTTCCATGGCGGTAAAAAAGGCGCGCTCCTCGTCGAGGCTGGTAAAACCGGGCCCGGGGCGGTCGAGGATCTTGCTAGCGAGCCCGAGGCTGCCGGTGCCTGGGGGGCCTGCCCCCAGGATTAGCGCGAGGCATTCGCGAAGACTGAGGGAGAACGCACCCTTTTCGAGGCAACGTTCGCGGGGGCGTTCAGGAAGGGGCAGGGTATTGATCGGCGGTGTCGGCACGTGGGGGTGTTGTTCAAGAGTCGGGCCAACAAAACGCCTGAAAAACGGGGGTTTTGAACGTACGAGTGTCCGATTTTAGGACGGGGGGTTCGGGCAGCGTACCTTCCTCACGGCAAGGAATACTTCGACCGAAGGTAGGCTTCGATCAAGATCCGATCGCTATCGGAGACGGCGGTACTGTAGAGGATGATTTCTGCGATATCGCCGTCCCAACTCCGATCGTTCATATTTCGATCTTGCGCTATATAGCCGACCGTTGTGCTACCGGTCATTGCGAGGGTGATCGTGGCAAAACTCGTGGGCCGGGTCATACTCGCCACGCTGGTGGCAGTGCCGTTGATGTAACCTGAACCGTTAAGCACCGATGCTGACGCGTAATCACTGCTAAATAATCCATTTCCAGCCGCTCCGTGAAAATGATAAGCTCCAGAGTCACCTAAAAGAAACAGGTAATTCAATGCCGCACCCGAATATTTCGTCACTATAAAGGCTGTTCTTACGGTGGTGAGCTGAGTGGTCAGTCCTAGGTAGGTGTTGTTTGTATTACTAAACCGAATGACGGGTCTTCCATTGACGATATTCGTTTTAAAAATAGGTTGCCTGTCTAGGGTTCCTTGTGTTGCATCGTTATGGTTTGCGCTGGAGTCGGTCCAGGTCGCTACGCCATCCCCGTCGTTCAGCGAAAGCGAATCGGCCTTTAGCCAGAGCAACTGACCCGCTACGGACGAAATCTGAAATTCACTCCAGGTGGCTTTAAATCCAGGTCGGGTGACTGACGAGTCGGTGGTCATCACTAGATAGAGTGATCCGGATTGAGCTGCGACTGAGGATGGAAGGTTAGCTCCTGTGAATCCATTGCCAGTATGCAGGGGGGTGCCGGAAGCATTGGTTCCATCATAGATCTTGATGAAATCGGATCCCTCTTCGAGACTAAAGGAGGAGAAACTGAGGCCAACGGTGTGTCCAGCGCCCAGCTGAATCAGAAATCCACAGTTTTCACTATCCGAATAATTTCCGCTCGGGCCCCCAGAGTCGAAAAGAAACCCTGAGGTCGCACTCGAGGTCGTATCGGAGCACATTTTATTTGCATTCGAGACGGTGATATACGCCGCTTTAGTTTGAGAGTTGGAGCCCGCAGCATTGGTTGAGGTGAGTTTTACCGTTTTTGCTCCGGCAGTTGCGAAAGCATGACTGGGGTTTTGCTGAGTGGAATCCGTGGCTCCTGTATTTTCAAAGTCCCAGGCCCAAGAGGTGGGCGTGTTGCCGGAGAGATCTCTCAAGGTAATGGTTTCCCCAACGGCAATCGTGGTCTGACTCGCAAAGAAATCAGTCGTTGGCGCCACGACCGAGCCATCACTGGTCCACGACGCGTTGAAACCTGCAAATTGAAGAGACCCATCGCTGACAAAGGTAAGATACAGACTTCCGCTTGTTCCAGTGACCGGAGCCGGCGTGGCTGATCCCGAGAATGTGCCTAAAAGCGGACCATTTGCATCTGTGCCATCATAAACCCTGAGGGCGTCGTAACCGGCCTCAGTTGCGATGGAGGAAAGCGAAAGAGTGATACTCGTGGCCCCGACCGGCTGAATGAGCAGGGTGCAATTTTCGTTTGGGCTGTAGTTGACCAAGGTATCCCCTGAGTCGACCAAGTTTCCGCTCGTTGTGGTCGCGGTGGTGTTTGTACACATCTTGACGGTATTTCCGGCGAGGAGAGATCCTAAATAAACGTTGTTCGTTTTGGTGTCAGTCCCAAGAGCGTTCGAAACCGTGAGGGAAACGGGCGTTAAACCTGCTCCAGGTAGGGCGCCGCTGGGTGTTGCCGTTTTAGCCAGAGTTGTCGGGCTCCAATTCCAAGTTCGTGGCGAATTGGAGGACGAATCCGTGAAGCTAAAAACTGTGCTACTGAGTCCCGCCCACGGAGAGGCTGTAAAATTGGCGACCACCGGACTCGTTTCGGTAGGGTTAGGGGTTGTCCAATGCATGACAAAGCCTGTGCCTTGAGCACTGCCATCACTGTTAAATTTAACGTACATCTGGCCGCTTGTAGCGGTTTGGTTAGCGGGCGTGGCTGATCCCGAAAAAGTACCTAAAAGTGTTCCGCTGGTGTCAGCCCCGTCGTAGATTTTGACAGGGTCATATCCAGCTTCGGTTCCTAAGGAGTCGAAACTGGCGGTGATGGCCCAAAGGGAAGTAATCAAAAATCCGCAGTTTTCGCCTGGGCTATAGTCGGCTCCTGCGCCCCCGGAGTCATAAAGTGTGCCCGCGCTCGCTGTTGCAGTGGTATTCGTGCACATCGTATAATTGGTGGCTGCGATGCCGAGTGTAATGTTTGCGTAACCTACGGCCCCCAACGAGTCTTGGGTTTTTATTTTCACGTAATCACCCGTGCTCCCTGAAGAGGCCGTGAAGAGGCCAGATGCGGCGTTGACATCACCGGGGCCACTGACGATGGAATAGCTATACGGCCCGGTTCCACCCGACGTACTGAGAGTTTGGGTTGCGGTGAGGCCAACTAGGCTAATCACGGGTGTTACAGTGAGGGTGGGTGCGACCGAAGTAAAAGTAAGGGAGGTACTACTGGAAGTTACGGCGTTCGCGGTAGCGGTGTAGGAATAAATACCGGCCAGGGTTGAGCTGGTGATCGTAAATTCTGCGATGCCGGAGCCGTTGGTGGTCGCTGGTGAGGCAGAGGAAGTTCCGCCACTAGCGGGAAGGTTAATCGTGACCGACTGACCCGGTGCTGGATTCAGGTCTTGATCCAATACGAGGGCTTGAAGAATTGTTGTTGCAGAGCCATTAGCGGTGATGCTGCTTAAGCTTCCACCCTTGACGGAAAGAGCAATGGAGTAGGAGGGGGTGGAAGTTGCAGTAGGTGTGGCTGAGGGTGTGGCGGTTGGGCTTGCAGAAGGAGTTGCTGCAGGAGTTGCAGACGCGGTGGCGGAAGGTGATGGACTTGCCGCGGGTGTGGCGGTTGGGCTTGCAGAAGGAGTTGCGCTTGCGGAGACACTGGGTGAAGGTTTTGCGTAAGCCGCAGTGGCTCCATTGGAGGATTCCTTGCACCCCGTTAGAGCTAACGCTATGAGAGGAATTACTATTAATAATGGACGCGGCATAAAGGTATCCTCAATAGACGTTGTCTTTATTTATTATCGGTGTTTTGTAGATAATTAAAAATGCGTCAGAGGAGACACTGTGTCGGAGGGAACAGGGACCGAAGTTATTCCGAGATATCGAGAGAGATCTTGGCTTAGTCAAACGCCTGACCTTATTCCCCAGCCTCCAAAACTTCGGGCGGTCGCACAAAATCCAAAAGTGGTGCCATCTGTAAAACCTAATGCCGAGAATGCCGAATTACTGCCGTCCTCATTTTTATTCCTAGGCATGATCCAGGATTATTCGCTCTTTGGAGCCCCGGGAAGTGCACCTTTGGAACTCATTGTTCAAAACGGAAACCTGGTGCCAGCGGGTTTAGAAAAAGTCATCGGATCTTCTTTTCCGGATACTTCCGCCCCTTATTGTAAAGTTCGATTTGCTCGGGAAAATGGCCCGCCATCGGGTGAGATGAAAATCTACAGTTCTTCAGTATCCACGGCCAAGGCTAAGCGCAATACGCAAGTCATGTATCGCGTGGCTCAGTCGAGGGATGGCATCTTGGAAGCCTTACCCGTGGCGGGGCAAAAGGGCGATAATTCTCCCCGGATTATGGGGTTCTCCTGTTACAAGCCAAAGGCCTTATCGAATGGAAAGAAGTTCAGTCTTTCAGAGATCAAAAGCGTTTTTAAGAATACTGGCTCAATGGAACTTTCGAATCCAATGGCGCTCAATTTTATTGGCTCCTGGCAAAGAGCGATTGCTCAGGCCCGAATGGAAAACACTTGCCCTACTTGTGAAGATCACCATGGACATCGGGCGGGCGCGGTTTTTAAATTTCATTTAATCCGCTCATAGGACGAAGGTTTCCATCCATGAGGCGCTGGCACCACACCCTCCAGTAAGACATCCGATCGAGATGGATCTAGTTCATAGCTCAGGTCACAGGGGGTTGAATCCGTCCGCTGGGATGATCCACAGAGCTTTTTGATCGTGTCGTTCCATAGAACAATGCTTGGATCTGAATTCAGGCACTCACCCGTCGTTTGAAAGACCGAGGCGCGGCAGAGGTGTTTTTCCAAAAAAGGTTCCTCTTGAGTGTTCGTATTTTGGAGTACGAAATGGAGGACCACGTTGTCGGATTGCCAATAGCCTTGAAATCCCGTGAGAGACTTCAAATCCGCTTGTGCGGAGATACTTGCCGTTGACAAAAATGACAGTCCGATGAGGATTAACCGATAATTTTTTGAAGCCATTTGAAATCTCCTGGCTGAGATAGTTTCAGCACGTTTGAGTCATAGAGCAACTTGCGTGCCGATTGAGTTCGAGGTGTAATGGCTTTATATGATCGATAGAGTGATGGTGGGTGTCTACGTTTTGGACAGCTGTTAAGGCGCTTCGGATTTTTGATTCACGGCCATGAGTTGCATCAACTGCCTGTGCGCGGCAGTAAACAGAGTTGGGGTAAGGGTCAGCGGCCTGAACTGCCGTCTAGCGGCAGTAGATGCGGTTCAGTGGGGGGACAAAGACTTCTACTGCCGGCCTGAGGCAGTAAAGGGAGTTAAGTAGGTGGCGAAAGGCCTGAACTGCCGTTTAGCGGCAGTAAATCCCACTGGCTCGAGGGGTATCAGGACGTGAAGGGCGGATTTAAAGAATCGATCCTGCCGCGACGCTCAGGACGCGATCAGTGATGGCCTTGGGTGCCTTTTTGGAGAGATGAACGAGGAGTATCTTGGATTGAGAATACTTGCTCAAGAAACTCCGAATACTCCCCGTGTTTTGGCGGTAAGCATCTTCGTCGGACAAAACAGGAATGATCCCCATTGTTCCCATTTGAGTTTGAAAACAAAGGGGAACTAAGGCTCCACCTCGTGTTTCGAATCGAAATGTAGAATAGGTCTCCCCAATGCGGTATTCGAATTGGGCGCGGAGGTTCAAAAAAAGGGAGTGAGTAAAGAGTTCGAGGTCGGAATATTTTTTTTGAGGGGTAAGACTCCTCGCCTCGGCTTGATCTTCAAAATATACACAAGTGCCCTTTGAGGATCCGATGATTCGAATCGGACGAATGAGAAAGGTTGCCTCAAAGACATAGAGTAATTTTTTGATACTGGGGAATGAGACGCCGGTCTCAATTCGAATTCGTGATAAATCGAGCGGTGAACCTTGCTGTTCGGCTAGCGACGTCAAAACCGCTCGAATATCGCCTAGCGGGAGCTGAATCTTTTTCACTAGGCGAATATCACGGTCCAGAATGGTGAGCAGTTGTTCTTCGATTTTGAATCGTCTTTGCTTGGGATCATGGAGGAAGCACACTCCCGGGAGTCCTCCGGTTTCCCAGTACTTTCTGAGTTGTTGATGACGTTTATCGATAGTCGACAATGAGTATGAAAGGGACTGCGCCCATCGCATAAAATCAGAAGCGTCGAGCGCTTTAAGGAGAAAGTCAGATAGTGGTTCTGAATGCGCTTCCGTGACGGTAAAGGGGAGTAGATCCAGGTTGACGATTCTGCCCGTAAGGGACTCTTTAATGGCTTCTCGAGAGCTGAAGCGAACCGAACCACTCAAAATAAACTGTCCTGGTTTTTTATGCGTTCGAACCCATTCTTTTAGCTCTGGGAAAAGATCCGGAACGCTTTGACATTCGTCGAGTGCTACCCAAGTTCCTGCTCGCGAGGCAAGGTAACTCTGCGGGTCTGTTTGCGCCTCGGTTTGTTCCTTTTTTTTGTCGAGCACAAAATATCGTTGGGATAGGTGTTCAAGCAACGTGGTTTTTCCGACTTGTCGATGTCCAAGGACTCCCACTAAGGGACTTAGGCTCATGCTGTTTTTGAGGAGAGGTTCAATGTACCTTTTTCGGGAGTGTGGCATGTATGATAAGAATAGCATAACATGTCGTTTTTCGAAAGGTGTTATAAAAACGACATGTAGTGTTGTTTTTATAACTATCTAAAAACCAGTGGATTAATGTTTAAAAGGCGCCTTACGCCACGCCCCTAATAATACCGCTGCACCGAAACTACCTTACCCTGAATCAGGTTGTCGCTTTCAGGCGGGATCTCGATCGGCTTGAATCGTGGGTTTGCGGGTAAGAGCCGCGCCTGCCCCGACTTTCTTTCGAGGTATTTAACCGTGCACTCGCCATCAATCATCGCCACGACGATGTCTCCGCTGTGAACCGCAGCTTGGCGATGTATGATGACGAAGTCGCCATCAAAAATTCCGGCATTGATCATGCTTTCGCCCGTGACTCGTAAAGCGTAAATCTCGCCCTTCCATTGTGCGGGAATAGAAAGATAGCCAAGCGCGTTTTCTATGGCTTCCATGGGGGGGCCCGCGGGGATCGCTCCTAAGATGGGAATATCAATCGACTCCGTTCGACGGGTGAGCCGGATGCCGCGTGCGACACCCGGCTCTTTGTGGAGGAAACCTTTGCGAATCAACGCGCTAATATGGTCTTGCACCGTACCGACGGCGTCATAGCCTAGGGCGCGCGCGATATCCCGATAGGTGGGAGGGCGACCCTGCCTTGTAATTTCACTTTCAATGTACGCCAGCGTTTCTGCCTGTTTGGGGGACAAAGTTGTGGACACCATACATCTGTATGGATATCCTAAATGGAGTATGAATGCCATCGATCTTTTGAGTTTGTATAGAAAAATGCCTAAAAAAACCTCTGAAAGCCTCCCTTTTGAAGGGCTGGATGAAGGGCTTCCCTTGGGTGCGTTAGTTGAAGTGAGTGGCGCCCCTGGCTCAGGTAAGACGCAGATTGTGTTGCGCTTTTTGGCTCAGAACCCGGGGCTTCGGGTGGCTTGGGTGGAAGAAAACTTTAGCGTCTATCCGTGTGCCTTCCCCCAAAATCAAGTCGCGCTCGATCGCGTCCTCTTTGTGGATAGCCCGCCAGGTCAAGCTCTTTGGAGCACTCATCAGCTCATTCGAGGGGGGATTTTTCAGGTCGTGGTTTTGGCCGGATGTCAGCGCGAGCTGCAAGGTGTTTATGATGAAAAACTGCTTCGGAGACTTCAGCTTGCGGCAGAAAAAGGGGGCGTTACCGTCATCTTACTTTCTGAAAGTCCTGCAAAGCGCGGAACCTGGCCGATCTCGGTGCAGCTTCAGATTTCTCGACGTTGGGTTCCTCGGTTGTCAGGAAGACCGCTCGGTGCAGGTTTTTTGGAAAACCAGGTGGAGTCTGAAGTGCTTCTCGATATTTTAAAATATAAGGGTCAAAAATCATGGCAAATGTCTGTTCCTTAAAGCGTCAACGCGTGGCTTGTGTTTGGGTGGTGGGAGGCGGGAGTCATGAGCAGGCGCTCAAGGCTTTGGCGGAAGCTTGTTTACGGCTCAGTCCACAAGTGGCGGTTCGTGAAAACGAAGCGATTTTTATCGAGATCGGAAAAAGTCGCGCACTTTTTTCAGAGGCGACTATAGAAGCGCGATTAAAAGTTCTAGCAGCCCGAGTGCTTCGTACTCCGGTGCGAATCGCGATCGCTGATACAGCCGCTTCGGCCTTGGCTGCCGCAAAATACCCCAATTATGCGCGAACACGAGACCTTCATCAACTCCCGCTCGAAGCGCTTACGGATTATGGCAGTCCGTTTTGCCATCAAGTGGATGATGAAAAACAAATGACCCGACTTCGTTCCGCGCTCAAGGCATTGGGCGTGCTCAACGTGGGCGCTTTTGCGTGTCTTCCACGCGCCAGTTTGGCCTCCCGATTTGGAAGAACCGCGCTTGCGGTTATGGCTTCTGTTCACGGTGAATTTTCGCCAGCCTGGCCGGGGTTTTATCCTACTCCGCGAGTGATAGAACGTTCTGAAGTCTGTGACCCTGAAGCTCACGGATTATGTGTGGATCTTGAAGGCGTGGTTTTTGTCTTGAAACAAGTGGTCGACAAGGCCATGGCTCGTCTTCGAGGACGGCTGGAGCGGGTTTCAGTCTTGGAACTTCGCTTTGGGCCCGAGAAAAGACAATGGCGGATCGAGCTCCCTTTGCCGCAGGGATCGACGACGCTTTTAATGCCCATTCTCCGAGAACGCCTGGCCTTTGAACTCGCGCGCACCCCTTTGCTTTGCCCGATCGAAAAAATCGAATTGGAAGTGCTCGAAACCGTGCCGGGAATGGGGCAGCAGCGCGATTTCTTCTCAAAGAAAGAGCAAGAACAAGAGGTTTGGGATGGGCTTGTGGCGCGACTTTCTCAAAAACTCGGAAAAGACCGGGTTTTCGTTGCACTTCCTGAGCAAAGGTATCTGCCAGAAAGCGCTTACTCGCGGAAGCTCATGCCCGAAACTGATGTTTTGGTTCCGGAAGTGAGGGGTTCGGATCGTCCGACTCGGATTTTGAAGCAACCCGAACCTTTGGATTCTCAAGACCGCTGTTTGAATGCCTCGGATGGCAGGCGATGGAAGGTTTTGAGTTGGCAAGGGCCGGAGCGAATTTCAGGAGAGTGGTGGAAGAGTGCTGAAAATAGCGGTTTTTGCCGGGATTACTATCGAGTAGTGGCGGAGAGTGGCGAGCACCTTTGGGTGTATGTTGATCACGCTTCTCTTTATCTTCATGGTTATTTTGATTGACCGAATGGTACGCGGAGCTTCGCTGTCGCACTCATTATTCTTTTTTAAGGGGAGCCTCGCATCCGGCGGAACTCGTAGAAAGGGCCGCAGCGCTTGGGCTTCAAGCTCTTGCGATCACGGATCTCAATGGGGTTTACGGAGTTCCGAAAGCTTACTCCGCTTGGAAAAACTTGCCCGAAGAACGTCGAGTGAACTTCAAGCTGATTTCTGGGGCGGAGTTGACCCTCGCGGGAGATTTACCCGGTCTCACGCTTCTTGCCGCAAATCGTGCGGGTTATGGGCTGATGTGCCGACTTCTCAGTGCCAGCCATGAAGGTAAGTCCAAGGGGGACTGTAGTTTAGAGTGGCGTCGTTTCTTAGAGTTTATGGAAGATGGCCGCTTCGCGAAGGGGCGTGAGGGTCTTTTTGCCTTGCCGGAAGAGGGTGCTGCCTCTTTGGAGACGCTCAGAACGCTGCGGGACTTTTTTGGTGAACGGCTTTATTTGCCCGTTTCGCGAACCTTGGATGGCCGAGATCAGAAAAGAATCCAGCACTCCTTGTCTTTGGCGCAGCAGTTGAGCCTCGAAGTAGTGGCCACAAATGAAGTGCACTATCATCACGCTGAACGGCGTAAGCTTCAAGATTCTTTGACCTCTATTCGGTGTAATCGAAATTTAAATGAACTCGGTTTTGAGGTCTTTTCTAATGGAGAGCGCTTTCTTAAATCTCCGGCGCAGATGGCGGTCCTTTTCCAGGAGCTTCCGCAGGCACTCCGTAATAGCGTCAAGATCGCCAATCATTGTAGCTTCTCTCCGTCCGAACTTCGTTATCGTTACCCCTCCGAGTGGATTCCCACGAGTGAAACGGCTTATGGTTATCTCCGTCGCCTCACTTTTGAAGGCGCTCAAAGTCGTTATGGGGCCTTGATTTCCGATGCCGTCTTGCAGCAGTTGGAACACGAACTCAAGCTGGTGAACGAGTTGGGCTTTGCCGATTATTTTTTGACTATTTGGGAAATTGTGGAATTCGCGCGCGCGCGCGAAATTTTGTGTCAAGGTCGAGGATCGGCCGCCAATTCGGCGATTTGTTACTGCTTAGGAATTACGGCGGTGGATCCAGTGCGGATGAATTTACTTTTTGAACGGTTTATCTCGGCCGAGCGTGGAGAGCCGCCGGATATTGATGTGGATTTTGAGCATGAGCGGCGGGAAGAAGTGATTCAGCATATTTATCAAAAATATGGGCGGGATCGGGCCGGAATGGTCGCCGCAGTGGTCACCTATCGGACGCGCTCCGCGATTCGCGATATTTCGAAGGCTTTGGGGCTGAGGCCTGAAGTAGCGGCGCATGATCCGACGGCTCAAAAACTGATGGATGAAATTTACGGTTTTCCGAGGCATCTGTCGATCCATTCAGGAGGCTTTACTCTTTCTGCCGATCCGATCATTGAAACGGTACCGATTGAGCCGGCGCGCATGGAAGCGCGCACCATTGTTCAGTGGGATAAAGAAGATCTCGCGGTCATCGGACTTTTGAAGGTGGATATCCTGGCATTGGGGATGTTGACCGCGATTCAAAAAACTCTCAAGCAAGTCGGATTGAAACTCTATGGAGTGCCTGCCGATGATTTGCCCACTTATCAAATGATACAAAAAGGCGACACGGTCGGGGTTTTTCAAATTGAGTCTCGCGCGCAAATGGGAATGCTTCGACGGCTTAAGCCTCAAACTTATTACGATCTTGTGATTCAAGTCGCTATCGTCAGACCGGGGCCGATCGTGGGCCAGATGGTTCATCCCTATTTGAGGCGACGAAAGGGTGAGGAGATTGTCGATTACCCTCATCCTAAATTAGTGCCGATTTTAAGTAAGACGTTGGGTGTTCCGCTGTTTCAAGAACAAGTCATGAAGATGGCCATTGAACTGGCGGGTTTTACACCGGGCGAAGCCGATGAACTTCGGCGAGCTATTGGCGCTTGGCGTTCGAGTGGGTCCATCGAGCGCGTGGGGCTTCGACTGAGAGAGGGGCTTTTGAGGAGCGGGTTACCACTCGAATTTGTAGAACGAATTTTCAAACAAATCCAGGGTTTTGCGGAGTATGGCTTTCCAGAGTCACATGCGGCTTCGTTTGCGCTTTTGGCTTATGTTTCAGCCTATCTTAAGTGTCATTATCCCGCGGAGTTTTGCCAAGCTCTTTTGAACTCGCAACCGATGGGCTTTTATTCTTCGCATACTTTGGTCGATGAAGTGAAACGGCATGGGGTTTTAGTTTTTCCCGTGCATCCTCACTTGTCCGGCTGGGACTCTTCGCTTGAAAAAGGTCCCGATGGGCGGCTAGGAATTCGAATCGGCTTTCGGGTCGTTCGAAGTTTGTCTGAAATGGAGTTTAGCGCATTACAGGAAAATCGTACTACGGAAGGACCTTTTTTAAGTCTGGGGAATTTTGTTCGTCGGACGAGGCTTAAACCGCTTGTCTTGGAGGGACTAGCGATGGGCGACGCTTTTGCGTGTTTTGGCCTGAGTCAACGCGAAGCTTTATGGGAGCTCTTGTCGTATCGAGGAGTTCATCTTGCGGAGCAGTTGGATTTTTTCTCGGCTGGGATTGGAAGTGGAGATCAGGCGGTGTTTTCGCCTATGGCCGAGCATGAGTCGATTCGCGCAGATTATCGGTCTTTTGGGCTTTCAACCCAGGGGCATCCGATGCAGGTGTTGCGCAAAAAGCTCAAGGGGGCATTTTCGAGGGTCACGAGTCAAACCGTGCGAGGGGCTTCGCATGGAAGTTGGCTCCAGGTGGCAGGATTGGTCATTGCGTGTCAGCGGCCGCCGACTGCCAAGGGAATGTGCTTTGCGACGCTTGAGGACCAAGAGGGTTTGGTTGATTTGGTGATCCATGCCGAGGTGTATGAAAAGTACGAAGAGATCTTGCGCGGTCATGGTTTCTTAGGGGTGAGTGGGAAGGTGCAAGCGGATCAAAGTTTAATGGTGAAGCGCATTGAGACACTTGCGCTATGACACTCCAAGGTCGGTTCCGAGTTTTCGAGCGATTCTCAGTGCATTTGCCATAATGGTCACTTGGGGGTTGACTCCCAGAGGGCCAGGAATGACCGAGCCGTCTACGATGTAGAGGTTTTCGTAGCCCCAAACCTTGCCGCTCGACGAAACCACTGAGTTTTGAGGGGTAGTGCCCATCACGCAAGTGCCTAGGGGGTGATGTGCCGACAGATTCAAAAAATCGATCGCTTTGAGGGGAGCGGCTGCCAAGCGTTTAGCGTCAGTCGAATTTCGAATGCGTTCAAATCCTTTGACGGGCGCGTAGACCGTTTTAGCCCCGGCTTTAAAGAACATCTCAATCAGTAAAGTCGTGGCGCTTCGAAGACGATCGACTGCCTCTCGGTCAAAATGATAATAAGGAATCGCCCCCCACTTCGATAAGAGAAGTTTTCCATGGGTTGAGTCCGTGAGCATGGCCGAAAAATTAGCAAACCGATCCACGTGATCCATCAGATAAGCAAGATCGCGACCGTAGAGTGCCATTCCCACGGGTACCGAATCAACGGGTAAGGTATAACCTTCGAGTACGAACCGTTTGTTATGAGGGTGAATCGCCCCTAATGATTGAGGGACGTAGAGTTTTTGTCGAACCTTCTGGTTGAAAATCGCCCCCACGGTAAGCGCGGGGTGAACGGTCAGATTTTTTCCAAGTTGGGGCAGCGAGGAATGTATGCCCGCTCGAAAAAGTAAGAGAGGGGTATTGAGACTTCCGGCGGCGAGAATCGTCTTTTTGGCCAAGATCCGAATTGAAAACTCTGGACCATAACCGGGGAGTTGGGCCCGTAGGCCGATCACGCGATTTTTTTCAAAGAGAAGTTCTTCGACTTTGTATTGAGTAAAAAGGTGGGCGTTCCGCTTCAAGGCCTCCGGAATATAAGACACATCCGTGCTCCGTTTGGCTCCAGTGGGGCAGCCGGTGATACAAAACCCCTGGCCGTCGCACCCGGTTTCCGCACGCTTGAGCGGCTCGCAAATATAACCGGTTCCTTCCAGGCCGCGCGCTGCAATGTCCCGGATGGGCCCGTGAAGTGAGGGATCAACCGGTTTGGCGTCCAGCATCGTTTCCACTTCGGGAAAATAGGACTCAAGATCCACATCCAGAAGATCGTTCGTTTGGCGCCAGTGGTTGAGCACGTGTGGCGGGGTTCTGAAGCAAGTGCCGGCGTTAATCGTGGTCGTGCCCCCTACGCAACGACCCGTCGGCAACCAAAGCATCGCATTTGAAACGGTAAAGCTATAACCGCTGTCCCTAAATAATTTACGGGTGACATCGACGCGATCGCCTGTAAAATCTTTTCGTTTAAAGTAAGCGCCTTCTTCGACAATCGCCACTGCATGGCCTTGGCTAGCAAGTTCGTAGGCGGCCGCACCTCCGCCGGCACCGGATCCGATGATCACGAAGTCGACCTCTAGAGATTGCTCAGACCAAGACGAGGTCGGTGAGTGGCAAAGCGACATCCAGCGTTCAGGTTCCGATGTGGTGGGAGGCGTAGGGACGTTTTGTCCTTTTTTGGCTACATACTTGGGGGAGGAATAAGCTGCCGACAGCAAAGGCACGCTGACCGAGAGCGCTAGAATTCGAAGCGTTGAGTTACGCATGAAAAGCCGAGAAAATCGTTGGGATTGTTCACCGTCTAGCCGGCCGACGGTTCTTCGAAATAAAAGGAGCGATAACACCTGAATCCAAAACAGCGTGGAACGAGTGAGCCATTCCGCCCATACCGGGATTTGTTCAAGATCCATTTGCAGGCGGTGTTGGAGTTCCTGGGGCTCGATGAGCGTTTCGGAACGGGTGACAAAAACCCGGGTCATGATCAAGACCCTGGCCGCCAAGTCTTGGCGTTTCAGACGTTCGCCTCGGTTTTTTGATAAGCGGATTCCCAAAGGAAAATGCCAGAGGGGCTTTCGATAGACAAGCTCTGCGGTGCCGATCTGTCGGCCTTCGTGGCTTACGATGAGCGGGAGGATGGTGAGGGAGTTCCTAAAACGGTTCCAGCCTTTGAGTGGATGGGCGTAGGTCTTTTTCCCTTGGAAAGAGAGGTATTTTTCTTCACCTAGATCGATTTTAAATTCATAGGTAATGCCAGTTGGACGGATCGTGAGCTGTCCGGTAACCTCCGGATTTGAGGGGCTAAGATCTGATCCTGGGAAAAGGGCATATCCTGTGAGGTCGCGAGGAGGAGAGAGTCGAAAAATCTTTGAAGAAAAAACTCCTAAATTGATTTCAAAGGGGTATTTGACGCCGGTTTCGAAGCCCGGAAAATTCGGATGCCCCTCAAGCGTGATCCAACCGGCCATCCGTTCTGAAAAGCGCAGGCCCACTGACATCGAAAATTCTCCTTAAGAGGCGCCGCCGGCTTTGTAATTCAAGGGGGGTTTTGAAGTCGGATTTTTTTCTACGGGCTTTGGAAAGAAATTCATTCCGAGAGCGCATGCGTGAGCGGTCCATTTTTCTGCTTCTTTGAGGGTGACCCCTGGGGCAGTGAGGTGGGCGCATTTCTCGCGATTGAGATTTTTTCCATTCTTGTTGACCTCGATCGATTCGAGCAAGCAATGGCCTTCTTGAACTGAAAACCGATAGCGATACATTTCCATGGGTGGAACCACGAGATCCAAGAGCCAGCTTTGGGGTGTCTCTCCTTGAGAGGTCCTGAGTTCAAGCATGGTCGGGCTTCTGGCCGTGTCGCCTCTTTTGAGTTGGACGGTGATATAGGGTCGGGAGGAGTCCATACTTCCCGTTTCTACAATAGAGTTTTTCAGACGAATTTCTTCGATGTTAGAGTGTGTTTTTGTCTTTAAAACGTGGTCAGCGAATGCACGGCAAGAGTCCGAAGGCAAATGGTCAGCGAGAGCCGAGGTTGCAGGAAACAGTGCTTCTAGCAAAGAGATGGCTAAAACGATGTTCTTGAGGGTCATCATTATTATTCAGTTTATTTGGTTTAATGCGTTTTGACAAATTTCGTTCCACTGAGTGTGTGGATTGTTCAGTTTTGGGGAATGACGCGCTACGTCTTAATGCTTGGGTTCGCTCCTGTCATTCACCCGCACTTAGGTCAACGGCGTAGCCCACGATTCGAACGATTGAGCAGTAGTTTTATGGGTTCATCAAACTGTTCGAGGCAGGATTTACCAGTCCGGCCTGCAAATTTTCCGGGACATTCCTGTTCGATGGCTGCGAGCGTGTTATTTCCGCCAAATCTTGGACGATAAATGCAGACCGCGCCATTTTCATTCCACGCAGCCTCGAATGACAACTGGTGTTTTGGCGGTTTGGCAATCACTCCTTCCCGGTCGTAAAATTCTACGGGCGTGCCATCCTGGGTGTGGCTTTTTCCATCTCCGCAGTAATCTGCACGCATCATTCGGGTACAAGCGGCGTGTATCGGGGTTTCAGGTGAATACCCTAGCCGAATACATTTGCCGACGGCACCACTGAGGCAGTGAACAGAAAAAAGACCTTTTTGGAGAACGCGCTTGCCGTAGCCATCCCAAGCTCCCTTTAGAATAAACCCTTTTCTAACTCCACGACTGTCGGGTGAACACGCATTACTCCATGTTCCAAGAGATGCCTGAGGTTGGATTTCAAGTGTGTAGGCTGGAATCGATTTTCCATGTGAAACACGAATCTTCTGCGGCTTGCTGATCTTGATTTCGATGTTTCGCGCCGCATGTTGGACAAGCAAAGTAGTTGCTTCTTCGAGGTCTTGTTCAAGAAATTCGGCATGATCTTCATGAATAAATGCTACTTTTTTCCGGGTATACGCACCTCTTTGAGTATTACGGCATCATCAAGAGTCAATCCATCCAGGCTCTGCCCATTCAATCCGATCCCCTCTCCCTCGCTATGGACTTTTATTGGGGGCTTGGAATCGACGTTTTTATTTTTCTTTTTTTGGGCGCTTTTGTCAGAATTCTTTTTTTCCTGCTTTTGAGAATCTGCGCCCTTGAGTTCATTCGGTACTTCTGCGGCTGAGACTCCCAATGAGCATAAAGAGATGAGTCCTAAGGCTAGAATCGAAACCGCTCGTGTTAGGCTGATTAACCGTGTTTTCATATAGGATTGATTCTATCATATTTCTTCGCGAAGTGATGTTTGGTATTGATTTTATTAGATTTTTCGGTCTGGCGGAGAAGGAGGGATTCGAACCCTCGTTACGGTTTCCCGTAAACACGCTTTCCAAGCGTGCGCCTTCAACCACTCGGCCACCTCTCCGTTTCAGATCTATTGTATTATAATTTCAATAATTTAGGAGTGATTAGTCTAGGGTTGCTAATCCCGTTTAAGAGCGCCGTGCAACATTTCCGTGCAACATCGGAGCTTAAACGTACCTTCATTGGTTTGAAATACGTTTCCCGTTATTACAATCATTTTGCTCAGGGAACAAGCGGATAAGCTTTGCGACTTGCTGAATATGTTCACCTTTGGAGTGAATATATCGCGCTGTGACATCGGACGAAGAGTGCTTGAATAACTGGTAGAGATCGTCCCGAGTAGCCCCATTTGCCATGTAGATCCCAGATGTTGAATGCCTGAGACCGTGCGTAGCTATCTCAGGTAATCCCGCTTCCTTGCAGTAGCTTTTGAGGGCACGAAGGTAGCCACCGTAGCCAAGCATCTCCTGCCGAGCAGACGAAACCACAAAGTCTCCCTTCTTTTTTCCGATACTCTCCACCTGGAGCATTTTTAGAAGCTCAGGAGGCATTGTGACGTCATGCCACTTTTTGCCTTTTGGATGGTCCTGGATGCGCCTTTCTTTACGCACATAGGTGGCACGTACACGAATCTCTTCATCCTCAAAGTCAACATTTTGCCAGGTCAACGCTTGGATTTCGCCTACTCTGAGTCCAACATACAGGTTAAGCCAAATGGCTAATTCGTAGGGTTTACCGCGAACATGTTGTAACAAACGAACCGCTTCCTCAACCTTGAGATGGGCCGTTTCCTTTTCGGGAACTTCAGGACGAAGACTTCGCTTTACTGGGTTTGTTCGTAGGTATTCAAACATTTCTACGGCATCACCCAAAAGCTTGTGAAGCAGGTTATAAACATGAAGCTGCATCTGAACAGACTTCCCTTGTTTCGCCACTGCCTTTAGAACTTCGGCAATCTCAGCAGACCTAAGTTGATCAAGTCGTTTCTTGCCGATTAATGGACTCACATACTGTTCATACATTCGAATTTGATCAAGCTTCCATCCATTTGATGCCTTGCTGGTACCCCCATCTGCCCATTCAATGAAATAATCATTCAACGTGAGACGTATCAACTCAGCAGTTACCGCCCGTCCTGATTCTTTTTCAGTTTGCGCCTTGAGGGATGCTGCCTCAGCTTCCTGCTTGGTATTAAAGCTGCCCAATGGCAGCCAATGCCCATCGGTTCCCCGCAGCAATGATTTAAATTTTCCGCTAGGTAATTTTCTAATTGCCATACTGACTACTCCTTTCGAGTTTTATCAGCAGGTCTTGAGAATTTTGATTTCAAAGAACTCAACCGAGCTTCAAAGTCATCAACTTTACCAGATTTCGGTTTGGTGGGTTTATTACCTGACTTTTGAATACTTTTAAAGTGTAGAATTAATTGAGCGCTTTCAAACCGCAGTTGACGGCCAACTCGGACAAATGGAATCTCCCCCCGGCTTGACCAATAATAGATGTTTGAAAGCTTCACCCCGAGTAGGGCAGCAGCCTGCTTTGGGGTAATCAGTGCATCTTGGTTATGGGTCTCTGGCGGAATCATAACGGGATTTTGGAACAGGCTATCAATCCGAACGTTCGGTTGGGTCGCCACAGGGGGAATCTGACGAACAGAATAAAGTCCTGATCGCCCCATGGCCGGAACTGCCGAAGCTACCTGGTTTAATCGTCCAAAGTCATTGCCAAGGATGCTTGCGATATCCATAAACTCAGGACTTATCTGCTTAAAAGCCACCATAAAACAACCAATCGCGGTTTTACCGCAGTTAATACAACTAACAGATAGTAAGGCGTCGGGGCAATTTTGGCTTTCCTCAAGTCGAAATGCTTTTCCCAATGACTTCATTAAAGCACGCCAAGGGAGGGCGTTGACGAGGTGGGGAGAAGTTACAATGGCAATATAGATTCCATTTGTATCGGAGACATGGAGCACGTAAAATATTGGTAATGTCTAAGAAATTATCCAAACAAATTCGAGTAATCGAGTGGGACAGTAGCAAGACCCACACCAAGACACAGGACTTCGGAGAATCCGACATTTCATCGGATATCTTTCAGATTTTGGAATGGGTTTTAAGGCAAGTCCTCGCTGAACGCGGAATTAAAATCGGTTTTGACAAATCCGTCCCAAAGGTTCGAATTAAAAATTACAATACCATTGCCCAGTATGTCCAAGCCGTCATTTGCGAGATAGATCGGTACGAGCAGGAGAGGCGTATTCGATTCAATGCGGCCGTTGAGTATTTTGATCATTTTCGAGGGGAAGAGGATGACATAAACCTTTCTTGGGTTAAAAAACTTGAATCGGAAATAGGACTGACTGGTCAGGGGGCAACCTTTGGTCAATGGCTAACCGTTGAACGTCCGGCGAATCTACTGCGCTATGGATTGGAGCGTCTGTATTATCCAATTTCCTGCGACCGAGATTGTTTGGTAGGCGTAAAAGATCCATCGGAAAAGCAACTGAAAGCTTTGAGACGGAAGTTAGGGGCTATGGGGCGTTACCTAGTGAAAACGGAAGACGGCTGGTTGTCGTTGGATTTCTCGAAGTCACCGTTTATCAGAGAGCTTATCTTTGGTGCTTACGCTGTCTTTAGTCCTTATTTTAAACCCGCAGACCGCGAAGACCCCCAGACCTTTCCTCTTGCACCCTTCATAAATAAGAAGCTCGGATTTATGTTCAGGGATGATCGGTCTGTCAATGCACGGCCCGGAACTTTGCGTCGGACTCTGACTGCTAGAGTGATTCGAGAAAGACTGCATGGAAACAAGAAGCTCCGGGCACAGTACAAAGACGATTTGGCAATATTGGGACTCACCAGTGACGCCTTCTATGCTTATCTTAAGCAAAGTAATGGCAAGCTCAGGCCATCATCAAGTCCGTACCTCACTGGGTAATAATTTCGTAAGTTCTCCCCACCTCAGGTTTTCGACAATCGTTCGGCTATTCTCATGAAGAGTCCAAGGCAACCAGCGATTAGGCTGGGCAATGCTGAGGACGATTTAAGGGAGTAGTCGTATGAGTAAAAATAGAAAAGTCATCACCAATTTGGAATCGGACTATACCAAGGTTCCGAACCAGCTTTTTGAGTTGGCGAGCCACCTTTCCCAAGCCGAACGCCGAGCCTATTGCTATGCAATCGCCGTCTATTCGTAGCCAGGGCGTATCCACGGTGGCCCCAAACATGATCTGATCTGCTAATCTTCCCGCGTCCATACTTTTGGAGGCAGGAAAATGAAAACTCAAGACCCATCCGTGATCGCCGAAGAAGTCCGCCAA